>OMVV01000030.1 GCA_900314585.1 uncultured Erysipelotrichaceae bacterium
ATTAAGCAGGATAACGGCATATATTGATTATACTTGTTAGATAAAAAGAAAATCTAACCAAGTACATGGCTAGATTACATTATTTGTTAAACAGATACATTAATTATATGACACGCGTTAGGTAGAGAAAAGAAAAACAGCCACAAAGTGACTGTTATCTTATTTATAAATAAATAATTATTCAGGTAAGACGAGTTTAACTGCACCAGGAACGACTTTAACAGTGAAGTTATTACCCTTGATCATTTCCCCATCAACGCAGACATCAAAGTCTTTTGGAGAAGACATTTTGATTTCTTTAGCTTGACGATAAACGATTTTCTTTCTTGGCTTATCGAGGTGCTTACCCTTGGTGTATGTACCAATAATCATTCCTAATCCAAGAAAGGTCATAGTCTTCAAGACACAGACATCGATAAGACCATCGGTGTTATCGCTCTTTGGAGCGCATTTAAATTGTCCACCAACGTATTGACCTTGGGCAAGGGTGGCAAGAAGCATTTGCTTTTCATTGAGTTTTTCACCATCAGCGAATACTTCAATGTCATTGAAACGACCATGTTTCATCGCATCATGCTTTAAAGCATAATCATATGGATTGGTGCCTTCTTTAACGCCTTTTGGAAGACCATTTTCTTTATAGTAGTTACCCATCGCTCCAACGATTGCATCAAAACCAAAGTTGATGACATTGACGCTGTAGAGCTTTCCTTTAAGTCCTTCACCACTAAGTTCAGAGACATCGATTGGATGAGCTTTACCTTTAATTAAGCTTTCAAAATCTTGGAATTTTTCTTTGCCGCCATAAACTTTGACAAAGTCATTACCAGTACCGACTGCGACAATCGCGACTTCAACGTTATCAAAACCAACAACACCATTGACGACTTCGTGAACGGTTCCGTCACCACCGCAAGCATAAACACGTACGGTGTCTTTAGCCTTCTTAAGATATTCTTTTAAAAATGGAATAACGCTTTTTGGACCAGTAGTTTTATAAACTTCATAATCTAAACCTTTAAAAGCTTTTTCAATTTTTGCTTCAAATTCTGGGGTGTAACTTCCTGCATTACCATTTACAACAATTAAATGTTTCATTATGTTTCTCCTTATAAGGTACGCAAAATATTATACTACGGTTTGAATAAATTTATATATAAAAAACGCCCACGATTGTGAGCGTTCTTAACTATTCTAATATCAATTAGATAGCAGCTAAACCAATTGTGAAAGCAAATGATAATACAACCGCAACACCTGCAACGATTGGCGAAGTAACAAGCTTATTCAAATCAAATTTAAATTTGAAATTGTAATGTTCAGCTAATTTAAATAAGCCAAATGCTATCGAACCAACAACAAGAGTATAAACAATTGCTAAGCCATTCATTGTGAATAAGTATTTTTCACCAGATTTAGCCCAAGCTTCCATTGATGCGAAAGCGTTGTTTCCATTGATTGCGCAGATAAGTAAGTATGAAAATTGATAAACTGTGTTAGCAGCAACGATAGCGCCAAAGGTTCTTAAAGAAAGAACATTCTTTGGTCTAAAGATTGCTAAAGCAGTACCCATGCATAAGGATTCAACAACAATATAAATTGCCGGGAAATACACTCTATCAATCCAACCAATGATAAAGGCGACACTTAACTTAATTGTCGCAGCAACAATGCCCATTAAATAGACGGAATAGAATGATTCAGTTCTTTTGTAGCAATTCGCCATTAAGCAATAAGCAATTGGTAAAACAATGGCGGTTGAAGCAAAATAAATGCCTGTGCCATCGAATCCTGGTAAGTGTAAGATTGTGCCAAGAGTGGCTTCAACAATACCCCATAAAGCACCCCAAAAGAGAATGCTCATCCAGGTTTTTAATGAAAATTTCTTTTCGGTATTTTCCATATTTTTAACCCCTTTTCGCTTTTAATTTTAAACAAAGAAATTTGTTCAAGTCAAAGACAATTTATTGTCTCGCGCGCGCAGTCATTAACCTTGAATGACGCGCACGATAAAAGATTTTTTTGATGTAAGTTAAATTGATAGATTTTTAACCCAACTTTTTATTTCTTCTTCGCTGGGATTTGAAGATAGTCTTTTACCATCAACAACATTGAGGTTACCTTTTAATGATTTAACGTTTTTGATCGCTCCATCGATGCCACTGCTTCCAGAGGTCGCGAACAATACAATCTTCTTATCTAAAAAATCATAGGCTTCAAGGAAAGTATCAATAATAGATGGTTCACGATACCACCACACAGGGAACCCAATAAAGATCACATCATAATTTGATAAATCAAAGTTATCGATAAATTCTGGTCTTGATGATTTGTCTTTCATCTCAAGCGAACTTCTGGACTTATTATTCATCCAGTTTAAATCATCGTTTGTGTATCTTTGCTTTGGTTCGATCTCTTGTAAAGTAGCGTTTAAAAACTTCGCTAATTTTGTGGCGACTTCTTTGGTAACTCCACTCGCGGAAAAATAAGTAACTAAAATATTCATACAACTATTATCTTATAAATTTTTATAAAAAGATACGACAAAAAGAAGCAAAAGCTTTGCTTTTTTTAAAAATAGAGATTTTAGCTTCAATT
>OMVV01000027.1 GCA_900314585.1 uncultured Erysipelotrichaceae bacterium
TTTAAGTGTGGTTTGCTTCTATCAAATTTTGCTTTTGCCATTTGAATTTCCTCCTAAAGTGTGATTTTCGTAAAATTCAACGAAATCATAATATAGCAAGTTTTAATCTAAATCAACACAAAGTGTTAATATAGACTAGCGATTGGACATTCCGGATTTTTTGATAATTTCATCCTGAATGAATCTTGGGCATTCTCCATAGTGAGAGAATTGCATTGTATAGTTACCGCGACCTTGGGTAAACGAACGTAAGTCTGTGACGTAACCAAACATTTCTGCTAATGGTACTTCAGCCTCAACGATCTTCGCGTTACCACGTTGGGTTTCGCCTGTCATATTACCACGACGACGAGAGATATCGCCGATAACATCACCGTAGTACTGTTCTGGAACAGTAACTTCGATTTTCATAATTGGTTCAAGAATAACTGGGTTACATTTCTTGGCAGCTTCTTTAAGAGCCATTGACGCAGCAATCTTGTACGCAGCTTCAGAGGAGTCGACATCGTGGCTAGAACCATCGAATAAGGTTGCTTTGATATCGATTACAGGATAACCTGCGATTAAACCTCTATTTAATGCATCAACCAAACCATCTTGGGTTGGGCGGATATATTCTCTTGGAACAGAACCACCGACGACAGCATCGACGAATTCGAAGCCTTTGCCTGGGTTAGGTTCGAAGCGAATCCAAACGTGACCATATTGACCACGACCACCACTTTGTTTGATGTATTTACCTTCACATTCAGCTGGAACGCGAATAGTTTCACGATATCCGACTTGTGGAGCACCGACGTTGACTTGAACGTTGAATTCACGTTTCAAACGGTCGACGATGATGTCCAAGTGAAGTTCACCGACACCAGCGATAATGGTTTGACCAGTTTCGGCATTGGTGTGGACACGGAATGTTGGATCTTCTTCCGCGAGTTTTTGAAGGGCAATACCCATCTTTTCTTGATCAGCTTTTGATTTTGGCTCAACAGCTTCTTCAATAACTGGTTCTGGGAATTCCATCTTTTCTAAGATGACTGGATGTTTTTCATCGCAGAGAGTATCACCTGTGGTTGTGTCTTTAAGACCGACAACCGCGCCGATATCACCAGCGTGAAGAGCATCAACTTCTTGTCTATGGTTCGAGTGCATTAAGACAACACGAGCAATTCTTTCTTTTCCGTCTTTTGTTGAGTTGAGGACATAAGATCCGGAAGTAAGAACACCGCTATAAACACGGACATAAGCAAGACGACCAATGAATGGGTCAGTTGCAATCTTAAACGCTAAGGCTGCGAGTGGAGCATCATCAGTAGCTGGACACTCAACTGGATTACCATTTAAGTCTTCGCCTTTGGCGACTGGAATATCGAGTGGGCTTGGAAGATAATCAACAACTCCATCAAGAAGAAGTTGAATACCTTTATTTTTATAAGCAGATCCACAGAAGACTGGGAAGAATTCACCAGTAAGAACTGCTTTACGGATGACTCTTTTGATCATGTCGACTGGGACATCTTGTCCTTCGAGGACGAGCATCATTAAGTCATCATCGAATCCCGCTAGAGCTTCAAGAAGTTTAGCGCGTCTTTCTTCAACGACAGATGCGTATTCTTCTGGGATTGGGGCTTCAGTTGGAGCTTCATCTTTATCGGATGTGTACATCCAAGCTTTGCGATTGATAATATCAATAACGCCTTTGAAGTTGGATTCGGCTCCGATTGGATATTGAACGGCTTCAGCGTTAGCCGCTAAACGTTCATGTAAGGAATTGACACACATTTCGAAGTCAGCGCCAATCGCATCGAGTTTGTTGACAAAGACGATACGTGGAACACCATATTTGGTGCCTTGTCTCCAGACTGTTTCGGTTTGTGGTTCAACACCGTTTTTACCATCGAGAACTGTAACAGCACCGTCGAGAACACGGAGTGAACGTTCAACTTCAGCAGTGAAGTCGACGTGTCCCGGAGTGTCGATGATGTTGATACGGTTGCCCTTCCACATTGCTGTGGTCGCGGCAGAGGTGATGGTAATACCTCTTTCTTGTTCTTGGACCATCCAGTCCATCGTCGCGGCACCTTCGTGGACCTCGCCGATTTTGTGGATTTTACCAGTGAAATAAAGGATACGTTCGGTTGTAGTTGTTTTACCGGCATCAATGTGGGCCATGATACCGATATTACGTGTATGTTCTAAATCAAATTCACGTGACATAACATTCTCCTATTACCAACGGTAATGGGCATAAGCCTTGTTGGCTTCTGCCATCTTGTGGGTATCCTCTTTTTTCTTAATTGATGCACCTGTTCCGTTCGCAGCATCGACGATTTCATTGGCTAATTTATCTTCCATTGATTTTTCGTTGCGGAGACGAGCATAGGTGACTAACCAACGAAGTCCTAAAGTGACTTTACGTTCAGCGGAAACTTCCACTGGGACTTGATAGTTGGCTGCGCCAATACGACGAACTTTGAGTTCGACAGCTGGCATAATATTGTTAATTGCGGTAGCAAAGACATCCATTGCTGGTTTACCAGTCTTGTCTTCAATCTTCTTGAAAGCGTTATAAAGAATGGTTTGAGCAGTGCCTCTTTTGCCATCAACCATGATGCGGTTGATTAATGCGGTTACCAACTTTGAATTATATATTGGATCTGGTAACACTTCGCGTTTTGCAATTTTACCTTTACGTGGCATATTGTTTTCTCCTTTCTAAATAACTATTTGGCTTCTTTTGGCTTCTTGGTACCGTAGAGGGAACGTCCTTGACGTCTCGCTTCAATACCTGCGCAGTCAATTGTGCCTCTGACAATGTGATAACGGACACCTGGTAAGTCTTTAACACGACCACCACGAATGATGACGGTTGAGTGCTCTTGCAAGTTATGTCCTTCACCACCGATGTAGGCTGTGACTTCATATCCATTGGATAAGCGTACACGAGCATATTTTCTTAAAGCGGAGTTTGGCTTCTTTGGTGTCATAGTACCAACACGAGTGCAAACGCCTCTTTTTTGGGCGGATGGTTGATCGGTTTCGCGTGATTTAAGTGAATTCCATCTTTTACCAAGGGCTGGTGATTTGGATTTCTTCACTGCACGGCTACGACCATTTTTAACTAATTGATTAATAGTTGGCATTGATTGTCCTCCTTTCAATGATTCTATCTAATGCACACATTCTCCGGTGTTTCATATTACCGGCAAATATATAGACCCTACGGGGCCTAATGCACAAACAAGAGTATATCAATATTAAAATACGCGTGCAAGAAATATTTTTTCTTTATTTTTTGCGAGCCTGATAAACAGAGAAACAGTACTGGGGTGATTCACCATATAAACCAGTTTCATCATTTTCGATGAGATCCACCATTCCCGATTTATATAACTCATCGCGAGCTTCTTTTAAAGAAAGATGGTATTCTTGGGCGATAATTTCGCTGACATTCATTATTAAAAGCATCTTCGCTAAAGAATGATCCATTATTTCACCTCGTAAGATTCAACAAATGTTAAGGATGTTAATGACTGCTGGCTACAAAAAGCGATTTGTGAATTAATCTTTTGAAATTTGAGCCTTTCCAAAGCATCTTCTTTTCGCATCACGCCATTAAGGACGAAAAGAATTGTTTCACCTACGGTGTCGTCAGCAATCTTGCCTTCAACAACATCATATCCATGTTTATATTTAAGATCTGATCGACATTTGACTATCATTTCAAGCCAGTCCATATCCGCATCTTTAAATTTTTTTAATTTAAGATTTGTTTTATCTTCGTTCCAATTGAAAACACTAACAATTGGCTTACCACCAAGCTGTCCTTGTTTACGCTTGGCCATTTTTTCGGCTTGTTCTTTAATTGGGGTTAAATAAAATGCGTAGCCAAAATCGCGACCTCTAACACTTTTGATAATCTTTGGATCGTTAACTTTGACATTTGAACCGTGGTATAAAATCATGCTCTACTCCTTGATAAAAGTGAATCGATGTAATCGTTAAGGTAGATTGTTGACATTCCATGTAAGTATTCATAGTCATCTTCAAGTTCGTTGATGATTCCGTGTTTATTCATCTTTTTATAAATATCGCTACTAGGTTTGTTAACGCTTAAAGCATATTGTTCGACACACATGATCACGAATCGATTAATCTTTTTATCTTTAATACTATTAATTCGCGAAGCGCGCTCTCTTTTTAAATGCTTATCTTCATCATTAATAGAGATTGATATATCTAAAATATTCATAATCTTCAACAAAGTTGAAATTGAACAATTACCTTGTCCTTTTTCAATTGCCCCGATGGTTTGACGAGAAACTCCAGCTTCACTAGCAAGATTATCCATAGTTAAATTTCGCTCGAGGCGTTTACTCTTAATTAAGTTACCTAATTGAATCTCGTTCATCATACCTACATTATAAATAATGCAAAGTTAATGTCAAATATATTTAACGTTATATTTCTATTTCTTTGAAATAAAAAGTGGCTGCTGAAGCCACCTTTATTGCGTTAATTGTTTTTTATCTTAGATAGATATTCGCACTCTTATACGAATAAGTTGAATCTTTGACCTCTAGATAATCTGTTGATTTATATTCAGATGGTATTTCAAATACCACATTAATTGTTTTACTCATTCCAGCACCAATTTGTTTAGAAACATAAAAACCATCATCAAGATAAATGCCAGCAGCATGTGTCTCATAAACGCTACTTCCAATGTGATATTTCATCATTCCTGAAAGAACATCTAATTCTTTCGAACTATTATTCTTGATATTTAGACTTAAGATAACAAAGTTATAATCGGTTTTGTACCCTAATAAATCCGATCCAATTTGTTTGGTATCAAGAGCATTATTGAGAGTAAATTGGACATCTCCAACAGTAACAATATCGCGGAAACCATAACCAGTTTTTGCTGGAGTAGTTGTTGTTTGTTGAGTATTTCCACCGCCTGAATTATTGTTTGAATTTGCGGCAACGCCAATAATTATTGAAGCCACAACGATTGTTGCAATTCCCATCAACAGCCAGAACCACCATCTCTTATAAGCTGGTTTTCTTCTACGCACTTGTTGTTGTGTACCCTTGACTTGTTGCTGTTGTTGAGCGGCTGGCGTGTTCCATGAAAATGGTTGACCGCATTTTTCACAATTTGGAGTGCCTTCTTCTACCATTGCACCACATTTTGGACAAGCATAAACCTTCTTCTTGCCCATTTCATTTCCACAATGGGGACAAAACTTTGTACCGTCGTTTAAATCGGCTCCGCATTTACTGCATTTCATATGAAAGCTCCTTGATAAATCTA
>OMVV01000026.1 GCA_900314585.1 uncultured Erysipelotrichaceae bacterium
TCTTTTTGTACTCAAGCACCATCTTGAGCTTTTCTTTTTTTGTCCATCTCATGATAAAAACCCCTCCAGTTGGTTGTCCAACTTTTGGGGTTCATATCATTACGGGCGACTTATTTTTATCAAGATGATGTATCGGCTTTTCCAAGTTTTTTCTTCACAAATGTCTGCCACACAAAGAAGGCAGCGCCTAATAATATCCACACTCCAAAGATGATATAAGATGGAACAGAGAAGTTAACTCCTAAAGTTGGAATTGGAACGAGTTGAATAACAACAAATAAACAGGCAAAAACAAAGCCCATCATCGTTAAAACCAATGTAAATATCGATCCATCTTTTTCTTTCTTCATTGTTAAGAAAGCCGCTAAGCAGGTGAATCCAAAGCCAATTGAGGTACCAATTGAAGCCATATCAACGAACCATGTTAGCGCGTTTCTTCCTAGGAATGGACCCACAAGAGAAATAATTAAACAGAATAAGATTGCGAGTTGAGGGACGTTATGTTTCTTATCAACCACCCCAAATTGTTTTGGAAGATAACCTTCTCGACCCATTGAATAGATAAGACGAGAAGACGCCATATAAAAGCCCATAATTCCCGACAAAATCGCACTTAATACAGCCACACCAAGAATGATGCTACCAGGGATTTTGCCTAAGATTTGTTGAGCGGCGAATAGAAGTGGCCATGTTCCACCATTGTTGATATATTCAGGCCAATTTTCGATAACAAGTGCAGTAATTGTGTTGTTAGCGATATAGACGAAAGTACCAAAGATAATGGCGATAACCATAATGAAGATAACTTTCTTAAAACTGAACTTAAACTCTTCGGCGGCTTGAGGGATTGTTTCAAAGCCAACAAAGGCCCATGGTGCGATCGCTAAAGTTGCTAAAATCGCCGACATAACTCCACTAAATCCAACTTTTGGCTCATAACCTTCAGGCATCTTGAAATAGCCCCAAAGTGGTCCGATATTATCCCAACTTGTAAGTGGAGAGGCAATGGTCGCAATAACCAAAATAATAACGGTTAAAGCAAGTAATCCAGCAAGAATTGTTTGAACGATGCCAGCCTTTTTCGTGCCGAGCATATTGATAACTGCAAATAGGATTAAAACCCCACAGGCAACTAAGATTTCACCAAGGTAGATTGTGTTTCCAGCAATCTCATAGGAGAAACCAAAATGAAGCGCCCCTGGAGCAAGTCCATTGATAACTAATCCTAATGCGGTTGAATTAAGAGGAACATTTGATAAATATGCGGCGATCAAAAACCAACCACAGATATATGCAGGGATTCGTCCAAAGCATTGTTTAGCGAAAATAAATTCACCACCGGCTTTTGGGTGTTTCCTAATCATGTAGGCATAGCTAATTGAAATAACAATCATGATGAAAGCGCCGATCGCGATTGCAACCGCCGTACCAGCTACACCAGAGTTCGGTAAGAATTTTTCACCCGGATTAATGAATGCGCCCCAGCCGATAATACAACCGAAAGCAATCGCCCAAACATCAATCGGATTTAATTTCTTTTTAAATTGTTGTTGTTCTTGAGGCTTATTCATAATGTTTATCAGCTTTTAAGACAGCGTTGAGCATAACGCTTGCACCAAGCATACAATGTTTTGGATCAGAATATTCTTCTTCACAATGCGATAAGCCTTTCTTTGATTGAACAAAGATCATTGTGGTTGGAAGCATATAAGAAACAAATTGAGCGTCATGACCTGCACCAGAATGGATGTATTGATGTTTTACATCAAGTTCTTCACAAGATTCTTTGACGAACTTAACTAAGTTCTTATCCCAATAAACTGTGTCGCGGTTCCACATTGGAACAACTTTACATTTACATTTAGCGAATTCTTTACCATCGAACGATTTGACGATTTCAAGAACTTTATCTAACACCTTTGGATCTTCATGACGAACATCAAGTGAGAAGTTGACATAGTCAGGGACGCAAGTGTGAACATCTGGATGACAGACAATTTCACCAGTTGTGTAAACAAGTTCTGGATGATTAAGCGCGTCAACTTTCTTATGAAGTTCCACTAAAGCAAGGCTTGCTGCATAAAGTGAATCTTTTCTCTTATTCATTGGGAATGTTCCCGCGTGAGTGGTTTGACCATAGAATTCTAAACGATAATTAAACATTCCAAGAACACAGTCGACGACGCCAATTTCGTTACCAGCGTCTTCTAAGATTGGTCCTTGTTCGATATGTGTTTCGAAATTACAAACATATTTATCTCTAGATAATCTATTTGATTTTGGGCCTTTATATTTAAAAGCCGCTAAAGCTTCTTTATATGTTGTTGTCTTATCTAAGACATTGATGGAATTCATCATCTTAGAATATTCGACACTTGGTTTAATATAATCTGGTAAATAATCATAGACGACCATTCCAGAAGTCATGATTGCAGGTGGATAAAGTGAACCTTCTTCATTAGTCCAAATCATCGCGGTTAACGGATGTTTGTGAGGAATTTTCTTTTCAACGATTGTCTCTAAAACTTCCATCGCGGACATAACACCTAAAATACCATCGTAGTTACCACCGTTTTTAACTGAGTCACAATGTGAACCCATGACAATGCGTTTCGCGTGTGGATCGCTACCTTCGATGGTCGCGTACATGTTCGCTAAATCATCAATTTCAATCATCGCGCCGATCTTGGTCATTCGTTTAACGAATTCATCACGGGCCATTTCATCTTCTTTCGAAAGCGCGTAACGGGTAATTCCTCCGTGACCAGCATCACCAAATTTGGAAAATGTTTTAATCTTATCTTCCATGCGTTTTAAATCACAAAAATATGCCATAACTATTTACCTAAATACCTTTCTCTTTTGATGAACTTACCAAATCCTCTTTCGCCAAGGAACTTGCCATCTTTGAAAACAAGACGACCTCTTAGGTAAGTTGAATCGATATAACCATGACACTTAAATCCTTCCCAAATTGTGTGGTCATAATTTGAGTGCATGTTCTTAACTGAAACAGTGAATTCTTTCTTTGGATCAAAGATGACGATATCAGCATCTTTGCCAACTTCAAGACTACCTTTATCTTTACAGCCGAAGATTTTGGCAGGATTATACGAGCACACTCTTACGACTGTTTCAAAAGTTGTTTTACCTTCGTTAGCTTTGCTAAGCATATATGGATACATGTTTTCGATACCCGCACAACCATTTGGGATTTTTGTGAAATCATCTTTGCCCCAAAGCTTTTCGCTTTGTTGGAATGGACAATGATCGGTTGCAACTGTATCGATATAGCCTTCATTTAAAGCTTTCCACAAAGCTTCAAGAGAATCTTGACCTTTCATTGGAGGTGAACAAACAAAGTTAATTCCGTTTTCTCTTTTAAACACTTTGTTAGTGAATTCTAAATAATGTGGACAAGTTTCTACTTTAACATCGAAGCCTTTTTTCTTTGCTTCAATGATTGCTTCAAGACCTTCTTTATCGGACATATGCACGATATAGACAGGAACATTTAAATGAGTTGCCCAATGGACTGCTCGTTTATCAGCTTCAGCGGTAACAAATTCAGGACGTGATAAATAGTGATACCACGCGCTTGTCTTACCTTCCTTAAGGAATTGTTCGGTTCTGACATCGATGATATCTGGGTTTTCCGCGTGTAAATTAAGCATCGCTCCAACTTCTTTACAACGGAGCAAGAGTTGATAAATCATTCCATCATCAACCATCATTCCTTCTTTCTTATAAACCATGTAGCCTTTGAATGAGGTTATACCAGAAGCACAAGCTTCTTCCATCTCTTCAAGAATCTTACCATCATTGAAATTTGTGATAGCGACATGGAACGAATAATCGCAGCACGCATCTTTTTCACACATTTCAAATCTTGGTTTTAATGTGTCTTTGATGGAATTGCCTTTTCTTTGGCAAGGATAATCGATGATTGATGTGGTTCCTCCACAAAGGGCAGCTCTTGTGCCAGTGAAATAATCATCAGCAGAAATTGTGCCACCAAAAGGCATCGCTAAATGGGTGTGAACATCGATCGCGCCTGGAACAACAATCTTTCCAGAAGCATCGACCACATATTTAGCCTCATCGTCGATTTTTTCACTAACTTTGGCAATCTTGCCGTCTTTAACAGCGATATCAAATTTGCCACTTTTGTTTGGTAAAAAAACTTGACCATTTTTAATTAATAAATCAAACTTCATATCTTCTTCCCTCAGGGGTCCTTTCTAAAATATTAGCATATTTAAACCTAATTAAGTATTAGTTCTAAACATAAATAATTGATGAATTTAACTATGGGAAACGTCGTAGAGAAGATGATTCAAGCAGCGGTTCTTGTTATCTTCATAAATGATTGATATCAATCATAAAGACAAGTGTAATTAATCTCAATTTGATCGAGGAAAATTACTTTATATTGGTGGGAAAGATGAACATAGAATTCATCGGTAAAAAATCTTTCACTTCCAAATTCGAGTTCAGTAACTAAATCTGAATAATAGTCACGATAAAAACTTCCTCTAAACACAACACTTGTGAAACTTTCAATATTTGTTAGAGGAATGGTGACTATCAAAGATGCATATGTTCCGCTTTGTGGATTAGCTTCACCAAAACAAATCTGGCCACCAGCAGCGCCCCTATTACCATCGGCCATAATAAGGCACTCATTAGGAGTAGAATCGATTGGATAGCCATGCCAGGTCGCATCATCTTTATGCAAAGAAAAATAAGCTGTATTTGTTGGTTCATCCCCAAGAGTGGTGTCTTCAGCTCTTAAGGTGACTTGATGATTAATTGTGTTACCAGCTTTAACGGATAAATCGCTTTTTGGTAAAAATGCGATAGATGAAACGATTATTCCAACAGTTAACATCAAGTTGGATAAGAGAACGACTTTCTTTTTCATTTTTATTTCCTCGCATAGATTATACGCTTCTTATGTCACAAAAGTGACACAAAAAAACCGCCTAATATAGACGGTTTGTTTATTGATAAATTATTTATGGAAGCATATGTCCTGAAATTTCAGTGACATTTAAGTTATAGACATTGACCATTTGGAATGAGAAATCAACCGAATAGGTGAATGAAGCTTCAAGATAATCATTAATTTTAGATCCAGATTCACTTGTGCTTCCTTCCTTATACACGAATGGAATTTGGGTGAAGGTGTATGGATCGCTCCAAATAAATTTGATATCACTTGTTATACCAATCAGGAATTTAGCCTGAACGTTGCACACTCCTTTGATATCGGATGAAAAGAGTTTTCCTGTTTCCGCATTTGAATTGATATGGAAAGTAACAGTTGTTTCATTAAAATTCGCGTTACCTTCATTTTCTTTTAATGGTTCAAGATATTTGTTCACGTTATCAAGGTTTAGCTCCGCTCCTTGATTTACGCAGCCAGTAATTAAAAATAACGAACTAACTAAAATGAGTGATTTATGTAATTTCATATTATTTCTCCTTTTGATAGTTTCATTATAACCATTAAATAAAGAAATAAAAGGGGCTGTTCGAAAACCTAAAAGGTGAGTAGGGCCCCTTTTATAGTGGTTTGTTGTAGAAAATATCTATCATTGCCTGATTGATTTTGTTTCCTT
>OMVV01000025.1 GCA_900314585.1 uncultured Erysipelotrichaceae bacterium
AAAGTTCCAAGCTGATAGACAATCAATGTTACAATGTAAGCAAAAGCGTTCTGGAACAAAATTGCAAACCAGAACCATTTTCGGTCATGCAATTCGTTTGCCATTGTTGAGATAGCAGCCAAACAAGGTGAATCAAGCAAGTTGAACAAAAGGAAGCAGAATGCAACAAGTCCTGTAGGGAACCATTTTGCAATCGCATCTACAGCTCTAATAGCACTTCCTTCCTCTGCATCCTCGCCTTCAACAGCTTCTGCATCATCAGCATTATCTTCCGGAAGAACATCTGAAACATTTCCAGCTCCAGCAAGAGCTTCTGTATCTTCATCAGTTGCACCAGCAAGAACACCCATTGTTGTAACAATTCCTTCTTTTGCAGAAAAACCAGAAATAACAGAAGCAGCGCACTGCCATCCGCCATTTTCTCCACCAAATCCAAGCGGAATGAATGCATAGCGAAGAACGCCACCAACTTTTGCCATTACAGAATCATTTGGATCATCAACAAGACCGAAAGAAACTTTTTCAGCAGCTGGAGCAGCAACAACTTCCGCCGCAACTTCTTCTGTATTTTCAACAGAATTTTCTTCTGTAGCCTCTACAGTTGTTTCATTTTCTGCAACTTCTGTTCTTGCCTGCCAACCATAACTAGAAAGAAACCACATTACAAGACAAGCAAGAAACAAGATTGTTCCAGCCTTCTTAATGAATGACCATAATCTTTCCCAAGTATGAAGAAGAACTGTCTTAAGCTGCGGAATATGATACTGAGGAAGTTCCATGATAAATGGCGCTGGATCACCTTTAAGAGTTGTGTTGCGCATCAATAAGACACACACGATCGCCGCGATAATACCAACCACATACATTGAATAAGTAATTAAATCGACGTTATCAAAATTAAACGCCATCGCAATTCCACCAGCGATTGCAGTAAGAATTGGAAGCTTTGCACCACATGAGAAGAATGGAATAACTCTAATTGTCGCAGTACGTTCTTTATCATCCGCAAGAGTGCGGGTATTGACCATCGCTGGAACCGAGCAACCAAAGCCCATAATCATTGGGATGAAGGCTCTTCCAGAAAGACCGAATCGACGGAATAATCTGTCTAAAATAAAGGCAACACGAGCCATATATCCTGTATCTTCCATAATTGAGAAGAAGAGGAAAAGAAGCAGGATTTGCGGTAAAAATCCGAGAATTGCGAATAATCCAGAGAGAACACCATCGCACACAAATCCGGTTAACCAGTGACCTTCTCCAAGAGCAGCTTCCATCGCTTTAGATGTTGCATCGATTATGCCTGAGAAGGACATATCAAAGAAGTTAAACAATATGACACCAGGAGAGTTAATCCCACCATCACTCCAGAACAATCCTTCATACATCGTTCCTTCAAATGATGGAGCAACTTCATTGGCGGAGAATATTCCACCTAAATAGAATAAGTTCTCAGAGAATGTGAAGTGGAAAACAAGGAACAAAATTGCCGCGAAAATCAGTAAACCGAAGACGCGGTGAGTTAACACCTTATCGATTTTATCTGAATGCGACATCTTAAAATGTTTGCCTTCTTGATTTACTTCTTCGTGTTTAGTTAACACTGAAGAGTAGTTTTCTGAGATATAACGATATCTATCGTCAGCGATAATAGCTTCAAAGTCATCACCAAATGTATCGTCTTTGAAGGTTTTTTTAAATTCGCTGACCATTTCAAGTAAGTCGGAATGATCTTTGGTTTCAAGCTCATCATTCTCAACCAGTTTAATCGCGTGGAATAATGGGTTATCAACCTTTTTGCCTTTGAAGGCAATCTTAACATCATTCACTAAATGAAGAAGATCTTTGTTTTGGATAATTGTTGAACCAACTCGCTTTGAGCAAGATGCTTCATAAGCGCGTTTCATAAGTAACTCGAGATTTTCTTCTTTTAAAGCTGAAATAGCGATAACTGGAACGCCAAGCTTCTTCTCTAAAGCAACTGGATCGACTTTATCGCCATTTTTATCTAGCACGTCAATCATGTTTAACGCAACAACGACTGGAACGTCGATTTCTAAGATTTGGGTTGTTAGATATAAGTTACGTTCAAGGTTTGTTGCATCAACGATGTTGATGACACAATCAGGATGTTCATCAAGAATATAGTTTCTAGAGATGACTTCCTCGTTTGTGTATGGGGAAAGTGAATAAATTCCTGGAAGGTCGATGATTGAAACTTGTTCATCGAGTTTTTTATAGGTACCACTACGCTTTTCAACAGTGACACCTGGCCAGTTACCAACGTGAGCGGTTGAACCGGTCAAAGAGTTAAATAAGGTTGTTTTTCCACAGTTTGGATTACCTGCTAAAGCAAATCGTTTCATTACTTTTTGTCCTCCACTTCTAGAAAAACAAGTTCCGCTTCGCTTTTACGAAGAGTAAGTTCATAACCACGAATGGTTATTTCAAGTGGATCTCCTAAAGGAGCTTTCTTACGAAGATAGACATTCGCTCCAGGAGTGACGCCCATATCAAGGAGTCGTCTACGAAGTCTTCCTTCTCCTTCCACTTTTTTGATTAGGCCAGTCTCGCCTATTAAAAATTGATCTAGTCTTTTAAGCATAATTCCTACCTTTCTACGCCACTAGAATCTTACTTGCCACTTTTGCATCAAGGGCAAGTCGACCATCTTTAACTGCCACAACTACTCCGCCATTGATGGAAGAAAGGACAGTTAATGTGGAGTTAACTAAAATGCCGAGAGATTCCAAATGACGTTTGGTTTTCTCGTCTGCTAAGACCTTCACGACTTTGATCGGCGTATCAAGAGGGGCTAGAGTTATTGGCATATAATTATCTCCTTTGGTTAGTCTTAACTAACTACTATATATTATTTATAATAAAGAATAATGTCAATAAAAAAGTTAGCCATTGCTAACTCTTTATATCATTAAATATAAATATTTAATTATTGAACTTTTTCTTTATCGCTTCGAAGGTTTCGTCGGATAAATCATGTTCAACTCGACAGGCATCTTTTCGAGCGGTCTCTTCGTCAACACCAAGCGAGACAAATAAGTTGGTTAAGACGACATGTCGCTCATATGTTTTCTTCGCGATTTCTAAGCCGGTTTTGGTAAGCGTTATATAACCCTTATCATCAACATTGATATAGCCGTTTTCGCGAAGTTTTTTCATCGCGATTGAAACAGAAGGTTTAGAAAACTTACGGTCATTGACTATGTCAATTGAACGAACCGAACCATTCTTTTCACTTAAGACAAGAATTGTCTCTAAATAGTCTTCACTAGATTCGTATAAATTCATATTATTGAGCCTCAGCTTTCTTTTGGGCTTTTTCAGCTTTCTTTGCCGCCTTTGCTTCTTTCTTACGTTGTTTTACAACAGTGTTAGCTAAATCATCACCTGCAAGATAGACGACATACGATTGAGCGTTCGCCATAATTACGGAGTGATCAACTTCGAAGATGGAAATTGCCATAATAACTGTGATGACAATCCAACCCAACAAGTTGATGAGCAAGATAAAACCAATTCCTGCCGCAACTAAAAGGGCATTCGCAATTAGTAAGAAGACAATGTTTTTAAAGCTAAATGCTTTCTTAAATGGAATGCGACCTTTGCCATAGAAAAGATAGCTTTCTAACAAAGTTAGAGCTAAGTGGGCAATGATAAGTAAGACGAGGAATAAGAAGCCGAGTGATTTGAAGGCCGAGAAAGCTTCAACCGCTAAATAAAACACCAAAATTGTTAAGACTGAATCGATAAGAAGGGAGAGGATGAATTTCCAAACACTATGATGGGCAAGTTCACCTTTAATCTCAAGTCTAACAACAATATATCCAGCGACAATGCCGATAACAAACCAAACGAATATCAACATGATGTTGAACAAAATGTCAGTAATTGTCTGTTGGATTATCTCTTTAATAACCAACGCATCAGCTTCCATTGTTGGGAAGATTTGCCCTAAAATTGTTTTCAAGGTTTCGAATAGATAATCGCTATTTGTAAAGTTTTGTATCAAAACTTCTGGTTGTGAGTAATCTAAAGACATGAGGTAAGCATAAAAATTACCACTGACTGTATCCCAATCAACTTGATAGCCTTGGACAATAACGCTAACTTGATTGACCATCGACATCACCGAATTGATGATGTTTGGAATTGCAATCGAAAAACCAATGATGATCGATAAAGATAAAATTCCGATTGGAGTAAAAATATACTTCAATCCTTTAAGAAAATTGATAATTGAACGTTTGAAGATTTTCATATCGCTAAAATATCTTATCATTATCTAAAAATATTGACCACTAACTTATTAAGTTGAAAAACAATATCGTGAAAAGGAAAATAAAAAGACCAGACAAGTCTGGTCTAATTAATTTAATGATCTTTTTAGAAGAATCGACCAACGATATCTTTAGATGCTGCGCAAGTATCTTCCATATCGCCGAAGGAAATGATTTCGCCAGCGTAGAAGGTATTCTTATTACCTTGTAAGGCTTCGAGTTTATCATACCAACCATCAGCGTAATCTTTTGCAGAAACGTGTGGGCAATAATAAACTTCTTGAGCAAAATGTTTGGATTTGATTGGGAAACCAACTTTCGCCATATCATCATCCATTGTTTCCATCACAACATCGAATTCAACATCTGGAGATCCAGTGTGATTTGCTAAAGCGTAGACGGTTGCTGGACAATCTCGATCAAGGCATTGCCATCTATTATAATAGACCATCGCGTGTCCTAAACGATCTGGCACCATGTTTTCGACCATGTAACCAGAGATGTTTGGTGACTTGCCTTCTTCGAATGTTGCGATATAATCGCAATATCTTTCGTGAATGATCTTGGAGAACAATTCTTTTTCTTCTTTGGTCGCGTCAGCATAATCCTTGAATTGATCAAGTGGAGTGGTAACGATGAGCTTATCGAATTCTTCAGTTTTGACTTTGCCATCTTTACCTTTAACGCTGACTAAGACTTTGCCGTTTGGGCGTTCAACTTTAACAACCTCGGTTTCCAAAATAGCTGGGTGTTTTAACTTGTCATTAACATGGACATAGATTTGTTGAGTACCATCTTGCCATGTCCAAAGTCTCATATTGACGAATTCTAACGCGGTTGTAACGTCAAGATATTTCATGACTAATGCGGTTGGAATTTCATCAAAGAAACCATAACCGAATGATGTAAATGGAGCGATCCAAATTCTTTGAACTTCTTCCACTCCATTGAGTTTACAGAATTCAGAGAAAGGTAGAGCTAAATCTTTAAGATTTGGGTTGCTGCCTTTGATGTAATTTGGAAATGAATTTTCTTTGGTTGCACCACAGTGTCCATCGACACCTTTAGAAATACCAAAGTATTCTCCTTTAGCGACGCCAAGGTGACCATAGCAGTCATAACCATAGTATTTGGTTTGCATTAAATGATTTAATTTCTTCATTTGCTTTTTGAGTTTTAATAAACCCCTGAGCTTTTTAAATGAGAAATTAACTTTTGGTTCGAATGGATGATCGATTGTTCCGTCAAGTTTACGGAATTCACGACGCATATTTGGTTCGCCTTCTTTGAAGTCTGGACCTTTGTGGTAATAGCCACCGAACTCTTCCATCTCGCTAACAGCGTGATAAGTAATTGCACCCATAATCGCGCCGGTTTCGAAACTTTTTTCTTCTTCGACGCCATTATGTTTGACTTTCATTTTTGGTGACCAACATTTGCCACCAACTTTGTTGAGTTTTTCGTAAATTGTGTAATTTTCGTATCCCTTCTTTTCAAGATACATCGCGCAAGAAAGACCTGCAGGTCCTGCACCAATAATACAAATACGATCTTTTGTGTTTGGCATAATCTCCTCCAATATGAAATGCTTTACAAATTTATTTTACCACTTTGTCAATAACAAAGAGGTATTAAACTTTTATAGTTTGACCTTAACAAAGTTAAAGTCTTTGAAATCGACATAGAAAATTGTGTCGCTTTCTTTTACGTCTCCAACAATATATTCGATTAGGAATGTGGCCGCCATTGATGAAACTAATCCAACCATTGGACCCATCACTCCATCGCGAGGTTCATTAACGATATCTTCATTAACTACATCAAGAAGTGATTTTTTCTCAAATAAACAATATTGTCCTTTGAAAGAATCTACTCCCGCGTGAAGAAGCGGAATTTGTTTTTCTTTTGCGAATTTAGAGATAACTAAACGAGTTGGCCAATTATCCACCGCATCGACAATGTAATCATAATTTCCTTTAATTTGATCAATATTGTTTTTATCGACTTTTAGATTGATTGATTCGAGATTTGCTGTGGAATTTTTCTTTTCTAATGCTTTTTTAACAACATCAACTTTGTATTTACCAACATCTTCCTCAGTTAGTAATATTTGACGATTTAAGTTCGATAATTCAACCTTGTCAAAATCAACGATTGTCAAATTTCTAATCCCGTTTGTGATGAGATAAGTCGCAATATGTTGTCCAACTCCACCTGCTCCAAAAATAAGGATTTTCTTACCTTGAAGTGTCGCGAGTTTATCCTTCGAAAATGATGATAAATCTAAAAGGCGGGAGTATCTATCCATTATCCCCCACCTCGAATATAAATCATTTCAATGACATCGCCTTCATTAAGAACGTGTTCTCTGAATAGATGTCTTTTGATAAATGTTCCGTTGACTGAGATAACAAGCCAAGGAACTGCTTCAATATGTTTGTAATCTAAAAGATCTTGAATGGTTAAATGTTCTTTATACTCATTCGAGATAACGTTGTTAACTTTTAGTTTCATACAACTATTATCTTATAAATTTTTATAAAAAGATACGACAAAAAGAAGCAAAAGCTTTGCTTTTTTTAAAAATAGAGATTTTAGCTTCAATTA
>OMVV01000024.1 GCA_900314585.1 uncultured Erysipelotrichaceae bacterium
GGTCACGTTGACCATGGTAAAACAACTTTAACTGCAGCTATCACAAGCACCCTTGCTAAAAAGGGCGGAGCAGTGGCCAAAGCATACGATGAAATCGATGCCGCTCCAGAAGAAAAGGCCCGTGGTATTACAATCAATACAGCCCACATCGAATACGAAACAGCCAATCGTCACTATGCTCACGTTGACTGCCCGGGACACGCCGACTATGTTAAAAACATGATTACCGGTGCTGCCCAAATGGATGGCGCTATTCTTGTTGTCGCTGCTACCGATGGTGTTATGCCACAAACTCGTGAACACATTCTTCTTGCTCGTCAAGTCGGTGTTCCATACATTGTTGTTTTCTTAAACAAATGCGACCTTGTTGATGACCCAGAACTCATCGACATCGTTGAAATGGAAGTTCGTGAACTCCTCACATCCTATGGATACCCAGGAGACGAAGTCCCAGTTATCCGTGGTTCTGCAAAAGTCGCCCTTGATGGCGGTGATTCCAAATGCATCGAAGAACTCATGGACGCTGTTGACAACTACATCCCACTTCCAAAACACGACAAGGATAAACCATTCCTTCTCCCGATCGAAGACGTCCTCACCATTACTGGTCGTGGTACCGTCGTCACTGGTAGAGTTGAACGTGGTGTTATCAATGTCAACGACGAAGTCGAAATCGTCGGTATCAAAGATACTCAAAAATCAGTCGTTACCGGTCTTGAAATGTTCCGTAAGACCCTTGACTACGCTGAACCAGGTGATAACGTTGGTGTTCTTCTCCGTGGTATCAACCGTGATCAAGTCGTCCGTGGTCAAGTTCTTGCAAAACCAGGTTCCATCACCCCACATACCAAATTCACTGCTTCAGTCTACGTTTTGAAGAAAGAAGAAGGTGGCCGTCACACTGCTTTCTTAAGCAACTACCGTCCACAATTCTACTTCAACACAACTGATATTACCGGTGTCATCACCCTTCCAGCAGGTACTGAAATGGTTATGCCAGGTGATAACGTTGAATTAACAGTCGAACTCATTCACCCAGTCGCTATCGAAAAGGGAACCAAGTTCTCAATTCGTGAAGGTGGCCGTACAGTCGGTTCCGGTTCTGTTACCAACATTATTAAATAATTGTTTCTAACAATTAATTAGACCTCTTCGGAGGTCTTTTTGTTTGCCTTTTTTATTTCAAAAATCCATAATTAAATTATGATGCAAAGGAAATACACGTTGCCTAGACATACGAACCTTGCTAGCCAAGGTTTACGTTTCGCTTCATCGATCGTTGATTTTGCGATCACTTTAGCGCTTATCCTTGGCTTTTTCTTTGGCTGCTTCAATATCATCGTTGGCAATGTCACAAAACCAATGAGTGAACAACTCGATACTTATTACCTTGAATCACATCTAAAAGTGAGAAAAGATGATGGTACAGTCGCGATTATCGATTACACAAATCTTGAGACGATGGAAAACGCCATTGAAGCCTATTATTTACGATATTTGCCAGGAAAACCGCTTGAAGGGGAAGGGGTCGCTCCAAACTATAACACAACGATAAATGTTGATGGAGTGGATATTCCTAGAAGCGAATATTACAACGTTGAATATTTCAATTATTACGTCTTAGGAATCACTCAAGAAAACCCTGATGGTGATCTTTCAACTTCCTATTTCACATATCAAAAAGATGCGGAAGGCAATTTCTTAAAAGACCGCATTGGCATTAAACGCGATCACGCATACGATGAAGACGCTAGTAAAGTTATCACTCTTGATGAGAATAGTTTCATCACCCGTTATCAATATATTTATATTGATGCATCAACTAACTTAGTTAGCCAAGATTTCTATCGAAGCGTATCCGATCAACTATATTTCCTTTATGAGGCCGCAATCGCAGTTTCAATCGTTATAGCAGGTATTATCACCTACATAATTATTCCCACTTTCTTAAAGAATGGACAAACGATCGCCAAGAAAATCTTTAAGCTTGGATTAGCAAATTATGATGGCTACAAATTCCAGAATTGGCAATTATGGCCGCGATTTGTCATATATTTTGTGGTCGCTGCCGCTATAATGTTACCGGTTTGGACAAATCCAACCTATTACATTTTGCTCGTTATTGGCGCGATTCTAATCTCATTTGCCTTCATGATGGCTTCACCTAAACGCTCAGCCTTACATGACTTTGCAGCTCGCACAATTGTGGTGGATCTTGAATCATCAATCATCTTCGAAAATGAAATCGAAGAAGATGCTTATATTGCCAAAGAAGATGGCCTTTCTCTAGAAGGAGAAGAAGATAATGGCTGAATCAATCAGTAAGATTGAACCCGCTCCGATTGCTAAGCGACTTTTCGCTGCAATCATGGATGCTTTAGTCTTTATTTTCTTATTCTTTGGTTTGGCAGCGTTTCCATTCACTCCAATTGCGGAAGCTGGTTTAGGTTATAAAGAAATCAATCGAGCGGAGACAAATTACTTTTATGCTTCGCATCTTTATGTCGCTCAAAAGGTTGATGATAATGGTGATATTCAAATCGTTGAAGTTAAAGACCTTGGGGCTGATTTCTCAAAATATTCATCTTTAACTCTATATTCCACAACAAGCACTGATCCATCCTTTTATATAAAAAGACTTTATTATTACTATCATAATTTCAAAACAAACACTGATATCGAATTACCATCTGTCGGTGGTTTTGATCCAATTGCTGATTACTTTGTTTCACCTGAGTACAATGAACCAATTAATGGAGTTTTGCCGATAAATTTCTACACAAGCGAGTGGTTTAGCAAAAATATTCTCGATCTTGAAAATCCTGCATCATATTTCCAAATTGATTCATCAAATCCAGATTATGTAAGCAGCATTTCCGTTAAAGAAGGTGTCTCTAACGAAGACGCTATATCTTATTTAAAGAATAGAGTTTATGATGCGAATGCTGAATTCTATTATTCAAGTTACATCAGTGATCTTCACGTCCAAAAAGTTCGTATTCAATATTTCATCTTCTTTGTGCCGTTTGTCATATCATTTGGAATCTTCTACATTTTAGTACCGATGCTTACAAAAGATGGACAAACACTTGGCAAGCTTTCGATGCATATTGCTGTTATATCTAATGATGGCTATGCGGCTAAAAAGCGACAAATTCTCTTTAGAGAAGCATTACTATTAATCTATATCTCAATTTGTGGTGTTGTTGTTGGTATTGGCATTACCTCTCTTGCAATTATGGCTCTTGGAGTGTTACTCGCATTTATTGGCACTCTTATTCCTAAGAACAAACGATCAATATTTGACTACGCTGCATATACGTTAGTGGTGGATTCAATTCGTTCAACTTGGTTTAAAAACAAGGAAGATGAGTTGCGTCACAAGAATGAGATTGAAGAGAATATGTCGAAGTATAAAAAGTACGTTCCAGTTAATCCAAACCTCATTCAAGTTGGCTCAAAAATCGTTGACGAGAACTACAAAGTCGAGCCGAAAAAGAAGAAATCTAAAAAATAATTAATTTTCCAAAAAGTATGCGAATTTCGAACAAAAGATTGTAGAAGTCGCATATTTTTATTTGTAGCGTGTGAGCGCTTTCATTTTGCGCTTTTTTTATTTAGCGCATATGTGCTATGATTTACGTGTAGTTATACAGTATGTGTATACACACCATAGGAGGTAAAATTCATGGATGTAAGAATTGAAAATCTTACTAAAACCTTCGTCGGTCGTAAAGGTGTAGAAACGACTGCTGTTAATCAAATGAGCTTCACAATACCTGACGGAAAACTCGTCGGTCTTTTAGGCCCATCTGGTTGCGGTAAATCAACAACCCTTTATATGATTGCTGGCCTTCATAAGCCAACCGACGGACACATTTGGTTTGGTGATGAAGATGTTACAAACGTTGCTCCTGAAAACCGTGGTATCGGCTTGGTCTTCCAAAACTACGCTCTTTATCCACATCTTTCAGTTAGACAAAACATCGAATTCCCACTCGACAATGTGCGCTTCCCAGGTGCTTTTGGTGAAGAAAAGAACCGTGTCATTGACTTAAGGAATGACATGAAAACCACCAAACGCGACATTGTTAGAAGCGAAAAGGCCCTTGCTAAAGCTGAAGCAAATATTGAAAAAGCTGATGCAAAGATTATGGCCAACGCAGATGACGCTGAAGAACTCGAGCATTGGAAAGAATTTAAGAAAATTAACGAAGATGCCGTTAAATCAGCAGAATCTCGTTTCAAAAGCCTTGAAACACACGTTGCTTTCGTAGAAAAAGAACAAGTCAAAGCTGACAAAGCTCTTGAAAAAGCTATGAAAGAGTTCGAAGAACTTAAACAACGTGATCCAGAGGCTGCTGCACTGAAAGCCCGTAGAAAACTTTCAAAAGCAGACAAAGATGCGATCGCATTAGAAATGGCGAAAGTCGTCGACATCGAACCATATCTCGATCGTAAACCGAAAGAATTATCCGGTGGTCAACAGCAACGTGTTGCTATCGCTCGTGCTCTTTCGAAGAAACCACGTGTCTTACTTCTTGACGAACCATTATCAAACCTTGATGCTCGTCTAAGACTTCAAACTCGTGAAGAAATTAAACGTATTCAACGTGAAACTGGCATTACAACTATCTTCGTCACCCACGACCAAGAAGAAGCTATGTCAATTTCCGATGTTATCGTTGTCATGAAACTTGGCGTCATTCAACAAATTGACGAACCACAAAGAGTTTATGATGAACCAGCTAACCTCTTCGTTGCGAAGTTCTTAGGTTCACCAGCCATCAACGTCTTTGACGGAGAAATCAAAAAAGGCAAACTCTTACTCAATGGTAAAGAAATTGATGCTGACGCTGCTTATAAGAAAGCTAGTGTGGTTAGTGGCGAAGTTGACCGTCCAGTCAAAGTCGCTGTCCGCCCTGAAAGCTTTGAATATCCAAAGAAAGGTGGAAAGATTCCAGTTGTAGTTTCCTCAATCGAACATATCGGTAGAGATATTACAGTCAATGGTGACATTGAAGGACAAAAATCCCATGTCAAAATTATCATTCCAAGTGAACTTTCTAAGGAAATCGTTGGAAAAGAAAAACTTGCTTTTAATGCAAAACGTATCTACGTATTCGAAGAAACAGGTGAAAGGATTAAATAACTTCAGTTATTTATAAGTTTGAATTATGGCAAATAAAAAAGAAAGGAGAGTTGAGGAAGTGAAACAGGAAGTTGTCACCCCAAGCGGAAATGGCACATTAGCAATTGATGCGACCAAAGCAAGGCTTGTTGGAAGAAGAAAATTATTTAACCTTCCACAATGGGCAGTTGCCTGGCTCGTTTTGATTCCAGCGTTGATATTCATTATCTTCTTTATGTTATATCCGATTATCAACACATTCTTGTTCGCCTTCGTCGTCAATTTCAGATATGAAAATGGTGGCGGTCCGTTCGCAATCGGGCAATTTATACAAGCAACGACTGTTAACACTCAAGAATCGTTCTTTGGTTTCGATAACTTCGCCTTTGCTTTGCAAGATCCAGTCTTTATTCACTCGATCCGCAACACAGCTGAGCTCGTTATCATCGAAGTTCCATTAACGATTATCATCTCGCTTGTCTTAGCGACATTACTCAACTCGATAAAAGTCCTTCGTGGATTTTATCAAACAATCTTCTTCCTTCCATATGTTACAAACACAATCGCGTTAGGTCTTGTCTTCAACATCGCTTTCGATAGAGGTAGCGGTGGCTTTGTAAACATGTTACTTGGTATGTTTGGTGTTGATCCAATTAACTGGTTATCTAACGCCAGGGTTGCTGATGTTGGACCAGCTTCCAGAATCCACCAAGCGGTTGTTATTGTTGCATATTCCATATGGAATGGATTGGCCTTTAAGATTTTGGTCTTTATGTCTGGACTTGCCACAATCGATAAGCAGTATTACGACGCTGCTAAGATTGATGGCTCGAGTTCCTTTACGATTTGGCGAAGAATTACTCTTCCGCTATTATCACCACAAATCCTTTACATCACGATTACATCCTTCATTGGATCATTCAAGATGTATACCGGTGTTATGGCGGTCTACCAAGGCGTATCAGGCAACTCTTCATATTACTTCGGTCCTACTGAAGGCGTCGCTCTTAAAGATGGTGAAGAATGGATTCCAGTTGTCGGTTGGATTTACCGTAAACTTTACAACTATCCACTCGAACCAGGCGTCTCTAGCGCAGCCTCACTTATCTTATTAGGTATTATTATGGTGATCACCGCGGTTCAATTTGCTGTTAGCAAGAAACGCGTTCACTATTAGAAAGGAGCAAAAATTATGGCAGAACACGCAATGTATTTCGCAGATGAACGTGCTCAAAGAATGTACAAGATTCGTACTGGCATTCTCAAAGGCTTAGTTTATTTGTTCTTATCAGTCTTTGCTCTCTTCATGTTATTCCCATTCGTAATCATGGTTTGGGGTTCCTTCGTTGAAGGAAAATCGTTCGATAACTTCAAGTCTACAGCGAACTTTGAATATCTTGGTTTCGCGCACTGGACAATTGGAAACTACGAACAAATCTTAACCAACCGTGCGGCCGAATCATTCCCGGTCTTCTTCCTCAACACAATTATTGTCGCAGTCTCATCAACAACTGTTACAGTTGTCACTGCGGTTTTAGCGGCCTTCGCCTTTGCTAGACTTAACTTCAAAGGTCGTGACGCTTTATTCGCATTACTCCTTGCGACAATGATGGTTCCAGGCGAAATGATGGTTATTACCAACTATCAAACCGTTTCGGCATTACAATGGAAAAACACCTTCGCTGCTTTGATCTTCGTTCACGGCGTTTCGGTCTTCTACATTTTCTACTTAAGACAGACCTTCCAACAAATTCCAAACGAACTTTACTTAGCTGCGAAAGTCGATGGTGTTGGTGACCTTGGCTATTTGGTGAAAGTTATGATCCCAATTGCTATGCCAACTGTCACAACAATCATCATCTTATCAATGATGGGTTCGTGGAACTCCTACATTTGGCCGAACTTAGTTGCTAACGGCTATTGGAAATACAATAGAAACCACTCAATGAAGCTCGTTTCCAATGGTTTACGTGACTTGTTCAGTAGCATTTCAGGTTCAGGACAACCTGCATCTGACACACTTAAGATTGCTGGCTCAATGATCATCTCGATCCCATTACTTATTGTCTTCGTCCTCTTCCGTAAATACATCATGAGAGGTGTATCACGAAGTGGTATCAAAGGCTAATTATGGTATTATCACTTTGTAAAGTGTTAATATAAATAAAGAAAGGAAAAACAATTATGTTTAAGAAAAAATTATCTACAATTGCCTTATTTGGTGCGATTGCCCTTTCTGCCGCAAGCTGCGGAGGCGGTAACGGCGGAGGTGGTGCCGGTGGTAATGACCGACCAAAACCAGGCGATATGCTCTTCTGGCACAACTTCGGTGGTGAATACACCAACACAATGGAGAAGACTATTCTTAGCCCACTCTATTCAAATGATGGTTACAACCTCGAAGGCGATGCAAAAGGTGGTTACGATGGCTTAGTCAAAGAAATCAACATGACCTTAGCAGATCGTACCTTCCCAAATATTGCTACTGGTTATCCAGATCACTTTGCTGGTTACGCACATACTGGTTTCCCATTATCAAGAACTGGTGTTCTTGCAAATATGAACACATTCCTTAATGACCCAGAACTCAATGCGGCTCACCAAGCAAAATATGGCACTTCTATCCGTGATGACTACTATCCAGAATACATGGTCGAAAATGATTCCATTTCCTACGATGAATCTGGCAACGCCATCACTGTTGGTCTTCCATTCAACAAATCAACTGAAGTTTTAGGTTATAACTACATCTTCGTTGAATACGCAAAAACTGTTAACTCTTCACTTCATGTTCCAACAACTTGGGATGAAATGAAACTCTTAGGTCCAAAATTCCGTGAAATTCAAATGAGTTTAAACGGTAAATGGTTAACTTATAACCAAGTCGACCGTGAAACCTACAACAACTTTGCTGTTGTTGATTCCAATCCAGGTGATTCAGTCAAATATCTTGACTTCCATGAAAACACCAATGCAGCCACAGCTCTTATGTGCTGGGACTCTCTCGAAAATATGTTCATCACACTCGTGAGACAATTCGGTTCAACATATACTTCCTATTTACCAACCGATAGAACTGGTAAGGCCGATGAACACGGTTACATGGAATTCTATACTGGCGATGACAACAAAGCTAAAACCGTTCAAGCTATGCAACTCGTCAGAGACTTATATGGTACAAGCGATGCATCAAGATTATTCGCTCCAGCATCATTCTTTGGTGCCGGTTCAACCTATGGTTCTGATGCTTTCAAGAAGAACAAAGTTATGTTCAACATTTGTTCAACTGGTGGTTTAACCCACAACATGGATCCAGATGTCCGTTTCGAATCTGCTCCAATTCCATATCAAGATGCAAGCAAGAAATTCGTTATTTCTCAAGGTGCTAACCTTACAATCTTCGATCGTAACTCTGTTAGCCACCCAGAAAAATACGCATCAATCGATGAATTCGAAAAAGAATGTTTCAAAGCCGTTGTCAAGATGACAACTGGTGATTACCAAGCTGAATGGGCAGTTCAATCTGGATATTATCCAGCTTCCAAATCTGCAACTAATTCTCAAATTTATCAAAACTTCATCAATGGTGATGGTTCACAAGACACCGATCTCCAATACGCGATTCGTAAATCTTGTAAATTAAATCAAGATGAATATATGAACGCTTCTAAGAACTGGCAAAAATTCGTTGATCCAGGATTCAATGGTTCCAACGTTATCCGTTCTAAAGTCGGTTTAATCATCTCCGATCTTACAAACAAACCATCCCTTTCAATCGATGAAATCTTAACTGGCTACTATACTGACAACGATTTAAAGATGTACGTTCGTAGCTAATCTAAAGGAGGATTCTCCTAATGAAAAAAATCGTAATTATTAGCGCACTCCTTGCGGCCGGTATGCTTACCGGCTGTATGGGAGGCGGCTCAAAAGGTGGAAAGGGCAAAAAGACATCTACTGAATCATCAGTTTATGTTGATCCAGAAACTGCTGCTCGTGCTATCGAAGCGGCAAAACAATATCCAATTGCCCAAGTTAGCGGAACAACCACCTTGTTCCCAGATCAATCACAAAACATTGGTCATAACGCTAACGACGCCTACACTAATGACTATTTGATGCTTACAACTGTCCAAAAAGTTCTTGATAGACAATCTGGACAAAACATCGATGTCAACATCGAATGGTCATGCGATACTAGCGATTCATTTGTTAAAGAATTGCTTACTATCGATGACAAACACCAAGGCTTATTCTTCCTTTATAAGGCGGAACAAGAACATGACTTTAGCTTTAATGCTAAATTAACATGCGGTGAAGCTGAAGCACAAGAACTTACCTTTAAGGTTCACTTAATGGATAAGAACTTAGTGTTCCCATCCATGTCAATTGCGGACATTTATAAAATAAATGAAGGCAACAATGGATTCGACCTCGTCGATTACACCGGTGACTATGGCTATTATAAAGCCAACAACGATAACTTTGGCTTCTGCTGTGTCGAAGTTAAAGGTAAACTCATTTACTCATCACCAGATGGTAACTGGGCCCTTATCGCTGATGGCGATCGCACCATTCAACTTTACTCTTCTGGTGCTGGTCGTCCACTTACTAAGACTCAATATCCTGCTCTTAACATTGGCGACACCGTCACTGTCGAAGCAGAATTAAGTTCTTACAAAGGTAACGCTCAAGTCAGTTATATCTTCGATATTTCCAAAGCTGATGTCACTATCGAAGCTGATACCGACTTCAAAGCACTTCATGGAACTGACTTTGACGGTATGCATTATTGGGAAGGCAATTTGATGAATTCCTTATATTCCATTAATGGTACTTATGTTGGTGGCAGCCTCAAAGACAACAGCGGTAACGTCGTCAGTGATATTTCTCAACTCGCTAATGCTCGTTTCACATTCGAAGTTGTTGTTGATGGCAAAACACTTGGTATTGCATATGACTACCACGTCGACCGTAATGGTACCGAAGGCGTCTTCGATGCATACAAGAACAAACTCACCAACTTAAAAGATGGTGACGCTGTTAAGATCTCTGGCGTTCTTAGATTCGCAGGTAAGGCAGATAAAGGTTATAAACAAAACCAAAACTACACTTCCTGGAACTTAGTCCCATACTTAGCAGAACACTTCGCTTAACTAACAAATAGTTAATAAATTGGACTTGCGATATATTGATGGGTACCCAGTTTCCTAGACACTAAATGTTTGTTAACTGGATTATATCATAAGGCCAACATGGATGCTTCCCTAAACTTAGATGGAGGCATCCAT
>OMVV01000023.1 GCA_900314585.1 uncultured Erysipelotrichaceae bacterium
CAGCGACTCCGAGAACTTTCGCTCCTTCAAGAGTCATACGACGAGCCATAATTAAGCCGATATCTCCACTACCAAGAATAAAGACACGTTTACCAACTAAGTAACCATAGCAATTGACAAATAACTGCGCTTGACCAGCGGTATAAACGCCACTAGGACGATCGCCAGGAATTTGAATTGCACCAGCGTTACGTTCATAACAACCTGTTGAAAGGATGATTGCCTCAGCCTTAACTTCGACAACACCTTCCTTTGAGTTTGTGTATGTAACGACTTTGTCGTTAGAAATTGATAAAACGTTGCTATTTAGACGATAGTCGATACCAAGTTCATTCACTTTTTTAGCAAAGCGAGACATGAACTCTGGACCAGTTAATTCCTCTTTAAATTCATGCAAACCGAATCCATTGTGAATGCATTGATTTAAAATTCCTCCTAAATAAGAATTCTTTTCGATGATTAAAATATCTCGCTCACCGAGTTCATACGCCTGGATCGCTGCGGCCATACCAGCCGAGCCACCACCGATAATGACTAAACGCTTATTTATCATCGTTATTATCCTTTACTTTGTATTTTGCGACGTAGGAGTCGTCGTATTGATACAAAACTTTGTTTAAAGGGATATTGAATTTTTCTGCAATGAGTTTAGCGACAAGAGGTTGACAGAAGCCACCTTGGCATTTGCCAAAGCCTGCTCTGGTGCGTTTTCTTACCGCCTTGATCGTGCGAGGAGGAACAGAAGAGTTAAATTCATCGAGGATTTCTCCTAAAGTTACCTTTTCGCAGTTGCAGATAATTTCGCCATACGCTGGATTCTTTTTAATAAGTTCGTTTCTTTCTTTAAGCGACATCGCTTTAAGATTTACACGCTTTTTAACGTATGGATTGTATGATTCTTTCTTTTTTAAAGAAAGGACCTTGCTAACAAATTCATTGACGACATATTCAGCAATGGCTGGCGAAGATGCTAAGCCAGGTGATTCAATACCTGAACAATTGATAAAATGATCATCGCTTTTAGCAAAGCCGATTATAAAGTCATGAGTTGTTGGAGTTGGTCTAGTACCAGCGAAAGTGCGAATCACTTGATTAAATGGAATCGAAGGCACCAAATCTAACGCTTGACGTTTGATTTCGTCAAGAGTTGGTTTATCGGTTGAGACATCATCTTTAGAAAATGTCACTTCAGCACTTGGACCAACAATGTAAGTCCCACCAGTTGTTGGTGAAACCAAAATACCTTTTCCTTTTTCACTTGGAAGTGGGAAAATCGTATGTTTTACGAGCGAATCTGAATAATGATCAAGAAGGAAATATTCACCCTTTCTTGGAATGAGTTGATAATCAACATCTTCGATCATCTTATGGATTTCTTCACTATAAATACCAGCGGCATTGATAACGACTTTAGTCTCGTAAACATTTTTAGATGCACAAATCACTTTGAAGACGTCTTTATCTTTTTTAATATCGACAACTTTTTCATCCAAAAAGAGTTTGACACCATTATCAACTGCGTTTTCAATCGCGTGTGTACATAAAGTAAACGGATTGATAAGTCCGGCAGTTGGTGCAAATAAAGCAGCCTTAACATCTTTATTGATATTTGGTTCCATTTTTAAGACTTCTTCTTTTGTTAAAATCTTAACTGGCACACCATTTTCAGCGCTTCGTTTGCTAAGTTCCTCTAATAGAGGAAGCTGTTCATCATATAAAGCGACGGTGAGCGAACCGCAACGATCAAATTCAACATCGAGTTCGTCAGCGATTTTATCAAACATCGCATTGCCTAAAACATTGAGTTTTGCTTTCAAAGAACCTGGTACTGGATCATATCCGCTATGAACGATAGCAGAGTTTGCCATCGTCACGACATTACCAACATCAGGTTCTTTTTCAATAACAGCAACGTTTAATTGGTAGGATGAAAGTTTCCTCGCTATAAGCGAGCCCACTACACCTGAGCCAATAATAACGCAATCAAACATGATTATTTCTTATGACCTTTGAAAGGTTTCTTTTCGACATAGCCAGCTGGCTTTTCAACAAATTCACGATGTGAAACTTTGACTTTTCCGTGATCGTCGATTTCACAAACACGAACTTTTAAGACATCGCCAACTTTGACTTTATCTTGAGCTTTTTCGATATAGCCCCAGTCGAGTCTAGAGACATGGCATAAACCTTCGCAGTTACCGAAGAGTTTGACAAATGCGCCATAATCTTCAACACGGGTGACTTCACCTTCGTAAACTTCACCAACACGAGCTTCGCGGACGATATCTTCAATCATCTTCTTAGCTTTGTTGATCATTTCACGGTTCATGTGATAAATCACAACATGTCCGTCATCATCGATATCGATTTGGACTTTGTCGCAAGCATCAATGATTTCATTGATGACTTTGCCACCAGTACCGATGACTTCTCTAATCTTATCGACGTCGATTTGCATCTTGTCGAGTTTTGGAGCGAATTCAGCAACATCTGGACGTGGTTCAGAAATTGCTTTAGACATAACTGCTCTAATTTCCGCACGAGCTTTGTGAGCTTGTTCGAGAGCTTGACGTAAAACGTCACGGGTAACACCAGCAATCTTAATATCCATTTGTAAAGCAGTAATACCAACTTCGGTACCAGCAACTTTAAAGTCCATATCACCGAAGTGATCTTCAAGACCTTGGATATCGGTTAAGATTGTGTATGGATTTGTATCTAATGAACCAGTTGAAATTAAGCCCATTGCGATACCAGAGACCATACGTTTAATTGGGACACCAGCCGCCATGAGAGACATACAGCCCGCACAGATGGAAGCTTGTGAGGATGAACCATTTGATTCAACAACTTCAGAAACAGTTCTGATGGTGTATGGGAAATCTTCTTCGCTTGGAATAACGTAGCTAAGAGCTCTTTCACCTAAAGCACCATGACCAACTTCACGACGGGCGAGGACACCGATCTTACCAGTGCCACCAACACACCATTGTGGGAAGTTATAATGATGCATGAAACGTTTCTTTTCGATTGGTGTCAAATCATCAATGATTTGTTCGTCGGATAATGGTCCGAGAGTTGTAACAGAGATAACTTGGGTTTGACCTCTGGTGAACATCGCTGAACCGTGGACTCTACGACCAAGTATATCAACTTGAGCATCGAGTGGACGTAGTTCATCTGGACGACGACCATCTGGTCTAATCTTATCTTCAGCAATTAATCTACGAACTTCATTGTGAACAATGTCTTCTTGAATTTCGTGGACTTGTTGAACGACTTTAGCATCAGCACCGTTTGCGGCGTATTCTGCTTCAGTTTCCTTTTCGATCGCTTCGATCTTTTCTTCTCTTTCGAGTTTGTCTTTGGTGGAAACCGCCTTGCGGAGTTTTTCGTCAACTTTAGCAGTGACTTCCGCTCTTAATTCTTCAGGAACGACCTTGAATTGAATGTCTTTGTTCTTTTCAACGCCGATCTCTTTAATGATTTGTTTTTCGAAGCGGCATAATTTCTTAACAGCTTCATGACCGAACATTAAAGCATCGAGCATATCTTCTTCGCTAACTTCGTTAGCACCAGCTTCAACCATGTTGATAGCTTCTTCGGTACCAGCAACGCAAAGATCGATATCTGATTTTGCTCTTTGTTCAACGGTTGGGTTGATGACTAATTTGCCATCGACACGACCAACGTAAACGCCTGCGATAGGACCATTGAATGGAACATCTGAAATACAGACGCAGAGTGAGGATGCAAGCATCGCAGTGATTTCTGGTGAATTATCATAATCAACCGCCATAACTTGAGAAACGACTTGAACTTCGTTTCTGAATCCTTCTGGGAAAAGTGGACGCATGGTTCTATCAGTGATACGACTTGCTAAAATCGCATGATAGCTTGGACGTGATTCTCTTCTTAAGAACCCGCCTGGAATCTTACCAGCTGCGTACATTCTTTCCTGGTATTCGACACTGAGAGGGAAGAAATCCCAGTCAACAGTATGCTTTGACATTGTGACGTTACTTAAAACGACTGTATCGCCATAGCGTACTAACACCGCAGCTTTTGTTTGCTTGGCTATTTCGCCAGCTTCAACAATGATCTTGCGGCCATCGAAATCTAATTCGAATGTTTTTTTCATTATTTTCTTTTTCTCCTTTAAAAAACTATTAATATTTTAACATTTTATGTTAGTTAAATATATAGTCATTTTCAAAATCGAATTTTTAGTATTATTATTAACTAAGTTAATAAAAAAGACACTCAAAGAGTGTCTGATTTATCATTTTGCAATGATTACTTACGGATTTTAAGATCGGTTAAGAGTTTGACATAACGATCACGGTCGGTACGATTGAGATAATCGAGAAGACCACGACGTTTACCAACTAACACGAATAACCCGCGACGTCCTGAAGCATCCTTTTTGTTGTTCTTAAGGTGCTTTGTTAATTCGTTAATTTGTTCGGTGAGTAAGGCGATTTGGACTTCGACTGAGCCGGTGTCTTTTTCGTCTTTGCCATACTTCTTAACGATTTCAGCGACTTTAGCTTTGGATAACATTTTTATCCCTCCTACTTTAATACTTGACTTAACCCATGGTTAGCGTCGGAGTGTTCGCTAATCTTAGACTAAGTTGCGTTTATTATTATAATAAAGATATATATAATTGCAACTAATTTTTGAACACTTTTTTCACGTCGGATTCGATTTGTGATTTTAGTTCATCAAGTGAGTTAAATTTGATTTCTGGACGAACAAATTCAAGGAATTCGAGACTTAGTGAAGAATAATCGCCATCTTCGTATTCTTTAAGATGAACTTCGATAGTGGGAATATCACCAGCATCAATTGTTGGATTTACCCCCACATTTGTAATCGATAAATGCGGAATTCCATCGATATATGCAATGGTTTTATACACTCCATAACGTGGTAAAACATAGTTATCGCTTAATTTTAAATTAAGAGTTGGAAAACCAATCAATCTTCCAATCTTTTTGCCAGAAACAATTGTTCCACTGACTTGATAATTATGACCAAGAAGCGAATTTGCTTCATCGATTTTGCCAACTTCTAAGAGGTTTTTGATGTTCTGAGATGATACTTTTTCATCATTAATTTCGAGTAGTTTACTAACATCAACATCAAAATAATCCTTTAATGTATCGGGTGTGCCTTTGCGGCCTTTTCCAAAGCGGAAATCCTCACCTATAAACACTTCTCTAACATTTAGTTTCTTAAGAATTTCGACAAAATCGACATCGCTTAAATTTAGGAAATCTTTGTCGATATGGAATAAATAATAATAGTCCACTCCAAACTTACTGATGATGCGGAAACGATCATCTAAACTGGTTAAGATTTCACTATTTTTTCCATTATTAATTAAGGAGGCAACCGGCTTATCAAAAGTTAAAATCGCTAAAGGGTGTTTTGCATATTTTCTAGCGCGTTTAATTAACTCTTGATGACCAAGATGAACGCCATCAAAATAGCCGAGAATTAGCGATAAATCATCGACTTTTGCAGAGATATTGTTGTAATAGATATGAACAACTTTCATCGTAAACCTCTAACGCAAATGTATGAACCTTTGCCATCTTTTTTGTAAACAGCGATAGGTTCTACATCATCTTTTAATAGCACCATTTCATCATCAATATCGAGATGAATTGCTGCCCCATTATAAACCTTATTCTTTAAAGAATCATCTATTTTAATTTGTTTCATATACGAAAGCATTTTATCGCTTTGAATAAGATCTTTTTCACTTACTTCAGAACTCTTTTTCGCATTGTCTAAAGAATATGAACCAATCTGTAAACGAGTGAGTTTAGTTAGATGACCCACAGTACCTAATTTTTCGGCAATATCTTCTGCTAATGTACGGATATATGTTCCTTTAGAGACCTTAGAAATAAATGTGATTTCGTTTTCAGAAAAATTAAGAAGCTTCAATTCATAGATATTAATCTCTCGTTCATGACGAGCAATCTCCACTCCTTCACGAGCATATTTATAAAGTTCCTTGCCGTTAATCTTAATTGCAGAATACATTGGAGGAACTTGCTTTTGAATGCCTAAAAATGATTTAAAAACTTCTTCGATTCTATTCTTATTTAAGACCGGAACATCCATTTTGGAAACAAAGTTTCCAGTATTATCACCAGTATCGGTTTTGCTTCCTAAAGAAAGAGTAGCTAAATATGTCTTATCCATCCCTTCAAGAAATTGCGAAATCTTGGTGGCTTTACCTAACAAAACAATGAGTAAACCATCCGCAAAAGGATCCAGCGTGCCAATGTGGCCAGCTTTCTTTTCCTTTAATAAACGCGATACATTGTTGACTTCCTGACGTGAAGTTAAGCCAACTTCTTTATCAATAAGTAAACTTCCACTAATCATTTTTACGTAAATAATTATATTATATTAATTATGAATTCGCTTAGAGGAATTTTAGGAAGCATTCGCCAAGCCGATCAAAAGTTCGATTTATTCCACGAAAAAGATCGAATTATGGTTGGTATTTCTGGTGGCAAAGATTCGATGGTTCTTTTGCTTGCTTTAGCAAAGTATCAACAATTTAACTGTGCAAACTTCACGATTGTTCCGGCAATCCTTGACTTAGGATTCCCTGGTTTTGATGCAAGCGGAATCTCAGAATACGCAAAATCCCTTGGCTATGAATTAAAAGTCGTTGATTCTAAGGAAGTTTATCCAATTCTTAAGAAACAACAAAAAGACGCTAAGATTTTACCTTGTTCAATCTGTTCAAGAATGAAAAAAGCAGCAATTAATAAGGTCGCTAAAGATCTTGGATGCAACAAAGTTGCATTTGCACATCATGGAGACGATGCTGTCGAAACATTATTTATGAATGAAATCTTTGGTGGAAGAATCGCAACTTTCCAACCAAAAATGTATTTAGAACGTTCTGAAATTGAGTTTATTCGACCACTTATTCTTGTTCACGAAAAAGAAATAATTAAATGCGTTAAAGAAGAAAATGTTCCAGTATTCTCTTCACATTGTCCGAATGATGGCGAAACGATGCGTAAAGAGATGAAGGATTTACTCGCTGATATCTACAAAAAATATCCATCTGCTAAGAAAAACTTCTTCTTAATGATGGAAAATTATTCTAAAGAACAACTATATTATTCAGACTTCTACTTCAAAGTTGAAAGAAAAGATCTATCTTTTAAACCTGTAATTCTTGAAAAAGACGCTCGAAAAGAACATGAAATTAGAGCGAAGTTAGGAATTGAGAATTTTGATGAAGGATATTCGCGCTATCTTATTTATAAAAAGAATAAGGTTATAGGCGTGATGTCACTTATTGAAAAGAATGAAGAAGTTTATCTTAACGATCTTGAATTAATTAAAGAAAACTCCACCACTCGCAAATATTTGTTTACTGAGCTCGAAAGATATTATGCTCACTACAAAAATCCATTAACTATTTATATAAATAAATCATCTCATGATGACTTTTATAAGCAATTTGGATATAAAAAAGCCCGCAAAAGCGGACTATTTAAGAAAGTTAAGTAACTTTATTTAAGGATTTTATCCAAATCCTCTTGTTCCTTTTTAAGCACTTCATCTAAACGATTTGCTTTTTCATATGTTTCATCTAAATAAAACGAGATTTCTGGGGTTTTTCTAATATCGAGCTTCTTTGCAAGTGAAGAACGGACATAACCCCTGGTTTTATTAAGTTCTTCCAGGTTTTGCTTAGGATATTTGGCTCCTAAGAAAGAAACATAGACTCTAGCATAAGAAAAGTCGGAAGAAACCCAAACTTCACTGACCGTGCAAAAGCCAATGCGAGGATTCTTTAATTCAAATTGAATTATTTCCGTCACATTTTTGGCGATGATCGATTGAATTCGTTGAGTTCTATCTGCCATTACTCAGCTTCCACCATTTCATATGCTTCGATGATATCGAGTTCTTTAATATCGTTAAAGTTTTCGATTGTCATACCGCATTCAAAGCCTTCTTTAACTTCTTTAACGTCATCTTTAAATCTCTTTAGAGAGTTAAGCTTGCCTTCGTAGACGATAACGCCATTACGGAGGACACGGACCAATGAACCGGCTTTAATAAGTCCACTGGTGACATATGAGCCAGCAACAGTACCAATCTTAGAAATCTTAATAAGTGAACGGACTTCGGCTTGACCTAAGACTTGTTCAACTTTTTCTTTCTTATACATACCCTTAATGGCGTCTTCCATTTCATTGATCAAATCATAAATGATTCGATGTAAATGAATTTCGACACCAGCTTGATCAGCTTTTTGGGTAATGTTTGAGGTTGGTCTAACATTGAAGCCATAGATGATTGCTCCAGATGCTTGGGCAAGCATAATATCACTTTCAGTGATAGCGCCAGCGCTGGAGTGGATAACATTGATCTTAACTTGATCATTAGAAAGCTTGTCTAATGAGGCTTTAACTGCTTCAGCGGAGCCAGTTGTATCAGCCTTTAAGACGATGTTAACTTCTTGAACTTCGCCATTGCTATCATGAATCTTGGAAAAAATCTTCTCTAATGATGCTTGAGCTTGGCTAGATTGTTCATTTTGTTTCTTGGCTAAGGCACGTTTAAGAGCGATATCTTTAGCCTGTTTTTCGGTTGGGAACGCCATAAACTTATCACCAGCGTTAGGAACTTCACTTAAACCGATAACAACACACGGTGTTGATGGTTTAGCTTCCTTTAAGATTTTCTTATGTTCATTGGTCATTCTACGGATTTTGCCATAAGCTGTACCAACAACAACATAGTCTTGGAAGTTCAAAGTACCATTTTCAACAAGTAAGGTCGCTTTTGGACCTTCACCTTTATCAAGGTTAGCTTCAATGACTGTTCCAATCGCATAGCGATTTGGATTAGCTTTTAATTCTTGCATTTCCGCGACTAAAAGGATGGATTCAAGAAGTTCTTTAATACCAATATTCTTTTTCGCAGAAATTTCTAAGCAGATATTTGAACCACCATATTCTTCAGCGATGATGTCATAATTCATCAGTTCGCTTTTGATGCGCTCAGGATCTGCGCCTGGTTTATCAATTTTATTGATCGCGACGATAATTGGGACTTTTGCAGCTTTGGCATGGTTAATTGCCTCAATAGTTTGAGGCATAACACCATCATCGGCAGCGACAACTAAGACAACAATGTCGGTGACAGAGGCTCCACGCGATCTCATCGCTGTGAACGCTTCGTGACCCGGAGTGTCTAAGAATGTAATCTTTTGTCCATTAATTTCTTTTTGATAAGCACCAATGGCTTGGGAAATACCACCAACTTCAGTATCAACTAAGTGGGAATTTCTAATCGCATCAATCAAAGTGGTTTTACCATGGTCAACATGGCCCATGATTGTAACGACTGGTGCTCTTGGAAGAAGGTCTTCTGGTTTATCAATGATTTCAACTTCCTCGAAGTTTTCTTCACTGACAATCTTCTCTTTTTTGAAATCAAAACCAAATTGTAAACAAATTAAACCAATGGTCTCATCATCGAGAGTTTGGTTGATTGTCACCATCATCTTCTTTTCTAAGAAAAGAAATTTAATGATTTCATTGACGTTAATGTCAAGTTCTTTAGCGAGTTCACCAACACTCATTGTTTGGGTGTAGACAAAGACGCCATTATTAACTTTATTAAAGGAATCTTTCTTCGTATTTTTCGAAGGAATATTCGCTCGTCGATTATCGTTATATTTTCCCATAAAACATCCTTTCTAGGGCTGTGCCCTCAATATCAAAGTGAACAAATATTAGTTTTCGTCGTCGTAATATTTATCGTAGTCATCGAAATCGATTTCTTCTTCATCGTCGAATTCTTCGTCGTAAAGTTCTTCGTTTTCGAGTTCTTCAAGTTCCTCTTTGGTATAGATGTCCATTTGTGGCTTGACTTCAGTTTCTTTTTCTTTAACTTGCTCGTTTTCAACTTCGTCTTCAGTAATCTTGCGTGGACGTTTTGAAGTTTTTTGAGTAGCTTTGAATTCTTCTTTCTTCTTGTCAGATTCCAAAGCTGCTTCTAAAGAAGCAAGAGTGGTTGTTGTCTTAACATTAACTGGTTTAACAGCTGGAGTTTCTTCTTCAACAACTTCCTCTTTAACTGGTTCTTCAGTTGGCTTAACTTCCACTTTTGGTTCTTCTTTGATTTCTTCATCAAGAATCTTTTGTGGTTTAGCTTTTTCAACACCAGTTTCAACGTGAGCTTCTTCAACACGAGCTGCTTTAACTTTGGCAAGATAGCTTTCGTATTTTTCCTTTTGAGCGCGTTCTTTTTCTTCTTGTTGAACGGTTTCAACGCTCTTAAGGACGATATCTGGATAAATCTCTTGCGCGTCAGATTCATGAGATTCTTCTAAGATATCAATTTTGTAACCTGTTAATTTAGAGGCGACACGGATATTGGCGCCTTTACGACCAATAGCAAGTTTGCTTTGTTCATCTGGAACGATGACGATTGCACACTTCTTACCTTCTTCATTGGTATAAATACCAACTTTGCTAACAGATGCTGGTCTAAGGGCATCAATAATGAATAACGCATCATTTGGAGAATAGGAAATGATGTCGATTTTTTCTTTATCGCGGGAATTACCTAATTGAGCGACGATTTTTTGGATAGCAGAACCATTAACGCCGATACAGCAACCAACAGAGTCAACGTTTGGATCATTGCTATAAACAGCAATCTTGGATCTAATACCAGCTTCTCTTGCTAATGATTTAATGATGACAGTGCCATCATAAATTTCACGAACCTCTTCTTCGAAGAGACGTTTTAAGAAGTTTGGATCAGAACGAGAAACTTTGACCATTGGGCTACGGCCTTGATCACCGCCGGAAACATCGCTGACATAAAGTCTAATTGGGGTGCCTGCTTCAAACGTTTCATCGCCGATTAAATCTTTTCTTGTTAAATAAAGTGATGTGCGACCAATATTAACGATTGCGCCACGATCATCGCATTTTTCAACAACACCAGTGATCATCTCACCGATTTTGTCTTTGTGAGATTCATATAATGATTGTTTTTCAGCATCGGAAAGTTTTTGTCTTAAGACAGATTTAACTGTTAAGGCAGTTAATCTTGCCATTTCTTCCGGTTTGATTTCTTGAACATATTCGTCACCAACAACGTATTTTTTACCTTTTTTACCTTTGTTAGCGTCTTCTAATGAAATCTCAAGGAAATCATCCTCGACTTCACCTTCGACGACTTTACGAACATATTTCATGTTGATGGAAGCTGGATCTTCACTAATTTCAACGCGAATATCGCTTCCTTCATATGCTCCACCAAACAAAGACTTTTCAAGAGCTTTGCGGAGCGCTTCTTTTAGGGCATCAATAATTGATTGTTTGCTAATTCCCTTGGTAGCCTCGATTTCATCGAGTGCTTCCATAAATACTTTTGCATCCATTTTCTATTCTCCTTATTAAAATTTGATTGCAAGTCTCGCTTTGTCGATATCTTCCTTATTAAGAATAGCTTCTTTGACGCGCGCTTTTTCTTTATAAAGAATTCTTACTTCTTTCTCATCAACGGCTTTAAGATCACCTTCGATGATGTTTTCGCCCTTATATGGGTGAGATAAATGAACATTAACGTATTTACCAATGTATTTTTCTAATTTAGAAACTTCGATTGGCTTTTCCGCGCCGAAGGAAGTGACATCAAGAACATATTCGCTTGAGATTAGATCAGTTTCATCAAGAAGAGGTGAAACTAAATCATTAACTTTAACGATATCTTCAAGAGAGATCGCATCATCTTTATCAACGAAAACGCGAAGATATTGAGTACCAAATTCTTTAAGATACTTAACTTCGACTTTGTCGTAACCTAATTCAAGGATAGGTTTTTCGATGAGGTTTTTGACACTTTCTTCGATGCTCATTTTAGCTCCTTAATAAACTAAAGAGTGGCACGCGCCACTCTTAAGAAATAAGAGTTACTCGACGAATCGAGCAAGATAATAATATATTATTGTTTTATTTATCGCAACAAGAAATTTGTTACTAACTTTTTCTAAGCGTTGGAATAGCGAGTTTTTGTAGCTAAAAATCTCAGTGAAAAAATGAACAAAATTTTGGGAATAGAATCTTTGGTTTAACGATTTAAATCGTTAATAATTTGCTAAATTTTGATTAACTTTATAGATGAATTTTCTAATCATCTATTCCCAAATTTGGATTGCTGCTTGCATAAAAGAGAAATGTTTTCTATAATTTATCGTGCTTTTTAGTTAAAAAGGAGAGCAATTAGGTATGAAAAAATTCATTGTTCCTGTCATCAATTTAATCGCTTTAGTTTTATCCGCTGTTGTCTTTGGTCTTGGTGCCAACTCAGCTGTTTATAGAGGCGTTAGTTCAAATGGTAAAGGTAACTGGTATCAATTAGTCTGGACCATTCCATCACAACCAACAGTTATTGGTTTAGTTGGATTCTTCCTCTTCTGCGTAGCGGTCTTTG
>OMVV01000009.1 GCA_900314585.1 uncultured Erysipelotrichaceae bacterium
AGAACATCACACGAACGAAATCTGGAATATCTCCATTCACAAAGAAGCTTGGAACAAGTGATAATAAGGCAGAGACAACAAACATATAGATAATATATGTTGCTAAGCGACGACCTTTTTCAGCAAGTTCCTTGTCGTGAAGTTTATCAGCTAAATTAGAAATACCAAGTAAAATTAGTAAGATAACAACGATACCAGCGACACTTGTAAAGACATCAAAAGCAGTTGTTAAGATGACTAAATTCTTAGTGGCTTCAATAGATTGAAGAACTGCACTGACGATACCGATAACAATCGCGATGATTGTCACCCATAATGCGGTGCGGAAATTGTCTTCATCTTTTCCGCCTTGGATTAAAGCGATAAGTTGAAGGACAAAGACTGCGACGAATGCACCAACGCTGACAACCGCCAAAGTAGCTCCACTAGCAGCGACGCCTGTACTTGGATCTGCACTAGCAACAGCGGCTAAAACCGCCGAAATTACAGCAAAAGCTGCGGCAGCGATGGAAATGATTTCAGCGATAAATAACTTCTTAACTGCGCTATAAGCATGTGGAAATTTCATTTATAAATCCTCCTGGGCAATATTCTAAACTACTTAAATAGAAAATCAATAAAATAAAAGGAGCGAAATTTCGCTCCCAAATGTATATGTAATTCAAATTATCTGCCACAACGGACGACGTTGAATGAGTTATCTTGGCTAATCACATAATGAATATTGTGTTTATTGCCTTGGGCGTATTCTTCTTCTAATTCAACGTTATAGATGTAGTGATTATTATAATAATCGAACATATAGTTGATCGCTTCGACTCTACTTGTAAAGGTCTTATCGATATCAATATGTTCATTTCTTACATAAGCATCTTTAATCTTGTAGACTCTCATATGTTTTACCTCCCGTTAATTAGATGCATCTTTTTCTTGATGCACCTTCACATTAGTCTTCTGTCAACACGTATTAAATATGAAAACGGTTACATATTTTATGTAAACGGTTACAAACTTGAGAGTTATCTATAGATAAAAGAAAAGACACCTCAATGTGAGATGTCTTTGAATTTTGATAATTATTCGAAGTCTTCTGGACGATCATGCGCCTCAACATATTGTTGTTTAACTTGACGCATTTTCTCTTTAACTGAGAAGTTTTCAAGATGTTTTTCTTCCTCTTCTTCAGTAAGAAGTCCAACACCTGCCGGAATAAGTTTACCAGTGATAACGTTCTCTTTTAAGCCATGGAGTTCATCGGTCTTTGCTTTAATTGCAGCATCGGTAAGAACACGAGTTGTTTCTTGGAAGGATGCACTGGAGAGGAATGACTTGGTTTCAAGAGCAGCCTTGGTAATACCAAGAATGAGTTGATGACCAGTCGCTGGAGTGCCACCATTAGCGATAGCTTCCGAGTTTCTCTCGGTGAATTCTTCAAGATCAACACGAGTGCCAGGAACTAAGTTAGTATCACCAGCATCTTCGATGACGACTTTCTTAAGCATTTGACGAACGATAACTTCGATGTGTTTATCGGAAATACCAATACCTTGGGCGCGGTAAACCTTTTGAATTTCTTTAAGCATGTAGTTTTCGACTCTAACAGCATCAGAAACTCTAAGTAAGGCTTTAGGAGCGATAGCACCTTCGGTGAGTTTGCTACCACCGTAGACCTTATCGCCTTTCTTAACGCGTAAGTGTGCGCCATAGGAAGAAACGAATTCTTTTTCTTCTTGGTCGTTAGTAACGGTAATGGTGTATTTACCACCGCTTTCTTCAATCTTAGTGACTTCACCTGGGATTTCAGAGATGAGAGCTTCACCTTTAGGTGTACGCGCTTCAACAAGTTCTTGAACCCTTGGAAGACCTTGAGTAATATCGCTACCAGCGACACCACCGGTATGGAAGGTACGCATTGTTAACTGAGTACCTGGTTCACCGATTGATTGAGCGGCCATAATACCAACAGCTTCGCCTTTCTTGACGAGTTCGCCGGTGGCGAGGTTACGACCATAACAATGGACGCAGACACCATTTTTGGTTTCACAACCAAATAAGGATCTAATTTCCACTTCTTTAATACCAGCATCTTCGATGGCTTTCGCTTGTTTTTCATCAATCATCGTATTTCCTTGGACGATAACTTCGCCAGTTTCTGGATGAACGATATCATGCATTGCGAAGCGGCCAACGAGACGGTCTTGAAGTGGGACGATAATTGTATTTCTTGCGCTATCGCGGATTGCGAAGACAACAAAACCATGGTCGGTTCCACAATCATCTTCACGGACGATAACGTCTTGAGAGACGTCGACAAGTCGACGGGTTAAATAACCAGAGTCAGCGGTCTTTAACGCGGTATCAGCACCACCCTTACGGGCACCGTGAGTAGCGATAAAGAATTCGGAGACGGACAATCCTTCACGGAAACAGGATTTAATTGGAAGTTCGATGGTTTCACCTTTTGGGTTAGCCATAAGACCACGCATACCTGAAAGCTGTGTAACGTTAGAGATGTTACCACGAGCACCAGAATCGGACATCATGAAGATTGGGTTGCGTTGGTCAGCTTCGAATTGGCGAGTAAGTTTAGTTTGAACTTCATCACGGACGCTGGTCCAAATATCGACGACTTCTTTATGATGTTCTTGATCGGTGAGAAGGCCTTTGTTATAGAGTTTGTTGATTTTATCAACTTCAACATCGCCGCGTTTAACGATTTCTTCTTTGCCTTTAAGAATTGGGACGTCAGAGATTGAAATCGTAAAGCCAGCACAGGTCGCATAACGGAAGCCTTGGTCTTTCATCTTATCAAGGACCGCGGAGGTCTTGGATGTGCCATAACGGTGATAAACTTCATCGATGATGTTACCAAGATCTTTCTTCTTGAATGGTTTGCGAACTGGTTGTTTAGCGATGTATTCAGGAATATTGGTTCCCATTGGAACGAAGAATTCTTCTAAATCTCCTTTGAGATTTTCTTTCTTCGAATCGTTAAGATATGGGAAATCTGCTGGGAAAATTAAGTTGAAGATAACTTTACCAACGGTAGTGATTAAGTAAGACTTGTTCATCTTCTCGCTGAAGCCAGTCTTGTTAAGAGCACTGCCGCGGAGAGCGATACGAGTGTGTAAGTGAGCTTGTTTAGTTTGATAAGCAAGCAAGACTTCATCAATGGAACGGAAGACTTTGCCTTCAGCGTTTCCATATTTGGTGAATAACTCGTATTCTTCGATATCACCTTTATCTTTTCTACGTCCAGCACGGGCAAGAAGAGCTTCTTTAGTTTCTTCTAAGGTTAAGTAATAGTTACCTAAAACCATGTCTTGAGATGGAGTAACAATTGGTTTACCATCTTTTGGACCAAGAATATTGTTGGAAGCGAGCATAAGCTCGAGCGCTTCTTGTTGCGCGGCTTTCGAAAGTGGAAGGTGGACAGCCATCTGGTCACCATCGAAGTCAGCGTTAAAGCCAGTACAAACAAGTGGGTGGAGTCGAATAGCACGACCATCGACGAGTTTTGGTTGGAACGCTTGAATACCAAGACGGTGAAGAGTTGGTGCACGGTTGAGGAGAACTGGATGATCTCCGATGATCTCTTCAACGATATCAAAGACGATTGATTCTTTTTGATCAATGATCTTATCAGCAGCTTTATGCGCGCTGACGTATCCACGCTTAATTAAGAGGTGAGCAATGTATGGGCGAAGAAGTTGAATCGCCATTTCACGTGGAAGACCACATTGATACATCTTTAGATCTGGACCAACCGCGATAACGGAACGACCAGAATAGTCGACACGTTTACCAAGTAAGTTTTGTCTAAAGCGACCTTGTTTACCTTTAAGCGAAGATGAAAGTGATTTAAGTGGACGGCCAGAAGGACCTTGAACAGGTTTATTTCTACGACCATTATCGATGAGGGCGTCAACCGCTTCTTGAAGCATACGACGTCCGTTCATGAGCATGACGCTTGGGGCGTTAAGATCGATGAACTTTTTAAGACGAACGTTACGGTTGATGACACGACGATATAAATCGTTTAAGTCAGAGGCAGCGAAACGACCACCATCGAGTTGAAGCATTGGACGAAGATCTGGTGGAATGACTGGAATGACATCAAGGACCATCCATTCTGGACGATTCTTGGATTGTCTAAAGGCTTGAATAACTTCAAGGCGTTTAATCGCTTTAGCGCGGTTTTGACCAGTGCTTTCCTCGACCTTTTGACTTACTTCAGCGAAATCTTTTTCAAGATTAACTTCTTTAAGAAGACGTTTAATTGCTTCCGCACCTTCACCAAATTCAGCACGAGTATATTTAGAAATAAATCTCGCGGTTGAAAGGAAGTCGAATGGTTCTTGTTGAAGTGGAAGTTTAGCAATGAATGAATTTGCTTTTTCTAAATCGACAGAATTTTCTTCGATCATTGGTAAGATTTCTTTAGAAATGACGGCGGCGAAAACTTCACGAGCAGTCTTTTCATCTAAGAATTCACGATATTGAAGGATTTGGCTATCGCCAGGGTTAAGACAAACGTGGCTGACGAAATAAACGATTTCTTCAAGTTGTTTTGGAGGAATGTCTAAAATGAGGGAAATGCGGCTTGGAATACCTTTGAGATACCAGATGTGAGTACATGGCGAAACAAGTTCGATATGACCCATTCTTTCTCTACGGGCTTCTTTAGAAATAACTTCAACACCACATTTTTCACAAGTCATTCCGGCGTAGCGGATCTTTTTATATTTTCCGCAGTGACATTCGTAGTCTTTACTAGGACCGAAAATCTTTTCACAGAAAAGACCTTGCATTTCTGGCTTTTGGCTACGATAGTTAATTGTTTCAGGTTTGGTAACTTCACCATGACTCCATTCGCGGATGCGTTCTGGGGAAGCAAGACCTACTTTGATACTAGCTAATTGTTCGACATCAAACATTTTTCTTACCTCCTTATTCTAAGTAGTCGGCGACTTCATCTTGCGCGACTATCACATCTTCTTCGCGGTGGGTTTCACCGGTTAAGTTACGAATTGTTGTGTTGATCTTACGTTCTTCTTTTTGAGCTTCTTTCGCAAGAGCGTCAGTATCGATGACATTGCCTTTCTTATCGATGAGGCGGACATCCATACATAATGCGGATAATTCTTTAACAAGAACGTTGAAGGCCTCTGGAATACCTGATTTAGGTATTTCGTTGCCTTTGATGATCGCTTCGTAAGTTTTACGACGACCAACACGATCATCGGATTTGATGGTTAAGATTTCTTGAAGAGTGTGGGCAGCACCATAGGCTTCAAGGGCCCAGACTTCCATTTCACCAAATCTTTGACCACCGTTTTGAGCTTTACCACCAAGTGGTTGTTGAGTGACTAAGCTATATGGGCCTGTCGCACGGGCGTGTATTTTATCATCGACCATGTGGACAAGTTTAATCATATACATGACGCCAACCGAGATTCTTTCATCGAATCTTTCACCAGTGCGGCCATCGTAGAGGACAGTCTTACCATCGGCGTCAATGCCAGCTTGTTTCATCAAATCGAAGATTTCTTCGTTGGTGATGCCGTCAAAGACTGGGGTGGCAATCTTAAGTCCAAGTTTCTTACAGGCTAAGCCTAAATGAATTTCAAGGATCTGTCCGATGTTCATACGAGATGGAACACCGAGTGGGTTGAGCATGATATCGATTGGAGTACCATCCGCGAGGAATGGCATATCTTCGACTGGTAAGATACGGGAGATAACACCCTTATTACCATGTCGACCTGACATCTTATCTCCTTCGGAGATTTTACGTTTTTGAGCGATATAGACGCGGACTGTTTTCTTAACGCCTAATGGAAGTTCATCACCGTTTTCTTTGGTTTGAACTTTGACGTCAAGGACAATACCTGCACCACCATGTGGAACACGGAGGGAAGTATCTTTTGTGTCTTTGGTCTTTTCAGCAAAGATCGCCATTAAGAGTTTTTCTTCTGGGGTTGGTTCGCTTTGTCCTTTTGGAGTGGTCTTACCAACTAAGATATCGCCTTCTTTGACTTCGACACCTTTTAAGATGATGCCATTTTCATCTAAGAACGCGCGCGCTTCCTCGCTAACATTAGGTATATCGCGTGTGATTTCCTCAGGACCAAGTTTGGTATCACGGCAATCAATTGAATATTCTTCAATGTGGATTGTTGTGTAAGTATCATCCTTAACAAGTCTTTCAGACATGATGACGGCGTCTTCGTAGTTATAACCTTCCCAGGTCATAAAGGCGATGGTGACGTTTTGTCCTAAGGCTAAATCACCGTTTTCCATTGAAGGACCATCAGCAAGGATATCGCCTGGTTTAACTTTATCACCAACTTTCACGATCGAAACTTGGTTGATACAAGTACCTTGGTTACTTCTTTGGAACTTTTGGAGTTCATACACTCTTTTGCCCTTTGCTTCTTTGACAACGATTTGACGGGAATCAACATATTCAACTGTACCAGTTGAAGCAGAGACAACCGCTAAACCAGCGTCTTTAGCAACTTTCCATTCAATACCAGTTCCAACGTATGGTGCGTGTGGTCTAAGAAGTGGAAGAGCTTGACGTTGCATGTTCGCACCCATGAGCGCACGTGTTGTATCGTCGTTTTCAAGGAATGGGATACATGCTGAAGCAATGGAAACGATTTGTTTTGGGCTGACGTCGATGAAATCGACCATATCTGGAGAGACGAGGACGTTTTCACCGTTGTGACGAGCGATGACTTCCTTATCTTTGATGTAGCCGTTTTCGTCGATTTTGACGTTAGCTTGGGCAATGTAGTGATCGGCTTCCATATCCGCGGATAAATACATCGACTTATCGGTGACTTTTCCACCTTTTTCGACGATGCGGTATGGAGTTTCAATAAAGCCATATTTATTGACCTTAGCATAAGATGCTAAGTTGTTAATTAAACCAATGTTTTGACCTTCTGGAGTCTCGATTGGACAGATTCGACCATAGTGTGTTGGGTGGACGTCACGAACCGCCATTGAGGCGCGGTCACGAGTAATACCACCTTGACCTAAGGCTGAGATACGTCGCTTATTAGCGAGTTCAGAAAGTGGGTTGGTTTGATCCATGAATTGCGATAATTGCGAAGAGGCAAAGAATTCGTGGATAGTTGAAGTTAATGGTTTGATCGCGATTAATGACTTAATCGAAGATGATTTCATATCGGAAATGGACATCTTTTGTTGAACCGTCTTAACTAATTTAGTTAAACCGATACGGAATTGAGTTTGAATAAGTTCACCAACGCAGCGGATACGACGGTTACCGAGGTTATCGATATCATCGGTATCACCAAAGCCAGCCATAACATTCATCAAATATGAGAAGATGGCGATGATATCAGAGAATGTCAAACATTCAACGGTGAGGTTAAGATCGGTACCGATGATATTTTCAGTGCGGTCCATCTTATCGTCAACATAGACTTTAACGATGTTAACGTTACCAGCAAATTCTTGCTTAATTTCATCGATTGTCTTCTTATCGAGCTTACCTTTTGGAGCGGCTCTATCGAGGGCTTCAATGAGGGCTTTGTTCGCTTTGATGACTTTCTTGTGGGCACCTTTTTCAAAGACTTCGGCGTCCATTAATTTAAGGACATCGCTCTTAGAAAGGTAATCGCCCTTTTTATAGAGGACTTCACCATCAGCCGAGATTAAGTTTTCAGCAAGATAGCGGCCTGCTAAACGGTTATAAATACCGAGTTTGGTGCGATATTTGAATCGACCGGCACGACCAAGGTCGTAACGCTTGTGATCAAAGAATTTTTGAATTAAGAAATTAGCGACACCTTCTTCGGTGATTGGTTCGCCTGGTTTAAGTTTTCTAAAGATGTAGACTAAAGCATCGTTAGAAGTCTTTAAGTCATCTTTTTCGATGGTTGTGGCTAATAATTCATTATCACCAAAAAGTTTTTTCACTTCTTTTTCATCGGTGAGACCTAAAGCTTTTAAGATGATGGTTGCTGGCATCTTCTTTTGACGGTCGATGCGGACGTTGATTAAACCTTTTTGATCGGTTTCAAACTCTAACCAAGTTCCACGAGATGGAATAAGGTCAGCATTATAGACGTAGCGGCCATTCTTATCGATTTCTTTAGAAAGATAAGCACCTGGAGAACGGACAATCTGCGAGACGATAACTCTTTCCGCACCTTTAATGATAAATGTGCCAGATTCAGTCATTAACGGGATTTCACCCATATAGACTTCTTCGTCTTTTTCAGATCCTGTACCGTCCGTGTTTCTAAGTCTTAATTTTGCATATAACTTCGACGCATAGTTGTAATCGTGTTCTTTACAAGTTAAATATGAATATTTAGGTTCACGAAGTTCACAGGACACGAAGTCGATGAAACTTGTTTCGGTATAAGAGGCGATTGGGAAGACTTCTTCCATAACCTCCTTAATACCCTTCTCGAGGAACCACTTGTAAGAATCAGTTTGGATTTCAACAAGGTTTGGTAATTCAAGACTACCGGAAATCTTTGAGAAATTGATTCTCTCGTTCGGTAGGAGTGGGTAATTTTTGTATGTTTTGCTCATTTATATCTCCTTTTGGCTAACTTTAGTCGCTTTTAGAACATAGTAGCCTTTAGAACGATCTAGAACAGTTACGTTTCCAAACAATTGTTCTAGAAAGTCTTTGACTGACTTAGCCCCTTGGGCTTTTCTAATTACGATGTAAAGTGAACCTCGTTCACACAAATGATCTTTCGCTCCAGAATATATTTCGTAGGTGACTTTTTTCCCTGCACGAATTGGAGGGTTGGATACAATTGAGTGAAATTTTCCTTCAATCTCTAAATAGATGTCACTTTGAAGGCAGGTGACTCGTTTACTTATGTCGAGCTTACTCGCGTTTTTCTTGCACAAGGCAAGTGCGCGCGTATTGACGTCAGAACAAACGACGTTTACGGATGGTTGGAAATAGGCAATCGTAAGCCCAATTGGCCCGATTCCACATCCTATATCTAAGATATCTTTTCCTAGATCGAGCGGAAGGAGGTTCTTGATTAGAACCTCACTTCCGTAATCTAATCTATCTTTGGAAAAAACACCTAAATCGGACTCTAACTCAAAGTCTATTCCATTAATGGAATATTTCACTATTCGTGGTTTTGATTCTAAAGCAGGATCAAGATCGAAATAATGGGACATAGTTAAAGTCTAAGTAAGTGAAGAAGTTATTTAATTTCAACTTCAGCACCAGCAGCAACAAGAGCTTTCTTGTGTTCTTCTGCTTCGACTGGTGAAATCTTTTCTTTGATGTTGCATGGTGCGCCATCGACGAGTTTCTTAGCATCCATGAGGCCTAAACCTGTGATTGCTTGAACTGCTTTGATGACAGCGACTTTTTGCATACCAACCGCTTTGAGCACTAAGCTAACTTCGCTTGGTCCTTTTGCAACTTCTTCTTCAGCTGGAGCAGCAGCGGCTGCAGCAACTGGAGCGGCGGCTGTAACGCCAAATTCTTCTTCAACAGCTTTGACAAGGTCGTTTAATTCCACGACTGTCATTTCTTTTAATGAAGCAATGATTTCTTCTTTTGTTAACTTTGCCATAATAAGTTCCTCCTATAATTGGCATTAATTTTTGCTATCCGCGACTGCTTTGACTGAGCAAGCGAAACTGCGGATAGGTGCTTGCAAGCACGATAAGAACATGGAAATAAGTCCATCTCTTCCTGGTAATGATGCGATGGTCTTCATACCTGAAGCATCGTAGACTTTGCCTTCAACAAGACCGGCTTTGATCACTAAATTTTCATTACGTTTAGCGAACTTAGCGAGGACTTTAGGTCCGTCTGAAACTTCTTTTGAGAAGACGTAGGCATTTGAACCAGATAAGTATTGGGCGAGTTCATCATATCCTAAGGATGCACTTGCTTTAGAAACAAGGGTATTCTTGTAGACAGAGAATGAAGCGCCTTGGGCTTTTAATAACTTTCGGAGTTCAGAGAGTTGGGCAACTGTTAATCCACGATATTCAACGATGGTGAGAGATCCAGCGTCTTTGAATGAATCGGTGATCTTGTTAACAATCTCTTTTTTGGATTCGAGAGTTTTTTGATTCATTGTTCTACCTCCTTTTTTAATAGTCAGTTAGAGGCACCAATATATTGGTAAATAATACACCTCGGCAACATTATTAAGTCCCTTGACCGTTGCTGTCTTCGATATATTGTGCTCTTTACATTCCTTCGAATGTGAAGTGAATGGCTGGGCCCATTGTGGTGTGCACAACGGCATTTTTGATGTAAGAACCTTTAACGGCAGCTGGTCTAACTCTGACGAGGGTTGAGACAAGCGTACTTAAGTTCTCAACGAGTTTTTTCTTGTCGAAGCTTACACGACCGATTGATAACGCCATATTGGCATTCTTATCTAAACGGTATTCGACTTTACCAAGTTTGAATTCTTTGATGGTCTTAGCAATATCTGGTGAAACTGTTCCAGCTTTTGGGTTTGGCATTAAGCCCTTTGGACCAAGAACTCTAGCAATCTTACCAAGTTCGCCCATCATTTCTGGTGTAGCGACTAAGATATCGAAATCAAACCAGTTTTCTCGTTGGATTTTTTCAATGATTTCTTTACCGCCGACAAAATCCGCACCGGCAGCTTTAGCGTCTTCAACCTTTGAAGTGACTGCGCAAATCTTCTTCTCTTTACCATTTCCATTAGGAAGGATGAGAGTTCCTCTAATTTGTTGATCAGCTTGAGTTGGATCAACATTGAAGTGGAATGAGACATCGATTGTGGCATCAAACTTAACAGTTGAAGTCTTTTTGACAAGTTCACACGCTTCTTCGAGGCTATAAACCTTGTTAGCATCGACGAGTTCGGCGACTTTACGGTAATTCTTAGAATATTTCATAATTATTCGTCGATCGTGATACCCATATTGCGGCAACTACCAGCGACAATTTTCATGGCCGCTTCAACGTTGTCACAGTTAAGGTCTGGCAACTTGTATTCAGCGATTTCCTTAAGTTGCGCTTTGGAGATGTGGCCAACGATAACTTTTGGGTTAGCGGAGCCTTTCTTTACTCCAGCAGCTTTAAGAATTAAGCCTGCAACAGGGGAAGTCTTGATAACAAAGTCGTGTGATTTGTCTTCATAAGCAGTGATAATGACTGGAACGATTTCACCACGTCTATCGGCTGTCTTAGCATTGAAGTCTGTACAGAATTTTGGCATGACGACACCGGCAGAAGCGAGTTTTGGTCCTGGTTTAGCTTCACCACCAGGGAGTTCCATCTTCACTACTTTGACGATTTTTTTACTCACGTGACATTTCCTCCTTTTCTTTCTAGGTTGTCCGTGTCGTGGTAAGTGGACTAATCGTTAGGTCCTTCCACGATACGTATGCACATGCACCCTCTCAACAGTGAATATGCGAAGTAGATTTTATCAAAGTATGTATGTGTGCGCAAGAAGAAAATTGCGTATGTCTACTTAATCAAAAAGAAATATCATAGATATTTATATAATATTAGAAATTATACAAAAAGAGATTATTTTACTTTAGCAAATCAACCATTAGCTCACTGGTTGTTTTGTAAGGTTTAGATTTTTGTGGATGTTTCTCCATCTTCTCTATCTCTTTAAAAGCTCTAACGGTTTTGCGGTTTGGAGTGTCAATTTTCAATTCAAACGGAATGGATCCTGTGCGTATAACTTGCTTATAAAATAGATTAATAGCGGTAGATGCGGTTAATCCAAGATTGGTAAAAACTTCCTCAGCTTGCTTCTTTGTTTCATTATCAATTCGAACATTTATATTAGCCATATTTTTATCTCCATAAAATTAAAAATCATGTAACGCCGTTGTCAACATAATAGCATCACATGATTAAATTGAAAATGGCTAATCTATTTTTCTATAGAATAATAGCAATGAATTTAAGATCATCAAAACAGATAATCCAGTATCAGCAAGCACAGCGATAATCATGCCAAATTGGCCAAGCAATCCAAGCAAAATTAAGATGATCACGCCTAGTTTGACTAAAAGAGACACGATAATGTTAAAAATAGCAACATGCTTGGTTTTCTTAGCAATTTTAATCGAAGTGTAAATTTTTCGTGGATTATCCTCCATCAAGACAACATCAGCATTCTCCACAGCCACATCACTTCCAATACCGCCCATTGCAAAACCAACATCAGCCGCAACAATTGAAGGCGTATCATTCACACCATCACCTGCAAACGCGACTAATTTCTTTTTATTTAATGATTTAATAACGAATTTTGTTTTTTCATTTGGCAAAAGTGAAGAATAGTATTCATCAATTCCAACAAGTGATGAGACTTCTTCAACAACTTCTTTTTTATCGCCAGAAAGAAGAACAACTTCCACTCCAATTGAATGAAGTTTTTCAATACTTTCTTTCGCGTCTTTTCTAATTTCATCTTTCAACACAACATACCCAAGATATGCGCCATTTTTTGAAACATGAACAACAGTGCCAGAAGAGGCAATATCTTCGCAAATCACGGATTGTTTGCTTAAAAATGCGTTTGTACCAGCCAGAATAATTTTACCTTCATAATTGAGTCTAATTCCTTCTCCAGGAAGTTCTTCATATGAGGAAATTTTCCCGCTAAAGCTGGATAAGTCGATATCTTTGACTATTGTCTTTGCGATTGGGTGATTTGACCTAGATTCCGCTATATACAACGCGTCCAAAAGTTCTTGCTTTTCGCAGTTGTTTGGATGAATTTCTACTATCTTAAATTGAGCATAAGTTAACGTGCCTGTCTTATCAATAAACAAGGTCCCAATCTTGCAAAGTGAATCCAAATAATTAGATCCTTTGATAATGATTCCGTGGCGGCTCGCCAAACCGATTCCGGCAAAAAATGCTAGAGGTACCGAAATTACAATGGCACAAGGACAAGCAACAACAAGAATAGCTAGACCACCAAAAATAGCTTGTGGCCAAACTCCTGTAACAAATCCATAGATTAATGCATAAGTAATCCCAACAACGAAAACTGCTGGGGTATAGATTCTGGCAAACCTTGTAATAAACTTCTCTGTTTTGGTTTTATGTTCACCGCTATTTTCGACAAGATCCATGATTTTAGAAACTGTTGAATTAGCAAATTCTTTTGTAACTAACAAAGTTAGAGATCCGCTTTTGAGGATTGTCCCACTTAAGACTTCGTCGTTTTCTTTAACTGATATAGGAAGAGGTTCACCAGTTAAAGATGAGGTGTCTAACGTCCCACTACCAGAGACAACAATTCCATCAACAGGGATTACTTCGCCAACGCGAATAATGATTTTGTCGTTAACTTTGAGCAATGATGGATTAACTTCTCTAACAAGTTCGCCTTCAAGTAAATTTGCATGATCTGCTCTTAAGTCAATTGTCGCCTTAATTGCGCGTTTAGATTTATTGGTAGATATATGTTCAAATAATTCGCCCACCTGATATAGAGCAACAACAAGCGCGCCATCAAGAAGATCGATTTCAAATGGTCCATTTGGAAGTACTTCATAGTGAATTAATGTTCCAAGAACAATGACCCCGATAGATGAAATAGACATCAACAAATTGATATCAACGGGGTTATTTTTCCTAATGATATTGCGACCAATTTCAAAGAGAATATCGTACAAACAAATGAGGGTTGCAAGTGAATATAAAACAAGCGCTAAAACGAAATTATCGTGGTAATTCACGAATATTTTAGTGAAAACGGCTATTAAAACCGAAATTACAATTCGCAATAAATTAATGAAGAATTCTTTATCAAAAATTGGCTCTTCTTTTTTCTTATCACTGACTAAGCTAATATCGAGTTCATCACTTTCGACTTGAGCGATTCTTTCTTTGATTTCTTCTATTGATAATTCTTTGTCTTTGAAGGTAATAAAAAGCTTTTCATTTTGAAAATCAATTGAAACATGTTCAATTTCTTTTTGTTTACGTAAATGATTTTCGCTTTTTGCGGCACAGTTAGGACAATCAAAACCACTGATGTGATAAACAACCTTCTTCGACATAGATTACTCCTTTTCTAACACGTGCTCCTTGGTAACGTTTAATAACTCTTTGATATGACCATCTTTAAGAGAGTAATAAACTTTTTGTTTTTCTTTCCTGGTTTTAACTAAATCAGCGTCCTTTAACACTTTAAGTTGATGGGACACTAAGGATTGTGAAGCGCCAGTTTCGTTAACAATTTCACCGACGCACTTTTCAATCATGCATGATAAACAGGTGCAATTTGAGCAATCACGAGCACCACAATGACAATCACATTCGCCCTCGTCTAGAAGGCAAAGCATGATTTTAATTCGGGTTTGATCAGCCGCTATTTTAAGCAGCGTTTCCATTTTAGATACTAAATTATTTTCCATGACTATATTATATGAACAGCCTTTCATATAGTCAAATAAAAAAGGGTAAAGAAAAAAGCAGGCTGGGCCTGCTCTTATCTAATTTTTGTTTGTTAGATTCTTTCGATATCAGAGAAATCAACATCAACCGGAGTCGCACGTCCGAAGAAGACGGTTTCAACACGACATGCACCGGTGTTCTTATCGATGGAGAGAATTCTACCTTCGGTACCTTCAAGGGTTCCTTTGATAATTCTGACCGCGTCACCAACGTTGTAGTTATCATACATTGAGACATCGACCATACCCATTCTTTTAAGAACTGGTTCGATCTCTTCTTTAGAAACTGGGGATGGTTTTTGACCGCCACCAGCTGATCCGGCAATACCTGTAACGCCTGGAGTGTTTCTAACGTCATACCAGACTTTATCAGTCATAATCATTTCCACAAAGATATTACCCGGGAAAAGGTTTTTCATTTTGGTTTTACCCGTTGGTAAACCATCTTTTAAGACTGGAACTTCTTGTTCTGCAACTAAGACGTTGAAGATGTAGTCTTGTAAGCCTAAAGTTTCAATACGTTTACGAAGGTTATCAGCAACCTTGTTTTCGTGTTGAGAATATGTTGTAACAATATACCAGTGTTTTTCGCCTAATTCTGCCATTGCTTTAATCTCCTTATCTCATTAATAAAACCTTAATCGCGGCATCAGTAGCTTCGCTTGCTTCTGAAGTTGTTGAATCCGCTGCCGGTTTAATTGAACTAAACCAGTCCTTAATCGTATTGATAATTGTGCCTGCTAAGAAGTCTTCTAAAGCGAGGACTAACGCAGCAAAGACACAAATGACAATAACGGTTACAAGGGCAGGAAAAAATACTTCTTTTTTCGGCCAACGAACACGTTTGCCTTCCTTGATTACTTCTTGAGTGTATTTTTTGACTCCCATAAATAACCTCCCTTATTTGCTTTCTTTATGTAATGTTTGTTTATTACAATGTGGGCAATATTTCATTAATTCAAGACGTTCAGTTGCACCTTCCTTTTTTGTGGTCGTGTAATTTCTTGATAGACACTCGGGGCAAATTAAAATAACTTTCTTTCTCATAAAACGTTATCCTATTAACATCTTAGTGTCAGTATTTTACAACTTGATTGAAACTAAAGTCAAATCATAATTGACTTACTTTTTATTCTTGAGCTGTTCACATCAACAAAAATGTATGTTATATTAATCACAGGAGCAGAAGCTCTTCCACTTATCGTGATTCCAATAAGTGGTTCTTTTTTTAGTCAATCAGGAGGACTAACAAGGCTAAAAGAACACATAAAAGGGCGAATTTGATAATCTGCAGAAGATCATCGAAATTGTCTTTCATAGAAGATTCCTCCTTTCTTATTTGTTTAAAACAAGGAAAGAGTCCTCTGCTCCGAGTGTTAACGACTTATGCTTTGTCGGAGAATGTGCTTCTCACCAATTAATACTCACTTTTGAGAGCAAAACGTTCGAAAAATTTGAAATATTTTTTGCGAGAATATAACTTAGCAAAGCTAAAAAGCATGAAAAAAGCGGGCGATTACTCGTCCGCTTTAAACATCTAATAAGGTTAATTACTGAATATAAGCAGCTGGATCTGGATGGGTGAATGTTACATTATCAAAGCTGAATTTTGCTGAAGATTTTTCAGTGAATGAATATGAAGCACCACCTTCAGTTTTTAATGATGCTGAACCATTAATTTCAAGCATTGATGGAAGGTTCTTATCCCAAGCAACCTTACCTTTTGTTTCACCAGAAATCGTTCCCTTGAAACCTAAAATTGAATATTCAATTTCGCTGGCTTTCGCGGTTGATTCAACTGTTAAGTTACCATCACCTGATGTGAAGTATTTGGTTTCGACAGTAACATTGTCACTTGTTAAAACTTCAGATGGGTTGACAGTTTCACCGGCTTGGACATGAGCAAGAGCTCCGTTCATAGTCTTCAAGAAATCAAGAACGGTTCCGTCGCTGATGGCTTTTGTGAAATCAAATGTTTCTGGATTTATTTCTTTTTTGTAGCCGTATTTGTTACCAGAATCATCTTGAGAAAGCATGTAGAAGACGTTTTCTTCAACAAATGCCCAAGATTCACCAGATGATGACTTGTCATCTTTGCGTTGTTTGCCTTTTTGATGAGCGAATTGTTTAACGCCAGAGTATTCGATTGTGAATTCATAGCCTTTAATTTCTGTCTTGCTATCAGTAACATTTTCAGTTTGATGAGAAACTTCCATAGCAACATCTTGGAAGGCTTTGAGTTCTGGTGTGGCTGCGACAATCTTAGCAGCGACTTCCTTAGCTTCGTCTTTCGAAATTTCTTTGTTACATCCACTCAAAAGAAGAGCTGGAAGAACAAGTAGGACTAATCCTTTTTTCATGTTTATCTCCTTTTGTATTTTAAAAATACACATTTATAATAATGCGAAACAGAAAAATTGTAAACTCGTTATTATTTGAAAGCTAAAAGCTTTTCGACAAGTTTTTTAAGTTCTGGACAATCATAATCTTCAATTTGTCCTTTATCCACCATTGAAGCGAGTTTTGGATCGATTGGAAGCTCAGCAAGAACCTCTACTCCATGCTTTTCGATGTTCTCTTTTGAATGATCATCACCATAGATGCGAATCTTTTCATCACATTTTGGACACTTGATATAGGCCATATTTTCGACGACGCCAACCATTGGGATGTACATCATCTTAGCCATATTGATTGATTTACCAACGACCATTGACACTAATTCTTGAGGTGAAGTTACTACAATAACTCCATCGATTGGAATCATTTGAAAAATGGTTAGAGGAATATCGCTTGTGCCTGGTGGCATGTCGATAAACATGTAATCAACATCGCCATAAACGACATCAGTGTAAAGTTGTTGAACAAAGTTAGAAACAACCGGACCTCTCCAAACGATTGGAGATTGCTCATCTTCCATAAGAAGATTGGCAGACATAATCTTGATACCTTGTTTTGAAAGGACTGGATATAAATATTGTTCATCACCAGAGGCATATTTGCCTTTTAAACCAAAAGTTTGTGGGATGGATGGTCCTGTCACATCAGCGTCGATAATCGCGACTGATTTGCCCTTCTTATTCATTGCCGAGGCAATAAGGGAAGTCACTAAAGATTTACCAACCCCACCTTTGCCAGACATGATTGCAAAGCAATGCTTAACATTGGTTAGTTCATTTGTCTTAACCTTTTCAATTTTTCTAGATGCGCAGCCTTCGACGTTGCAGCTGTCGCAGTTATGATTACAATCGGCCATAATAATCCTTTCTTTTAACGCATTTTGATGGTGATGGTTGTGCCATCAAGATATTGGTTAAAATTGTTGATGATGTTTCTAACAATATAACGAGATCTTTTAACCTTTTTAGAGATCTCAGTTAATGTGTACCCCATTTCATGAAGTAGATATATTTTAGCAATTAATCGACGTTTAGGGCTATTCGAAGATGATAAATTTTCTAAAAAGCAATTTATGTCATATATTTGCCCAGCGTTTAAAGAGGGGTCTAACGGCACTACTTCGTGGAATGTGAACTGAGAATCGAAATGAATGGTTTGGTCTAGACTAATTGGATCACCACGTCTACTAGCTTCAATTTCAGCCTCAGTAACTGCTCGACCTATGTGTTGTCCCATTATCTCTTTTACATAAACTTCAAATCGCAACTCATTTAATGTGTAATAGCGAAATATTTTTAGGATTGCATCATTGATTACGGAAATAAAATCTTGGTCCGTAAAATAGCTAATCCCTTTTTGTCTAATTACTGCGCCCGCTATTTGGCGACCGATGTGTTCGCAACGATGATAAAGAGCATCGAAAGCTTCTTTATCCCCCATACTTGCTTGTATGAACAAAGACTCGTCGGAAACACGAGGAAAAAATGGATACATTGTTTTTTACCGTTTATATTAATATAAAAAATTAGTTATTACGGATTCGAGATAACAAAATGCCAGTTGCTACTGAAACATTAAGTGAATTAACGTGCCCAAACATTGGAATCTTGATAATGAAATCGGAATTGTCTAAAACTAGACGAGAAATTCCTCTTCCTTCAGAACCAACGATTAAAGCGACTGGACCTTTATAATCCAGTTTTTGATAATCGTCTTTCCCACTTCCATCAGCAGCATAAATCCAAAAGCCATTTTCTTTAAGCTTTGAAATCGCTGTTGAAAGATTGCTTACTTGCGCAATACGAAGATATTCAATCGCGCCAGTAGAAACTTTAGCAACCGTACTTGTTACCAGAACCTGGTTGCGAGATTTGATCAGAATCCCATCGACACCAAATGCATCGCATGAACGAAGAATCGCGCCGAAGTTATGAGGATCCTCAATTTCATCTAAGATGACAATTAATGGATTCTCTTTCTTTTTGGCGACGTTAATAATCGAAGCTAAATCACTATATTCAAATGGTTTAACTTCTAAAACAACTCCTTGATGATTTCCGTTACGAGATAAATTATTTAATTTATCAGCCTCAACATACATCACTTGAATTTTGCTTTTGTTACACAAAGAAATAATTCTCTCATCAGAAAAGCCTTTTTGGAGATAAGCCTTGAGAGCCTTGCCGCTTTCCAAAGCATTAATCGCAGGAAGGCGTCCAAAAATGTAATTAGCTTTTTCGTTATGATTTTGATGAGCCATTAAATAATGTGTTCCTTGAGTAAAACATCCCTTAACTTGTCGGACTCTTCAAATTTCTTTTCCTTTTTCAAAGCGAGATATTGGGAATAGATTTTTTCTAATTCCGGGGTGAGAATAGGATATTCGAGCTTAATCCCTAAGGTTGTTAACATCGCATTCAATGAAGCCCAAACGGACTCAATTTCATCGAAATCTGCAGGGTTTTTCCTTAAAGCAACGTTACCAGCTTTCACCATTTCAAACACTTCGGTAATTGCGTTCGAAGTGTTTAAATCATCTGCAAGTGAGGAGAGGAAATTATCGATATGAATGTTTTTTGAATTCATATCTAAATGCTCCAACTGAAGCTTTACAGCGAGTTGATTGTAGACCTTTTGGATACGATCTAATTCATTTTTCGCTGCTACGACAGTATCTTCAGTAAAACTAACTGGAGCACGATAGTGAGTGGAAAGAATAAGAAGTCTCATTACATTTCCACCATACTTGGCGATTGCGTCTTTCGCTAACACAACATTGCCGAGCGATTTTGACATCTTTTCATCGCCGAAATTGACGAAGCCATTGTGCATCCAAATATTGGCGATCTTGTTGTGATCGTGTGCTTTTGCTTGAGCAATTTCGTTTTCGTGGTGAGGGAATTTTAAGTCAAAACCACCACCATGAATGTCGATTTTTCCTCCGAAGATTGAGTTGATCATGACACAGCATTCAGTGTGCCAGCCAGGTCGACCCTTTCCCCAAGGCGAATCCCATTTGATGCCAAGATCAGTCTTTTTCCAAAGGACAAAGTCTAATGGGGATTCCTTTTTTGTATTCTCTTCGATTCTAGCGCCAACAACGAGGTCATCTTGTTTGATGTTGCTAAGTTCACCGTAATCTTTAATAGAAGCAATTCTAAAGAATACGTCCCCATTGCTTTCATAGGCAGCGCCTTCATCGATAAGATCCTTAATGTAATTGATGATTGAATCCATGTATTCGGTGACACGTGGATTTTTATAATGTGGCTCGACATTGATGGATTTTAAAACATCTTTGTAAGCCTTGATATAACGATCGGTAATAACAGTTTCACTGACATTTTCTTCAACAGCTTTTTTGATGATTTTATCATCAACATCAGTGAAATTTGATACGGATTCTACTTCGTAACCAACTCGTTCAAAAAATCTTCTTAAAGTATCAAAAACAATTACCGGGCGAATATTGCCAACATGAGCATCGCCGTAGACTGTTGGTCCACAGCAATACATCGAGACTTTGCCTGGCTTAATTGGCTTAAATACTTCGACTTGATTTGTTAATGAATTGAACAATTTGATTTCCATAGCAACATTATTATAAATAATTTATCTTTGTTTACTAACTTTAATTTCTTTAGCTAAACCACCTTTGGAGGTTTCTCTGTACGCTTTTTTAAGATCACGACCAGTTTCAATCATTGTTTGAACAATGGTATCAAAAGAAATTGAACGGGTATCTGCAGCGTATTCAGCCAATCTAACGGCAGTTTCAGCACGAGTGGCCGCTAAAACGTTTCTTTCAATGCAAGGGATTTGGACATAGCCACCAATTGGGTCACAAGTTGAACCAAGAGAATGTTCCATAGCAACTTCGGCAGCGCATTCAATGCCATCTAAATCTAAACGTTTTAAATATGCATAAGCAGCCGCAGTCATTGAACAGGCTGAACCAATTTCAGCTTGGCAACCTGCTTCAGCACCAGAGATTGAACCATTTTGTTTGATGATATTACCAAAAACACCACCAACAGCTAAAGCTTTAACAACTAAATCTTCGCTCTTGTTATAAGTGTCTTGATAATACTTAAGCAAAGCTGGCATTGTTCCGGCTGAACCACATGTTGGAGCGGTAACAACAATTCCACCCGCCGCATTTTCTTCGCCAGTTGCGAACGCATATGCCATAATCGTGCGGTAGCCACGACCAACAGAACTTTCGTTTTCATACTTGGTGTTTAAAAATTCCGAGGCACGACGTTTGACGTGAAGAGTGCCCGGAAGTTCGCCAGTCGCTTTCAAACCGTTTTCGATTGTTTTAAGCATTTGACGGTAAGCTTTGCGGAGATATTCAAAGATTTCATCGCCCTCATAGTGACGAACATAATCGACTAAAGTCCAATGATTTTTACGGCAAAGCGCGGATATTTCCGCAAAATTCTTCTCTGGATAAACTTCTTCTTCAGCCTCTTCAAGTTCGCCTTCAATTTTGATTGCGCCACCACCGATTGAAAAGATTCTTTTGGTGAATGAATGACCATCTTCAAAATACAAAGTGAAGTCCATCGTATTTGGATGAGGGACTGGAGTTTTGTAATCAAAAACAATATGAGTTGAGGTTGGAGCGAGTGTCTCAGCGATAGTCTTATCGGTTAAGTGGCCTCGACCAGTCAATGCTAATGAGCCATATAAGGTAACGTCATAGCTAATCGCATCAGGATAGCGTTTTTTAAAATATTTGGCAGCGCGGTATGGACCAATAGAATGTGATGATGATGGCCCATGGCCAATGCGATAAAGATAACGTAATGATTTCATAGAAGTCATTATAGCAATAACACGCAAAAAGAAAAGAAAAAAGCGAACCCTTTTAAGAGTTCGCCTATTTATTTTTAGGAGCAATTAACGTCGATCAGATGGAAGTTTGTCGTGAACGAAGAGAGCCATAACAGCCTTTGCAGTGTGAATTCTGTTTTCAGCTTCTTGATAAACGACTGATTGTGGTCCATCAATAACTTCATCAACAACTTCGTTGACTCTGTCAGCAGGAAGAGCGTGCATATAGCGGCATCCTGGTTTGGCAAGAGCCATCTTGTCTGGAGTACATTTCCATGCTTTTAAAGCGAGTAATGCATCGTCAACAACGGTTGTGGATTGGTTGGTAACCCAGCTTCCCCAGTTCTTTGGGAAAACGACATCAGCATCTTTATAGGCTGCGTCCATATCGTGGGTGATTGTTAATGATCCACCGTTTTCAGCAGCGTTCTTACGAGCCTTTTCGATAACCCAGTCTGGTAAATCATATCCTTCTGGATAAGCTAAGGTAACATCGATACCATAACGTGGGAATAAAAGGACTTGGGAAACAGGAACTGAAATTGGTTTCTTGTGAGTTGTAGCCATTGCCCAAATGACGGAAACTTTGAGGTTTTTGGTTCTACCAAATTCGTCTTCAATTGTCATTAAGTCCGCTAAAGCTTGCATTGGGTGATATAAGTCACATTGTAAGTTGATGATTGGGACTGTGGACCATTTGGCCATCTCACGGATGTATTTGTTACCAAGACCCCAGTTGCAGTATCTACAAGCGATCATATGACCGAAGCTTGAAAGAATAACTGCGGTGTCTTTGGCGGATTCACCATGAGCGATTTGCATCATGGAGGTGTCTAAGAATGTAGCGTGGCCACCAAGTTGAGCCATACCAGATTCAAAGGAGTTTCTGGTTCTGGTTGATTGTTCAAAGAACATCAAGAAACCAGTTTTACCTACTAACCATTGAGTTTCTTCATTGGCGTAGAAGGCGTCTTTCATATCATGAGAGACTTTTAAGATGTAGTCGATTTCTTCTTTGGTAAAATCTTCCAAAGTAATGAGGTGACGACCAGCAAATTTTGGTTCAATTTTGTTCATAAATATCTCCTTATTTATTTTTTCGCTAAATGTTCGAGGTAAAGACTTGGAACAGTAGCGTACAACGCTGCACAGATGACAAGATCACGTTTTCTGGTCTTTTCATTTGGAGCGTGTGCTTCTTTTTCATCGCCTGGGCCAAAGCCGAGACATGGAATACCAAAGCGGCCCATAATTGAGACGCCATTGGTTGAGAAGGTCCATTTGTCAATGACTGGGTCTTGTTTGAATAAGCCAACATAACCTTCTTTCATTGATTGGACATAGATTGAGTCTTCTGGAATAACCCAAGTTGGGAAGTAACATTCTTGTTTATAAACAAGACCAGTATAGGCTGGACGTTCATAATCATACATTGTAACTTCCGCTTTTGCTTTCTTGACAGATGGTAAGTTTTCAATTTCAGCAATTGAAGTCTTATCGTTTTCACCGACAGTTAGACGGCGGTCAAGAGAGATCCAACAACCATCAGCGACCGCACAGCGGCTTGGTGATTTGTGGAAAATTTGGGAAATTGTAACTGTACCTTTACCTAAGAATGGATCATAGGCTAAGCCAGTTTCATTGAGTTTTTCGATATCTTTGATGATATCTGCCATTTTGTAAATAGCATTGTCGCCACGTTCTGGGGCGCTACCATGACAGGAAACACCACGGACATTAACCTTGATTTCCATACGGCCGCGGTGACCACGGTAGATGCGGCAAGAAGTTGGTTCAGTTGAAACGACAAATTCTGGTTTGATCTTGTCTTGTTCAATGATGTACTTCCAGCAAAGACCATCACAGTCTTCTTCTTGGACTGTACCTGTAACTAATAAGGTGTAGTCATCTTCAAGATGAAGATCTTTGATAATCTTACCAGCGTAGACCATTGAGGCCATACCGCCTTCTTGGTCGGAAGTTCCACGACCACCAATATAGGTGTCATCTTCGAAACCTTCATATGGATCGAACTTCCAGTTTTTGATTTCGCCGATACCGACGGTGTCGATATGGGCATCCATCGCGATGAGGTGTTTGCCGTGTCCGAGATAGCCTAAGACGTTACCCATTGGGTCAATCTCGACTTTGTCGAATCCGACTTTTTCCATTTCTTCTTTGATGCGGAGAACAACTCTCTTTTCATCACAAGATTCAGATGGAATTTTGACCATGTCGCGAAGGAACTTGGTCATATCTTTTTGATACGACTCAGCTTTTTTGAGAATTTCTTCGTACGAAACTTTCATTATTTGATTTCCTTTCCACGCATTTCTTTAATCTTCTTATCATATTCTTTGACAAGGTTATATTCGTGTTCCCAGAATTCTGGTTTTCTCATGGAATCAAGATATTCTTGTTTGTAGCCGAACTTGAGCCAATCTTTCTCTTTTTGAGTAAAGAGTTTTTCTTTGGCTTCTTTGCCACGTGTGTCTAAGACATAACGGGTATCAGCTTCAGCGAAGACATCTTCAAACCATCTTTCTAAAACGTTATCAGTAACTTCGAGTTCACGGTCGTGAAGATTCTTGATGACTGATGGATAGCGATCGAAGGAGTCGGTTGCAATGGTAACGACGTTATCATCTGGACCGAGTTTGAGATATTTTGCCATTTTAATGGCACCTAAGATGTTACAGATACCAGAAACACCAAAGAGGTCCACCATTGATTTAGCAACTTTTGGATCGACACCATGTTTAACAAGAATATCGCTTCCTTCATGAATGACCGCTAAACCACGGACACAATCTTCATCAATAATTTGGGTGATGAAGTCAGTTGTTAAGACGTTGTGGATGAGAGTGATCATCTTATCGCCAATACCTTCGATACGGTGTTGTCCAAGACCACCATTAGTGAGGGTTGAACATTCGTGTGGTTCTAAAGCGACAACCTTACATTCTGGGAAAGCAACTTTAATTTGATCGCCAGCAGCAAGCGTACCTGCGCTACCTGGGGCAGAGCAGAAACATGCGATACGGCCATTACCGATGCCTTTAACAGCTTCGATTGCGGAATTACCAGTAACATGACGGTGGAAACGATAGTTTGGAAGTAATTCGAATTGAGCTAAAGTACGGTTAAGTGGGTTCTTTTTGAGCTCATATGTTCTTTCAAGAGTGAGAATAACATCGGACTCAGAACCTGGAGTTAAATCGAGTTTTGCGCCATATTTCGAGATACGTTCATATCTTTCTTTAGACATATTGTCTGGCATGATAACGATCGCATCGTACTTCATTAAGTTAGTGATATAACTTGTACCGATACCAAAGTTACCTGTGGAAGGACCAAGAATTGTGTGTTTTCCTGGGATAATTTCCCCATCAACGCATCCTTCCATAAGTGTTGCGTATGCAGGTCCGACTTTGTGGGATCCGGATGGGAAGTACTTTCCTAACATAACAACGATGTTTGCATCAACACCAGTTAATTCTTTAGGAAGGACAATTTTGTTAACCTCATTCTTTTCATTTTTCCAAGTGATGTTGAAGAGGTTAATTGGATCAAGTTCGTTTTCCTTGATCGCTTTAAGAGCTTTTGCTCTTGTTTCTGGATCAAGATGTGATGGATTAAGCATCTCATCATAAGTTGGTCCAAATGGAATTTTTGACATACTAAATTGCTCCTTTTTCTTTCAAAAATTTATCCAATTCTTCAAGATTTGGTTTCATTGGTTCAGGCATGGATACTGCCTTTTGACCATTGACTGGATCTTTTAAACCGTTTCCAGTAACGATGGTTGTGACGGTTTCATTAGGCGAGATGATTCCATCTGCAACAGCTTTTTTGATGCCAGCAATCGCTGCCACACCGGCTGGTTCACCAAAGATACCTTCGGTACGACCAAGAAGTGACATCGCCTTGATGATTTCTTCATCAGGAACAGCAATCCATGCGCCATGAGAAAGCTTCACTGCATTAATAGCCTTCACAGGGTTACGTGGAATGCCAACTGCGATTGAATCGGCAAGGGTGTTTTCATCGGCTTCTTTAAGAGGCTCGCCAGTTTGACTTGAAATAACAAATGGCGCGCATCCTGTCGATTGAACACCTAAAATCTTTGGGATTTTCTTAATTAATCCTAATTTGAAAAACTCCGCAAATCCCTTATATACACCACCAACTGTGCATCCATCGCCTACGGACACAGCGACCCAATCTGTTGGTTCAAAGTTTAACTGCTCGGCTATTTCCATTGAGACAGTTTTCTTACCTTCAACCATGAATGGGTTAATGGCAGCATTACGGTTATACCAACCGTATTTATCGATAGCTTCTTTGGAAAGTTTGAAAGCGACTTTATAGTCACCATCGACCTTAACTAAAGTAGCACCGTATAAACAAATTTGAGTGGCTTTGCCAATTGGGGCTCTTTTTGGAACAAAGATAACAGCAGGAAGTCCCATATGAGCGGCTTGGCAAGCACAGCTTGACGCGGCATTTCCGGTTGAGGAACAGGCGATGACCTTTGCACCGGCTTCGATTGCTTTTAAAACAGCAACTCCACTAGCGCGGTCTTTGCTCGATCCGCTTGGATTGAGTCCGTCGTCTTTTACATATAACTTTTTAACACCTAATTCCTTCTCGAGATTTCGAGCATGATAAAGTGGAGTCCAACCAACACGAAGCATCTCGTGAATATGATCTTCCTTGATGCCCATGATTGGAGCATATCTCCACATCGAATAATTGGTGTTGTTCTTAAAATATTCTTTAGTGAGAACTTTCTTGAGTTCATCGTAGTCATAGACTACGTCTAAAATTCCTTTTTCACCACAATGAGGGCAGGTTAAATTAACTTCATCTGGTGTAAAGAATTCACCACATAAAGTGCATTTGAATCCTTTGATATAACTCATTTTCTTCCCTCCACTACTTGTTTGAAAAATTCTCGTGCAACATTCATTGCAACTTTTTGACGATATTCCTTATTGGAACGTTGATCATCGATTGGAGAAATAATTTTGCCATAACGCTCGACAAATTCCTCAATTCTATTCTCAAGTTCCTTGACTGTTAGGCCTTCAATTTCCTTCTCTAATTCGTGACTGCGTTTAACAGTAATTGCTACTGAGCCAAAGGCCAGTGCAAATTTAGTAATTTTATCGCCTTGGCGGGAATAGATTCCGGCCACGCTGACCTTGGAAATAGAATCAGCTTTACGTGATCCGACCTTGTACCACATGTTTCCGCTAGTATGAATCTTAGGGAAGATGATTTCAGTGATTAATTCATCTGGACGACGATCGATTTTACGAATGCCTAAGACAAAGTCTTCGGCTTTGACGTAACGAACGCCTTTAAGAGACTCGAGTTTGAGTTTTGCATCAAGTAAATAATCAACGACGATTGTATCGCCTGCAGGTGATGCGTTTGCTATATTGCCTACAAGTGTTGCGAAATGACGAATATTAACAGACGCAAGTTCAGCAATAGCTTTCTTTAAAATCTTTGGAGTGTTTTCGTAGTGATAGATTTCATCTAAAGTTGCAGTCGCACCAATATGAATTTCTCCATTTTCATAAGACATTTTCTTAAGTTCTTTTAGATTCGAGATGAATAAGACGTCTTTATCAAATGTCGGCAAAAGTCCGGCGGAATTGCGTTTTAAAACCATCATGTCTGAACCGCCGGCAACAATATAAGCGTCGTGTTCTGCAAGGAATTTTAAGGCATCATCTTTTGATGTTGGGACGTATTTTACCATAATCCTTCTCCTTCCTTGGCCGCTCTAAGAACAGCGTTAACAATTGATTGATAACCAGTGCAACGACAAAGATTTCCGGATAATGCTTCACGGACCTCTTCTTCACTTGGATGAGCATTGCTAGAAAGTAATGAATGTGAGGCAATGATCATTCCTGGAGTGCAGAAACCACATTGTGAGCCACCTTCATCTTCAAAGCACATTTCTAAAATCTTAAATTGTGGAGTCTTTTTAAATTCTTCGAGAGTGATGATGCTATGACCTGCAACATTCGCCATTGGAAGAAGACAAGAGTTAATACTCTTTCCGTCCATTAAGACGACGCAAGCACCACAGCTTCCTTCACCACAGCCTTCTTTTGTAGCGGTGAGTTTGAAGTGAACTCTTAGTGCATCAAGAAGACGCATCGATGGATCTAAATCGACTTCGACTTTCTTTTTATTCAAGGTAAATTTAATTATTGCCATTATTAATTACCTCCATAATGTATTCTGGTGTCGCTGGGATTTTGTGAATCTCTTTCTTAATAGCGTTTTCAATTGCTAGAGCAATTGCTGGAGCGCCACCAACAAAGGTTAATTCGCCCATCCCCTTCGCGCCATCCGCGCCATAGATGAATGGGTTATCGATAAAGGCTGTTTCCATCTTTGGAGCATCCAAAGCGGTTGGAATGATATAGTCAGTTAAACTACGCTGTCTAAACTTGCCGTTTTCACAACGCATATTTTCTAAATATCCATAACCAAGAGCCTGCAATAAACCGCCATCGGCTTGTCCGACAGCAATGCGTTCATCGACAACACGACCAACATCATATGTTGACCAAGTGCCTTTAACTTCAATTTGATAAGTAACTGGATTAAGTTCAACTTCAACGACGTTAACGCCCCATGAATATGATGGGTAAGCATCGCCTTGCATTGTACTTTCATCCCAATGGATGTAGCTTGGACCAACGTATGGTTCAATATGTTCTTGATAAACACCACTCTTCCAGATCTTTTTGAGGTTCTTCGCAGCTTTTTCCATAAGGAAACCAACAATAATAATTGTTCGAGATGCTGCGGTTGGACCAGTATCAGGAGTTGTATCTGTATCAGGGCCATCCATCGTGACTTGTTCATCAGGTAAACCAAGGTTTTTCGCGACAATCTTCTTTAATGTTGTACGACAGCCTTGTCCCATATCAACGCTTGAAGCGTAGCAATAAACGTGGTCTTTCTCGTCCTTGACGAGTTTAACTTTTCCTTTAATGATGTCTGATTCACCAGAACCAGTAAAACCACATCCGTGAAGGAATAATGACATTCCGATGCCACGGTTTGAACCTGGCTTGGAATACTCTTTGAGTTTGCGTTCATAATCCGACATTTCCATCGCTTTTTTGATAAGTTCAGGAAGGACGATTGGGTCGTGGAATTTACCAGAGTTTGTTGTAATATCGCCTTGTTTTGCAAGGTATTTTAGTCTTAACTTCAGTGGATCTATTCCTAATTCCTTCGCGATATGGTGAATAAACATTTCCATCGCAAAGATTGTTTGAGGAGATCCAAAACCTCTAAAAGCTGCACATGGAACATGGTTAGTCATGTAGACATCACCGACGATATCGAGGTTCTCGAATACGTACGCATTGCATGAAGCAATGAGTGCACGAGAGAGAACAACTCCGCTACAACCTTTATATGCTCCACCATCAAGTTGAACATGAGCTTTAATACCTAAAATATTGTTGTGTTCATCGATTAAAGCTTCATATTCACTATGTGAAGGGTGACGTTTTGTTGAATAAGAAATATCTTCAAAACGTTCAAAAATCATTTTAACTGGACGATGAAGTTTATGGGCGGCACAAGCAACTTGGCTACCAATCAAAGATGGATAGTGTTCCTTACCACCGAATGCCCCGCCGACAGCTGGCTGAATGACGCGGACTTCATCATCACCGAGCCCAAGCGAACGCATAACAGCCCGCTTGATGTAGAACGGGCATTGCATAGAACCAGTCAGTGTAAGTTTATCGTTCTCATCGAAATAAGCGATAATTGCTTGGTTTTCTAAATAAGCTTGTTCTTGGAAGCTTGTTTCGTACGTACGTCTAATTACGCGCCTGGCTTTCTTTTTCGCTGCTTCGTAATCACCCTTTGTGAAGGCTTTGTGAATATAAGATTCCTTCAAATCAAAGATTGGGGTTTCTTCTTCATATTCGACTTTAACTTCTTCGCAAAGTTTATTTAAAACTTCAATATTTTCGCCGACAAAGATACCGATGCCTTCACCTATGTAGTTTACACGTCCATCTGCAAACACCGGCCAATCAGAAAAGATAATATTGACGACATTTTCTTTGACGTCTTTTCTATCGAACCAATAGTAGCCTTTAGGTAGCTTCGGCAATGTGATCGATTTTATTTTGCCTCTAGCAATCGTAGAACGGACCGTTTTAGCGTACAAAGCATCTTTGAAAGGAATGTCATCACTAAAGAGTGCTTCGCCTCTAAATTTGGCCGCAAAATCCACTTTTGTCGTTGAGGTTGGATATTTGGATTTCATTATTTATCTGCCTTTACGTATTTGAGAGCTTTGGTTGGACATTTGCTAACGCATAAGCCACATCTAAAACATTTTTCAGAGTTGAATTTTGGGGTTGGATCCATTTCGATAGCGAAATATGGACAAACCTTGGAACAAGTTCCACATTTGATGCATTTAGCTTCATCTATAGATGGAACGTTACCCTTTTCATATTTGGTATCGTTAATAAGTTTGGTTTTGATAACTTCTTCAACGGAGGAGAATCCATATTTTTCTAGCGCTGCTGGAAGATCATCGATAATCTTCTTGTAAAGATCTTTGCCTCTAAGCATCGCTGCAGAAAGCATTTGCACTGCTGAGGCACCAGCAAGTAAGAATTCAATAACATCGCTAGCGGAGGCGATACCGCCAACACCGATAACTGTTAAATCAGGTTCGGCATTTTTGATTGTGTAGACGGTTGCTAAAGCAATGTTCTTAATATATGGTCCTGAAGTCCAGGCAAAACCTTTCGCATTACCATAAATGATGTTTCTTGAAGCGATATCAATTTTCATTGATGGTCCAAGTGAGTTAACAGCGACAACGCCATTCGCGCCATTGACCTTAATCGTGTGAGCAAAGCCTTCTGGATCTGGCATATGAGCTGAAATCTTCATATAGAATGGTTTCTTTGTTAAAGAACGAATGGTTCTAACTGTTTCGCCTAACGCATTTAAGTCATTACCAACATAGTGGGTTGAAACTTCAAATGCATCAGCGAATTTGTCGAGTTGAGGAATTAATACTTCCATGTCCTCTTTGGTGTAACCAACAGATACAATTAGAGGTTTACCAACTGAATGCTTTTTAAAATATGGTAGGAATTCATTGATCCATTTTTCTTTGGTGTATTCGGTCCAAAGTTCACAGTTCATGATGTAATCCTTGTCACCATAAATGCATGGGTGTGGGATATGCGCATCCTTCGTTGAGATTGTTTTTGCGACAATTCCTCCACATCCTGCAACCTGTTCGAGCCAAAGCATCTTTTCAGCGTCACCAACAAGTGGGCCTGCTGCTGGCATCAAAGGGTTTTCGAGTTTGATTCCGTCAAATTTACAACTTAAGTCCATTATTTTGCCTCCTTTAATGAATCCCAAAGTTTTTGGGAATAGTTGTTACATTTTTTAAATTCTTCGTTTAATTTATTATTCACTACTTTGTAGTTTTTAACTTGATATTCACCATCGATGAAGACATCGCTTGGTTTGAAGTTTGGATAAAGTCCATAGAAGATATGTCCAAAAGCATTTGAATCATCCATCTTGGTAAATGGGCTGTATTTTGCTCTTAACATATCAGCGACATATCCTTCTTTGATTTCGCCTAACTTGATATCAAAGGTATCTGAGACATATTTATAAGCGTTTTTAATCATCGCTAAAACATGGCCGAGATTAAGCTCGGTTGGTTTTTGATTCTTTAGGTGTGATGTGTAAAACACGTTCATGTACTCGCACGCCATATTGGAGTTAAGACCATCGTTACCAACCATGACTGGAATATTGTGGTCAAAATAGGCTTTAACATTTGGCACTCCAACAGCGTTATTCATGTTGCTGGTTGTATTAACAACCATAACAGCACCTTTTACCTTGATGATGTCTAATTCTTTATCGTTAAGGAACACGCCATGAACAATTAATGAATTAGGTTTGATAATATCGTATTTCGCAAAGCGAGAGATGATATCGCAGTTATATTTCTTATTTGAATCTTCTTCATCCATATCTGATTCAGCGACATGAACATGAAGAGGAATATCTTTATTTTGCTCAGCAATCTTCTTTAATGTTTCGTTTGATAATGACATTGAAGCGTGCATTCCAAAAAGACCTCTAACTTTGCCATCTTTATGTTCTTTAGCAAAGCTAATGTTTTCTTTTAGACATTCATCAACATTGTATCTATCAGAGGTTTCAAAACAATAGATGCCACGCATATTAGCAACGCCAGAGACGGCTTTTGAAAGGCTGCTAAGCGAGCCAACAATTTCACCAGATGCGTGGTGATCGATAACAGTTGTGATGCCGTTAAGTAAGAACTCGTAAGAAGCAGCGATGCCACTATAGTAAGTCAATTCATTGGTGAGCTTAGAGTCGAGCTTCCACCACATTTGATCAAGGATGTCTTGGAAGTTCTTTGGATTAAATGGAAGGATTAAACCCCTGGCAAAAATCGAATAAATGTGAGCATGTGAACAAACAAATCCTGGAAGCAATAAATCACCTTCAAAATCGATTTCCTCGACATCATTAGACTTTCGATATTCTTTCATTGGACCGACTTTTACGATGTTTTTATCGAAAAGAACATATCCATTTTCAATGTATTTCACATAGTCATAAATTCTTGCGTTAATAATTGCTTTCATTTTATTTTTCTCCACACATCAAAAGTTTTCCTTTTGAATCAATAATCTTTCGGTTTTTGAGAATAAATTCACCACGTCTAAGAACATGGATGAATTCACCACTGCTGATAAGTCCATCATAGATGGAATAATCACATTTGCCATGGTTTTCTCTAACGACAGCATCCATGTCTTCTTTGAATAAAGCTACATCGGCGTCAAGACCAACTTTGAGTTCACCTTTGGTTGGGAAATCCTGGAGCTTTGCGTTATTAATGGACATCTTATCAATAATCTCATCTCCAAAGCGACGATACATAAGTGGGAATGAATGCTCAATACCACCAACACCGAGCGGAAATCCCATCAAAGTTGGGTAATCTTTATCCTTACTCATAAATGAACAATGATCGGTGCCAATTGTATTAATATCCTTGTAATTCGCGACTAAAAGTTGTCGTTCACGCTCGCTTCTAAGTGGAGGGGCAAAGGTAAATAACTTACCGTTTTCTTCGTTAAGAACCGAGTTATTAAAGATGAAATATTGTGGGCAAGACTCAACAAAGAAGTTTTTGCCTAAGATATCCGAGAACTGCTCCTTAAGAGCTTTAAGTGTTTCACCGCTGGAACAATGAACCATATAGAAGTTACCGGCGGTCTCGCGTACGTATTTAGCGAGTTTAAGAGCTTCGCTGGTCTCAGCAAAAGATGGGCGAGACATCGGCAAATCCTTAAATGTGTAGGATGGTCTTAAATCAATAAGATCATCGTTCTCAATATGAGCACAAATCATCACGTTATACTTCTTCGAAAGTTTGAGAAGTTCGATGATGTCTTGATCATATGTTCGACGATTTGTGTCGGAATAAGTTGTAAACAACTTGATTGTCCTTATTCCTAGCTCAACTGTCTTCTTGACGTATTCTTCAAGAGAACCATTTGGATTCTTTATGCACGCGTGGAAATGATAATCAACGATTGACTTCTTCGCGAGCTCTAATCTTTCGTAGAAAGACTTTTCAAGATCCTTAGCGTTTGCAGTTGGATCTAAGAAATCAACAATAGTTGTGACTCCACCATAAGCAGCACAGACGCTGCCATAATAGAAATCATCAACGGATGAGAGTCGACCACAATTTAGTTCGAAGTGAACATGTGGATCAATTAAGCCTGGGAGAACTTTTAGTCCAGATGCATCAACCGCTTCTTTTGCCTCAACTTCATCTGAGCCAATATAAGAAATTTTCTCGTTTAAAATGGCGAGATTTGCTTTCACCCATTTACCTTTTTGGTAAATTAAACCATTTTTAACAAGAATATCGTTCATTTTATTTTTTAGCTTTCATAGCCTCGAAAATCTTTTGAGGAGTAATTGGGAGAGAATGGACTCTCACTCCAAAGGCGTTATACACCGCATTACATAAAACAGCTGGAGGTGTATCAATACCAATTTCACCGACAGATTTCGCACCAAATGGGCCGGTTGGCTCATATGAATCAGCGAATTCAGTAACGAGTTCACCAACTTCTTTCACGGTTGGTACGTGATATGTGTCAAACGTGCAGGAGATGAGTTTTCCTTTAGGGGCGTATAAAACTTCTTCGCTAGAAGCCATACCATAACCTTGGACGATACCGCCTTCAACTTGGCCTTTAGCAAGCATTGGGTTGATGGTTGTGCCACAATCAGTAACTGTGACATATTTAACCATCTTATATTCATAAGTTTCGGTATCGAATTCGAATTCACCAAAGGCCGCCATGAATGGAGGTGGCGAAACATGACCATGGAATGATTCGGTGACAGCGATTTGTCTGGTGTCGTTATTATATAAACGGCCAGTT
>OMVV01000008.1 GCA_900314585.1 uncultured Erysipelotrichaceae bacterium
CTGAGTCCAGTTCAATATAGGATTCAGTCCCTTCAACAGTCTACTTAGAAGTGATATGATTGTTGAAACGTTTCAGTCCAACATAATGGGTTCACTTCATAAAGGACGACTTTTTAAATGAAATTTAAACAACTTTTAGAAATATGTTAAGCTGCTGATGGTAAGTAGTGAGTCATTAACGAGACGAATTGTGTAAAGGATAATTGCCCATATTTTGTGCAGCTTCCAACAATATCTGGATGAGCAGTTTTAACGTAATCAGGAATAGGTTCTTCAAAGAATGAAGCATCATAATGTTCTAATGGCAATATTTCATCATCATGAAGACGTTTCATTGGATCGTTTTTCATGTGGTAAGTCAAATTATCGATCATTGCGTCAATTCCTTTAGAATCTCCCGGATCAGATGTTCCTTTACCACCTAATTTATATGATTCACAGTTATAACCCGCAAAAGGATTGTCTGATTTATTTGGTTTTCCTTCAATCCACGGTTCACCCTCTTCGATAAGCATATATTTCCAGGTTGGTTTAATTTCATCAGATGAATCGTACATATTCTCTTCGAAAGCATCGATCAGTTTTAGGTTGTTGACGGCTTTACCTATATCTTTAATTGGAGTGTTCTCTGGAATCTTATTGATGAACTTAACGGATTCATAATCTTCCATAATATCGGAGACGTATAGTTTTTCTTCGATTTTATCAAAGAGAGCTTTACCATTACTGACTTCTTCATCTTTAACTTTCCAAAGGGCATCACCAATCTTTAAGTCCATGACATCACACACTAGTAAGGAGTGGACCGAACTATCAAAATCGTTGATCTTTGTCTTTTTATTACAAGAGAGAATAAATAAGTCACTTCCCCACGTAATTGGGCGATGAATATCGTCGAATTCAATCATTTCAAGATTGTAAACCTTGGTTTTGTTATTATCATTAATTCTTTGTTTAACTCCATCAAGAGTAAAGTTAAATGCGCTATTTGAGGAATTATAATCTGTAATAGTGATGCTTGCTTTGCCATCATATCGATCATTAATCTCATCATAAGTGCCTATAACATCTTTAAATGGGATGTAATCAGAGCGATGTCCATAAGCATCAGAAATGACAAAATATTCGTAAATTGTCGGGTATTCTGGTGTTGTGTCATAGTGCATCACTTGATATGGAGCGACTAATTTGGGACCATTTGGATATTCTTCGGTTGAGTTATCAGCGCCTGCCATTTTCTTAAGAGCAGGAGAAGAATATGGAGGTTCGATAACATCGCTTACATAAAGATCATTAATAACCTCATTAAGGTTTCCAATTGTTGCATCTTTTTTCTTCAACGCTTTCACAATTGCGGAGTCAGAAGATTTTTCTTCACCCATGATGGCGGATATTTTTACGTCATCAAACGCACCATCTTTAGATAAATCATTAACCGTTTTATTAGCGATCGCTTTAAGGAATGCTGAATTATTAATTTCATCTTGACTAAACAAGGTGCTGATTTTCATCGTATCAATTTTCGATGATAGATAGTTTGGATCATTCATCAATGTACTTAATGTTTGTGGGATTTTATTTCCCTGTGCATCTAAAACGAAGTTTCCGTTTTCATCTGTTTGATAACAGAAGAACGCAATAACTGAGGATGGATTTTCTCCATCAGATAAAACATTGACAAGTTTTGCTTCATTGACACTTCCAAAAAGATTGTCACCAAGTTCCTCAAGCTTCCAAGTGTAAACTTCTTCTTTGGTGAGTTCACAACCCATGCCATTGAGTTCGTTTACAATGCTATCGACATAATTATCAACAACTGGAGTGATATTCCTGATATCACCAATCGTATCAAACGACATCTTTCCCCCTATTGCATCGTTAACGATGTTAAGAACTGACTTGTTTGCATATTCTTCAGTTAAATATTCAGTGGCTTTATTACCTAATATTGTTTTTGGCTTAATTACTGCTGCGGCAGTTATGACACTTCCAACAATAAAAGCAACCCCCAAAAAGAAACCGCCAAGAACGCCAAGCAAAACCTTCCACCAGGTCCCACTTCCTTTGTTTTTATCAACGACAGGCATAAAATATCCCCCCTTTATTGAAACGGCATAATTATCAATTAATCTTATAATAAATGATTTTAAATATACACGCCAGCAATACATAAGATGTGCACATATGTCTCGTTTAGATTTAATTTTGTTTTCATAATAAAAAAATATCAAAATTTCTATCCCATATTTATATTCATATTTCTATTTATTTAATACTATGTAGTTAACTAAATATAAATATAGGGATAGTTTTTGCGGCGAAAAAATAACCATTGATTATTATCTATTTTTGCTCCTATTATTAAAGCAATCTATGGCGAAGAAAAAAGATTTAACTTATGAAGAAAAGATGCTTGATGCTCTGACAATGCTTCCTAATCCTTTAGAAGATAAAAAGCATCGTATCCATATTTGTTTTGCCAATAACCGCGCAAGAAGTAATGAAACGAGATTTGAACACATATCATCATATAGACATGATTTATATCCGGCCGACATCAGGAGGATAGCAAGACACATTAATAAATCAATAATGAAACAAGATGCCGAACGAAAAGATACCTACAATCTATATATCAAAAGAAATAATTACGGAAAGGAATATATTAAGATATCTTTGGAAATAGACTTCAGAAAATCAAACACCGGAATCGTTAAAACAATTTTTATCACAAGAAACATGAAATAATTATTCCAACATCTAAAAATGTTGTTATAATACAGTTGTCAAGGGTGGAGATGTACGTCCTCTTCCGCTAAGCAGTTATGCTGCCACCGGTGAGTAAACGTCAGCGTACGACCACGGCGCACCTCTTGTAGGTGGTACACAGCGATCCAGGAAACGCGCTGACCTGGTTGACAAACAATTAATGTCCAACGCGGACATTTTTTGTTACCAATTTTTCTAACAAAAAAGGATGCAAGTTAATGCACCCTTTAAGTTTTTATTCAAGAGACTATTTCTTGATTTCGATATCTTTTGAAAGATCTTTTTGTTCCTCGACAAATTCTTTAGCTTCATTTTTAACTTTGTTACTGATTTTGCTCTTATCAGAACCTTCGTCATATGAAACAGTGACTTGTGGGAACGGAATGTTGATGTTGTTGTCATCAAAGACAATTTTGATTTCTCGATTGAGATCTCTTTGAACTTGATAGATATTGGATTCTTTACATTTTGCAACAAAGAGTAAGTTCACTGAACTTTCAGCAAGTTCCGCAACACCTTTGTAGAATGGTCCTTCAACAATTGCTGGGATTTTTTCTTTAATTTTTGGTAAGTTTTCGGCAATGACCTTTTCGACTTTTTCGATACGATCACCATAGGACATACCAATATAGCACTTCGCAACGGAGAGTTCTTTGGTTTGGTTGATGATTGAACGAATGTCAGAGTTGTTGATGATTTTGATGTTTCCACCAGCGTCAACTAACTTAGTTGTTCTAATACCAATTGCTTTAACTTCACCTCTCCAACCATCGACGATAACGATATCACCAACTTGGAAGTCGCCTTCAAAGACGATGAAGATACCTGCAAGGATATCAGCGACTAATGCTTGTGAACCAAGACCTATAATCAAGGTTAACACTCCAGCAGAAGCAAGCATCATCGTTGTGTCTGCGCCCCAGGCCCATAAGATAAAGAATACAGAGCCAATTGCGATAACCCATTTAGCTAAGTTAAGAAGAAGCAATGTAACTGTAATTGTCTTCTTAGAGTCAAATGTGATTTTGGCAAGTAGTGAGAGAATCATACTTGCAGCGGCAGCGATGATGACAACTTGAACGGTTCTAATGATGGCAGGAATACCTCTAGTCATCATGTAGTTCACGAATTCGCCTTGACCTTCTTGATAGACGAAGATCGTCTCAGATCCGAAGATCTTTTTGTCGAATATGAATGAGACAATTACCCCAGCGGCAAATAGTCCAAATACTACCCATCCGACAATTTTAATAATTTTTTTCTTATCCATAAAATAGCCTCCTTTTAGTTATAAATTTGGAAAGAATATAGTATATAGAAATTACTAATTGTATGTGATTCACCAGAAGCATCATCAAACATGAGAGTGACAGTGGTAACATGATTCTTCATTGCAGTAAGCAATCCTTCATAGTCATCAATTTCGAATTCAATGTATTCACCTAAAGGTGTGTCATTTTGACTTAAATCTAAATCTGTAGAGAATGTTTGTGACGTTGAATCAGAGAAGACATCAAAGATGAGCTTCACGCTTTGCATGCCTAAGCCACGATATGTTTCATCATCGCTATCGGCTGGCATACCAATAATTTGAATTGATGGATTTTCGCCTTCAACGAATGAAGAAAGTGAGAAGCCAAGGATTTCTCCTGCGCCTGCAAGCACCGCGTGTCTTGTGAAGCCAGGTTCAGCTATAACTTCGTTATTTTCATCTAAGAGTTGAAGTTCAAGATAAGCGCCTTCATCTGGATTATAATCAGGAATAAGAACTTGAACCAATTCCATTCCACTATTGTGGAGGAATTCAGAAGGTTCACTGTTATAATTAAGTGTAAAGTTACTTCCATGGACTTCTTCGTTATAGTCAACCATATCGATGAACATTGGCAAGTAATAGTTTCCACCAATATATACAAGCGGCATATCAGTTTGATCACCTATAGGCACGTTGCCAATATAAGTGTTACGGTATTCATATTTAATTGATCTAGTTGGAGAGAAGCTACCATCAGCAATATCAGTCGTATATCCTTGTTGGGCGATTTGTGATGTGCCAAAGAGATGGTAATCAACCACTTCGTTTTCGTCTTGCCTCATCGCAACAAGAACGTTTTGTGGAAGTTCAATTGTCTCAAATGCAGAACCTGCTGAAGTATTTTCAAGATTGATCAAAACAGATTCCTCTAATCTTTCACCATTGCAATAGAAATACAACTCAAATTGTTTGTAATCATCAGCGTTACTTATCGAATACGTGTATGAGAGTTGTCCTTGAGACATATCGATATAATCGACATGGAATGAAAGAGTGGTGGCTGGTTGCCATTGAGCATAGAGAGTTATATCGGATTCGACCGGCATTTCTTCAAACATGTAAGTCAACGGTTGATCTTCTTCCATATAACACCATTCCATAAACTCGTAACCGTTATAGGCTGGGTTGCTAGGTCTAGTTGCGTATTCACCTTCATTAACTTTTTGTGATGTAACTTCGCTGCCACCATTTGTATCAAATGTAACAGTGTATTGTGGAGCTGTTCCTTTTTCTTTCCATTGAGCCACTAAAGTGATGTCGGAAGAAAGACCAATTACAGTACCAACATCTAATAAGTCTTCTACGCTTTGTACCTTCCATCCGGCAAATTCGTATCCATCAGGAGCGGTAAAGCCAATAGTTTCAATATCTGGTAATTCTCTCTTATTTAAATTTCTTACTATGTAAGGACCGAAACTACCACTTCCGCCATTGGCATCAAAATAAATATTAAATTCATTTTTAATCACCGGAGTTTCATAGACAAATTTTAAATAATTAAAAGATGCTAAACCGCTACCCTCATTATCTCTAGATAAACAGAAATATCTAGCATCAGGGTTGGTGCATTCAAATGTATAATCTTGAGCGAATTCAACTCTTTGTGTTTCGCCACCTTCGGTTACTCTTTCATAGATTGGACTTTCACTATAGACCATGTTGAGATCATAATCGACAGTTTTACTGTTTACTGTAATCGATTTTATTGGACCAGCAAATGGTGTAGTTGTAGAGATAAATCCGTCATAAAGGTACATATCTAGTGTTTCTTCATTTGAAGAATATGCAACGTTTGAATATTGGAATTCGATATCCATTAATGTAACGCTTGAAATTTCTGTACTTGGTTGTTCTGGGAAGTAACTAAAGAAAGTTCTGTCCGCAGTAACTGTATTTTCTTGAGTTGGGAATTTACTCCATTGGGCCACTAAAGTCGTATCACTATCAACAACAATAGTTTCGCCAGGTTGGAGTGTTTCGCCTTCGCCATTTACTTGCCAGCCACCGAAGTAGACATCATCATCCGGAACAAATATACAAACAGGAAGCGAGTATTCGCTACTAGGATCTAGTTCAAGTGAACTCATTGTTCCTGTACCGCCATTAGCGTCAAAAGTAAGTTTTAATTTATCGGCTGGTTGAGTGGCAACCCAGTTTGCAACAAGAGTTAAATCGGATGTTACTGGAGTTTCAAAATCATAGAGTTGATATTCTTCTCCAACAAGGATGTACCAACCATTAAATGTATAACCAGTCTTGGCCGGATCTTCTGGTTTAACAGCCTTTTCACCTGAGACAACACTTTGAGCAGCAACTTCACTTCCGCCATCGGAGTTGAAAGTAACTGTAAATGTAACAAATGGATCAGGTGTCTTAATATTTTCGCGATACAAAAAGTAGTTTTCCTGCGTAACGTCAATGACCGCTAACGCGTAATTGGTAGAAGGAGCGAGTTCTTCAAAATAACCTTCGTTAGGTCCTTCAACCAAAGGTTGAGTAGCAAGGAATTCTTTATCAGGATTTTCTAAAGAGATGATAACTTCATCTTCTCCGATTTCTTCGAGTTCAAGTTCATATTTAAGCGATATCGGTGTGATATCGAGATTATTCATTTTACAACGAGCTTTAATGTAAAGGTTAATTCCAACTAAGGTTGATAATGTTGTAACCGAAACCATTGCGACACCAGCAATAGTAGCAACACTACCACTGGCGCTCGCACCAGCGCTCGCGGATGAAGCACTTGAAGAAGACCTGCTTCCTGAAGAACCGCCATTTGAACTTTCGGAGGATTTATTCTCTTCAAGTTCTTTTTGTTCTTCTTGTTTGCGCTCCTCCTCTTTTTCAGGAGCTTTGTTCTCATCGTTTGAAGCTGGGTTGTCGTTTACTTCATCACGGATTTGATCACGGTTATCACTATACGAGGCGGATTCATTACTTGGTGTTGAGCCAAATTCAAAAGAAGGATTCTTTCCTTCGTTTGTAACCTTAACATAGTTATATTCGTCGTCGTAACGAGCCATATTTGCCCTAGTATATCATGTAAAACATTGTTTTAACAACAACTACTGATTACACTTATTTTTAAATCATCAAAAAAGCCCCGTTTTTCAAGAGGCATTTATTCGTGATTTAGACAAATATATTCGAGATTTGTCGAGATTTTAGTAAACGCTAGATAGATAATTAGAACTCTCCTTGTAATGGTAAAGCGTTTAAATAAACCGGATCATACGAAAGTGGACTATTTGCAGATCTAGAGACTGAGTCGCAGATGCCAATATATTCATAGGCGCCATTATTTGGAAGATAGATGTCGATGCTGCCATCTGCAAATCTTTCAGCAGAGACATGATTTGATGACATTACTCCATCTTTAAATGAGAATATTTCTTTCTTTATACTCTTTTCCATTAAGGAGAAGGAAGTTGGGTTTTCGATATGAAGAGTTTGATAGTTACCGTCATTGAGTTTACATTTCTTATCTCCCATAAAATAGGATGTACACGCACACAAGAACGAATAACTAACTTCTGGCATATGACCAATCGCAATTCCTAAGGCGTTATCTCGATATAAAAGCTGAGCTAAAACATCCTTACGAACTTTGAATGATTCAGGGAGTAAAGCAAAGAATGCAAAACACTTGAGATAGAGTTTCTCGATGACATCATAATTCTCTTCATTTGCACCGAACATTTGAAGGAATAACATCTGCATATCCATGGCAAATTCCGAAGATTTTGTCTGTTCGAGCTCTAAAATTAATGATTTGATGAAGTCATACTCGAAGATGATTTCAATAAGAGCAGAAGGATTGATCTTTTCGATTTGTGGGTTCGCTCCAAACATCGTCGCTATAAGTTCAGTCAAGCCAGATTGAATCGTTATGGAATAAACAATTCTAGACTTGAATCCGCTGGTAGCAAGTTCATGAACTAAAGATCTTGAGAAACGACCTTGAGAAGGATTGACGCTTTCTCGCGGCAAGTTATTTTCTTTTGCTTTTTCTTCTCCAACATCAAAGAATTTCCAATCGTCAACTGAATAATCTGAGAAGTTTTGTGCACCATAAGTGAAGTGATAGAGGGAAATAATCTTTTCTCTTTCGGTTTCATCAAAGTAAATATCATTGATTCGATCTGGATAGTAATGATCAGTTCCGTATCTAACAAATCCCCATTCATATGGAGCAACAAGGGGTACAAAATCGTTATAGTTTAAGAAGTTATGAATGCCATGATATAAATCAGCATGAGCATCATCGATGCTGATTTGTACACCCATCGGTGGTTCAAAACAATAAGTATAGAAATCATCTGCACTATAAGTGACATTTGGATTAATGAGTTCGTTAGCAGCTAATTTATTCAAAATTTTGCCTGCAGTCATGTTTGAGGTAATCGCTGCTCTAGAATAACCAGAGATCCAAAACTTAATGTGACCTTGGACGTTATAGTTTGCTAAGTAATTAGTAACACCTTCAATGACTTTATTAGAAGCATCGTCAAATCCTTCAGCGTTTCCAGTGTCGCCGATCGTGAAATTTGATGCCCATTCCGCATCATAGTTTCCACCTCGAACCGCAATCGCAACTACGGTGAAATCAGAGATGTGTTTTGTTGAAATTCCAAAAGCAATTGAATCTGTTTGAGGCTTTACATAGTAGGAATCACTCATCCAGATATTATCAAAATGAATGTTTTCCCAATATTCACGAAGATATTTGCTACGGACTGTGTAGTCATTATCACCATTAAATGTTGATAACGCCATCGCATGGCTTGCTAAAGCAAGTCCTTCGTGGACATCACGGTTATTATTCAAAAAAAATGTATCGTTATAATATGTGTCAAATGTGAAATCGAGGGTGTGAAAAGTAACCTTATCCGATTTCGAACAACCGACATTGGTTAATAAGATTGGTAGTAAAATAGCAATTTTGAATTTCAATCTCATGCAGATTAAGTATACTATTTCTAGAGGCTTCGTGATAAGAAAATGAATAACTATAATGTTCGTTTGTCAGAGCTAATAAAAGAGAGCGGGCTCTCACTTAAGGAATTATCTAAAAAGTGTGGAGTCAATAGATGGAAACTCTATTTTTATGAAAATGGTTATTTTCGCCCGACGAAAAAAGACCTAAGAAAACTTATTAAGTTTTTCAATGCAGATATTACCGTTGAAGGCGATGATGCTTATCCTGCTCCAAATCACCATATACGCACTCCAAAACATAAAGAGAATTTAAAAGCAAAACGAATTATTTTCGGTTCTATTTCTTTTGGTATTCTCATCTCAGTTTTGACTGGCGCGATAATGTTCAATAAATCTGTAAGCAATACTTCGTCATATTATGGCGATTCTTACACCCAGATGAAAGCGAAAGCAATTCAAGAAGGTAACTATGGCTACGATATGGTTACATCTTTGAAATATTATTACCTTTCCAACCAAGAAAAAATTAACGAAGAAGGCACAATGCTTTTCTATGAAACAGAAAGCATCCTTTACTTTAACGAGACAACATTCACTGTCACTGATGCCGAAATTATTGGTGGCCAAACAGGATTAAGCAGATATCGTTATCAACTAGGTTCAAATCTAGGTGTTAATTCCTACAAATGTGATTTCACTTTCGGCAGCTTTTTGGAAGGAACATATTTCAGCTGCGATTTTGAATTTACTGGCCGAAAAATTGACCATGTCGATAACTTCAAAATCTTGGTTCCTGGTACTTATGAATTAACATATGACGAGGCAATTAAAATCGTCAATTATCACGTTGAAGAAGTTAACGTTTCTTTGTCGAATTTGATGAGTAAAACTCTTGGTCGACCTGTCGACTTTTATACCGAATTTTTAGCCGATCGTGAACAAGGCCGCGTTATCAATTTTTCTCTGCAAATCTCGGCGCTTTTCCTAATTTTCCCGGGAATTATCGCCTTCTTTATTGTCTTTGGAATTTTCCTCAATTTGATGGTAAAAAATATCAAACCAAAACTTGTTGAAGTTGAACCAAAATCAGTTCGAAAAACCCTTAAACCATTACCGAAAGATTACCACATTAATTTTGGCATTCCTGACATGTTTATCATCTTTATCGGTAGGTTTTTACAGATTGGTTCAATCGTCTGTCTTGTCATCGCCTTTTTAGCTAAACTTGGCGTGCCATTTTTCTCATTCTTCTCAAATCCAGTTTTGCTTGAAGTATTTAGACTTTCCTTGCTCGCTGGTATCTTCTTAGTGCAGTTTGTCATGGTAGGAAGAGTCAAAAATCCAAGAATTTTATTCCACGCGATTATTGCAAATATGGAAGTATTCTTGTTCATTGCAACAATGGAGACCGTTGTTATTTCGCTAACGAACGCTTGGGGATATGATTTTGCTTCTCTAATTTATTCATACATTCCAAGTAATGTTTACCAAGTTGTTGCGGTGCATTATTTGATTTTCTTATTCTTGTTCTTCCAACCATCATTCTTAAAGGATCGAGGAAAATGGGTCAGAATTCTTTGGCATTCACTTTCATTTGTGCCATTTGGATTCTTGGTAGCGACTTATTTCTTATCCAACAATTACGCATTGGTTTATGGAGTTAAAGAAAACATCTTCCTCAACTTCTGGTTCCCAAACGGATTCTTACTTTTATCAATTGTCATCGTCTTCTTCCTTTATCTAACATTCTCGTTACGTCTTTTGTATGAAAAGAAATTTGGACAACACAACGCTCAACTATTCTTTTTCGGTGATCGATACACAGTTTTTGAAAACACAATCTGTGCTGGTTTAATTATCATTGCGGCCGCAGTCGATCTTGCCTTTAGAAACAATCAAATTGCTTATTATCTTGGCTTAGGACAAAACATCTGGTTATTCACATTAGTGCCATTTGTTCTTTTGTGCCGTTATAGTCCAAACAATCAACAAGTATTCTTGTTCGAACAACAAATAAGAAACCTTGCTCGAGAGAAATAATTATTTAAGAATTATTCATAACAAGATAAAATTTAAGTATCTATGGTCAACTTTGGTGTGGCAATTTTAATTGGATTAGCAAGTTATCTAGTTATTTTTTCAATCGTTGTTATTGTTAAGAAAATCCTTAAAAAAGTAATCATCGAAAAGATTATCCAAGATATTAATTGGGTATATGGCTTTGCTGCCTTTTTATTGCTATACCTGGTTTCCTTGCTTGTTGTTTATTTAACTTATTCTCGCACGACATATTTCTCGCTTATATCAATGGCTGTAGCAACTTCTTTGGTTGTTATCTTCGTGCCATTTAAGTCGTTCATTAATAAGATCAGAGCAAAACAAATTAAGGAAGTTAATAAGTTTAACTTCGTTAAGTATGTGGGAATTATTCTCATTTTACTTCTTGAAGTTTTAGCCTTCTCAAACGTTTCATCAAAGAAAGATAATGGTTTAATTGAAGTTCCGTTTAACAGCGAACTTATCTTACGAAGTGATGCGAATGTTAAAGACGGCAAGATGATTTTTGACCGCCAACGTCAATACTTTATTTTGGATAATAGAGAACATAGCTTCTCAAATATCTACCTCGATCTTGAATGCGATGTTGAAACAAAAACCCAAATTGATTTCTTTGTCTCAAAAGACGATGACAAATATGAATATGCGTTTTCATACCCATCCAATCCAAACTTTGATGAATTTGAATATTACGATATCAGCGAAATTAGCGGTGAAGATTATATTCAAGTTGTTGTCGTTATCGATGAAACCAACGTTCATGATTCGGGCAAAATCCCTGCTGTTAGATTAAAACAAATCGCAATTAATCGAGCGTTCCCGTTTGTCTTTAACGCCTTAAGATTAGTCATTGTTGAAGCGATCTTTTTGACGGTCATGATCGTCATCAAGAAAGGTCGTCAATTAAAGTTCAAATCTACGAATAACCTCACAATTCTCGAGCGAATTATTCTTTTGTTATGTGGTGTTGGACTCGTTTTTGTGCTCGTTGAAGCTCTTATAAATTCATCTACTCACTTTGTTTCTGTGAATGATATCAACAATGCTGAATCACCGATTTACTATCAACTGTTTCATGCATTAAAAAAGGGTCAGATGCATCTTGATATTGAACCTAGCGCTGAACTGTTAGCGTTAGAAAATCCTTATGATCCGAGCGCTAGAGCTGGTGTCTCGTATTTGTGGGATCATGCGTTCTTTAACGGCAAGTATTTTTGCTATTATGGCGCCGCCCCAGTCTTTTTAGTGATGTTCCCAATTTATTACTTAAGCGGAATGAAGATGATTCCTTCGATTTTGCTTATTCAAGAGATTGGAACCCTGTTCTCGATACTCACATTCTTATTGGTATTGGTTAACTTAACGAAACTGATGTTCAAAGAAGTTAATATGCCAACGCTGATTCTACTTTTAGTAGGCGCGACTTTCTCGTCACTATTATTATCGAACACAATATTCAAAGTCGGTTGGTATAACGAAGGCATTTATCGAATTCCATATTCATATGGGTTGTGTTTCTATTTCTTAACTTTGTTAATGATTCTCAAAGCCTTTAATAATTCAAGATTTCGAATCTTGTTCTTAGGATTAGCTGGTTTATCGGTTGTCCTTATGATGGCGAGCCGACCAACCTTAATAATCGGCTTTGTGTTATTTATTCCATTATTTATAAAGATTCTTTTAGAAAAGTATCCTTTGAAGAGAAAGTTGATCGACTTCGCTCCAATGATTGGTGTGGTTATTTTAGGCGCAGTTATTCTCTGCTATTACAATTACGCAAGATTTAATTCCATTACAGAATTTGGACAATCATATCAACTTACAGTTGTTGACGGAACAACCCTTAGCTACAGCCTTGAAGGTGTCTTCCCAACATTAGCAAATTATTATTTGATGCCACCATATCTTGATGGAGGCATGTTCCCAAATATCGATTATGGTTGGGGTGATTTCGCTCCGGCTTATCATTCATATAACGCTGGATCGATTGGTATTTTGATGATTCCAATGATGTGGGGCATTTTTGCCTTACCTTTTGTTTTCAATAAAGAAGATAATCTTTACTTACGAATCATGCTTTATGCTGCTCCATTTGTAATCTTCTTTATCGCATATACAACTTATTGCTTCGGTGGAACTTGCCCACGTTATGTCGTGGAGATAACTGCTTTATCGATGCTCTTTGGATTTATTCCGCTTCTAAAAACATTTGATCTTCTTTATAAAAGAAAACCGATTACCTCGGTTGTCTTATTAATCTTAATTGTCAGTGTAAGCTCTGTAATTGGTTTCTCGCTTTTATTCACCAACTTTGATGGTTGGAATGAAGGCGGACAATTGGGCTTACTTGAAGTTATTCGTTCAATCTTTAATCAATACAATATCTAAATTTAATTAGATTCTTTTTCTTCATGATACTCTTTTTCAGCATTGACTTCCCAAAGAGCAGATTTTTCGGTTTGGCCTGCTTTAATATAATCCGCAGCGATAAGACCAGTTAACATTGAGTGGTCCATGTTGTTGTAGCGGTGTTGACCATTTCGACCAATGCAGTAAAGATTTTGAATCTTATCGAGTTCAGCGCGAACCTTATCAAAATGATCATAGCTACCAAAGTAGGCTGGATAAGCTTTTTTGACTTTTTGTCTAGTCGCGTCGATGACATCTTCTTTGGATTCGATGATACCCATTTTCACAAGTTCATCGATTGCCATCGCAATGAAATCTTCATCTTTACTTTCCCACATTTTATCGCCTTCTGAACAAAAGTATTCTAGACCAATCCAAACGGTGTGTAATGGGTCATTCACCATGTATGGTGACCAGTTATTAAAGATTTGGATTCGACCCATTGTGACATCTCTTTCTTGAACATAAATCCAAGTGTCTGGAACGAGTTCGTTAAGAGTCGGAATTTTGGTTTTGTTTTTGATTTTGAGTTTATTTACGAGCACACCGACGGTGATGAAATCACGGTATGGAAGCGTGGTGGCGATTTCAAAGCTTTCTTTTGAAGTTTTATCTTCACCGATTGCACTAAAAAGATCTTTGATTGGCATCGATGAAACAACATAATCCGCATCAAATGATTGACCATCTTTAGTAATAACTTTTGAAACATTGTTTCCATCTAACTCAAGTTTTGATACTTCGGCATTATAAACAATCTTCACGCCTTTCTTCTTAACATCTTCAGCGAGCAATGAATAGAATTGACCTGGTCCGAATTTTGGATATTCAAATTGTTCAATTAAGGAAGTTTCAACTTTCTTTTTATTTTTCTTAAATGGTTTTGTAATCGCATTTGTGAAAGTTTTCCACAAGGAAAGACCTTTAACGCGTTGGGCTCCCCAATCTGCACTTAACTTGGATGGATGAACACCCCAAAGTTTTTCGGTGTAGCTTTCAAAGAAGAGACGATATAAAGGTTTGCCAAAGCGATTGATATAAAAATCTTCTAAGGAATTTTCTTTTCTTTTATGAATGACAGAGCCGATATAACCAAAACCCGCTTTCATTGTTCTCCAAAATCCCATGTTGATGAAAGTTCTCATTTTCATCGAAATTGGGTAATCAAAGAATTTTTTGATAAAGTAGATTCGCGAAACCCGATTTCTTTTTAAGATAACAACATCGCTAGTTTGTGGATCTGCTCCATTTGGATCAAGTTCGATTTTGCGGTTGAGCAAGACATCATCCATCGATGGTTTACTTTGTAAAGGCATGATTTCATGCCAGACATTTGAGACGCGCTCGTTTTTGGTGAAAAAACGGTGACCTCCGATATCCATACGGTTATTTTTATAATTAACCGTTCTTGAGATGCCACCAACGAAAGATTCTAATTCCAAAACAGTGATATCAAATTCATCACTTTTTGCTAGTTCGTATGCAGTGCTTAATCCGGCTGGACCAGCACCGATGATAACGACACGTTTCTTGCTCATATGAGATATTATAAATCATTTTTGTTAAGTAAGGAATTTGTCGAAAATTAGCTTTTTAGCAAGAATATATTCGGGATTTGCGAAATATTTAGATATTTCTATTTTTTAGAGTCGCTTTGGTTTATAATACATTTGTTTATGAAACAAAACCTTAAGCGAACAAAAATCGTTGTATTCATTCTCATGTTACTTGAGATCTTAGCCATTGCTGCTTTTGGTGTTTTTTATTACAACAACTTCTTCAATTTTCAAAATCTAGTTTCGATTTCAACCATCTATATTTCCATCGCAGCAGTTTTGGGAATAGATATTGTTTTTCTTTGGGTCGAAGTTATTGTCTTTTCTCACATTCGTCACAACGCTGATTTAAAAGCTGCCGACTTGGTCGGTGCTGATATCCAAGAAGCTTATAACTTCGGTATGATCGGCCTTGTCATTGTTGATGAAAACAATGTTGTCTTATGGGTCAATGAACTTTTCAAAGAACGTCAGATTGATATTCTTGATGTCAATATTCTTGAATGGCAACCAGCCTTGCAGGATTTAATCGGCGCACCTCCAACTGCGGTTGCGAAAGTTGAACTTAATACTCGTAACTATGATGTTAAGTATTTAGCGGACGCTGGATTATTCATTTTTAAAGATGTCACTGAATACGAAACCATCTACACATATTCCAGAAAACAAGCTGTCGTCGTTGGCACAATCATGATTGATAACTATTCAGATTTATCTGATAACGCTGACGATAGTAACGATGTTATCTCCAAAGTTCGTAATGCTCTTTTTGAGTACGCGCGTGACTATCAAGTCCTACTCCGTAGATATCGTAGCGATGCTTACTTCATGATTTGTAACTATGAATCACTTCGCAAGATGATCGAAGATAAGTTCTCTCTTCTTGAAACAATCCATAAGATTGGTGAAAAAGAAGATACACCTCCAACATTATCGATTGGTATCGCTCACGACTTCCCAGATGTCGTTAAACTTAATGAAATGGCGAACTCCGCAATTGAAATCGCGATGTCTCGTGGTGGTGACCAAGTTGTCGTTTCTAGATATGGCCAAGATTTACAATTCTTTGGTGGTAAGAGCGAAGCTCAAGAAAACCGTAACAAAGTTAAAGTTCGTGTTATGGCCGACTCGGTCATTTCACTTATCAAAAATAGTAGCGACGTTCTTATCATGGGTCATACGATGGCAGATATGGATGCGATTGGCGCATGCCTTGGTATGAAGGCTATCTGTGAATACTGCGATAAGAATGCATATATCATTTATGATCCAAAATTAACTGAACGTAAAACTCGTGGCGCAGTCACAACTTCCTTCACTCGTGAAGAAATTTCCAAGATTATGATTTCACCAAGCGAAGCTTTGGATCATGTTCGTAACAATACATTAGTTATCGTTGTCGACGTTCACCGTCCATCGATGACAATGGCACCTAAGGTTCTTGAAAAGGCCAACAAGGTTATGGTCATCGACCATCACCGTCGTAGTGAAGAGTTTATCGAAACTCCAGTCTTCTCGCACATTGAACCTAGTGCATCCTCATCATGTGAGCTCGTGGCCGAGTTTGTGAAATACGCTTCCGTTAACCCACGCGTTATTATTCCGCCTGCATATGCGACAATTATGCTCTCGGGTATCTTCATGGATTCCAACTACTTCAAAGCGAAGACCTGTGGTATCAGAACCTTTGAAGCTTCGATGATTCTAAAAGAATTTGGTGCAGATAACGCTGAAGCGGATGATTTCTTAAAAGACGAATTCGAAGAATACACTCTTATCACAAAGATTATTTCAACTCTCAAGACTCCATACTATGGAATCGTTTATTGTATCGCTGATGAAGACGATATTATTGAACCAGCAACTTTAGCAAAAGTTGGTAATCAATGTATGCAAATGCGTGGCGTGAACGCCTGCTTTGTCATCGGCAAAACTGCTGTTAATGAAGTTAGAATTTCCTGTCGAAGTGATGGTTCTGTTAACGTTCAGTTACTTGCTGAAAAACTCAATGGTGGTGGTCACTTCACTCAATCAGCGTCCACATTTAAGAATGTGCCAATTGATCATGTCGAGTCCAAATTACTCGATGTGTTAAATGAATATTTAAACGATGCGAGAACCGGAAAGGAAAAATAAAAGATGAAAGTCATTTTGCTTAAAGATGTTAAAGGTATTGGTAAAAAAGACGACATAGTCGTAGTCAAAGATGGCTATGGCGCAAATTTCCTTATTCCAAAGGGACTCGCTGTTTCATATTCAAATAAATCACTCGAGATTTTAGATAAACAAAAAGCCGATGCTGCTGAACAAGTCCGTCAAGACACTTTAAAGGCCCAAGAAGTTGCAAAGCAACTCGAAGGCATCACTCTTGAATTTGAAGCAGCCTGTGGAGCGGATTCAAAAATGTTTGGATCGATTTCCACGAAACAAATCGAACAAGAACTTAAAAACAAATACGGAATTGAAATCGATAAACGCAAATTCATCGATAAGATTTCAGTTGATCATCTTGGTTACACCAAACTTCACATTGAACTATACAAAGGTGTCGTTGGTATCGTAACCATTCATGTTAGTGAAAAGAGATAATGCTATGGAAAAGAAAAAGGAAAAACGTAGGCTAGATTTGCCTCACAACACTGAAGCCGAAAAAGCGGTCTTAGGAGCGATGATTCGTTCCAATACCATTTTTATGGATTACATCTATAAATTAGATGTTGATGATTTTTATGCTGAAAATGAAAACCATCGTGTCATTTTTGCAGCAATGCAAAGACTTAACAAAAACGGCATTCCTGTCGATAGCCAAACCATCACTAACGAACTCATTAACTCCAACGATCTTGAAGTCTCTGGCGCTCCAGAATATTTGATTGAACTTGCAGATTCTATTCTCACTTTTGAAAATATTCAAACCTATCTTGATATCGTTTTAGAGCAAGCTCTTCTTAGAAGATATCTTCAAACGATGGAGAAAATCTCTAACGAATATTACACGCAAGAAATCGCTAGCGTGAACGACTTTGTCCGTGATGCGCAACGTCAATTAAGCGAAGTTTCTGAAAGAATCAAAACTTCCGATTTCCAATCTTCTAAAGTTATTACCGATGCTTTATCAAAGGAATTCGAAACATTAAAATCAACGAATGACGACTCGGCTGTTACTGGCACTCCAACCGGTTTCCCAAGACTCAACATGCTCACCCACGGTTTCCAAAAGGGTGAAATGATTGTCCTTGCAGCTCGTCCAGGTGTTGGCAAAACAGCCTTATCACTTAACCTTGCATTTAACGCAGCAATGAGAGGAGTACCTGTCGCATACTTCTCACTCGAAATGCCTGCGAGCATGCTTTTCAAACGTCTCATCAGTGCGGATTCAAACGTTCAATTTGACTCTCTTTTAACTGGTTATGGCATCTCACAAAACGTTCGTTTAAAACTTCAACAATCATGTGAATCTCTTGCCCAAACTAAGATTTTCATCGACGATACATCTGGCATTCAATTAGGCGATTTAGTCGCGAAATGCCGCAAATTAAAGAAAGAATATCCAGATTTAGGACTTATTGTTGTCGACTATATTGGTCTTGTTAGCACTAAGCTCAAAGTCAAAAATGAATCTCGTCAACTTGAAGTCCAAATGATTTCTCAAACCTTAAAGAAACTTGCTCTTGAAATTAATGTTCCAGTTCTTGCCGTTGCTCAGCTTAACCGTAACGTTGAATCTCGTGGTGGTGAACCTCAATTAAGCGACCTTCGTGAATCTGGCTCTATTGAAGCGGACGCGGATATTGTCTTAATGCTTCACGAAAATAAACTTGGCGATTCTTCTAACAATTCCAAAAAGTCAATTTTCGAAAAACAAGATGAAGCCGTTCAACAAAAACAACAAGAGATCGCCCAACGTGATGGAGGACCAGACACTAAGATCGTTAACCTTCTCATTGTTAAGAATAGATCTGGTAAGACTGGTAAAGTCCCCCTTCTGTTTAGAAAAGACTTCTGTAAATTTGATTCACCAAGCCGTGAATCTGAAGAACAAATTCGCGCTTTAGAAAGCGAAAGAGTTAATTACTTTAACCGCGATTAATGAAAATAATTGTCATCGAATCAGGCTCGAAAGGGAATGCAACTTTAATCTATGACGAAGGTTGCCTTCTTTTAATTGATATGGGCATTACTTTAACTTCGTTAAAAAACGGGTTAGCCACTATTGATAAAAGCTTACTTGATATCGATGCTTTGTTATTAACTCATAATCACACTGACCATACAAAAGGGGTTAGATATTTGGATCCACTTCCAATCTATTGCACCAAGGGAACATATGAAGCAAGCAATGTAATCAATATCACCCCTTATGAAAAGTTTGTAGTGGATCATTTCGTTATTACTCCTGTTTCAGCGTCCCACGATGCAAAAGATACAGTCGGTTACATCATCAAAAACAAAAAAGAGAAACTCGTCTATCTCACCGATACTGGCATGATTCCAGAGCAAACTCTTTCAAAAATGAAGAATGCTGATTATTACATCATCGAAAGCAATCACAACATCAAAAAACTTCATCAAACAAATCGTCCAGCATCTCTCAAATTAAGGATTCTTTCTGATGAAGGACATCTTTCAAACGAGGCTAGCGCAATCTACATGTCTGAGGTTGTTGGTGATAAAACAAAAGAGATAATTTTGGCCCATCTTTCCGAAGAGGCAAATGAGCCAGAACTTGCATTAAAAGCATACGAAAAAGTGTTCCGAAAATGTCGCATTGATTTGGGTAAAATTAATCTTCACTGTGCATCACAACGACACATCGTGGAAGGAGGAAAATAATCGTGAATTACGAGGAATTTTGCGATTTTCAAGAAATTTCTGAGTCAAAATTCGTTAAGTGTTTTCGTCTTAAAAGCGGCGAGAAATTTTACATCGAACCAGCATTCTACACTCAACTGATGTCGCTTAAAGAAATATATCCAAACGATTTCCCAAAAGTCATCGCTCAAATGAAGAAAGTTGTTGAGCAAAAGAAGCTCGTCAGCTTTGTTTATGATTATGAAAATCCGTTCCTTCCTGTTGAAGGTTCTGTGTATTTAGAAATTACCGATATCACCGATCCAATCAAAGTCTTTTACGAAGATAAGTCTCGTGGATCAGATTATGGCGATTAGCAATTTAGTAATAATTTAGATTTGGATTTAAATCCATGGTTGACTTATAATATTATTGGGAGTTTTCCTTATGGATATTACAATCATCGGATTAACTCATGTTGGCTTGGTCGATGCCCTTGTGCTCGGCTCGTATTTTAACAACATCATTGCTTACGATTCCGATAAAGAATATGTAACCCTTCTTAGAGAAGGCGTTTCTCCATATGAAGAACCATTCGCTCAAGATTTAATTAACGAAACAAAGAAATATGTTCGTTTTACATCGAATATTCATGATGCCGTTCGTCCAAACAATATGATTTCAATTGCAGTGGACACATCATTCAATGAAGACGGCACATTTAATCTTGATACATATTATGAAGCTCTTGATTTAATCGCCGAAAACGCGACTAAAGATTGTTATATCTTCATTCGTTCGTTTGTTCCACCTGGCACAAACCGCAAAACCAAGGAATATCTTGAAAAGAAATCACCATATAAATTTAATGTTATTTCTCTTCCATCCTTTGGTGCACAAGGAAGCTTGGTTGAATCAATCGTTTCCCCATCACGAATTATTGCTGGTGTTGATTCACCAGAAACCGGTAAGATTCTTAAACAATTTGTTTCAAGTGTGTTGATGAGAAAATCACCACTTGTTATTACATCTCCAGAAAACGTCGAGCTTATCAAATGGGCTAGCAACGTCTACGTTGGAATGCACGTTTCATTCATCAATGCTTTAGCAAGACTTGCTGACGTTTATTCGGCGAATATCGATACGATTTCAACTGGCTTAGGAATGGATCCACGTGTAAACGGCGAACTTCTCCATGCTTCTATGGGTTATGGTGGTTCAATGCTTCCAATTTCAATTACCAAAGAACCAGAAAATCCGAATGCGATTGATTATTACAACTCCGACCTCTTTAGAGCGACCGTTAATTCGAATAGATCGCAACTTAAATATTTCATCGATAAAATCTATGAACGTTATCGCTCAGTATCCGCGAAGAAGATTTGTGTTTTAGGCGCTTCATTTAAATCTGGAACTGAAGATGTTCGTAACTCACCAGCAATTTATATTATGAGATTCCTTTTAGATAAAGGAGCCTATATTCAACTATATGATCCTCTTGCAGAGGACAAGATTCAAAAGCATTTCTCGCGTCACACGCATATATCTTATTTTGATTACGCAAAGGATGCGATGAAGGGAGCGGATTTCTGCTTAATCTTAACTGATGCGAAGGAGTTCAAAGAACTTACCGCAAAGGACTTTAAAGAGAATCTTCGTAAGCCAATCATCTTTGATGGTAAGAATCTTTATTCGCTTGCGGATATGGAAGGCACCGAATATCACTCAATCGGTCGTAGAACCGTTCAACTTAAATCACCATTAGAAAAATAAAGGAGGTAGTTATGGCAGTTAAAAACAAAGATTATTTTGGATTGAGTTGGTTGGTCTCATTAATCTTAGCGATTATCCCAATCACTTCTTGGATCTTCGGATTTGTTACAAGATTCAAAGACGGTCATCCAATCTGTGCATTAGTGAGAATTTTCTTTGGCTGGAATATTATCTGGATCTTAGATTTATTCTGCATGATTTTCTCACATCACATCTTCAAATTATTCTAATTAGTTAGAAAAAGAAAAATCTCGTCATTATGGCGAGATTTTCATTTACTTATTTAACTGGTTTGACATCAACCACTTTTTTGTTGTCTTTTAGTGGTGGATATAAGTCAGCGTTTTCTGGTCTAAGAAGCTTCATGGATAACCACATAATTCTTACACCAAGAAGGAGTGGGAACATCACTTGTGAGAAGGATGCAATCAAGAATCCTAAACCAGTGGTGAGAATCGCTGGAGATACACACGCCCAAGCGACGATCTTTTGGGTTTCCCAAATTCCAAACCAGTGAAGGTTGTTTTTACCGCGGGTTAATACCCAAAGCATGAAGCCCATAAAGATGGTAATACCAGCATTGACGCCAAACATGATGAGAGTGGTTTGCCATGATGTTTTGATACGATTGTTATCGTAGGCTTTTCTCATGAAATACTTCCAGTTATTCCAAGTTGTCTTTTGGTCAACCTCGTTGAGAGAGTTGATTAGGTAGCCATCTGGAAGATTTTGGTAATCACCAAAGACAGTGCCGATGCTTTGGCCAGAAGATTTTCCAGCTGCATAGACATAGAATATGACTCTTTCATCTGTGAAGATGACAAAGCTATATGTACGGTTGACTCTAGTTGCAGAATCGGCGGTTGGGAAAGTGGCGATTGTCTGATACTTTTCGTCAGTGAATTTGGCGGTTGGAATATAGTAGACGCCTAAATCAGGTAATTCATAGACACCTGTAGTTGGGTTTGGATGGAAGTGAATATAACAATTGTTTCCTGAACCATCGACCGCATTGAAGGTGGTGTTCCATTTTTCTTCATCGACAACAAGTTTCTTGTTTTCGACTTTCATTTCGATACCGCTTTTATTGATTTCTTCAACGAAACGATATGTAGCGACATCAAATTCATAAGTATTTGATGCAACGATTGAATCACCTTCTTTTGTCCAAGTTTGAACAAAGGTTGGAATTAAAGCAAGGATCATCGCAAAAAGGAACATTGGTACAGCAAAATACCAAGCTTTTCTACGTCCGCCTTCAACACAAGCGTGATTAGATAATAGAGATTTAAGAATTAATTTTAAGTTTTTCATAGGCTTAAATATGTTAGCAAACTATTACGATTAATTAAATAATAAATTTCTACAAGAATATTTATTTGTGTGATAGAATTACTTCGCTCACGGGGTCGACTTAGTTTCGACAGGGTTGATCGCCCGGCAATAACTGCAGCTGGCTGGTAACCATTCTACCAAACAAAAATAACTGACAACAGTTATATGAGAGCTCCTAGAGCTCAATCACTCTGCTTAGCATAAGCTACCCGACATAGGGACCGACACTAGTTGCCGGACAGAGCGTCTTATGAGGTTTTAGCCTTTCACGCTCATAGTAGACGTCATACCAAAAGGATAGGGAGACACAGTTGACTCGCTAAAGTTTACCGAAATTAAATGAGTCTCGCTTGGCTAGTTACGATATATGAAGCCCGGCTAAACAACAAATATCGTCTAAGCTGTAGACGTTATTGTGAGGCCTTCTCTGGACACGGGTGCAATTCCCGCCGACTCCACCAAGAGAACAATAAGCCTAATCAATTGATTAGGTTTTTATTTTAAAGTATAATTTCTTAAATATGAAAATTAAGATTATCGCGGTTGGAAAAATCAAAGAACAATATCTTAAAGATGGCATCAGTGAATATTTGCAGCGACTTTCTTCATATGCGAAAGTTGAAATCATTGAAGTGAATGATTCCAAAGTTAAAGATAATCCAAATGAGTCTGATATTAATAAGGTAATTAACGAAGAAGGTGAACGAATTTTATCAAAGATAAAAAGTGGTGACATTGTTGTTAATTTAGACTTAAACAAAAAAGAGTTTGATAGCGTTGAATTTTCTATATTCTTGAACGATAAAATCGTTGAAGGCGGCGCGTCAGTAACGTTCGTTATTGGTGGATCATATGGTTTATCTAACCAAGTTAAAGAACGCGCGAATTATTCAATTTCTTTATCAAAGATGACTTTCCTTCATCAGATGACTCGTCTAATTCTTTTAGAACAAATTTATCGTTCATTTAAAATATTAAATAACGAAACTTATCATAAATAACTATAATATTGATTATGGCGAACAAATCATTTCAGGAAGAATACGAATCAATTGGTACGTTTTTAATCCTCGAACTATTAGCGTTAGTTTGTTTTGGTTTAGGTGGCGTTAACCTCATTTTCCAATACGCAGGTTTTATCGTTGCATTAATCTCAACATTCTTCGCTTTTAGAAATTATTCTAAAGATGATCTTAAACCAATATTGCTAATTGCCGCTCCACTTTTCTTGATGTCAATCTTCACATCGTTTGGTCACTTTCTTGATATCTTCGGATATTCAGTTGTGACTAGACTTGGAGCATTCTTATCATTGATATCTTTCTTAGCGATCGGTTTATCTGCTCGTCGACTTAAATCATTCTCGGCGAAGAATGCATTACTTTGTATCGGCGGTGGTTTCGCCCTAATCACTTTAGTGTCCACGATTATCACTTGGTCACAATATGGAATGTTTTATCCATTAATTTACAAGAACACCCCATCATATTATTATGATGGAAATCTATATTCCATCACCAATGAAATGAGTTGGCTTAATGGCTTTAAAGTTGTCGAAGTCTCTCAAAACTACGGTGGTTTGTTTGGTTTACTATGTGCCTGTGCACTTACAGGTTTGTTATTCCTTAAACCAAAAGAAAACAAAGTGGCCTTTACTTCCCTTTCTGTTATTGGTGGAATTGGCTTAATTTCAATAATTTCTATTCCCAATTTCTATGCTTTAGTGTTCCTTGCAATTACCTTTGCGGTTGCTTGTTATTATCGCTTCCTTAGGAATAATTCCTTGGCGAATAAAATTCTTCACTATGCAGTTTTAGTGGCTGCAGGCATTGCAGTTATTATGTTTTTGTTCGCGATTTTGAATGTTTCTGTTCCAGGTGTTGCTGAAGCAATTGCCAACGCATCATTCCTCAATCGTATCTTCAATGCGAATAGAATCATGATTGTTGCTAATCCTATTTTGGAAGCTTCACTTAAACCATTTAATTTATTCGGTATTAATACCGTTACTTATTATGAAGGCTATATTCTTCCAACTTCATCAATCCTTTCTGTATCAGGATCATTTGAAGTTGAAGTTATTAAAGAAGGTGGCATTTTAGCCTTCCTCTTATTCATTGCCTTTGCGGTCCTATCAGTATTTTCCTTTGGAAGATATCTTAAGCAAGGTAAAGATGATGAATATATTAAAGTCGTTTTCTTAAGTATTCTTGTTGGATTTACTTTATATCTTTCCATTTGCGATGATGTCTTCCCAATCACTCATTCGCCGACATCATATTATCCATTCACTCAATCATTACCGTTCATGATCATCATCTTTATCATCGGTTATACAATTCTTCCAATGGGCAAAGCGGAGATCAACTTTAAAGACGCTCCAAAGAAAGAAAAACCAGAAGATAAGAAAAAATATTTTGACGATGATTATAGTTTTTCAGACGTTGAAGAGGAGGAATATGTATGAGAAAAAAAATAATTGCTTTAATTGCGTTAGTTCCTCTCCTTGCTAGCTGCAATAAAACCAACGAACTTTATGGTGGATATGCTTATAATTCCCCAGACTTTATGGAGAACTATTTTGTCGAACATCATCGAGTGAATGAACTCAAAGTAGCCGAAGCAAAAAGTGCAAATTTATCGGCAAATTTCGGATATGTTTCCTCAAATTCGCTTAAAGGAGTGAGGTCAGAAGATAACCCAGAAAACTACACTTGGATGGAATACGACGAGGCAAACTATAACAAAGAATATGGCCGTAATCACAACCTCACAAAAACCGATGAATCATTCGCTTACGGATATCTTTCCAAACTATATGATGGCCGCGTTAGATGCGAAGGTAAGTTCCAACTTTCTCGTGTTCAATTAGATCGAAATGGATATTCAACTTTCTTCCCGAAAAAGCTTTATGATTACAAATTTTTTGCTTTCTCACTTAGAGGTGCAACCGACTATGAAAACACAAGAAGTAATCCATCACCATTAGCGGGAAAAGTTTACGTCGATATTCATATCACTTTCTATCAACATATCACCAATTCAGATCAATATAACACTCTTACATTCAACTTAGCGGATGTTGAGATCCCATGTGATAACGGTGGGGACACTAATCTGGTAACCATTTATCTTGCTAATGATTATCAAACCGAATCAGGACAAGTCGAAAGATATTATCAATATCTTCTTCAAGATACAGTCGCGATGACGTTCACATATGAACTTAAAACAACACGTGCTGATTTAACAGATGATATCAAAGTAGAAAAAGATCACCATTTTGCGGTGATGCTATACGAAGTAATGTTCCCGAACTCCGTGTGGAGATAAAAAAATAACTACCTCATTTGAGGTAGTTTTTAATATTAAGCCATTCGCCGATTTTAAAGTCGGCTTTATCGTCATCGAATATCAATGTTCCTTTTGCAGGAGTGAATGTCATCTCTGAGAAATATATTTTGCCATCGATATAGTAGAGGTCAACTCTTACGAACGGGAAATCAGAGGCAAGCTTTTCAGCCATCTTAACCATTTTGTCCCAGTCTTTCGGAATTGGAAGTTTTTCATCGCGCTTTTTCCAACCGTTGAATTGCGCTCCATCAAAAGGTGTCCAATCAATGTAATAATTGTTGTAACGAATATCGACTCCACGGCCAGTTACAACATACATATATTTGGCCTTGCCATTGAAGACATGAATTTTGTATTCTGTTGGTAAATTCTCGTCAAATCCTAAATATTTTTCCACAATAATCTGTGGTTTGATTGGCGAATAATGACGTTCCATCGTCTTCTTACCATAGTTGGTTTTAAGCCATTTATTGAACTTCTTTTCGCTGGCAGCTTTATCCCAATTATTCTTATTTAAAATAATTTCGTTGAAGGCGCATGCGTGAGTACATTTCAAAACAAATTGCTCAGGAAGTTTGTCAAAATCAATATCAGAAAACTTGTCATAGCAACCATATGTTGGAACAAGATTTTCTTCAAAACCTTTTTCTTTGACGAATTCTCTTACTCCCCATCTACCTGCTGCTTTTGATACAAGTGGATCTTTTGGATACACAAATAATCTAAGATATTGAAGCTTTTCAGTGTATCTGACTGGATTCTTCAAATTTAACTTATGATGAGTGATGTATTTATATTGATGTTTAACGTATGAAACTGGACTTAGTTTAAAAAGAGGTTTGAATGGTAAAACCAACGCTCTTTTGAATTTGTTTTCTTTCAAGTTCGGATTCATCTTAATAAAGTATATTCTAACAAATACTTTAATTCAATTTAGGAATGGTTTAACATTTTTCTTATGAAAAAAGCATTATCAAAATGGTATACATATGCTCTTATTATTCCGTGTTTAGGGCTCGTCGCATTAGCGGCAACTCTTCCATATTTCATCACGAATGATAATTCAGTGTATCCACTCGTTTTTGTCGCGTACACAATTCTATTAAGTGGTGTTATTTACATCGGTGGCGGTTTTATCGCTCAAGATATATATCGCGGAGTGATTCGCAAGAAGACAAATAACTGGGATTTTCCACTTGAAGACGTCTATTTGAATAAAGCCTGGTCAATTTATATGCCTCTACTCCTTTCAGGAGTGATCTCTTTGATCGTCGGCTTTATTTTGTTCATGCTTTTTCGTTAAGAAAAGTATAATTTAGAATTTAACTATTTTATTAAATGTAATATAATAAAGTCACAAGTATGATATTTGAACTTGTCCCTATCTTAAATCAAATCGATTAACACGATTGGTTTTAGATGGGGCTTTTCTTTTATCTACTTCAATTCAAACTTAATTTCAAAGAAAGGAAAAAAGTATGAAGAAAAAAATCTTATTGATTGCTCCTCTTCTCGCGGTTCTTGCAACTGGCTGTACTTTGTCAAGAAACCCAGGAACGAGGAAAAAATCTTCTAGCACCCAGACAACCAGTTCTAAGACTTCTAGTTCTAGTTCAACATCTGGTTCAAGTGGTTCTAGTGGATCATCAGGATCGAGCGGATCTTCTGGTTCTTCGAGTTCTTCAAGCTCCAGTAGTTCTTCAAGTTCATCAGTTCCTACCGATGTCAAACTTGAATCCATTGCAGTTAACAATCCACAAACTGCATACACAGTTGGTGATCAATTTGTAAAACCAAGTGTTACTGCTAATTACACCAATGGTTCACACAAAGAAGTTAAAGATTATGCTGTATTCAGTGGCTATGATCTTAACAATGCTGGAAATCAAACCGTTCAAGTCTCCTACACAGACACAGGTTTAACTAAATCAACTTCCTATGGAATCGTTGTTAGCGACGTTCCAGTTCCAAAAGTCCTAGATTCTATTTCTGTGGCAACCGCTCCTACCAAACTTACCTACACCGAAGGTGAAAACTTTGATCCAACAGGTTTAGTTATTAACAGACTCTACACCGATCAAAGCCAGGATACCTACGCTTACGCAGGACACACATCCGAATTTGCCTTTACACCAAGCTTATCAACCGCATTAACCACCGATGTGACAAGTGTTTCAATCTCTTATGGAAGTAAGAACACTTCTGTTTCTATTACTGTTAAAAAAGCTGTTGATCCAGCCAAGTTTGGCACGCTAGAAAATCCAATTTCAGTCGCCAATCTTCAATCATTAGCAGACGAGATTATTGACTATTCTAAAATTGAAACAGGCAAATCCGAGACTTATAAGGATCATGTTGCTTATGTTAGAGCAAAAGTTGAATCAAGTTCTGCAATGAATGCATCTAAGGAAATTCAATACCTTAATGTTTGTGATACCCAAAATTCAACATTAAAAGCTACTGGTTATTGGGTAATTGTCGATTCATCTGTTTCAGGTGATTATAGCGCCAAGGATTCCTTGGCTGGTTATGAAGTTGTCATCAAAGGCTATGTTACTTTAATGAATAAAGCCGGCGTTGAAACATATGAATTAGCCAAGAAAGATAATGACAATAAAGCAACTATCATGATTGCTATCGAACCACAGCCACAACCTGAGCCAGAAAGACTCAATAGAACTCTTGCTCAAATCCTTGAAGCCGGAACAAACAATTCTCAAGCATATGTTTCTCAGGCAACAATCAAGAGTTGGGCTGACAATAAGGGCAAGGCAACAGATACAAAAACAGTATATGGTAATTTAATTCTCACCGATGGCGAACACGACATGTTTGTTTATGGCGCATCTGGTGTTGCCACCGACCTTACATGGAATAGTGGTTCTGGCGTTTACGTCATGAAAAATTCAAAAGCATTCTTAACCAACGATATTACTAAAGATTTAGAGCCAAACGATATCGTCAAATTCTGGGGTGTTTATACATCATATGGAAACATGAACATCATTATCACAGAAAAAGTTGAGCCAACTCCAAAAACACTCGAATCAATCACTGTTAAGACTGCTCCAACTAAAGTTACATATCTTGAAGAAGAACACTTCGATCCAACCGGATTAGTCATTACTCTTCACTATTCCGATGCATCAACTGAAGATGTTGTGTATAGTGATCAAACCGCAAGTGGATTCTCATTCAATCCATCAACCGGTGAACAACTTTCAACATCTGTTCACGAAGTAACTATTAGTTACGGTGGAAAAAGCACAACTCAAGCAATCACCGTCGAACCAATTCCAACTCCACATGTTTTGGAATCAATTACAGTTAAAGAAACTCCAACTAAAACTGAATACGAAGCAGGTCAATCCTTCGATCCATCTGGTTTAGTTATTACCGCACATTACACCGATGGTGATGAAGATGTTTCCTATGATGCACATTCAGGTGACTTCACATTCAACCCATCAACCGCGGTCCAACTTACTACTGATGTTGATTCAGTTACAGTTGAATACGGAGGCAAAGAAACAGTAGTTGCTATTACTGTTACCGACGCTCCAATTCCAGTTGTTCTTGAATCAATTTCAATTAAATCTTCTCCAACTAAAACTGAATATGAAACTGGCCAATTCTTAGATCCATCCGGTTTAGTTATCACAAGACATTATAATGTCGGCGATGATTCAGATTTGGCCTATGTTGGCAATGAACAATACTTCACCTTCAGTCCAGATCCAGAAACCCCACTTTCAGTGGCAGATCATTTGGTCACCGTTACTTACGAAGGTCAAAACGATACATTCCAAATTAATGTTACTGAACCAATTCTTCCAGTATTAGAATCAATCGCTGTTTCTGGCGAAAAGACTCAATACAATGTCGGCGATGAATTTGTTAAACCAACCGTCACCGCGACATACACAATTGGTGATCCAGTCGATGTTACCGATCAAGCTGAATTCAGCGGATATGATTTATCAACTGCTGGCGAACAAACAGTCAATGTTTCTTTCACCGATGGTGTTACAGCTGAAACATCCTATAAAATCACTGTTAGTGATCCAGTTCCACCAACCCCAGAGGAACATGAAGCTACAATGACTCCAGGAACAAATGGTTCTGATGCTGTTGTAATTGTTGGTGGTGTTGAAAATGACGCAATTAAGGTTGGTACAAGCAGTAAAGGTGGCGATATGACCATTACTGTTGGTGCCGGAGCAACCTATCTTTACTTCTATGCAGCTGCATGGAATAAAGTCACTGGCTTATCACTTAACATTACAGGCGCTACCGTTGATCCTACTTCGATTAGCTTGACTGCTGATTCTGGTATTTCAAGCAGTTCTCCATTCACGCTTGATGGTGATCCTGCAGGTTATTACTTTGTAATCAATCTTAGTGGAATCGAAAGTGAAACTGACATCAAATTTGAAACCTCTGCTGCAAAGCGATTTGTTATATGGGGTGCCATGTATGGTATTGGTGGTGAACCAGTTCCACCAACCCCGGCGGAAACATATACAATTACATACAATTCCAATGGTGGTTCAGGCACAATGGAACCAACAGTTGCTGTTAGCCCAGTTGTTGCTGCATGCAGCTTTACTGCTCCAACTGGCAAGATATTCTCGTCATGGAATACAAAATCGGATGGAACAGGCACCGCTTATGAAGTCGGTACTCATGCTACAAGCGATTTGACATTGTATGCGATTTGGAAAGACGCTCCATCTGGCGATTCATATCAAAAATATAGCGGTGAAATTACTGAAGGTGATTATCTCCTTGTTTACAGTGGTGCAGCTCTCAAGGCTTCCGTTTCTTCCCAAAACCGTTTAGACTACGAGACAGTAACTGCTTCCGGAGATGTTATCTCGACAAGCGAAGCAAGTATTATCTGGCATATTGCGAAAAATGGTGATTATTGGACGATTTACAATGCTGGCGTAGAAAAATATGCTGGAAGTACAAATTCCAAGAACCAAGCCGCATTAATTGCTAGTGTTACTGATAATGCAAAATGGACCGTTACTGGAACAGAAACATATGATTTCGAGAATCTTGCTCGTTCAAAAGGGTCTGATCCTAACAATAAATGGCTGAGAAGGAATGGCACGTATGGTTTTGCTTGCTATGCAACCGGAACCGGTGGTGCTCTAACACTTTATAAAAAAGCTTAATCATTTATGATTAAAAGGACACGATTCAGTTCGTGTCCTTTTTCATTTCTTATCTATGAATAATTGATTGAGTTAGTTTTTCTTTTGTGATTACCAAACCACTGAAGTAAACAATAACTGATCCAGCGAAGATAATTAATATATCTAATAGATACGCTAGTTCGATTAACATTGTTTTAGAGAATTCAGTTAAGAGTAATGGACTAACAAAATATGAAGGAATTGCAATAATGATTCCTAAGACAAGAATCTTTAAGTTGTTCCAATTAAGAACAATGTATTTGCTTTCTTTCCAGGTGAAGGCAAGTAAACAAATTACAAGTAATGCATCTGTGATTGCTGTGCCTAACGCAACCCCAAAAGCTGGACGATCTTTGAAGATAACAAGTCCAAACAAGACGGATAATCCAGCGTTTAATACTGCTGCAGAAAACACAGAGATCAAATAATACTTTTCCTTTTTCAAAGGAATCAATATTTGAGTGTATACAATATTGGAAATTGAGAAGGTAAGCATTAAGCTCGCTAAAGCGATTAAAACAATATCAGCGTATTCATAACCAGTTTGACCAGCGATAAGCTTAGTGATTGGTTCCGCTAAGGCGATCATCAAAGCAATAGCAGGGATAACGATCAACAAACAAATGTTTGTGGAATATTTATTAAGGTTACGGAATTGTCTCTCGTCTTTCTTTTGGTAATAGTACATTGCTCTTGGCATAAAGATGGTTGATAAAGCAGTGATAACTCCAATGACGATTTCAACACCTTTCATTGCAACTGAATATGAACCAACACTAGCTTTACTTGAATCAATGAAACCTAAGATGAATGTGTCGGTCTTATCATAAATCGCAGCGACGACCGAAATCATAAACAACACTCCCAAAAGCGGGAGATATTGTTTGAAATCATATTTGCCAACCTTACGGAATTTAACTAGTTTTGGAAGATAAATTAAGTTCGATAAAACAGTTAAAACAGTTGTTAAGATTGATAGGAATGCATAAAGAAGAATACCTTCTGGATAATTGATGAATGCAAAGATCAAAATATCGACAATTGCAGCGATAATGATGCTTCTAATCGCCATGTAGGTATGTTTTTCAAGGGCAGTAAATAACCATTCAAATGAAAGAACACCAGTTAAGAAATTGAGCGATAAAACGAAGATTAATGAACGATGAAGCGGATCAGTAAAGTCTGGAATACCAATCGATAAGACAATCGCGGTCATTAAACTAAACGAGATTAAAGTCATGACTGCTTGGATAATGAAGAATTCCTGAGTTTTCTTTGCTAGTTTCTCGGGATCATCGCGAACTTTGATACATTCTCTCACTGCGATATTCGGGATTGAGATTCTCGCTAAAACGAGGAAATAGTAAACAAAAGCAGTGGCCCATGAATATAAGCCAACCATTTCATCGCCTAAATAACGACAGACAATCGGGAACGTAACGAATGATAAAATCATCATCGTTACAGTGCGAATTAGATTAATGACCACGTTAGAACGAACTTCGTTTTTCATTTCTTATAATTATATGAACTTATTTCGACTTTTTAAAAGACGAAATCATCAATTTTAATTTATCAATGACAAGTTTTTGCAATACTATATAATAGTAAATATCTATGCGAATCTTACTTGTTTCACAATTCTATTATCCAGAGAGGTTTTCGGTTCAAGATATTGCTGAACAACTTGTTAAACTCGGTCATCAAGTTGAAGTTTTAACCGGTAAACCTAACTATGGATATCATAAGATTCTTCCTGAATATAGGAATGTTTCTTATCAAGAACTTAATGGAGTAAGCATTCACCGCGTTAAGTTATATCCACGTAAAACAACAAGATTATCCGTTATTAGAAACTACTTATCATTCCATAGAAATGCGAAACGTAAAGTTAATAAGTTAGGCAAAGGTTTTGATATTGTTTTAACAATATCATTATCACCAGTCATTTCAATTGCTCCTGGAATTAAATATGCAAGAAAATTCAAAGTTCCATGCGTTTTATATTGCCAAGACTTATGGCCAGAATCGACAGTTGTCACTGGGGCGGTTCGTAAGAATTCATTGATGTACAAGATTCTTTATAAATGGTCGACTTCTTTATATAAGAAATGTGACAAGATTATTATTTCTTCCCCGTCATTTAAAGATTACTTTGTAAATGAACTTCATATCACCGATAAAGGTTTCCCGACTGTTTATCAGCCAATCATTATTTCGAAAGGCAGCGCCGCTCCAATTGTTTATAAACATAAACACAACATTGTTTACGCTGGTAACATCGGCACGATTCAGTTAATCGATCAACTTGTCAGTGCGATGAAAGAAGTGAAAACTGAAGACACCAAACTATATTTGATGGGTATGGGTTCACAACTTGAAAAGATCAAAGCGAGAATCAAAAACGAACATCTTGAAGATCGAGTTGAATATGTTGGAGCCTTACCAATTGAAAAAGCCGAAGCTTATTACTTTAACGCTGATGCATTAGTGGTCTCTTTGAAAAATGAAGGAACGGTTGGCAAAACTATTCCTAACAAAGCCATCCAATACATGAAATATGGTCGCCCATTATTGGGGGTTGTAAAAGGCGACGCAAAAGACCTTCTTTCGAAAGCAAACGGAACAGTCTTTAGTGATGAAAATCCAAGTGATATCGCGGCAAAAATCGATTATTTGCTCTCAAAAAGCGATAAAGAAAAAGGCCAAATGGGCCTTAACAACAAATCATATTTTGAGGAACATTTAACCTCAAAAAAATTAGTTGAACAAATCAATCAAGAATTGATGGAATGTAAGAAGTAAGAGATTCTTTCTCCTTGATTCTTCACTCCATAAATCTCATAAACCTTAACGCGTGCTGTTGTCGCGCGTTTTTTCAATTTAGCTTGATCTTGAATAATGAAACTATTTAATGCGCGTTTGATTCCGCTTGCTGAATCATCTTCAATCCAGAAGACATCATCTTTAAAGATTTCGTAGAGCGCTGGATGCTTGGTTGAAATTGTCGGAGTGCCACTTGCTAAGTATTCAAGTAATTTTGAAGGAACTGATTCTTCGTCGAGCTTTTTAATAAGTGGACGAGGATTGATATTTGCAATTGAGTGTTGTTCCAAACCATATACCTTTTCCTTCGGAAGCTGAGAAAGATAAAGAATTCTTGAATTCTTTTCAGTGTTTTGGAAGATATATTCACGGAGTGGGCCGCTACCGGCGATAACAAGTTTCTCTGGAATATTTGATTCAATGAAAGAGTGGATCAATGTTTTAACGCCATATCTTTCATATAGTGAACCACCAAAGAAATAATAGTTACCAATTGGTTGTTTTCTTGTTTCAACGGTTTCATCCACTAAACCTTCGAAGACGTAATGAGGTTTGCTGTTAACATGGAATGCTCTTAAAAGACCATTTGATAAAGACAAGAATCCATCAAACTTAGAGGCTGTTTTCATTACTTTTCTTGCATATGAACGTTTAACACCACTTAAGTTAAATGGATTATCGGTTAACATACCGACGATTTTCACACCATGCTTACGAGCAAACTTTAATGCTCCTTTAGCAAGATTGATTCTTAAACAATCGGCGACAACAACAAAATTGCCGGTTGGGAAATCTTGAGCGGCTTTATCACCCATATATGTGACTTCGTCAGCTTCTTCAAAAACCTTGTATGAACGATTGGCTTCAAGTCTAGTGTAAAAATACTTAACTGAGCCATCGCTTGTTTGACGTCTTTCTAAATAATTATCCTCAAACATTCCTTTGGAAAAAGGGCGATGAGATACGACAGAAACATTGTTTTTAAAAGATAATGCTTTAATGAGTTTTGAATAGAAGTTTTGATTGGATGGGTTTGGTTTAAAAATCGCTTCGTTTTGATATTTAGCGAATTCTGATTCAACCATTGCAGAAGTAAAAACAATTATATTCATTTCTCAAGTATCCTTTTAAAAATATCCAAATGCGCTTCGACCATTTTTTCAATGGTATTTTCATAAGCGGTCGCGATAGCGTTCTTAGCTAATGACTTATCTAAAACATTGTTAACCGCATCAACAAGTTCGTTATTTTCTAATGAAGATATAATGTATCCATTATAACCATCATTAATTAACTTTTTACTCGCATTGACGTTTGGAGTAGAAATAACAGGAAGACCTTGTGACATGGCTTCATTGATGACGTGACCGTATATGTCTTCATCGGACGCAAAGACAAATGCATCCGAAAGGTGATAGAAGTTGAATAAATCTTGATGCTTTAAATAGCCAATTAAATGGACGTTTACTAAACGATTATCATTGATATATTTTTGAAGCATCTTCTTTTGTTTACCATCTCCGATGATATACAAGCCATAGTTAGGATTAACTTCTTTCCATTTTTTAATCAATTCAAAATAGTTTTTGCGTTTGATTAATTGACCGCAAGAAACAAAGATTTTTTCTTCGTGCGCTGAAGCGTTTTGCCTCATCTCAAGTTTATCTTCTAAATCGTATGGAACCGGAAGAACCTCGCTCTTATATATGGTGGAGTAGGGGTAATTGAAAATTTTGGATGAGTCCGCTCCATAGTAGACAAGATATTTGTTAGAGTTCTCATCTGGGGACAAATAATGTGAAGCGTGAGAAATATATTTCGTTTTGAGTTTTCGCCTAAACGAAGATTCCTTGCTATGAATAACCCCTCCATTGATATAAAGGGTGTAAGGAATATTGTTTTTGATCAAATAACGAATTGTTTTCATCTCGGCAAATTGAGAATAACCATTCATGATGACTAAATCATATTGGTTTGCTTTAAGATGTTTGATGATTCCTTTGGAAATAATGTTTTCTCTACCAAGCTTAATGCCTTTAATCTTGACTGTTTTAAACTTGTATAGCTTCTCTTCATAGAAAGCTTGATTTCGATCACTTGCTTTATCGCGTTCAAAAATAACCGTTAAATCGACATATTTAGCGAGTTCATTGAACAATTTAACTTTGTAAGGTGCCGGGTGATTAAATACGATTAGAACTTTCTGCATAAAGATTACAACAATTATACATTGTTATTCTTTTTAGTGAATAGTTATAATTACTTTATCTGTTTAACAAATAATGTAATCTAGCCATGTACTTGGTTAGATTTTCTTTTTATCTAACAAGTATAATCAATATATGCCGTTATCCTGCTTAATTA
>OMVV01000013.1 GCA_900314585.1 uncultured Erysipelotrichaceae bacterium
AATTGAAGCTAAAATCTCTATTTTTAAAAAAAGCAAAGCTTTTGCTTCTTTTTGTCGTATCTTTTTATAAAAATTTATAAGATAATAGTTGTATGAATAAAGAAAGAAGCCTGTTTCTAGCCTTACTTATTGTTGAAGTATTGCTCTTTGGACTTTGTGGCTATTCCCTCGTTCAATGTTTTGTTTATGATTCAAGCCTTACTGATGGTGGATCACATTTCTTAGAGATTACTTATTTATTCCTACACCTAGTTATGGTGGCGATTATTTTTTATCTCACATTTAGAGCGTTTAAGATTAAACCCTCTATCGTTCACCTGGTGATGCTTGATGAAAATGAGTCAAAAACCACGAAATCCCTCATTATTTCGGGCGTTATTGCGTCTTTATTCCTATTTGTGGGAATTTATTCCACCCTTTTTGTTTGTGGCCTTAAACTGCCTCCTTTAGACATCTTCTCACTCGGCTTAGTTCATGATTTGATGAACGCGGGATATCTAATTGGCTTTATCGCCTTAACATTTTTCCTCTTTCCTTTCGTTCACGTTAAGGAAGATAAATAAGACTTATTTGCTTATTAAAAAGCATAATAATATAATCTTTGTAGCGGAGTTCGGCCTCTAAATCCTTCGCTTAAAATAATAAAACCAAGGAGAATTTTTTATGAAACATCTACTTTCTGGACTTAAAAAGTCCTTTAAAGAAAGTGTCATTTTACTAAGAGAAATACCTTCACCCGTAGTGGCACTTTTTGTCATATCAGTTATCGCGATGAATATCTTAGCGAATAAGACTCTTTATCAAAGTGAATATCTGGCGATTGATGGTGGTATCTTAGTGTCGTGGCTATCCTTCTTAGCAATGGACGTTGTCACCAAGCACTTTGGACCACGCGCTTCGACAAGAATGTCGATTTTTGCGGTTCTTGTTAACTTATTAACATGTCTTATTTTTTGGATCGCAAGTATCATTCCAACGAGCACGGATTATAGCGCGTTTAACACGATTATCGGTGGCACTTGGTTCATTCTTTTAGCATCGACAGTTGCCTTCATTTCCTCGGCAATTCTCAACAATTTTATGAATTATGCGACCGGAAAACTCTTTAAAAAGAACCCAGATGGTAAGGTTGCTTTTGTCACTAGAGCATATGTCTCAACCTTTATCGGACAATTCTTTGATAATTTGATTTTCGCAATCCTTACCTTTATGGTGTTCGCACCTATTTTCTGGGATGGTTTCCATTGGACATTTATTCAATGTCTAACTTGTTCACTTTTAGGAGCAGGACTTGAACTTATCTTAGAAATTGTCTTTTCACCATTTGGTTATTTGGTCAGCAAAAACTGGAAGAAAAATAATATTGGTCAAAAATATTTTGAAGTTGTGGGGGATGTCAAACGATGAAAGTATTAATTAGCGGCACAAGCAAAGGAATTGGTTTAGCCTTAGCAAATCACTTCTTAAAAAACAATCATGAAGTGTATGGACTTGATATCCTTCCTTCAAGTATTTCTAATCCCAATTACCATCATTATCAAGTTGATATTTCTAAGAAAGAAACTCTTCCTGATATCAGAGATATCAATATCTTGATTAATAACGCGGGAGTACAAAATCAAAATGATATCGACGTTAACTTAAAAGGGACGATCAATGTCACCAAAAAATATGCCTTTCAAAAGGAAATTAAATCAGTGTTATTTAATGCGAGTGCATCCGCAAGAAGTGGTTTTGAATTCGCAGAATACGCTGCATCAAAAGGTGGAGTCGTTGCGTATATGAAAAATGTAGCGGTGGAACTTGCTAAATATCAAGCTACCGTCAATTCAATCTCGCTTGGTGGAGTCCTCACCGATTCCAATGAACCGGTTATTAACGATAAAGAATCTTGGAAGAAAATTATGGATGTTACTCCACTTAAAAAATGGATGAGCTTAGATGAAGTTTGCGATTGGGTTTATTTCTTAACGATCACAAATAAATCAATGTCTGGGCAAGACATTCTCATCGATAACGGGGAACTCAATCTTAATTCCACATTCGTGTGGCCTAAATAAAAGAAAGCACAAGAAAAGCCGTCATTAATGACGGCTATTTTTAATTTTAATCGAAATTATTTAGATACTTCAATTTCGCTGAAATAGGTATGGCCAAGACCATGAGCGGCTTTCTTTTGAACGATTTTGAAAGTAAAGTTTTCAGCGTCATAATCAAACGCTTCAAAGTCTTTGTAACCAATTCCAACTGTGTTAGCGGTGAATGCATCTAAAACTTCGTATGAACTTAGAAGGACCTGTCTAGTAGGATATTCAGAATCATCATTATAATAGAATTCCATTTTGCATTCTCCACAATAAACACCGACGGTGAATTGACCACGCGATGAACCATCGTCATCATAGATGTCGACTCTTTCTGTACTGGTGTAGGTTCCACTTTGAACATTTTTCATATTCAAGAATGTTGCTTCGGTAAGTGGAACTAATTTAGCGCCTACACTTTCAGAATGAAAAGCTGTCTCAATGCTGACGCAGAAATCACCTTGCGAGCCATTATTGTCTTTGTAGAAGAAACTATATGTATCTTCATCATGGGTAACGCTTAAAACAGTGGAGTTATATCTTCCTGGAATCTCGCTATATTTAAATTCATAAACGGTTTGGAATTCATAAGCATCGATTTCATCGATATAATCTGGGAATGAATTATATTTCTTAAGAACTATTTTTTGAATTTCATTTTCAAATGAAAAGATAACATTTGATGATTCAAGTGCGGTGGAAATATAATCGCCATCGGCAACGCTGAATGGGACTGGATCTGGTGGTAGAGATGTTGAACTTGTTGAGCTTCCTTCTCCTGATCCACAACTGCCTAATAAAAATATGGCAGAACCAACTAAAAATAATTTGGAAAGTTTCATATTTTTCTCCTTTGGCTATATTTTATTAAAAAAGATGCAATCATGCACCTTTAATAATCGCTTTTAGATAATTTGCTAACTTATCAACACCAGTATCTTCGATAGCGGACACTTTGAAGACCTTTGCATCTTTATTTCTTTTTGCGATGTTTTCTTTACATCTATCAAAGTCAAAATCGAATATATCAGCGGTTTCAATTTTTGTGATTACCGCGATCTTAGAAACTTCAAACATCAATGGATATTTAAGAGGTTTATCATCGCCTTCAGGCACGGACAAAAGCATCATGTTGATATTTGCTCCTGTATCAAATTCGGCAGGGCAAACAAGATTACCAACATTTTCTAAGAAAATAAGATTTAATCCATCGATATCAAATGAGTTAATCGCATCTAAACACATTTGAGCAGTGAGGTGGCACGCTCCACCGGTGTGGATCTGAATCGATCTAACGCCGGTATTTTCGACAATTCTCGCTGCATCAACATCTCCATCGATATCGGCTTCCATGACTCCGATATTAAAATCTGCTTTTAATTTGTTGATTAAATTAATCAAAAGAGTGGTCTTTCCTGCGCCAGGAGAGGCCATGACATTGATAAAATAAATGCCTTTTGCTTTTAAAAACTTACGAACTTCTTCAGCTTTTAAGGAATTTTCTAAGAGAATGTTTTCTTTTACTTCAACGACTTTGAAATCCATAATTCGATTTTATCACAAACTACCTAACTCGAAAAAGATTTTAAAAAGTAGAATACTACTTTATAATTAAACCATGGCTGAAGTTAAAACCATCTTACTTCATCGTTCGGTATATGCTGATAATGATGCCGAAGCTGATTCGTTAAGAAAATATTTAAAAGACAAGGGTGTTTTTGTTGTTAACTTGATGTCTTCCCCGGGTGCTGGAAAGACGACAACTTTAATTACGCTTATAAACAAGATCAAAGACAAAGTCCGTGTTGGCGTTATGGAAGCGGATATTGATAGTGATGTTGATGCCATTAGCATAGCTAAAAAGACTGGTGTTAAGTCCATCCAACTTCATACAGGCGGCATGTGTCACCTCGATGCCGGCATGACTCGCACTGGACTTGATTCAATCGATATTTCTGACCTCGATATTGTCTTTTTAGAAAACGTTGGAAATTTGGTTTGTCCAGCAGAGTTTGATACCGGGGCAAGTTTAGATGTAATGATCCTTTCAATTCCAGAGGGAGACGATAAGCCACTCAAGTATCCACTTGTGTTTGAAAAATCAGATTTAGTTATCATAAACAAAATCGATGCGATGAAATATTTTAATTTCAACTTAGAAAAATGCACCGAATATATTAAAATGAGAAATAAGGATGCAACAATCATCCCAATCTCCGCGAAAACGGGAGAAGGAATTGACCTTGTTGCAGACTACTTCCTAAATAAAATCAAAAGTTTCAAGGAGATGTAAAATGGAACAAAATGAAAAAATTAAGTCAAAGTACCAAGGCGAAAAAGATTACGAATTCGCTAAAGAGTACCAAAAACTAGGTAAGAAAATTACCGACGTTGTCCCACACAAATTATTTGGGGTGAAAGTTGATGATCCAGAATATTGGGGACTTAGAGAAGTTCTTAATATTGATCAAGTTCGTTTTTTAAACAAACTTAAACAACGTAAGTGGTATTCATTCGAAGACCTTGTGAAAATGAACAAGGAAATCGAACCACTTAAAGTTCAAAAGCTTTTAGACGAATTATCATATATCGGTTTTATTGAATACGATTATGGTGATAATTACGCTCACGAACATCCAATTGAAGATGCTCCAAAGATCAAACGTTATCGTTTATCCTACTTTGTTCCGGGTTCTGCTGAACTTATGAACTCCTCCTTGGACCGTATTGCTCGTAATCCAGCGGTCGCTTCTTTCTTCGAAAGAATGACATTCATTCCACTCGCCGGTGTTACCGAGATGCTTGGGCCTGGTGGTAATGGCGTTGGTATGCACGTTATCCCAGTTGAAAAAGCGATCGAAGGTGAATCCAAAGCTATTGATGTTGAAAAGATTTCCCACTGGTTAAAGAAATATGAAGGTCATATCTCGGCAGGTATTTGTTCTTGCCGTGCTTCACGCGCTATTCTTGGTGATGGCTGTATCGATGATGTCAATGATTGGTGTATCCAACTTGGTGATATGGCTGATTACACTGTTGAAACTGGTCGTGCTCATTACATCAGTAAAGAGGAAGCTCTTCGCATCTTAGAATTATCTGAAAAGAATGGCTTCGTCCATCAAATTACCAATATTGATGGTGAAGATCATATCTTTGATATTTGTAACTGTGACGTTAAGATTTGTAACGCTTTAAGAACTTCAATGTTATTTAACACTCCATACTTATCACGAAGTGCTTATACTGCAAAAGTTAATAAAGAAAACTGTGTCGCTTGTGGTCAATGTGTTGAAAATTGTCCAGCCGGTGCGGTTAAACTTGGTCAAAAGCTCTGTAAGAAAGATGGTAAGGAAGTCAAATATCCACAACATCCACTTCCAGATAACATCAAATGGGGTAAATATGCTTGGGATGAAAACTATCGTTCGACAAATCGCGCTCAAGATTCATATGATTCTGGTACCGCTCCATGTAAAGTTGCTTGTCCAGCTCACGTCCCAGTTCAAGGTTACTTAAAACTTGCTAAAGAAGGTAAGTATCAAGAAGCTTTAGCTTTGATCAAAACTCAAAACCCACTTCCTGCTGTTTGCGGTCGTGTATGTAACAAGCGCTGTGAAATGGCCTGTACCCGTGGAACCGTCGATGCACCTGTTAGCATTGATGCCGTTAAGAAATTCGTTGCTGATTTTGATTTAAAATCAGAACATCCATATATTCCAGAGAAGATTATTCCATCCGTCCTCGGTGAATTTAGCGAAAAGATCGCGATCATCGGTGCTGGTCCAGCTGGCTTATCCGCTGCCTATTATTTAGCGGTTGCTGGTTTTAGACCAACCATCTTCGAAAAGAATGAAAAGCCAGGTGGAATGTTAATGTATGGTATTCCATCATACAAACTTGAAAAAGATGTGATCGAAAAAGAAATCGATATCATCAAGAAACTTGGTGTTGAAATCAAATGTGGTGTTGAAGTTGGTAAAGATGTCACAATTGAAGAACTCAAGAAACAAGGCTATAAAGCCTTCTATGTCGCAATTGGTTGCCAAGGTGGCGCTCGTCCAAATGTTCCAAATGACACCGCTAAAGGCACTGACATTGCTGTCTCTTACTTAAAAGAAGCTTTAGGCAAACACGAAAAATTTGAAGGCGATGTCGTCGTCGTCGGTGGTGGTAACGTTGCTGTTGACTGCGCTCGCACCGCCCATCGTTTAGGTGCAAAATCTGTCGCGATGTATTGCTTAGAAGACCGTGAAACTATGCCAGCTTCTAAAGAAGAAGTTAAAGAAACTCTTGAAGAAAATATCTCAATTAATAACTCCTGGGGTCCAAAAGAACTCGTTGTTAATGAAAAAGGCGAAGTTAAATCAGTTATCTTCAAGAAATGCTTACGCACCATCGATCCAGAAACTTATAAGTTCTCACCTCTTTATGATGAAAACGAAACAATTGAAGTCCCAGCGGATAAAGTTATCTTCGCAATCGGACAAAAGATTGAATGGGGTAACCTCTTAGAAGGAAGCAAAGTTAACTTCTGGCATGGTAATTACCCAATCGCTAACTCCATTACATATCAAACTGCTGATCCAGATATCTTCGTCGGTGGTGACGTCTATTCTGGTCCAAAATTTGTTATCGACGCGATCGCGGCTGGTCACGCTGTTGCAGATGCGCTTGCTAGACACGTTCGTCCAGATGCTCACCCAACGATTGCATATAACCAAAGAAAATTCTTCCAACTCAACAAGGATGATATTTCTCTTCCAGGTTATGATACTGCGCCAAGACAAGAAGAAGGAATGGATGAATCCATTGATTATAAGAATTCCTTCAAAGACGCTCATAACACTTTAAGTGAAGAACAAGTTCACACCGAAACAAGCCGTTGCTTGTCTTGTGGTATGGCGGTTGTTGATCCACACAAATGTATCGGTTGTGGTATTTGTACCACAAAATGTAAATTTGATGCGATTCATCTCGTCCGTGACAATCCAAAATGTTCGAATATGAGATTCGCTGAAGATAAAGTTACTGGTTTACTTGGTTATCAACTTAAACGTTCGGCAAAAATTCTTCTCCATAGCGGTTCAAAAGAAGCTCGTATGATGAGAAAGAAACGTCATGAATATAATCGTAGAACCAAAGAGTTTAGAAAAACTCATCCAAATACCGGTAATATGGTTCCAAACGCTAAAGAATTAGGCGACGATACTTATGCATGAGCTAGGGATTGTCGTTCACGTCATTAAGCAAATCGAACAACTCGCTAAAGAGCAAAAGGTCAATAAAGTTATTGAACTTACTTTAGAAGTTGGTGAAGTTTCAGGTGTTGTCAAAGAATATTTTGTCGATGCCTTTGAATGGTCAAAGAAAAAGACTGAGTTCATGAAAGAGTGTAAGCTTAACTTCATCATGACCAAAGCCTTTTCGTATTGTGAAGATTGTAAAGAGACTTATCCAACTGTTGAATTTGGTAAGACTTGTCCAAAATGTGGTGGTCCACATACCTATTTAGTAACGGGCCGCGACTTTATGATTAAAGACATTAAAGTTATTTAACTTTATAACCTGATTTTGTAACAGCTTTAACGATATCCTTATCCGAAATCACTTTCTTAGAAGACACCCTTGCGGTGCCTTTTTCTAAACTTACATCAACTGTATCAATACCTTTAACGTGAAGAAGAGCATCTTTGACTCTAGCGACGCAGTGCATGCACATCATTCCTTCGATTTTATAAGTTTTTTCCATTTTGTTTTCCTCCTTGATATCACAGTTATTTATATTCGCTAATTCACTAGGAATTAAAATCTTTTGTTTTCTTGATTTTGCTTTGTATGGTTTAAATAGGTTAATTCTTAGAGCATTTGTTACTACAAAGACGGATGAAAGCGCCATTGCAGCAGAACCCATCCAAGGCGCAACTTTATAAAGTCCAAGTGCAGAGAACGCACCAGCAGCAATTGGAATCATTACAAGATTATAGATAAATGCCCAGAATAAGTTTTCTTTAATGTTTAAATAAACGTTTTGCGACAATCGAATTGCTGCATAAACATCTATAAGTGTCGATTTCATTAGTACAACAGAAGCGGAGTCAATTGCGATGTCGTTTCCACTTGAAATTGCTACTCCAACATCAGCACTTGTTAGGGCAATCGCGTCATTAATTCCATCACCAACCATCATTACTTTTCCATAGTGTTTTAATCGTTCAATTGTTTCGAGTTTTCCTTCAGGGAGAACTTCACTAAAAACATAGTCAATTCCGACCTGTGATGCGATGTAGTTAGAAGTATAGGAATTATCCCCACTTAGCATGACTGGAATTATGCCAAGATTTTTGATCATGTTTATTGCCTTAACTGAGTCTTCTTTAATTTGGTCAGAAACAGCAATATACCCGACAATTCTCGATTCTTTTGCGAAAATTAATATCGATTTTCCTTGTTTAGAAAGTTCAGAAATTTGATCCTGAATTTTATCTAAATTTAGACCATTTTCTCGTATAAACTTCGCATTTCCAGCAAGTAATTTTTCACCACTAATTTTGCCAATAATTCCTTTGCCTTGAATTGTTGAAAAATCATCAATTTCTAGAGGTGAAATTCCTAAGCTTTTTGCGTATTCATTTACAGCATTCGCAAGTGGATGAGAAGACTTATTTTCTAGTGAATAAGCAAGTTGAATAAATTCTTTCTCATCAATGAATGATACAACCTTGTCGACAACCGGTTTTCCGATTGTAATTGTTCCAGTTTTATCAAAGACAACAAAACTAACTTTACCTGCTTCTTCAATTGCCTCAGCATTTTTAAACAAAATACCGTTTCTAGCGCCTTTTCCACTTCCAACCATAATTGCAACTGGTGTTGCTAATCCTAACGCACACGGGCATGAAATAACTAGGATTGCGATTCCTCTTTCAATTGAATAAGAAAGAAGCGATGAGTGTATATCAGCGTGTGATGAAACGAATTCACCACCGAAAATTAGCCAACAGACAAATGTTATCAAAGATAAACCGATAACTATTGGCACGAATATTCCTGAGACTTTATCAGCAATTTTCGATATTTTAGCTTTGCTATTAGCGGCTTTTTCGACACTTTGAATTATTTGATTAAGGGTAGTGGATTCACCAACCCTAATTGCTCGACAGGTAATTGTACCGTTTTGATTGATCGTTCCGCTTTTAACTAATGAGCCTTTTTCTTTATCAACGGGAATAGATTCTCCAGTTAACATTGATTCATCAATGCTAGAAAATCCAGAGATTATTTCACCATCAACTGGAACCGACATTCCTGGCTTAACGATGAAAATATCATCAATGCGAACCTCTTCAACGGGAATAGATATTTCTTTATTATCGCGAATAACTATTGCTGTTTTTGGTGATAAATCAAGCAAAGCTTTGATAGAATTTGTTGTTTTTCCTTTGGAATACGATTCTAATGTCTTACCAATTGTTATTAATGTTGGAACCATTCCAGCGGTTTCGAAGGAAATATTCATCATTGTCATGTTAAGCATATCAGAGGAGACACTATTCCCAGTTTGTACGAATAATATGACTGACATCACAAGTGAATATATAAATGCGACTGAACTACCCAACGCAACAAGTGTGTCCATATTTGGCGATAAATGGATCACAGCCTTAAAACCACTAGTGAAGAATTTGTGATTAACAAATATTATTATCAAAGATAAAACCATCTCGATAATCGCTAAGACATACAAGTTTTCTCTCAACAAGCCGATTGGCCAGCTAAGCATATAGCCCATTGCTAGATAAAATAAAGGCACTAGTAAAACTAGTGAAATTATCAATCTTTTTAATAGTCTTGGAGTTTGACTATCTTCTAACTGAGTTTTTAAATTCGAGATTACGTTTCTTGTTTCAAGTTTCGATGCTGAATATCCAGCTTTTTCAACGCTTTTTACAATCTTTGCTTCGTTTGCTTGCTTTTCATCATAGCTAACAATCATTGAGTTGGTTAAAAGATTGACGTTAACTTCTTTAACGCCTTTTACACTTCTAACAGCTTTATCAACTCGGGCTGAACAAGCCGCACAGCTCATCCCACCAATTTGATATTTTTCATCAATGATCATTAGGATAACCTTTTCGAAATTTCAATAGCTTCTTCTAAAGAAGAAAAGTCTCCTTGCTTAATATCATCACTGACACAAGAAAGAAGATGATCTTTAAGTAAAATATAGCCAACTTCTTTTAAAGCGGCTTCGACTGCAGCGATTTGAATTAAGATATCTTTACAATATCTATTTTCGTTAAGCATGTTGCTAACGCCTGAAATTTGACCAGATATCTTTTTAAGCCTTGTTTGTAAGTTGTTGATTAGTTCCTCACTTCGAGGATCTTTTTTGCAATGTGGACATTGTTCCATACATGTTACCTCTTCGACATTATATACCCCCCACGGGTATAAAAACAATGCATTTATATTTATATGTGAGTATAATAACTATGTTATGTCGCTAAAGAAATTAACATCATTATTGATTCTATTAACTGGATTGACGCTTTCTGGTTGCACTCAAACAAGTAAAAAGCCAAAGAACTCTTCTTCAAATAACAATCCGAGTATTTCGACTTCTGAAGGCAAAGATTCTTCTTCAGGATCTTCTGGCACATCTAGTGGAATTTCAACATCTATAAGTTCATCACAATCAACGTCTAGCGGAATTACATCAAGTACGTCAGAAGAAATTATTGATGATGACTCTAATATCGAATACATCACTATGAATCAAAAAGAAGTTGAAATCCTTATTGGCAAAGCACCCTATTCTTTAACAATTACTTTCCATTTTAAAGATGGAGTCGATGAAGACTCAGTTAATAAAGACGTTATTTGGACATCAAGCGATACAAGTATCGCTACAGTTTCTCATTATGGACAAGTTAGTGGTGTTAGTAAAGGCCAAACTCTTATTACTTGTACAACTGTAGAAGGTTCAAGACGTGCTAGTTGCGTTGTTTATGTTATTGAATCTGAAGCTTCCGTTACAAAAGAATGGCAAAAAGTTACTGCTGTTAGCCAATTAAAAGCAGGTGATTTAGTAATCATGGGCTGTCCAGAAATGAATGTCGCCGCAACATCCGAATCAGTTGGAATGTATCTTCATCCAACTAACGTCACTTATTCATCTAGTGGTGATAAAATCACCAGCGTTGGTGTCGCTGAACAATTTATGCTCGATGGAGATGCCTCTAATGGATTTATGTTTGAAAGTGAAGATGGCAAATACTTATGCACCACGCATACAGGCAAAGTAACCTTCATCTATAAGACCGGAAATAATAAATGGGATATTGATTACGATCATGGTGTTTGCGATATGCAATCGACCTCATCAATATCTGGATGGTTTATGTATAATTCTTCTCAACAAAAATTCACTACATATGAATCTAATCCACAGGTTGATATGTTCGTTATTACTTTATACAAACAGGTTCGAATTTTTTCGTAATGAGTGGAGAATTAGTTGAACAAATTATTGTTGATGCCTTTAAAGATTCGGCATTAATTTTTGCATTTGTTTTCATTGTTCATCTCCTTCTTTCTTATTACGAAAATCGCCTTTCAAATTTCCTTGTTAAACGCAAGAAAAGTGGCGTATTTTTCGGAGCCCTTTTTGGATTAATTCCACAGTGCGGAACATCTGTTATTGGCGCTGACCTTTATCTTAAAAAATACATTTCTATCGGGGTTTTGTCGGCGATTTTTCTTTCTTGCAGTGATGAAGCCTTCATTGCAATCCTAACTTCTGGCAGCGAAAAAACATTTATGATTTTGCCTTTGATTGGCATCAAGTTTTTTGTTGGTTTTATTAGTGGAATTATTATTGATTTACTTAACAGAAAACAGGTTGTTAATTCACCAGAAAAGGAAGTTGAACATCACACCTGTCACGTTCACGATAAAGAGAATACCGAACTACATCAGCACTTGATTCATCCATTACTTCATTCGGCTGAAATATTCCTTTACGTTTTGATCATTAATTTAGCGATTGGCTTTGTTATTGGCTTTGTTGGAGAAACTCAATTTGCTGCGTTTCTTGATTCAAATAAATATCTCACTCCATTATTTTCTTGTTTGATTGGTTTAATTCCTAACTGTGCTTCGTCATTATTATTAACTGAGTTATTCCTTGGCGGAAATCTTTCCTTCGGAGCCTTAACTGGCGGGCTTCTTGTTAACTCAGGTTTAGGGATGATGGTGCTATTAAAAAATAGGCATTCTGCCAAAAACGTATTTCTAGTTCTTGGTTATTGCCTATTTATCGCTATTATAAGCGGATACGTAATTTGTTTAATTAACGGCTTTTAATCAGTGAAGTCGATATCGTGAATAATATAGTAATTATAAGTTGGATATTTTTCTTTAAGAATTGCTGATAAGTTTTTGATATATTCTTTTGGCTTTTCACATTCAAAGTTAAAGACAAGATCAAAGGTAATTAAACTGATGCTTTCATCTAAATAAAAGCCATGCATTTGCTTGATGTTTTTATCACCTTTGATGTAATTTAGAACAAATTGTTTAATTTCTTTAACTTCTTCATTTGTCTCATTTTTGGCATAAATGCCAACGGTGAGGATAACACCTGTTTCGGTGTAAACCTTTTCGGTGATTTTTCTAGTTAAATGATGGATATCTCTAGCGGTTAAATTATCATCAACTTCAATATGAATTGAGGCGATGGATTTATTAACGCCATAGCTATTAACGATGAGGTCATAGGCTCCTTGAACTTCCTTAAAAGAACAGACCATCTTTTTAATATTACTCACTAAGCCTTGGTCAGCTCTTTCACCGATGATTAGAGAGATGCCATCTCTTAGGACTTCAACACCTGCTTTAATAATGAATAAACCAATGACAATACCAATGTAACCTTCAATGTTTACATTCCAAACAAGCGAGGTGACGATACCAATGATGGTCGCGACTGATAACAATGCATCAAACAACGCATCTTTTCCCGAAGCTTTAAGAGGTTCAGAATTGGTTTTCTTTCCGACAAGTCGGAAATATAGACCTAAAGCAATCTTCACAACAATTGCTAAAGCGATAACAACGATAGAGACAACATTATATTCAGCAACTTTTTGCTCGATAAGCGCCATGACCGATTCATAAATAGCTGTGCCACCAGCAGCTAAAATGATGATGCCAATGATTAAACTTGTGATGTATTCAATTCTACCATGACCATATGGATGCTTTTTATCAGGTTTTTTAGTTGATAACTTAGTTCCAACGATCGTAATTGTTGAGCTTAAAGCATCTGATAAGTTGTTAACCGCATCGGTAATAATTGAAATAGAATGCGCGAATAAGCCAATTAATGCTTTTGCGACAACTAATAACACATTACCAAGCACGCCAATAATAGATGTTTGAACAATCTTCTTTTCTCTATTCATTGCTCATCCCTCCAATTGTTTTATATAACAAGTTATATAATGATTTGGCTTCATTCGGATTTAGCTTAACACATGATCCAATTTGAAATGGAACATTTTTAAGTTCTTTTCTAAATTCTTGTCCTTTTTTAGTTAAAGCAACATTAATGCTTCTTTCGTCTTTTTCATCTCTATTTCTCGAAAGCAAACCTTTCTTTTCCAATTTTTTAAGTAAAGGTGTTAATGTGCCGCTATCAAGAAAGAGACGATTGCCGATTTCGCTGACACTTTGTTCACCATATTCATATAAATCTAGTAAAACTAGATATTGAGTGTATGTTAAGTCAAATTTATCCAAAAATGGTTTGTATTTTCGGATGATTTCCTTTGACGCTACATATAAAGGAAAACAAAGTTGATTTTCTAACTTTAATTGTTCTGGGTACTTATCCATTTTATTTCTTTAATGCCGCCACAATCTTATCTTCAAATGATTTTGGCTTATCGGTTGGAGCGAATCTTTCGATAAATTCGCCATCACGCCCAATTAAGAATTTGGTGAAATTCCATTTGATGCGTTTGATTTTGCCTTTTTCGTTTTGCTTTTCTAAGTAGACAAATAATGGATCAGCATTATCTCCACTAACTTCAATCTTTTTGAATCTTTTGAACTTGGTATTAAACTTCATTGAACAAAATTGATTGATTTCTTCATCGCTTCCTGGAGCTTGTCTAAAGAATTGATTGCATGGGAAATCAAGAATTTCAAATCCTTGAGAAACATATTTTTCATAAAGTTCTTCAAGTTCATCATATTGTGGAGTAAAGCCACATTTTGTTGCAGTGTTTACTATAAGTAAAACTTTGCCTTGATAATCTTTAAGTGAGACGTTATTGCCGCTTTGGTCTTTGACGCTAAAATCATAAACTGACATAAAAAATTCTCCTTTACACAATTAAATCGTATACAATCTAAATAATCATGTAAAGAAGTTTCGCTAAATATTTATTAATTAGAATGAATGATCAATCGCGTGTGCAGCTTTAAATGCAGCGATATCGTTAATAAGTGAAGATATAAAACCAACAAGTAACATTAATGGTGCGTTGATAATGAATAAGAACAACGCTTGTTTCCAACTTAAGATCTCTTCACCCTTGATTGCAGGGTAGATGAAACAGTTAATGGCCGTTAATGTTGGCGAAACAATGATAAAGAAGATGAAGGAAATGATAAGAGTCGCCAGAAGACGATACTTCATATTTCCTGTATAAGTATCATTTTTAACATGGAACAAAGCAGTGAACCATCTTCCGATTGCGGTTAATGGGATAAAGTTTGAAATTAATAAAGATAAAATTAAAGCGATAACAAAGTTGGTTAAAAAGTTTAACCAATCGATTGTCGCAAATGAAATTGTTAAAACACCAGATTCGAAGTCTGATTGAGCGCTGATCGCAGATGTTAAACACAAAAAGAATGAGACAGGAATGTCGCAGACGAGTGAATAAACAAATAACGAAAGTCTAAATTTCATAGCAACTTATTATAAAAATAAAAATTTTAAATGCAACTAGATTTTTGTCGCATGTATCGCTGATGCGAACGACCATGTGAGGTTATAACCGCCACACGGACCATCAATATCCAATAATTCGCCAAGTAAATAAACGCCTTTTTCGTGTTTAGATTGAAGAGAGTTATCAACCATTGAAATATCTACGCCGCCGACACTAACTTGGGAATAGATGAAGTCATAGAAATCCTTGAAGGAAAATTCAAGATTTTTTATACCATCTAAAAGATCATTTTTATCATGGAATCTAGCTAACAAATATCTAGAAATTTTTGGGTTAAAATATGAATTCACAATTTCTTCATTTGTTCGAGATTTGCAGTCATTTTCAAGATTTTCGAACGCGATATCTGGTAATAAATCAAGATAGATTTTTACATTGTTTTTTGAGCCTCTAGCAATTAATGAAGAGACGTTGAAAATCACAATTCCTGATAGTCCATTTTTCTTAAACAAAACCTCACCTTTTTCGGAGTGAATTTGTTTCTTATTCTCATATAGTTTTACTTCACATTTTATTCTTGTTCCATCAAGAAGTTTTGTATCTTCTTTGGTAACAATTGGGCATAAACCAGGAAGAGGATTTTTGATTTTGTAATTGTGTTTTTTAAGGATTGATAAAATTGATCCATCACTTCCAAGCTTATTTCCTGATAAAAGAGATGTCGCTAAATAAAGACGGTTGACTTTATATTTTCCTTTATTTGTAATGACTTCAATTTGGTCAGCAACCTTGTAATCAATAAGCTTTTCTTCTAATTTAATTGAAACTTTTTGTTTGCTAGCTTCGTTTAATAAAGCATTTCGAACCGAAACAGCTGATTCACTATATGGATAAACTAAATCATCAATTACCCTAGTTTTTAATGAAATGGAATCACACAATTTCTTGTAATCGTATTCTTTTAGAATATTTTTAACAAAATCAGAATTTGAGTAGCGAGATACATCAATATTTGTATTCGCTAAATTGCATCGCCCATTGCCGGTCGCAAGAAGCTTTTTAAGAGGTTCACCTAAATGTTCGATGACTAAAACATCATCATTCAAATGATTTCGTTTATAGTTTATCGCTGCAACGATGCCTGAGGCACCTGCCCCGACAATTAGGACTTTCATAGCAAGATAATCTTATCATTTTATTTTTTAATTGCGACTTTTTCTATAATAGAAATATCATCCGGAACGTTTAAATCTCCATTTGGTTATTTGAATTGTTCTAGCGGATGCTTACCCAGAATTGTCACTTATTGTGGTTGACGTTCTTAATCTCTAACTTTATAAAAACCTTATAAGACGCTCACAAAAGTGGGCGTTTTATTTTATAAAAAATTCGGTGAATAAGCTTTAATATTAGAAAAAATGACTTAATCATTACATATTTCATAAAGTCTTTACACAAATAAATTTGTAATCATTGACAATACTTCCTTGAAAGTCCATTATTTTATAGGTTTTTTAACCTATTAGTTAAAAGGAATAGTAGTTATGAAAATTAGAAACCTTATGTTATTAGCTCTTCCAGCCATAGCCTTATCGGTTGGAGTTGTAGCTTTAAATGCTCCCGCAAACGTTGATTATTCAGCTGTCAGCGCTGCTGATTACACTCCATCAAATAGAAAAATCACTTTTAATAACGATGGCTCAGTCAATGCCACTTTTAGTGTTAATGATAACGTTTTAGACTCAAAAGGTTGGTTACTTTGTCTTTTTACAAGTAGACCATCATTTGATCCAGTCACCCATAAAACCGAAGGATCTGATAGGTTGCACCCATATTCAGCAAGTGCATGCGCTCATTATTTCTTTGCTTCAAATACGACTAAAGAGGGCAATATTTCCGTTACATGGAATGCAAATTTTGCTGACCAAAAGGAAAATTGGAGCGAAGCTGAATCCGTAGGCCAAGCGGGCCACACTTTAGCTGATTATCTTCAATCAGACGATTGGTATATTGTTATTGGTATTCGTCACTGGAATAGTGAATGGGCAGCTCATGGCCAACTTCCTGGCGAAGGAACCGATGGTCAAGGAACAAGAGGATGGTGGGAAAACGCTGACTATTATGCTGGTAAAGAAAGCATTATTAGAGGTAATTACCCATATGGTGAAATCTATTTAGATTTAACAGAATTTAGAAAATGGGAAGATGCTGGCGCTAAATTTGGTGTTTACTTCTTCAACGATACTAGAAACGCATTTTCTGATTTAGCTGTCAATGTGCCATTACAAGATGGAATTTATATTGCTTCCTATGAATTAGATTTTCACCCGACACAAATGATCGGAGTTAGATTTTCTTCTTCATGCACAACCCCAAATTGGGATGATAGATGGAACCAAACTCAAAACCTACAGTTTTATCAATATGGCGTTATTGGTATTACTGGTGATGATTACGGATGGTCAGATGGACTTGCTACAGTCAAAATCACTAGAGGAGTCGATGAAATCGATGTTGTTCTAGACAATTACAAACGTAATGCTGATCATAAATCCGAACATTATAACGATTATATTGATTTACAGTTAAACGATGAATTCGTTATTAGCTACGGATCAACTTCTTATCATAACTGGGATTGCCTTGAATTATTTGATGATAACTTCAGTGATGATGCCCTAACCAGTAAGATTAAAGTCAATGTTAGTGGTACCTATTCATTCTATTTCAAAGCATATGATGACGGACAAGTTCATCATGATGTTTTTATCAGTAAACCAGAAGTCGCTTTTGCCGATGCATGGGCTCTATCTTTCTTAACCGGAAACTGTGAGACTACAAAATCAAACTGGTCAACCTATAAATCCGAATTTAATGATTTGCCTCATAGCGCAAAGACATTCTTATTAAATGTTGAACATGAACCTGACCCAAATGTTCATTTTGCAAACTATTTTGCACAAGCAATCCAAAGATATGACTATGTCATCTATCTTTATGGTACCGATGATTATAATGACTATATTGGAAGGGTGAATGCTGAAAAAGTTACTCCACGAACTTCTAGTCCACTTATTAGAGCAGTATCAAACGATAGCTCTACCCCGATTGCATTAGTGGTCATCGTTTTGGCTGCTTCGTTAACAGCTATCGGTGGTTACTTCATTCTTAAAAGAAGAAAAGCAAACTAATTAATCATTTATAATGGGCTCTGCGATTTCTCTTGCAGAGCCTTTTTCTAAGTAAAGAATAACTTAATAATTTATTTAGATTTTAGACATTGATATACTAGTATATAAGACGCCCCAATAGCGCAACTGGATAGAGTATCAGACTTCGAATCTGAGGGTTGTGGGTTCGATTCCTACTTGGGGCGCCATTATTAATAAGAAATCGTCTTTAAGAAAATGACTAACAAATACAAAGTAATAATATTTGATCTTGATGGAACTCTTCTTGATACATTAAAAGGTATAACTGACGCAGTTAACCTAACTTTTGAGCAACTTGGTTATAACGTTAAACATGATTATGTAACCGCTAAAAACTTTATTGGTGCTGGTGCAATGATGTTTGTTAAAAGAGCGATGAAAGGCCTAGATATCACTGATGAACAGGGCGATGAAATCGGAAAAACCTTCTTAATCAATTATGACAAGCTTCAAGGTCCTAATACCGCTCCATTTCCAGGCGTGCCTGAACTACTAAAAGATTTAAAGAAAGCTGGCTATCTTATCGCTTTAGCGTCAAATAAGCCGCAAATGCTTCTTGATCATGTCATCGATGAGAAATTTCCTGATATTAACTTTGATGCTCGACTTGGTCAAAGAGATGGTGTTCCTGAAAAACCAAATCCACATTGTATTTATGAAATTATGGAGAAGTTTAATTTAAAGAAAAAAGACTGTCTTTATGTCGGCGATTCTCAATACGATTATGAAACTGCAAGAAACGCGAATATCGATTGTTGCATCGTTAAATATGGTTATGGATTTTATGATCAAGAATTCGTAAAAAAATCGACTTTTGCCGTCGATTCTGTATCAGATTTAAGAAAATTACTGCTTTAAAATCAAGCTGATTCTTTTTGAATTTCGCCCGCCTTTGATAGGGCGATTTTTGTTACAAGTGGACCAAAGAGTTCATACACTAATGTGGCGGTTAAAATTACTGCCAAGATAAGCGATGATACTTTTTCATAACCGAGTTTTGCAAAGGTTTGTGAAGCGTTTGTCGCTAAACCTATTGCAACCCCAGCTTGAGGCAACAATGTAAATCCTAAATATTTTTGAACAGTTGGTTCACTTTTGGTGATTTTAGCTGAAGTAAACGCTCCAAAATATTTGCCAACACTTCTTGCAATAATATAAACAATAGCGATGATAACAACTAATAAAGCATCTTCTGATGCAAAGATCGTGATATTTAGATTTGCTCCAGAGATAACAAAGAAAAGCATATAAAGCGGTGGAGTGAATTGATCGATTCTTTCAATTGTTCTTTGAGCGTCCAATCTGAAGTTAATAAAAATTGCGCCAATCATCATACATGCTAAAAGCGATGAGAATGAGAAATCTTCACCAAATAATTTCCATCCGAGAGTGTTTGCTAACATCGATAAGCCAATAACACTTAAGATGGCGGCAATGATTAAAATCATTCGATTCGCTCTTGATTTAAAGAATTTGCAAGCAAACGAGACGATAAAACCTAGTGCTGCGCCTAAAACCAAAGAAGAAATAATTTCAATTAAAGGAACAATAATAACTCCCACAAATGATAATTCGGTTGCAGATGCAATTGATTTTGAAATTGAAAATAAGACCGAAAATGCGATCAAAGCAACAGCATCGTCAAAAGCAACAACTGGAATTAAAGTGTCAACTACCGGTCCTCTTGCCTTATATTGCTTGATAACCATCAAGGTTGCTGCTGGAGCGGTCGCACAAGCAATTGCCCCTAAGGTCAAAATAATTGGTAGAGGTAAACTATCTTTCATAAAGATATAGACGATAAATAATGCTGCGATGGTTACTAAAGCACCAGCAAGAGCTTCAAAAATTGTGATAATAACGACTCTTTTGCCAACTGCTTTTAGCGAACTCGCTTTAAAAGAACAGCCAATTGTGAAGGCGATAAAACCTAAAGCGATCTCGCTAATCCAACCGATTGCGTTGATATTTGTGGTAGAGCTTGGATCAACATTCCACCCACCGATAAATTGTCCTAAAACATATGGTCCAAAAATGATGCCTGAGATTAGATATCCGGTCACATTTGGTAGACGTAAAAGCTTCATTAGTCTAGAAGAAAGTAGACCAACAAAAAGGGCAATGGCAATGCAAAGAATTTGGTTCATTTATTTAGAAGCTTCCTTCGTAAGATTCAAGTTTAGTAGCAAACATTCCACCTTTGGTGGATTTGAAGTCATTTGTCGCTTTTCGAATTTCTGATTTTACCTCTTCAAGCTCATCATCTTCGAGAATAAAATATATCGTCGTGTTTTGAACGAATTTATTCTCATGAACATGTGCCAAAGAGAAGAAGGATGGGACATCTTCATTTTCATCTTGAAGAATATGTTTTAAAGATGTTGACGAAAGGACTGTTCCGTTATAGCCAAGATTTGATAAATGATGAATCAAATCATGGGTTTCTTTCGTGTTTTCTAGAGTTGTAAATAATAAGTGTTTCATGGCTTTCCCTGTATAAATTATATTCCTTCTTAACAAGGTCGGATTAATAATTTAAAAAATTTTTAATATTTGATTGTAAATATGGGAAATGAAAAATATAATTAGTTGCTACTTAGAAAAGAAAGGAGCGATATTATGCTTCAACTTAAGAATGTCGTAAAGGACTATGTTAGTGGCGATAACGTGACTCACGCACTTAAAGGCTTGAGTATCAACTTCCGCCGCAACGAGTTTGTGGCAATCCTTGGTCCATCCGGTTGTGGTAAAACCACACTCCTTAACATTACCGGTGGTCTAGATCGCTATACTTCCGGTGATTTAATAATCGAAGGAAAATCGACAAAAAACTATAAAGATGGTGATTGGGATACATATCGAAACCACTCAGTTGGCTTTGTTTTCCAATCATATAATCTTATTTCCCATCAAAGCGTGCTTCGTAACGTCGAACTCGCTTTAACAATTTCTGGTGTCAGCAAAGCTGAACGAAAAGAAAGAGCTGAAAAAGCTTTAGAGATGGTTGGCTTAGGAGGATTAGGAAAGAAACGCCCTAACCAAATGAGCGGTGGCCAAATGCAACGTGTTGCGATTGCCCGCGCTTTAGTCAACAATCCTGAAATCGTCATGGCTGACGAACCAACCGGCGCTCTTGATAGCGAAACCTCTGTCCAAATTATGGACATTCTTAAAAAGGTCGCTGAAGATCGCTTGGTCATCATGGTTACGCATAACCCTGATTTAGCAAAACAATATTCAACTCGTATCATTCAAATGAAAGATGGTGTTGTGACATCTGACTCCAACCCATATAAGGGTGAAACAAAAGAGGAACGTGAGGCAGTTCACGCCAAACGTGCTGAAGTTAATAAAGGCAAAAAGAAAAACTCATCAATGTCTTTCTTTACCGCGATGGGTTTATCATTCTCCAATCTTATTTCTAAGTTGAAACGAACAATATTAGTTACGATTGCCGGTTCAATCGGCATCATTGGTGTCTCTGCTGTTTTAGCGGTTTCCCAAGGTGTTCGTGATTATATTGGTAATATGCAAGACGATATGCTTTCTTCATATCCGGTTGAAGTGGCGGAAGAAAGCGTTGACTATACTTCACTTTTAAGTGGTCTTTCGGCCGACCAATCTAAAGAAGCATTTAAATTTGATCCAGCTAATCCTAAGATTGGTCTTGATTCAATGATCGATTATATGATGAAAGCTTATAGCGATCTTACCAATGTTAAGACCAATACAATTAATGATGAATTAGTGGATTTTATCAATCAAATCCCTGCTGAATCCGTTTATTCAATTCATAGTAACTATGGTATTGATCCAACAAACAATATCTTTGGTGATTGGGTATCCACCCCAAAGGCAGAAGGTATCACTCCAAAAATTGAAACGATTTCTTTAAATGGTTTAACTCAACGTTATATCGCTGAACTTAAGACTGTTAAAGGTTTTTCTAAATATGCTTCATATGTCAATCTTTTCACCGCGTTCATGAAAGAAATTCCTGCCAATAAAGAATATATTCTTTCTCAATATGATTATTTAGGTGAAAGTGAATATCAAGAAGGTGTCAACGATATCACATTAGTCGTTGACTCTAACACAACTCTCACTGACCTTGTCTTAGGACAAATGGGATTTTTTGAACACGATGAATTCATCAATATTGCAAAACGTGCGGTTAAGATTAATGAACTTCCAGACAATTTAACTGAGGAAGAACGCACTGCAAAGATTGCGGAAATTGAAGCTGCTTATCCATATCGTCGCGAATTTGAATATAGCGACATTTTAGGAAGAGAATTTTATTATTTCCCACAAGAAAGTCTTTACTCCAAAGGAGTGGTTGATAACAGCAAATGGTCTGTCGTTGGCGATTTTTGGGAACCAAGCTCAATTCCTTCACTTCCACCAATGTATGAAGCTATTGTCACTTACGATATTGATGCCGACACATTAAGTCTAACTGCCATGAACAAAACGGCGTTAAAAATGGAATTACTCACTTTTGAAAGAGTTAATCCAAAACCAGAAGATGTTCCTGAAGATCAACCACTTAATTATATTAAGGACAAATGGGTTTCTTATGATAGTGATGGTGAAGTTGAATATACATTCGATTTATCATCATATCCAGCTCTATCTTATCCATTAACTCATAAGAGTGAAGGAACTAAAAACTTAGCTGGTTTTGCTGCGCAAACAAAAATTAATGTTAACGGCTACAATTATCAAGCCGAACTCACTGATGAGATGAAAGCAAATCCTGAAGCCTATGGTGGTCAAAAGATGCGCATCGCTTCAGTCTTAAGGCTAAAAGAAGGCAAAAACTTCGGTTGTTTATCTCGTGGAGCTTACTACTCCCAAGCCTTTGGTGAAAAATATATTAACGATAGCAACTCTGAAAAAGCTAAGCTTACCGAAGAATTTAAAGAATATGTTGGTTCTCCGGCGGAAGAGTCAGCACAGTTCCAAGCATACGTTAAATTCAATTATTACGATTATTCCGATGATCAAAATCCAGTTTTAAAATCAGGATATGCATCTTCACTTAATGGTGACTTGTCATCATCGTTTGGTGATTTATTCTCCGCTATTACCGGAGTTAATTATCTTGAAGCCGATAAAACTCATCTTCGTTCAGTCTGCGGATATAAAGCGGAAGGAATCGCTGATGAAAGTGGTACAGTAACCTCTTATGAATTTAAGAAACTTCCAACTTCAATTGAGATTTATCCAAAATCTTTTGAACAAAAAGATATCGTCACCGACCATTTAGAAAGATGGAATAGTGGTGAAAACATTTCTGTCTTTAATGGCACGCCAAATCAAAAGTCACTTACTCCAAGTGAAAGAAATGAACTTTCATACACCGATACAATCAAACTAATTATCACTGTTATCAACACATTGATAACCACAGTTACAATTGCGTTAGTTAGTTTCACTTCTTTAGCCTTGGTAGTTAGCTGCTTCATGATTGCGGTTATCACCTACATCAGTGTCGTTGAACGTACCAAAGAAATTGGTATCATCCGTTCGGTTGGTGGTCGAAAGAAAGACGTCTCACGTCTATTTATCACCGAGACATTTATGACCGGATTCTTCTCAGGATTATTTGGTATTATCATCACTTATGTCTTCGAGATTGTCTTTAACATTGTGATGCATTCACTCTTTGGTATTGGTGGATTAGCAAACTTAACTGTTTGGACTGCGCTGATCATGCTTGGCATTTCGATCTTCTTAAGCGTTATGTCTGGCTTAATTCCATCAATGAAAGCTTCGCATCAAGATCCAGTTATCGCACTAAGAAGCAACGACTAATTGATCTAAATAACAAAAAAATCACATGGGTTAATCGCTCATGTGATTTTGTTTTCTTTATAGATAATAAACCATCAAGCCAACAACAACTGACATGATGATAACAAGCACTGGAGTGGGCTTCTTTTTTAGAGCCATCTTAAGAATAAAGTAACCACCAATAATTAGGACAAATATTTTAATCGAAACGAGATTTGCAGAGATATTGAAGTTTCCATTTTGATAAGAAACCGGGAATAAAATGTCGCTTAGAAGGGTAATTGCGGATGAAGCAATTAAAGCAACCGCGACCGATTTAATCCCACCTAAAGTGCCTTGAACAAATTTATTTTTCATGATCTTGCGAAGGACGATCGCGATGATAAGCATAATGAGGAAAGCTGGTAAGATAACGCCAATAGTTGCAACTGTTGCGCCTAAGAATCCACCTTGTTCAGAGCCGATAAATGTTGCCATGTTAATCGCGATTGGTCCAGGGGTAACTTCACTTAAACCAACCATGTCTAAGAAGTGGCTTTCATCCATCCAGCCATACTTATAAACAGTCTCTTTGATAAGAGGGATCATCGCATAGCCACCACCAAAGGTGAATAAGCCAATTTTGAAGAATTCAAGGAACAAATATAGATAAATCATTTCTTTTGCTCCCTTTTCTTATGTTTTCTATATGGAATTAAACCATATACCAATAGCCCTAATGCTGCGCCGATCAAGATGAAATAGATCGCCGAGAAATCAACTGCAAAGATTGAGAAGACAATCATTAAGGTTGTCACAACAATTAATATTGAAACTGATAACCAATCTTTTTTATTCGCTTTGATGAGAGTGATTGAAACTCTACAAAGTAGGAAAACAACTCCACACTTAACTCCTAAAAACGCTGCTTTAATGATTTCATTATCAAAACCAACGACATTTTGAAGGAATATTGAAATTAAAAACATGATGATAAATGGTGGAAGGACAACTCCAAGGGTAGCAAGTAACGCCCCTAAAAAGCCGGCACGTTTATAACCAAGATAAGTTGCTAGGTTAATCGCGATTGGTCCAGGAGTAGATTCGCTGATTGCCGTCATTTCGATGAGTTCATCATTGTTAATCCATTTTCTTTTTTCGACAAGTTCACCTTCTAACAAAGTTAGCATTGTCGTGCCGCCACCAATCGAAAATAATCCTAACTTCACAAATGTTAGGAATATTGTCATGTAATATTTGAAGGTGTGATGTCTTTTCATCGTCGAGATTATAGCATACTCATCTCTACTTTGTTAAAATAGCAAAGTATGGAACCACTTTTTAAATTTAAAGACGATCAATATATGTTTAGAGGTGTCAACCACACTAGAGAAGTAGTAAGAGCTATTCTTTTAGATGAAAATGACAATGTTTGTCTTGAATATCTTTTAGATGATGATGGTTTTGGACCTCGTGATTACTATGAAACTCCAGGTGGAGGCATCAAAAAAGGTGAGTCTCATGAGCAAGCGATCAAACGAGAAATCGAAGAAGAAGTTGGCTATACCTGTGAAATCATCAAGTTTTTAGGGGAAGTCGATGACTACTATAACCTTATAAATCGCAAGAACCACAATTATTATTATTTGGTTCGTCGCCTTAAAAAAGTATCCCAGCATCTTGAAGAAGATGAAAAGATCAGAATCTCCAAAATTATCTGGGTTAGTATCGATGAAGCGATTCGTTTATATGAGAATATGCAAAACGTTTTAGTTGGTCGCCTCGTCAAACAAAGAGAACTACCAATCTTAAAACTTGCAAAAACGTCTTTACAAAGTAACAACAAATAGTTATCATTATTGTCGCGTTCTGGCGAGTGTGGTGAAGAGGCCTAACACAACCGGCTGTGAACCGGTCATTCGTGAGTTCGAATCTCATCACTCGCCCCACTTGTATTAATTTATTAATACAATTAACAAGTTCAATTGAGGATGACCCCTCTTTGATTAAGTGTGACTCCTGGGTTCTAGAACGTTCACACACAAGGCAATTCGTCCTAGCGGACACGCATATGCTCATCAGGATGGGCGGCGGATTGCGATGGTGTTTCTCCCGAATCTTATGATTGAATGCACAAAGCATCCTCGTCAATTAGGGAAACCTGCTAATCGGGATTAGCGATTGGATGCGAAAAATGACTCGTTATGGGTCGTTTTTTCTTTTTATTTGTATCATTCATGATACAATAAATATATGGTTAATTCTGAAAAACAATCTTTTTCTAATAAGCAAAAATCTACCAATGAAAAGTTGGCATATTTAATCAATTCAGTTGATGGAAAAGAGCCATCGCCACAAGCAAAAAGAATTATTCATTTGTATGCGAACGGTGATATTGATTATGAATCTGCGAAAAACGAATTGATCAAATTGTATCAAAGATGATGGCTTAGACTATAACGAAGCCATTTAACAATAAAACACGGTTTATTGATATAATAATTGTATCTGTTTAACAAATAATGTAATCTAGCCATGTACTTGGTTAGATTTTCTTTTTATCTAACAAGTATAATCAATATATGCCGTTATCCTGCTTAAT
>OMVV01000016.1 GCA_900314585.1 uncultured Erysipelotrichaceae bacterium
TAGGTGCCATCATAGACATTTAATTTTTCAAATGACAAAACATCCTTTGGATAAGAGACGACAATGATTTTGCTTTTATCGCGACTTTCATCAGCGCATATTTCGCAAAGTTCATTTTCGGTATAGGCTCCACAGATAGGACATTTATGAACATTTCTTTTTAGCTCAACTAAAGCGTCAGAAAACATTTCAACATCTTCATCATCCATTTCTAAAACTGAGTAGGCCATCTTTTCGGCAGATTTATGACCAACCCCTGGAAGACGAGAGAACGCTTCAATTAGTTTAGTAACGCTTTTAAGTTCTTTCATTTTTAAAATAAGCCACCGCTACGACCGGTAATCTTTTCATTAATCTCTTCGGATTCTTTGTTGATCTTTTCAATAGCTTCATTAATGGCCATTGCAACCATTTCTTCCACCATTTCTTTGTTGTCTTTATCAAAAGCGTCTTCATCAATCTTGATTGATTTGACTGTATGATCACCTTTAACGACAACTTCAACTGCCCCTCCTTTGGAGACAGTGAATTCTTTTTCTTTTAATTCATTTTGGGCTTTTTGCAATTCTCTTTGCATTTTTTGAGCTTGCATTAGCATTTGTTGCATGTTCATTTGGCTAACTCCTTTATATCAATTTCAATTTCATTTGGTTTTGGTAACGCCGAGATTTGACGTAAGTTATGATAAGCAGTAATTAATCTTACAGATTCTGCTCGAGAGATTGAGTAGACAAATACTTCTTTATCAAGCATCTTCTTAAAGATATCTGCAATTTGTTTTTCGTTTTCTTTGAGATTAGCTTTTTCGGCGTGACGATCGAATGGGAATTGTAGAACAATTACATCCTTACTCACGATGAATGGAGTGGAATCTTTAATAAAGGCAACGACTTCACCGATTGATGAATTGGATAAGTAGGCATCAAGTTGAGGCCACTTCGCCATCAAGTCTTTACGAAGATCTTTATTTCCAATAACCATGAGCTTAACGATGAGTTCATCATCAAGTTCATAACGTTCACCTTCATCAACCAAGGAAACATGTTCATCATCAAGTAACCATTTTGGGGGTTCTTCAACCTTCTTTGGTTCCTCTTTGACCGGAACAGGTTCTGGTTTAACTTCTTCTTTAATTGGCTCAGGTTCAGGTTTTGTTTCAACTGGTTTTGGTTGAGGCGCGGCTTCCTTTTTTATAGCAACTTGTGGTTGAGGAGCAGGCGCTTCAACTTCATCTAATGTTGCAAGTCTAAGAATAGTAACCTCAAACATTGTTTTGATATCTGACGCAGTTTTATAATCGGCTTGTACCCTTAAAAGCGCGCCGATCATTTCATTTAATTTTCGAGTTGAAATTGAACTCGCTAAATCATCCGCGTGAGCTTCAGAAATTGTTGTTAATTCTTTCTCATCTTTAGTCTTCTTTAAGATGAGGACATCTTTCAAAATCCCGAGCAAATCCTCGGTAAGTCTCTTTAAATCGACCCCGCCTTCAGAGAACGCTTTAATCTTTTCAAGAGCGCTAGAAATGTTACCTTCATTGACATCTTTGATGAACGAAACTTTTTCTTCTTCAGAGGCAAGTCCAAATAACGAATAAACATCCTCGACAGTTAATGAATCACCAGAATAAGCGATGACTTGATCAAGGATTGAAAGCGCGTCACGCATACCTCCATCAGCAAGTGAGATAATTGCTTGAACAGCTTCTCGATCGAATTTAATACCTTCTTTTTCTAAAACGATATTCATTCTTTCTTCGATATCACCATCGCTAACTTTGCTGAAGTCATATCTTTGACATCTAGAGAGGATGGTTGGAAGAATGTTGTGAGGTTCAGTGGTTGCTAAAATGAAAATGACATGAGCTGGTGGTTCTTCGATTGTTTTAAGCAAAGCATTAAAAGCGTTCGCAGTCATCATGTGAACTTCATCGATAATATATACCTTGTATCTTCCTTTAATTGGAAGGTAATTTACTTTATCAATTAGATCACGAACTTGTTCGACACCATTATTGGACGCCGCGTCGATTTCAATGACGTCTGGATGTGAACCTTCGATAATCTCTAAGCAGTTAGAACATTTATTACATTGATGGCCGATACCCTCATCACAGTTTAAAGCCTTGGCAAAAAGTTTTGCCATCGTAGTTTTACCTGTTCCGCGTGGGCCACAGAAAAGATACGCATGAGCAATCTTGTTGGTCGCTAAAGCGTTTCTTAATGTTTTGATGATATGTTTTTGTCCAGCAACTTCTTCAAAAGTCTGAGGACGATATGTTCTGTAAAGTGCTTTATATGCCATAAATAATTACCAAGAATGATTATATAGTTTTTGCCTTTCAAATTAAAGGTTTAATTATAAATTAAGGAAAGAACATAACTCTTTGAACGATAACTCTAATATGTTATAATCTCACTCGCTTATGGAAACTAGCATGCTTAAACGTCTCGAAGCCACTAAAGTTCGCTTCGGAGAAATCGAACAAGAATTGATGGATGAAAAAGTAACAAGTGACATCCGTCATTTTCGTGAACTTTCTAGAGAAAGAGCAAATCTTGAACCTGTCGTTGAAGCATATGAAAAATATTTAAGAATTGCTTCTGACCTTAAAGACGCTGAAGCAATGATTTCTGATTCCGATCCAGATATCGCTCAACTGGGTCACGATGAACATAAACGTTTATTAGAAGAAGAAGAGAAACTCGTCGAAGAAGTGAAAATTCTTCTTTTACCAAAAGATCCAAACGACGAAAAGAACATTATTGTTGAGATTCGTGGTGCGGCCGGTGGAGACGAAGGAAATATTTTCGCTGGTGACTTATTTAGAATGTATGTTAGATACGCTGAACACCAAGGCTGGAAGATACAAATGCTTGATGAAAGCGTATGTGAAGCTGGTGGATATTCATTCGTATCATTTATGATAAAAGGTGAAAACGTTTATTCGAAACTCAAATTCGAATCAGGCGCACACCGCGTACAACGTGTACCAAAGACCGAAGCTTCTGGAAGAATTCATACTTCCACTGCAACTGTTTTGGTCATGCCAGAAGTCGAAGATATCGAAGTTGAAATCAATATGGCAGATGTTTTGGTTGATACTTATCGTTCTCAAGGTGCTGGTGGACAAAACGTTAACAAAACTGAATCCGCAGTTCGTATGACTCACAAGCCAACCGGCGTTGTGGTCTCTTGTCAAACTGAGAAATCACAAATCCAAAACCGTGAAATCTGTATGCAAATGTTAAGAGCAAAAATCTATGCCAAACTTCAAGAAGAACAAGAAGAGAAAATTGGTTCAGAAAGACGTTTAAAAGTTGGTACTGGTGAACGTAGTGAGAAAATTAGAACTTATAACTATCCACAAAACCGTGTAACCGATCACAGAATTGGTTTTACTATTCAAAAATTAGACCGAGTTATGGAAGGTGAAATTGAAGAAATTTTAGAAGCCTTAATTCACTACGATCAAGAGATGAAAATGTTGGGTGAAAATAACAACTAAAAATGACCCTATTTGAAGTATATAAAAATTCACTAAAAAAATTACAAAATCCAGACGTTGAAGAAATCAATATTCGCATCTTACTTTGCGAAATAAATGGTCTCAAAACAATGTCTGATTTTTATATTCACAAAGATGAAGATATTCACGATTTGTCGAGATATTTACAATATTTCGATAGATTTTTAAATGGCGAACCTATCCAATACATCCTTAATAAAACCACTTTTCTTGGTCGAGAATTTTATGTCGATAAAAGAGTCTTAATTCCTCGTCAAGAAAGCGAAGAAGTTGTGTCGTTTTTAATAGGTGAAATTCGACGCTTAAATTTATCCTCAATTTTTGCTGCTGATATATGTGCTGGATCAGGTGTTTTGGGAATAAGTCTCGCTAAAGAATTTAATCTCAAAAATATTATTTTCTCCGATATTTCAAAAGATGCTCTTGAAGTCACAAAAATCAATTGTGAAAAGCATGAAATTTCTCCAAAATTCTATTGTGGCGACGCTCTTGATGAACTAATTAAAAATAATGAAAAAGTCAACGTCTTAATTGCGAATCCACCATACATAAAACAAGGTGAAAATGTTGATAATTCAGTTTTAAAACATGAACCTCACCTTGCGTTATTCACTGACGATGAATTTTCTGTTTATATATCAATCATTTCTAATTTGAATAACATTAAAAAAGATACTTTACTCGCTGTGTTCGAGCTTGGCGATAACGATCATTCTTTAATTGAAAAGTATATTAAAGAGTATTGTCCCGATGCTTCTTATAAATTTGTTAATGATATGAACGGAAAAGAAAGAATACTTTCGATATATTTAAAATAGTAAAATATTTCTATGAAAATGTTTTCGCCTGACCAATATAAAGATGCCGCTAAGATTTTAAAAGAAGGCGGTCTCATCGCGTTTCCAACCGAAACTGTTTTTGGTTTAGGTGTTATCTTTGATAATAAGGCATCTTATAAACGATTGATTGATGTCAAAAGACGTCCTCCAGAAAAGCCATTTACCTTAATGCTTTCTGATATTGAACAAATTGAGAAGTATGCTTATGTGAATGATAAAGCTAGAAAACTAATTTCAAGTTATATGCCAGGTCAATTCACGATCATCTTAAAAGCGAAAGAAAATCTTCCTTCATATTGCGTTTCTAAAGAAGGCAATGTTGGCATTCGTATTTCAAGTGATGAACTTGTTCGTAAGCTAATTCGTGAAGTTGGTAAACCACTTCTTGTGCCATCTGCAAATAAATCAGGAGAACCACCTTTAACAACAGATAAAGATGTTATTGGTATCTTTGATAATGAAATTGATGCTATTATTATGGGCGAATCGATAAGCAATACACCTTCAACAATTGTTTTAATTGATGAAGATGTCCATATCTTACGCGAAGGCTTAATTAAAAAAGACGATATTTTTAAAAAGTTAGGAGAATAATTATGAAACTATCCATTGGAAGCGATCACGCAGGTTATAAATATAAAGAAGAAATCAAAAAGTACCTAGAAGCTAAAGGCCACCAAGTTAAAGATTGTGGCACATACTCTTTAGATTCTTGTGACTATCCAATCTTCGGCCGTGCTGCCGCTGAAGCAGTCGCTAAAGGTGAAGTCGACTTTGGTATCGTCGTTTGCTCTTCAGGCGAAGGCATTATGATGACTGCCAATAAAGTCAAAGGTGTTCGCTGTGGTTTAGCTTATAACGATGATGTCGCTAGACTCATTAGACAACACAACAATGCGAACATGATTAGCTTTGGAGCGAACTTCATGAGCCTTGAAGATGTCTTAAGAAGAATTGATATTTTCTTAGCCACACCATTCGAAGGCGGAAGACACGAACGTCGCGTTAACGAAATCGAATAATAAAAGTATTAAATGAAAGAGCCTCTTATGAGGCTTTTTTCTTAATCTATAATCTTTCGAACATTTTATGCTCTTTTACAAGTATGTATTGGTAAGAGGTGCATATGTTTACTTGTCAAAAATGTGGCAACACAAACCCAAGATATATTGGATATCGAAACGGACAACCATATTGTCGTTTTTGCATATCAATGAGAGGTGAATCAGTAAGCGAATATCGTCCCCGCGGTGGTTCAGTGGTGATGGATATCAAATATCCTTTATCCAACGAACAGAAATACATATCTAAAAAAGTAAAAGAAAACTATCAAAAAGGAATCGACACTTTAATCGATGCCGTCTGTGGAGCAGGCAAAACCGAATTAATCTATGAAGTTATCGCTGATGCTCTTTCAAATCAAAAGACAGTTGCGTTTGCCGTACCTCGTCGAGATGTTGTCATCGAATTACTGCCTCGCATCAAAGCAGTTTTTCCGTCGAATAGAGTCATATCAGTGTACGGAGGACACACCTCATCACTTAAAGGAGACATCGTCGTTTTAACCACCCATCAACTATATCGATATCCGCATTTTTTCGACCTAATTATTTTGGATGAAATTGACGCGTTTCCGTTTAAAGATAATGATCTATTAATCGCGATGCTTCATAACGCTTCAAGAGGCACAATTGTGATGATGTCAGCGACACCTTCAGATGAGATAATTTCTGAATTTTCTCGACAAAACCACGATATTTTACATTTAAATACCAGATTTCATCGTCATCCGCTTCCGGTGCCAAAACTAATGATTCGTTATGGTATCAGCAAGTATTTTTCACTCGTAAAAAAGCTCATTGAATATCAAAAAGAAAACAAGCCAGTTTTCATCTTTTGCCCAACCATTTCCATCGCCGAAAAAGTCTTTGATACAATTCACAAAATTGTTAAAAACGGCAACATCGTTCACTCCAAAAAGAATGATCGAGCAGAGGTGATCGATGATTTCAAAAATGGAAAGTATCTATATCTCGTAACTACCGCTGTTTTAGAAAGAGGGGTGACCATAAAGAATCTACAAGTCATTATTTTTGAGGCGGACCATCAAATTTACGATGAACACGCTTTAATTCAAATCTCAGGAAGAGTAGGGAGGAAGTTCGATGCTCCAGAAGGTGAAGTCATTTTTCTCGCCGACAAAAACACCACCGCCATCACTCGATGTATCGACACCATCAAGCACAAAAATCAATCTTTGCAAAATATGTTTCAAACCAATTGAAGAAGAATCACTTCATTCTCTTTTGTTTAAGGATCCAACAATCTGTCATCGTTGCTTTCTTAAATTTAAACCGAAACTTTACAAGTTTATGATTGGTGATATTGAAGGTTATTACATCTATAACTATGACGAAGAAGTTCAAAAGAATCTTTATCAATTCAAAGGTTGTTTTGATATCGAGCTTGCCCCTATCTTCCTTGAGTATTTTCGTCCTTTTCTAAAACTTAAGTATTTTGGATATTACATTGTTCCGGCGCCTTCCCATAAAGACGCCGACAAAGAAAGAGGCTTTAATCATGTTGTTGAGATATTTAAATGTTTGAATCTAAAAATGATTCGCTGTGTTAGTAAAACTAACAATGTCAAACAATCAGACTTAAAAGCAGGTGAAAGAGCGAAGGTCGCTAATCATCTTGAAATCAATGATGTCGACTTATCCGGAAAGAAGATACTCATTGTCGATGATGTTTACACAACCGGATCCACTGTTAAAGCAATGATCAATCTCGTTAAAAGCAAGAATCCCAAGAAAATCAAAGTGCTCGTAATGTCGAAAACAAAAGACCTTCAAATCTAAATAATTACTATACCAATATCATTAATAAATTAATTGAATTGCGATACCATTTATTGAATGGTAGAATACATAATTGTCCTATTAAGGAGATGAATATATGTCGAATTTTATTGAAAAGATCTTTCGGTTTGACGCTCGCGCGCTCAACAAATACGCCAAACAAGCAGATAAAGTTTTAGCCTACGAAAATGAAATGGCCGCATTAAGCGACGATGAACTTCGTGCTAAGACACCATATTTTAGAGACTTGCTCGCCAAAGGCGCAACCCTCGAAGATATTAAATATGAAGCATTTGCTGTTGCTCGTGAAGCAGCTAAAAGAACATTAGGTCAATTCCCATACAAGGTCCAAGTTATTGGTGCCTTAGTTATGCATGATGGCGATGTCGCCGAAATGAAAACCGGTGAAGGTAAAACCTTAACCGCTACTATGGCGATTTATCTTAACGCCCTTAAAGGCGAAGGTGCATACGTTGTTACTGTTAACGAATACCTCGCTCAACGTGACGCGGAATGGATGGGACAAATCTATCGTTTCTTAGGTTTAACTGTTGGATGCAACATCCACGACTTAACAACCGAAGAAAAACAACAACAACACTTATGTGATATCTGTTATTCGACAAACGCTGAACTTGGCTTCGATTATCTAAGAGATAACATGGCCATTTCTCCAAAAAGAAGAGTTCTCCGTGGACTTAACTATGCCGTTATCGACGAAGCTGACTCGATTTTAATTGATGAATCCAGAACCCCGCTTATTATTTCTGGACAAGCTCGTACCAGCGCATCTTCATACAAAACATATGACTTATTCGCTAAAGCGTTAAAGAAAGGTGTCGATTTTGAAATCGATATCAAAGATAAAACCTGTTCTCTTACAGATGCGGGCAATAAGCGTGCTGAGCGTATGTTTGGTGTGAGAAACCTTTACGATCCAGAACATCAAGAAGATGTCCACCGCATTCAACAAGCTCTTAAAGCTAACTACATCATGACTCGTGATGTTGAATACATGGTTGACGCTGAAGGTGAAATTCAACTCATTGACCAGTTCACTGGTCGTATCTTAAAAGGTCGTGAATATTCCGATGGTCTTCAACAAGCTATTCAAGCTAAAGAAAACGTTAAGATCAAAGAAGAAACTGTCACAATGGCGACCATCACATATCAAAACTTCTTCCGTTTATTTAAGAAGCTTTCTGGTATGACTGGTACTGCTAAGACCGAAGAAGAAGAATTCCAAAAAATCTACAACATGCGTGTTGTCTCAATTCCAACCAATAAGCCAATCGCTCGTATTGATGCGGTCGACTATATCTATGCGCATAAGTCCGAAAAACTCAAAGCGTTAGTTACCGAAATCAAAAGACGTCATGAACTTGGTCAGCCAATCCTTGTTGGTACCATCTCAGTTGAATCTTCTGAAGAAGTTTCAAAACTCTTGGATGACGCAGGCCTTAAACACGAAACATTAAACGCGAAAAACCACGCTCGTGAAGCGGAAATTATCGCTCACGCAGGTGAAAAGGGCGCAATCACAATCGCTACTAACATGGCTGGTCGTGGTACTGATATCAAGATTAATGACGAAGTCAAAGCCTTAGGCGGATTATGCGTCTTTGGTACTGAACGCCATGAATCCCGTCGTATCGATAATCAGTTACGTGGTCGTTCCGGTCGTCAAGGTGACCCAGGTTTCTCTCGTTTCTATGTTTCATTCGACGATGATCTCTTAAAGAGATTCGCAGCAGAATCAATTCAAAAGAGAATCGAATCTTTAGGCGAAGGACCACTTGAGTCTAAGATTTTCTCATCCGTTATTACTAACGCTCAAAAACAAATCGAAGGACAAAACTTCGATATTCGTAAAAACTTGCTCGACTATGACGATGTCATTTCCCGTCAAAGAAAAGCAATCTATGAAAAACGTGACTCGATCATGTACGCCGATTCAATCTCGGATTTAATCCAAGAATTCTTTACAACTGCCGGCTATTGCTTAGCAAGAAAAGCTGTTCCAGATGATTCTCGTGATGGTTTGATCGACGGTGAAGCACTTAAGAAAATCATTGAACCAAAATACATGGCCGAAGGTAGTTTCAAAGCCGAAGCTTACGATGAAGCTCCATTTGAAGATGCTGGTCAAGATTTAGGCGATAACCTTTACGATATTTATTTACTTCGTAAAAAACAATGGGGCGATGAAATCGCTGATAAAGTTGAACGTGAAATCGCTCTTCAAACTATCGACCAAAACTGGACCAAGCAAATCGACACTATGGCGAGACTTCGTGAAGGTATTCACTTACGTAGTTACGCTAATACAAACCCACTTCAAGATTATGTTAATGAAGGACAATCTCTCTTTAGAGAGTGTTTAGAAAATATTTCAACTGAAGCAGTGTTTAAACTCTTGAACGTTGTCGTTCAAATCAAACGTCCTGCTCCACAACCAGTTCCTGAAACAGTTAAACCAGCTGAATCAGAAGTAACTGATGTTGAAGCTAAAGACAAGGTAGAAAAGGAATAATGAAAGAGCTACAAGAACTTCGCTTAGAACTAAATGAACTGAGTGAAATGGTCAATAGACTCGGTGATTCTCTTTGACCTCGCCTTCTTAAATAACAAAGTTAGTGAATTAGAAGCCAAACAAAACGAAGAGCATTTTTGGGATGACCAAAAGGCTGCTTTAAAAATAATCGACGAATATAACGACGCGAAAGAAGAACGCGACACTTATGTTCATATCGAGAAAGCTCATAAAGAAATCCAAGATCTCATTTTCGCATGCACTGATGAAGATGAGGATATGCGAGCTTTGCTCGAAGACTTAATCTCCGATTTAACCGCCGAAGTTAAGAAGTTTAGACAAAAACTCCTTTTTAAAGGAGAATTCGATAATCTTAATGTCACGATGGAAATCCATTGTGGCGCAGGTGGAACTGAATCGCAAGACTGGGCAGATATGCTCTCACGCATGTATGTTCGCTGGTGTGAACGTCATCACATGAAGTTTCAAGTCGTCGATTCTCAACCAGGTGAAGAAGCCGGCATTAAGTCAATTGTTTTCCAAATCAGTGGCAAGCACGCTTATGGATTACTTAAAAGTGAAAAAGGTGTTCATCGTTTAGTAAGAATCTCACCATTTGATGCGAACAAACGCCGCCACACATCATTCGCAAGCGTTAACATCGTTCCAATTTTTGAAGGAGATGTTGATATTAAAATCGACGAAAAAGATTTACGAATCGATACATATCGTTCCGGTGGGGCGGGTGGTCAAAACGTTAATAAAGTCGAAACTGCCGTCCGTATTACTCATATCCCGACCGGTATTGTTGTCTCTTGCCAAGTTGAACGCAGCCAACTCTCAAATAAAGAGATGGCAATGCAGATGCTCAAGAGCCGACTTTATCAACTCGAAATGGAGAAAAAACAGGCCGCAATCAAAGACATTGTTGGTGAACAAAAAGACATCGAATGGGGTTCACAAATTCGTTCATATGTTTTCTGTCCATACACGATGGTTAAGGACAATAGAACCAACTATTCTGAGTCTGATGTTAATGCGGTTATGGATGGTGAAATTGATGGCTTTATTTTTGCATATCTCGAATATTTAGCGAGAAATACAGAATTAAAATAATGGAAGAAAGAAAGTTTGAAATCGTTTCGAAATTTAGGCCAACAGGCGATCAACCTGAGGCGATAAAAAAGCTTTGTGATGGCCTTGCTCAAGGGAAGAAATTACAAGTTCTTTTGGGTGCGACCGGCACCGGAAAAACATTCACGGTTTCTAACATTATTGAGAAGGTTCAAAAACCAACATTGGTCCTCGTTCATAACAAAACTTTAGCAGGTCAACTTTATGCTGAATTTAAGGAATTTTTCCCAAATAATCGCGTTGAATATTTCGTTTCCAACTTCGACTTTTATCAACCAGAAGCTTATCTTCCAAAATCAGACACATACATTGATAAAAGTGCGGTGATGAATGAAGAAATTGAAATGCTTAGAACCTCTGCAATCAACTCAGTCATCGAAAGAAAAGACACAATCGTTGTTGCTTCTGTTGCTTCAATTTATGGCTTAACTGATCCAGATGAATATCGTCGTTTAGTTTTTGAAGTTCGTGTTAATGAAGAAATTAATCGAAAAGAGTTTTTAAATAAGCTAGTGGATGCTCAATATCAACGAAATAATCTCGATATAAAACCAGGCACTTTTAGAGTAAGAGGTGATGTTATTGAAATTATGCCTCCTAACGCTGATGACTATGTCATCCGTATTGATACTTTTGGTGATACTGTTGAATCAATTTCAACTGTTAACGCTTTGACTGGTGAAGTTAAACAACGTTATAAAACATATCCATTTTTCCCGGCGTATGATCACGCTTCAACAAGAAATAGAATTGCTGACGCTGTTAAAACAATTTCAGTGGAACTCGAAGAACGTCTCAAATTCTTTAAAGATAATGGCAAGCTTCTTGAAGCGGAAAGACTTGAGATGCGCACCAAACAAGATATGGAAAACATGCTTGAATTTGGGATGTGTCCAGGTATTGAAAACTATTCTCGTCACATCGATAAACGTCAACCAGGTCAAAGACCATTTACTTTAATTGATTATTTCCCAAAAGATTTTTTGCTCATCATAGATGAATCTCACGTTTCACTCCCACAAATCAGAGGAATGTATAACGGAGATCGTTCTAGAAAAGAAGTTTTAGTTGAATATGGTTTTAGACTTCCAAGTGCACTTGATAATAGACCACTTAATTTCGAAGAATTTGAAGCGTTGATGCCAAGCGTTATTTGTACATCTGCCACTCCAGGAGATTACGAACTTGAGAAATGTGGTCATGAGGTTGTTGAACAAATTATTCGTCCAACAGGTTTGCTTGATCCTGAAGTTGAAGTTAGAAAGTCATTAGGACAAATTGATGACTTGATATACGAGATTAAGAATAGAATCGCTAAAAACGAACGTACGATGGTCGTTACTTTAACAATTCGTATGGCAGAAGATTTAACCGAATTCCTTAAGGAAAGAGGAATCAAAGTTGCTTATTTACATAACGAAACCAAGACTTTGGAAAGAAGTGAAATCATCTATCAACTTCGTAAAGGAAAATACGATGTTTTAGTGGGTATCAATCTTTTAAGAGAAGGTTTAGATATTCCTGAAGTTTCATTAATCGCAATTTTAGATGCCGATAAAGAAGGCTTCTTAAGAAGTACTCGTTCACTTATCCAAATTATTGGTCGTGCCGCAAGAAATAAAAACGGCAAAGTTATCATGTACGCCGATACAATCACTGGCTCAATGAAAGAAGCTATCGATGAAACCAATCGTCGTCGTGCTATTCAAAAGAAATACAATGATGAAAATGGCATCGTTCCACAAACAATCATTAAAGAAGTTCGTTCACCGATTAAAAATATGGAAACAGACCGTGAGCGAGTTATGAAACTTGATAAACATTCAACCAGAAGTGAAATTCAACGGGAAATCTCTCTTCTTGAAAAAGACATGCGTGCTGCCGCTAAGGCATATGACTTTGAGCGTGCGGCTGAACTACGTGATATAATTTTTGAGTTGAAAGCAACATTAGATTAATTGGAGAAAAGATGACTAGCCCAAGACAAGCAACAATATCAAAAGCTGATCGCCGCATTTGGGAAATTGATTTTCTCCGTGGTGTTTTAATCATCGGAATGGTCATCGATCACTTCATGTTTTTCTTAGGAACTTTTGCTGGATTTTACCCAGAAGGTTCTATTCCCATGTGGCTCCAAAACGTTGGCAGTTTTTCCTATGCTTATTGGACAAATGAATTCAAACTCGCCGTCCGATATATTGGCGTAATGCTCTTCTTTTTCCTAACTGGAATTTCATCTAAATTTTCAAAGTCAAATTTAAAAAGATCGTTGATTTGCACGGGTTTTGGTGTTTTATTGGCTTTAGTTTACATGGCTTACACATTGATTAGTGGTAACGATCATTTCGCATTATTTGGTGTTATCACCTGTCTTGGTGTGTCGATGTTTTTATACTGGGCTGGCAAGAGTATTTACACAAAAGTTAAGAAAGAAGAAACCAATTGGAAGTGGTGGTCACTTGGCATTGGTATCGTTTTATCGTTAACTGGATTTATTGTTAATTTATGTATCTCAACTCAACTCAGATTTGGTCACATTTTCTTGTCAATGTTTGGTGAGTATAATCCAGGACAACCTAATTCACTTGAACCATTAACATTTGGTCGTGCCATTTTAACAATCATCGGTTTCTATCGTTGGGGTCATGACTGGCTTGGTCTATTACCATACCTTGGTTTTACCTTCATCGGTGGTTTCGTTGGTGAGCATGTTTATAGCAAACGCAAAACCATTTTCTTCAGAAAAGATCCAGTTAAAAATGTCGAATTTAATCGAAACGCTATCCGTAGAACTTGGCTTGTTAACTGGCTTGGCGCGAAGACATTTATCATCTACATCATCCATCCAGCTATTATCGTTATATTACTTCTTATCGTTTTCTCGATAAGTGCAGGAACTCTACCGTCTTTGTGATATTTTAAATAAAGCGATTGCTTTATAAAAAGTAATGTGAGAATATATAAAAGCAACTTTGAAAGGAGGATTTAAAAAATGCAGTGGTATGACATCATATTTCTAGTAATTGGTCTTATCATCATTGTTTTATCCTTGCTTCAAGGTGGTAAATCAGAAGGTGCTTCCGGCGCGATTACTGGTGGCGGAATGAACATCTTTGTTAAAACAAAAGAACGTGGATCTGAAAAGGCAATTACTATCTTAACCTTTGCCTTCGTCGTCATCTTCATGTTCCTTGCAGTTCTAATTTCTGCAATTCAATAAAAAGGTTAGAAAATGAACGAGAACGCTTTGCGTTCTTTTTATTTTTCTTAAGTAAAAAAGTGTGCTATTCTTATTAGTCCATAGGAGGTAACAAGATGAAAAAATCAGTGCTTAGAAAATATGCTCAATTAGCCGTTAAAGCAGGCATCAACATTCAAAAGGGTCAAGACGTTATTATCGTCGCTGGTGTTGACCAAGAAGATTTGGTCGTTTGTTTAGTTGAGGAGTGCTATAAAAACAAAGCTAATTCAGTTGAAGTTAGATGGCAATCCGATCGTTGCACAAAGGTCGCTTATAAAAAAGCCTCTGTTAAATCTTTATCTTATGTTCCTGAGTGGCGAATCGAAAAAGAAAAAGAAATCAATCGCCGCCTCCCATGTTTAATTTACGTCGAATCGAGCGATCCAGATGCTCTTAAAGGTGTCAATCAATCTAAACTCGCTCAAGTTCATAAAAATATCGCTCCTATCTTTAAGCCATTCCGCGAAGAAAGAGAAAATAAGTATCAATGGTTAGTCATTGGCGCCCCATCAAAAGCGTGGGCGAAGAAAGTTTTCCCTGAATTATCACCGAAACAAGCTGTTAATAAATTATGGGAAGCAATCTTAAAGACTTCACACGCGGATAACGATGACCCAATCGCCGCCTGGACCAAACACGATAATGATTTAAAGAAAAGAAGTACCTATTTATCTTCTCTTAATCTTGATTATCTCCATTATGAATCAAGTAACGGCACCAACTTTAAAGTGTGGTTAATCGAAAATTCAAAATTCATCGCCGGTGGAGAAAATACATTAGGCAGCAATATCTATTTCAACCCAAATATTCCAACCGAAGAATGTTTCACCTCACCAATCTCTGGTAAAGCTGAAGGAATTGTCTATTCCACCAAGCCACTTTCTTATCAAGGTGAACTCATCGAAGACTTCTCTATCAGATTTAAAGATGGAAAAGCAGTGGAAGTTCACGCTAAGAAAGGTGAAGAACTTCTCAAACATATGATTTCAATGGATGAAGGTGCGTGTAAGCTTGGTGAAGTCGCTTTAGTGCCTTATGATTCACCAATTAACAACACTGGTATCTTATTCTTCAACACCCTTTATGATGAAAACGCCGCCTGCCATTTAGCCTTAGGTCTTGGCTTCAATAACACTCTCATTGGTTTTGAAAAAATGACCAAAGAAGAGATTCGTAAAAAAGGCATCAACGACTCATCAATTCACGTTGACTTTATGATTGGTTCAAAAGACTTAAATATCACCGGTTATACTCGTGATGGAAAAGTCGTCCCAATCTTCAAAAACGGTAACTGGGCGTTCTAGTTAAAAATAATGAAAAAATGCGACATCTGTCGTGTTTTTTTATGCAATATTAACATCAATTATCTCAGAAAATGGGATGAATCCATCTTCTAAAATAACCTTTTTATTGAGGGGATCAATTCGTTTAATTTTAGTGAGTAATTCATAGATGTATCCATCATAAAAATATTTGATGAGAACATCCTGATTTGCGTAGTTAGAAAAAATAGCATTTATCTTGCTCGCGCGTTCTCTTGATATTGAAGGCTTTGTGGTTTTATTCTTCTCGTAAAACATCTGCTCTAAAATCGTGCTTTGTTCAATAAGCGAAGAATATGGTGCCCATTTTTTCATCCCTCGATCGCTCATTTATGATGACCTCCAATTTGGTTATGCCTTTCTTTAGCGGTGCTATTTTCTAGTAATGCCGAACCTCTAAGAATTATATCTTTTCCATAACGTGTTTTTAAGATATCCACAACTTTGGTTAGAGCCCTTTTTTCTGCTACAGATTGTTCATCTTCAAATAAAGAAATCTGACGAACTTGATTTCCACTAAGTTTAGAGAAAGATAAATAAACTCTTCTAACTAAAATACCTTCATTATATTTATCAAACATCTTCAATAAATCTTTTGTGATTTCTTCAGTATCGTCGCTCGGATAATCTAGAGTAACTTGATGTGAGAAGCCTCCACCTACTTTAGCGGTGTAGCCAATCGCTAAACCAATTCGTTGAGTTAATTGCTCGTGTTGTCTAAGTCGCATGCAAAGATCATCTGACATTTCTCGAATGATAAGTTTTGTGTCTTCAGGTGAATAATCTTTGAATAAGACTTGTCCTATTGACAAAGAAGTATCTTTTGGAATGTATTTCTTACGAATATCAGTGTTATCGATTCCGTTTGCGTGTTCCCAAAGCTGTTCACCAATCACCCCAAACTTTGCTTTTAAAAAGTTTTTATCAGTTTTCGCTAATTGACCAACTGTGTTGATTCCTAAGGCATTGAGCTTTGTTTCATATCCAATTGATATTCCCCACATCTTAGATAATGGTTTAATCTTCCATAATTTATTTGGAATATCTTTTTCGGTCCATTTCGCAATATATGGAGGTTTGTGTTTTGCGTCGACATCAAGCGCTACTTTCGCAAGAAGCATGTTGTATGAAAGACCAGCGGTGGTGACTAATCCAGTCTTTTTATTAATCTCATTTTGAATACGTCTAACAAGTTGATAAGCAGTGCAATCATACATCTTTAAATACGGTCCTAGGTTAACAAAAAATTCATCAATGGAATAAACGTGAATATCGTCTGGACCAATAATATCAGTGACAATTGAAATGATTTCTGCGCTCTTTTTGACATAATGTTCCATTCTTGGTTGAGCAAAAATCATACCATCAATTTGCGGTAATTCATTTCGTCTACATCTAGATGGAACACCTAAACTTTTTAAGTATGGAGTGACAGATAAAACAATTGTTCCCTTGCCTCTAGTTGGGTCACACACAACCAAAGGAGTGGTAAACGGATTAAGCTTTCTTTGAACGCATTCTTCAAATGCATAAAAAGCTTTCATATCAATGACCGCAATCGCTTTTTCCATAGTGACAATTTTACATAAAAAATATTAAAAATATAGTCTTGACAATAAAGAAATTTATTTTGAAAAAATTTTTGTCATTAATGGCAAAAATAAATATTAAATATGTTATAATATTCACGAGGTCAAAATTATGCCAGATATTGTTATTTACATTTTAATTGCTCTTTTAGCGTTAGTGCTTGTCGGAATCGTCGTACTTTTACTCATTATTCTTAAACGAAAAAGTGAAGACAAAGATCCACTTAAAAAAGATGATCAACAATCCATTGGCGAGATCAAAGCGAAGATTGATAACATCGACCGCCAAGTCGAAAAAACCGTCGAAGTTGTCATGGCAAAAGAGATGGTTAAATTAACAAAAGAATTTGGCAATAATACTGAAAAATCCTCGCAAAACCTCTCTCATTTCCAATCTGAAGTTACAGAATTCTTAACCAAAAGAATTGAATCTTTAAACAAACAACTTGATGAAAAAATTGCTCAACTCGATAAGAAAGTTGACGATAAACTTAAAGAAGGATTTAAGGGAACTTCTGAATCAATGGCCCAAGTCCGTGAACGTCTTCAAGCGATTGATGACGCTCAAAAACAAATGGAAGGTTTAGGCAAAGAAGTCGTTTCACTCAAAAATGTTTTAGAAGGTAATCAAACCCGTGGACAATATGGTGAATATCAACTCTCGATGGTTCTCCATAATGTTTTTGGCGACACAACGGGTTGTTACGAAGAACAATACACAATGAGAAAAGTCAAAGATGGCGATGATGTTCGCGCAGATGCAGTCGTGTTCATGCCTGAACCAAACAAGATGATCGCTATCGACTCAAAATTCCCATTCCAAGATTATAAACGCATCTTTGAAGCGGAAAATGATGAACAAAAAGAAGAACTTAAAAAAGAATTTGCTGCAGCAGTTAAGAAACACATTACTGCCATCAAAGATAAATATATTGTTGAAAACAAAACCGCTCCTGAAGCTTTGATGTTCATTCCAAATGACGGAGTGTTCGCTTATATCCATCAAGAACTTCAAGATGTCATTGAATACGCAAGAGAAAAACGCGTCATTCTTACATCTCCATCAACCCTTCCACCAATTTTAGTGACGATCAATATGGTGAGAATAGATTCTGAACGTGCCAAGAATGCAAAAGAGATTTCTAAACAACTCGCTAAACTTGGTAAAGATTTCGAAATGTTCGGTCGTGAGTGGGAACAACTTTCTCGTCAACTTGAAACCGCAACTAGATCAAGAGAAAAACTTGATTCAAGAGTGTCCAAGATCACTGGTAAATTTGAATCCATTCATTCCGCTGAATTAATTGAAGATAAAACCGACGAAGGAAACGTTAAAGAATTAACTGTTTTCGATGAGGATTAATTATGGCTAGAGTAAGAAGATTTTGTGGACCATATCTTTACGAGATAAAAAGCGCTCTTTCCCATCAAGAACTTATGGCGCTTATCGCAATCTTGTTCGCGTAGGTCCTCTTCAATATCTTCTTGAAAATATAACGCGCTTATTATTAAATAATTAAGCAATGGGCCTGTAGCTCAGTTGGGAGAGCGCCTCGTTCGCAACGAGGAGGTCGCCAGTTCGATCCTGGTCAGGTCCACCATAAATGCCCGCTACTGTCGATGGATAAAGTCATCCATCCGACTTTGTATAAAAGACATCATCCAGTAAGATTAGCAGCCTTCGGGTTGCTTTTCTTTTGGTCAACGATTCTGTTCATAACTTTTCCAAAGCGAAATTATTATACCCACATATTTGTTTCTTTGCATTTGTTCTACAAAAAAGGCGTTCATTTAGTTAGAAGAACGCCGTTATATTGTTATTTATTTATTACTTTTGGTTCTTTTTCTTTTTATAAACAAGAAGTAAAGACGCTGCTACTGAAGCAGTAGAAACAACTGTAATCACAATAATAGTTGAATTCATTGCTTGGGTATCAATTCTAAAGAAGGTACCACTATCACTACTTTTCATAGTTCCTGCTTCTAATCTACCGATAAAATCGGTGATATATGAATATCTAGGATCTTCATGATATTTATTATAAATATAGTCATATCTAGACATCGCAAATTGAATTGCGGAAGTGTCTTCTTCACCAACGTTATATAAAGTGTTAACGAATTCAGCTTGAACAGTATCGCTTAATGGAACAAACGTTTCTTCAAGATCTCCCCAATTTTTACTAGTAATGGAGAACGTTGATCCTGTTTCATCACAAACATTTGTGGTACTTATGAATGAAGATGTAAAAGTATCAATTGCGGTTTGTTCTTCACTTGTTAATTCACATTTGCAAAGCACCACAGGATGTAAAAAGTCTGTAGTTTCTATATCTTCTTTATCCGCCATAGCGAAGCAATAATTAAGCATGTCGACGCACAAACAATTACCTTTTTCAGGTCCTTTAATTAGCTCACCATAATCTGTATGTTCAACAATGATTGAACATGGATTGTCTTGTAAGCTAAAAAGAGCGTCTAAATTTAAATATTTGTTTTCATAGTTGAGTAGGTGATAACCAGATTCATCTTTAGTGAGTGTAAACTTAATTCTTTCATATTCGCCCAAATTGTGTGCGTAATAAACTCCACTACCTTCTTGATCATAAGCTAGTATTACTTTGCCTCGATTACTACCATCAAATGCATATGGTGCACTTTCTTCAACTAAGAAATATGAGCCACGATAATCCGCTAACTCACCAATCTTAGTCGCCGAATATGTTGGTTTATTAACAATAATAGGGACAGTAAATTTCTTATTCGTGTAATAAACTTCTAAAAACACTTCGCCTTCTCCAGTAGCAACAGAAGGATATGAGAATTTATTATCTAAAGAATAATCATATGTAACGTGTTCAGTGCCACTTTGAGAATAAATATCAATCTCTAAACCAATTAAATCAATAGCCTCACCATAGTTATAAGTAGTTTTGTCTGGTTCTTTAGTCACTACGATACTATAAAGAGAGTCGTCTTTAATTTTGTAAATGTTTACAAGATTACCCATATTACTACAAAATCTAGGCGCGTAGTTATAGGTGAATGTCAATTCATTATTAGGATATCCTGCTTTAACGTTTTTAGCGTTTCTAATATAAGTGTGGACAAAGTTTTCTCCAGTGTATTCTTTTTGTTCGACATTGAATTCAACATACCAAGAAGACTCTAAACAATTGCTTACTTCCACAGCGATATCACGATCTTTGAAATAACCAATATTCTTAAATGTGTTATCACCGTAATAATCTTTTTCGTTATGAGCAATATAAATATTGCTCTTTTTTTGACCAGTGACTTTCATTCTATCCGCTCTAAAAGCAAAGGTGTTTGCTTCCGTTCCTGCTTCAACAGTAAAGATTGTCGCATTAGAGTTGTTCAGTGTAACTTCGTTTAAATTACTAGAAAGAGTTACTCCATCACCACTACCGTGTAAATATCCTGGGTTACCCCAAATATCATCCATCGCTTGTCCATCATCACTTACGAAGATGACTTTCGTGCCGATTTGTAATTCTGCTGTAGCGTTAACTTTAATAAAGCTACCGCTAATAGGTGAAGAGCTAGTAGCATCAACTTCCACTATATTGCTTTTATTAAAAGAAGCGACAATTCCTGGAATAGCAAGCGCTCCAACAATTAACGGAATTAATATATTTTTTCTTTTCATATCTTATGTCCTTAAAATAACATTTGTTATTATATAGACATAATAAAAATAGTGCAAATAATAATTCCTTGTTGCGCTTTTGTGGCACACACGTATGTACAATGTTGTACGTAAAAATGCGCAAACAACAGGAGTTACATTTATGAAGAAATCATTTAGAAACATTTCACTTGGATTAGCGTGCTTAGTTGGTGTAGGCGGAGCTGTTACCGCTTTTACGTCAACCAGCCGCCCTCCAGTGGAAACCCATGCTAGTTATTCGGTTCTGGAGTACGTCAACTTCAAACGACTTTATGAAGCCCCATGGGAAGGAAATAACCGCAACGTTGACCTGACGGGCAGCCAAGACAATACCCCTTGGCTTAGAGCGTCGGGATGGGGCGCGTCTCCCAGCGACCTAAAAGCCAATGAAGTCACCCTTGGTAACTACGGGGCCAGATTGTGGTACACGGGGGGCTATGTCACTTTCTCCGTCAATTTGACCGCTGAATCTGAACTAGATGACGTTTATTTCGCGAAACGAACCTATATGGGCGACGAGAAGATCTCCATTCCGTGTACCGTCTCCTCTGGTAAATACGTTTATTCCCATACTTATAGAATGGGGAATACCAACCTGAAGCCCTTTTTCCACATGGATGGTGAAAACAAAAAAGTCACCGATTTCCATTTCTATATTTTGGATGGAGATGCTTCAGCATCTTCAATCGTTCAACTGAATACGAACGGAGGAAGCGGTGGTACCGGTTGGGTTGAAGCAGCCTGGAATAGCGCCATGCCCGCGATCACCAAGCCGACCCGTACTGGCTACACTTTCGACGGCTACTACGACGCCCCTTCCGGCGGAAATAAGTATTACAACGCCGACGGCTCGTCCGCTAGGACATATAAAAACGGCGACGCCACGACCCTTTTCGCCCATTGGGCCGAGGCAAAATACACCGTTACCCTCAACAAAAACGGAGGTAGTGGCGGAACCAATTCCGTCGTGGCGACAAAGGGGTCGGCCATGCCCACCCTTTCCAGTTTGCCTACGAGAGCGGGATACACTTTCGCCGGCTATTACAGCGCCACTTCCGGAGGAACTAAGTATTACAACGCTAATGGCACCTCTGCCAAAAACTTTGACAAAGACGCCAACACCACGCTTTATGCCCAATGGACCGCGAATGAATACACGGTGACCTATAACGCTAGCGGCGGATCTGTTTCCCCGGCTTCGTTCAAATACAAGACCAACAAAAACACCACGACCTCAACCGACCAGTATTTCACGTTGGCCACGCCGACTAGAACCGGTTACACCTTTAATGGTTGGTCGACTTCCCAATCGGGCACTTCCATCTCCAATAAGACCGCTTTGAAGATCAACGGCAATACCTATGGTAATTTCACCGTTACGGCCTCCTGGAGCGTGATTCCTTATACCATTACTTATAATTTGGATGGCGGTACCGTTTCCGGCACCAATCCTACCCAATACAACGTCGAAACCGCGACCTTCTCGTTGATCAACCCGACAAAAGTCGGCTATGACTTTGTCGGTTGGACCGGTTCCTGCGGATCGACTCCCCAAACCTCGGTGAGCATCGCCAAAGGCAGCACCGGCAATAAGACCTATACCGCCAACTGGGCCTACAACACCAATGTGCAATCCTTCCTTAATAAGGTTGATGCCATCGGTGAGGTGTCCTATGGCGCAGGCAGCACGTCCAAAGCTGATATCGACGCTGCCCTTAACGCCTATCTTCTTCTCTCTAACGGGGAAAAAGAATTGGCCGACGTGGTCGCTCGCAACGGGATTTTGGAACAAGCCATCGCTGACTATAATGCCCTAAAAGCAGAGGCTATCGACGGTTATGTCGCCAAAGTGGATACACTCAAGGCGGAAGCCCAGAACGATCCGAATAACGTGGAATATAACGAGACCTACGAAACATTATTAAGAAACATCCGTGACGCATATGCGAACTTGGAAACGGCCGAACTCTCCGATCCTTCGATCGTGGCTGCCCACGACGCGTATGCCCCATATCAAGACAAATACGATTCACTTGTCGAGGATGTGCAACAAGCCTTCATCGATAAGGTCAACATGATTTACGAAGCAGCCGAAGGCGATTATGCCAACGTTGCCTACAACGAAATCTTCCGCGCTTTGATTAACGGAGCCAAGGAAGCTTACGCCGCCATTCGCGATGCCGATAAAGGTGCATCCGCGGTCGCGAGTAAGAAAACGGAGCTAGATACCGCTGAGTCCTTCTATCTCGCCGGTGCCGAAGCTTATGCTGCTTCGGTCAAAGATTTGATCGCGGCGATCGAACCAATCACCGTCGAGACCTCCGTCTCTGACGCCGCAATTTCCGCTGCTCGCGCCGGTTTCGATGCCCTCTTCCCTGAACAAAAGAACGATCCTGCCTTTATCTCTGCCAATATTCCTAACTATCAACGACTCATCGATGCGGAAGCCGCGAACCCCGTTGCTAAGCAAATTCTTGCCATCGGAGCGTCTTCCGAAAGCGACTTTGCCGATAAAGTCGCAGCCGCCCAAATCGCGTATAACACTTTGAGTGCGGGCCAAAAAGCCCTTATTTCCGGACCCGTCTCTGACATCCTTTCCGATGACGTGGCCGCTCTCAACGCGATGAATCTCATCGCTGGTATCGGCGATGTGGCCTATACCACCGAAAGCAAAGGAAAAATTGACGCTGCCAGAAGCGCCTATGACGCTTTGACCCCAGCCCAAAAAGCCCTCGTCGTGAACCTCGACGTCCTTACCAAAGCCGAAGCTGACTATGCTGCCGTGAAAGCGGTGGTGGACGAAGTCAATGCCATCGGTGATATCACCTATGACGATGCTTCTAAAACAAAGATTATTTCCGCTCGCGCCAATTACGAAGCCTTGAGCGATGATCAAAAGGGATTCTTCCCCGCCTCGACGAAAGACCTATTGGAGAACTACGAAGCCGCCTATGAAGTCATGGGCAAGATAGTTGCCATTGGCACCGTCGAGAATACATCAGAAAGCGTTGCCCTCGTCGCGGATGCGGCTACGGCCTATGACGCCTATCAGGATTTTGCCATCAATCTCTTAGATCCCGAGATTACGCAGATTTTGTTGGACGACATCCAAATCGTGGGTGCCATGGTGAAGATCAACGCCATCGGCGAAGTGACGTATACTCCTGAGTGCAAAGCGCTCATCGACACTGCCAAATCCGCCTATGATTCTTTGAGCCCAGCCGTTCAAGCCCTCGTTCCAAACGCCGACGACCTTGCCAAGGCTTACGCCGACTATACCGCCGTCGATGCGGTGGCCCAGGAAATCAAAGCTATCGGTGATATCACCTATGACAATGCTTCCAAAGCCAAGATCGATGCCGCCCGTGCCGATTACGAAAACCTCTCTGCTGATCAGAAGGCCTTCTTCCCTATCGCTGAACTAGAAGCTTAC
>OMVV01000006.1 GCA_900314585.1 uncultured Erysipelotrichaceae bacterium
TTCTGCTTCGGTACATCCTAAAATATGGGTTTCAATATTTTGTTTGATCGCACCCTCTTGAAGAAGTTTTGCAAATTCTTTTGCTTTTGATAGATATGGTTCTTTCTTTTCAGGAACGCCTACAACTATCCTCGAAGGATAAAGATTATCATATAATGCCTTTCCTTCCCTTAGAAATTCAGGAGAGAAAAGAATCTTATCGTATTTATGTTCTTTTCTTGCGTTTAATGTATAACCAACCCCAACAGTGGATTTAACAATTATCCAAGCATTAGGATTAACTCTTTTAACTTGTTCAATAACCGAATCAACAGAAGATGTATCAAACTTGTTTGTCTTAGAATCATAGTTTGTTGGTGTGGCGATAATAACGAGATCAGATTGTTTATATGCGTTATCACCATCAAGAGTGGCTTCCAAATCTAAAGATTTGTTCGCGAGATAATCTTCAATTTCTTTATCAACGATTGGAGATTTTTTAGAGTTGATTAAATCAACCTTCGCTTTAACGACGTCGACAGCGAAGACTTTGTGGTGTTGTGAGAGGATAATAGCGTTAGATAAACCAACGTACCCTGTTCCTGCTACTGAGATTTTCATAACGATATTATATTAAAGATATAATGGATTTAACAATAAATATATCAAAGAAATGTCTTTCGCTTACTGTATAAATACCAAAATTATTTTTGAAATAAAACTTTCCGGCCGAATAAATACCATTAGTGCATTTAACCACGAATACATAGGCATCCAAATATGGCGCTTATTAACTGTTTATCATCTAGTAATGCACAACAAAAATACATGGTAAGCATCTTTAATAGTATTATTGAATTATCTTTTCACCAAACATCATCTAAATGGGGTGAGGTTTTTGGAGATTACACCTAGACAATGCAATTGTTGATCATTTAGTTCATCACTCTTACATCATTAAGATAACAGGCCAATCTTATCGAATTAAAGGAAAACTGCTATATGATGAGGACGGTGATGAAGGAAGCCGATAAATACTGCATTTTCGTCCGATGAAAAATCACATTTTTTAATTAACAATTACAAAAAGATAAATTTTGTTTATCAAATGATGGGTGATAGCAAATTTGGTAAATACTTAGGTGTGTTATTAACTGATCGAGCACCAGAATTTAATGACTATCACAGGATTGAATTTGATAATGAAATTTCTTCTGGTAACCTTTCAACATTACCCCCCAATAAATAAACTTATTATTATAATGTTTCCGGTTTTTCAAAATATAACCACAAATTAACGGGGTCACCAGTATAACTGATTTCAGAACGTTGAAGGTCTCTGTCATTTATCAGCTGATAAACAAGCCTATTTATTATTTCATCTCCCTCAGAACTTATTGAAGCGGAATCCACCAATTGCTTAACTTCATCCAAGGTATAAAAGTTCTCAAGATTTTTCTTTTCTAAAGATAAAATATGAGGTTCCCTCTCGTTGGAGCTAGTCCCTTGCGCAATGAATTCGTTTAAAAAGCAATATATATTTGAGGAATCAATACAATTTAAAATATATTTCTTCAATTGCTCAAAATCGGTTTTGTCTCTAAGCCTCCACAAAATACCCCTTCTATAGTAATCGGCTTTGAAAACATTAATACTCCTGGTTATAACATGTTCAACCATTTCTTCCCACACTTCATTAATATGGGTCGATAAATCCTGGCCAGTTTGATTATATTTAATACTAGCGTCATTCCAATAACTAATTGCAGAAAGGAGGGTAATATATTCGATTTTGTTTCTGAACGAATTAATAAAATCAACGGCTTCTTTTCCACCAATCTTAATCAATAACTTATCAATAATAATGGCTGCTCTAGTTTTGGCCGACAATGAAAAACCAATATAAGTATCATCGAATGCATAGTATTTGCTTCTAAAGTAAGAAAGAATCCACATGAGTTGTTCTTTGATATTGATTGTATCGATAATATCTTCAATAATTTTAAACAACTCGACATGATCGCCCGTTACGTAGGAATGCAATAAAATATTTAAAGAAGAATACATTTTTTCTTGGCTCTCAGTGGTAGAAAGGGCTGTTTCAACTTGGTTATATGCACCTAAAAAATCGGCATCTACATCCTTTATGTATTGTTCAAAGAATTTACCAGAATAAATCCTATGTTGCTTTGTGGCAAGACTTTCTTCGTTTGAGCTTAAAGAACCATATTCTGTTAACGATTGGGGAAACAATCTTTCAATAAGTTCTCTGTTTTTCCAAAAGCGAGCCCCATACTTAAAATTGTCGTTAATCAATTTGTTTCTTTTTTCAATTCTTTCCTTTTGATCAAAATAAAAATAATAGTCTCTCACATAATTTGTGTGAGCGGTAGCAAACATATCGGCATGTTCTAAAATAAATGAATATAATTGATTATTAGATTCCTTAATAATATTGATAGCAAAGTAATCGATAAAATTAAGAGAGAAACTGTCATCTGAAATTTTGATAAATGCCTTATTTAGAGAAAGAATTAAGGATCTAACATTATGTATGTTTTTCAACGATGCTTTCAAAATTTCATTATCATTATCACTAAGCTTTTCGAGGCTCAATTCTGGCTTATATTTGTTTAAATAATTACTAAGAGCAGTGTGGGCAACTTTATAAATCTTATTTGGAGATGGTTCATCAATAAACACTTTAACATCAACTATTTTATCTAAATAATTGCAAGGATAAGTATCGTTAATAATTCTTTCAACGTATTCTTCGTCATAAAGACAAACGAAAGTGATGTTATTGATATCTAAAATATCACCCACAGCTTTGTAGACATAGCGCATTTCTTCCTTTGTGAGTCTATCGATATTGTCTATCACAAAAATAATGTGCTTATTGTTAGCCACAAGATATTCGTTGATAACATTGATAATAGTTTTATCATTTTGATTCGCTGTTATGGCTTTAGTAAAATTCAAGCGGGAATCGCTCAAGAAAATGCCGACATAGCGAATAATGGCAGAATTGATAACGCTATCATTAACACCTATATCCAAAGATTCGTAAATTTGGTTTATTAAACCAACAAGAAATGCTCTTTCGTCAGAGTACTTCCAAGCACTAAATGAATCACAAATTATAATTGACTTATCTTCCTTTTCTTTAATTCTTTTCAAAGCATTGTTGAGATATGTGGTTTTACCAATTCCCCATCTCCCAATTATGCCAACAACCACTTTGCCATTGGCGTTACGCTTCAAAAGAGCGCTATATATCTCGTTAACTATTGCTTTTCGATTAAACAAATCTAGATTTATGGCTTCATCACATATTATTGCATCGTTGATACTAGTCGGAAGATTGTTATTAACAAAATCTATTAAATGGTATGTACAATAGTTTGATTGAATTATTTTTCTAGTATAAAAGAGCCTAAAAATAGATAAGCAAAGAAAACATGTAGCTAGTGAAAAAGCAACAATCGAAGGTATCCATTTTATTTTTACTGCCACGTTATTAAATAAAAAGGAAATATCTGGAATACAAATAACACCATAGATAAGAAATACAAAAATCAAAGAAAAGAAATGGACATCTACAACATTTCTCCCTTTGCTGAGGAAATTCCTAATAGGATGAACATAGTAGAAATACATAGCAGTGGCAATCAAGAAAGCAACGATGGTAAGCGCAAGCCAAAGCCAATGATTAATTAACTCGAATAAAGCACCAATTCCAATCAAAACAGCAATAATAACAACCGATAGAGCAACAATGCTGCCGAGTGGTTTAAAAACTAAAATATTCCTTTTGCTTTTTGAATTATCCATATTTTATTTTATAGTATTATTTGCCATTGCAAACTTCAATTAAAAACGCAAAGTTGTCTTTAACGTACTGTAACAATCCCTATTTATTTTTTGCTACAAATTATTCCGACTGTAACAATCCCAACTTTTTAGCTATTTCAAATGGTTCCAGTGGGCTCAGTCCAATATCGCAATTATTCTACAAAATTCTGTGTAATACTACTAGGTGATAAAATGTGCTAGCAGCTTTTGAAATCACGCACCTTAACTACGAATAACGAACTATACAAAGTTGGGCTGCCAGTTTTAAATCCAACAAGGAAAAACTAAACTTTATACTCAATTTGGAATATTGATTAGTGCTAAAATAAATTAATGGCAAACAAACATAAAGATTGGGAACAATACGAGAGTGTGGTAAAAAGAGTTTTGCGATCACCACAATTGTCGTTCGAAATTGAGCCTAATCTTTTTATTAACTTTTCTAATTCAAATACATCAAAGAAAAAGGTGTTTGGAGCAAGTGTTGATGGTGATCCAATAAAGCACCAGATTGATGTCCAGCTATTTTCAAAAGCTCATCCTGCAATTCTATACGGAGAGTGCAAATTTCATAAGAATCCAGTAGAAAAAAGCGAAATATCTGCATTTATTAAAGTTATTGAAAACATACAAGAATATGAATCTGCTGGGAAAGCAAGAAAAATAATACCTGTATTTGTAAGTAACTCAGATTTTCAATACGGAGCAAAACAAATGCTTGATTACTATGATTTTTATTATTTTAAGTTTTCGTTAAGACAGGCACCTGTTTTTAAGCAACAAGACATAATCATAGTTTCATATTTCTCTAATGGAAAGTGGCATAAATACGACAAGAGTGTGCACTTCTACAATTCTAGAAGCGGAACATCTGAAAACTTAGAATTATACATTAATGGGTTTTGGTCATATCGCCTTAAAGAATCAAATAAATGGTTTATTCAAAGTGAATGTATTAAGAATTGCGAATATATAATTAGTGCTAGCGACCCTAAAGAAAGTATTGCTCCGTTTATAGATAATGAAATACAAGTTAACGAAAAAGTGACTAAAATAATCTTTAAATATAAACACAGAAAAAGACCCACTAAAATTGAAAATCCCGAGATTGGAGAATTATATACAGGAAAACATTATGTTGTGTATAAGAATTTGCAAATCGTTGAATTCAAAGATCAACATGAGTTTTAGTGCGCTTACTATATAAAGCATATCTAAATACATATATCCAACTCTTCAACCAATTAAATCCTTGTGATTCATGATATACACGATACATGGATTTAACTAATTTAGATTTATTAGAGTTCTTACTATTAGAGTGAATAACATAAGTCGCTAAAACATTATGATTGCCTTTAGCCACTATTTCTCTTTTTAATATTGTTAACCAGAAGATATAGTCTTCATGACGGTTATATGTTTCATCAAAATATAAATCACCTATAACGCTTCTATCATACATAGTGGTTAAACAAGATAAAGGATTACCTTTTAAAGCTTTTTTGTAATCAGTTTCATCAGGTACATAGAAATCAGTACATGTATGTTCTGCTTGTCTTCAATATCCTGCTAGCAGTTAGATCTAATTTCTTAGTCGCTAAATATTCTTCAATCTCTTTATCAACAATTGGAGATTTTTAGAGTTGATCAAATCAACCTTCGCTTTAACGACGTCAACAGCGAATACTTTATGATGTTGTGAGAGGATAATAGCGTTAGATAAACCAACGTAACCTGTGTCTGCTACTGAGATTTTCATAAGAACTTTCCTATAAACATAAATTTTATTGTTAACATAATTTACTTATCCACACCAGTGTGTAATATACATTAGCAAACGTCACAAGAAATATAAAAGCAGAGGTGATTTTAATCGCGTTTAAGTAATGGTTGAAATTGTTATAATAATTAAAAACTTCAATGTTGTTTTTCGTATTTTACAAATTTTTTAATTATATAATTATTATTCAAAATAATATTCATTGTAACGTCCGCTTGGGAAACCGTTTTGTCTATTTCATCAATTTTTAGAATATCCATATTGTTTTTGTATTTTCGCTTTTCGGTTGATACCAAAAAGAAGGTGTGTCTTAAATCGTTCTTTTCTTTTAGTTTAGCAAAAACACTATATGCGATTTCACCTCGCCCGCTATCACGATCTATTCTTTGATCTAGCATATTAAAAAATAAGTCAATCGATAAAACCAGATAATTTCTCAAGCGATAAAACTGTAACGATTTGAAAGCGCTCAATTTGCTTTCGTGGACATATTCGTTTCTCAACATATATATTCTAGTAATATCGATTGATACTCTTTGCTCAATTGCATCATAATACTTTTTGAGATTGCTTATTGTTTGTACTTTATTTTTTGCTTTTAAAAGCTCTCTTTTGTAAAACAAAGATTTTGCATTTTGAGCAAGTTTCTCAACTTCACAAAATGGCTTTTCGACAAAATCTTCAGCCAGCATTTCCTTTCTTCCAAATGCATTCTTAAGGATAAATGTCAGTTTATTGATAATAATTTTCGACGAGATAAAAGATGGTAATAACATTTTAACTGCTTTATACCCAGATGTTGTCTCGTTTAATGAATATAATGACTCTAAAGCGATCCAAGAATCGACATACGAAGAAGAATTGATCGAATCGTTATTTTTTTCAGAATAGCCAATTATATTTAATATTTTATGATATAAATTTCTATCTAACTCATAAAGTTTGTTCAAATTATTAATACTATTATTCATAAACTTGGCATACGGATTAACTCCTTTATACTTATTTATTTCGGAAAACGGCAAATAAACCTCTTTAATCTTTAAAAGATGCTTGCAGCCAATATCAATCAAAATATTTTCTTCAAAATCGTAATCGATTTCAGAGCGTGTGTAGAGTTTTATTGTGTTGAAGATTGAATCTATTCGAATCATGTGCGACGTTATTACACGGTAGTAATCAATCGAACCGTTTTCATAAATGTGAAGATAATGAATTCCTTTGTTCGAAATAATTTCTTGATTATTCTGCTTAAAAACATCTTTGTTTATTGACTTATAATTCTTTACTGGAAGATATATGTCGTAAGAAATGGTGATTCTACTAACGAAAAATTCTAGAAACGACTCAAATGTTTTGAAATTACCGCTTTCGTACCATTCTATAGTTTTATGAATAAACCTAATATCTATATCACGAGCTAGACACTCATTTAAAAACAGCTCTATCAAAACATCTAAATATTCGTAATCCAGTATAGTTGATTGACTCAAAGCTGATAATTCGTCCTTTATTTTATGAAAATATTTATGCGCCAGTTGGCCACGTAAATGCACCAAAGTTGTAATGGTGTCTTTTTTATCGAATGATTTTCCTTCAGACATCTCTTTTAAAAGTAGCAATAATTGAGAGAAAGATAATGAGTCTATGCTTTTGAGTATCTTGTCATTTTCTAAAAATTTATAAAACCACTTAGACAGTTCCAAAACATAATTGTTTTTGATATTTTCCTCAAGCTGATTCTCTAAAGCGATTTTTAATTCATTAATACAATATGTAAAGCAATCGTTACTAGGCATACAAAAATAACAACCTTCTATGTCTGTATCACATCGCAGTTTTGTAAAAAAATACTGTTCGAATTCTGTCATGGTATATCCTCCTTATCATTCAGTAAAAATAAGCACAACAAAATGACATTATTTTTGTTCAGAATAATTATATTCTAAAAGAGAATAGACTCTTTTTCTACTTTTGTTTGAGAGTTTATAAACAAGCATTGAGTCAATTTTAAAGAAAATCTTAATTAGAATTATATATTCATCCACTAAATCATCAACACTCATCTTCGCATTCGCTGGTGAGGTTGATGGAAGATATATAACCGGAATATTAACTTTATCTAAAAGATACTTATCAAAAAGTGATGCAGCTTTCTTACCAGTTATGCCAATCACTTTGATGTTTGGATATCTTTTCAAAATGCGAACAATATCAACTGGAATAACATTCTTAATTGATGCGTCTTCACTGCTATGAATATCGCATTCCTCCACCACATCATATAAAGCGATCTTATGTTTGATTAAAAACTGTTTTCTTTCTTCTATTGAAGAAGGGGCGGGTTCATCAAATAACTTCGCTAAGACAGGAAAGAAACGATTTTGTTTATGCGAATAATAAAAACCATATTCCCTAGACTTAATACTTGGAAATGAACCGAGAATCAATATCTTTGAATCATCATGAATGAATATTTCTAATTGATGAGTTAAATGCATAAGTTTTATAAAAGCATCCCTAAGGATGCGATCTATCAAGAATGGGGGAAATTCAACAAACTGGTGGAGATAACAGGACTTGAACCTGCACGGATTGCTCCACTAGATCCTAAGTCTAGCGCGTCTGCCAGTTTCGCCATATCTCCATAAATGGTGCCTTCAGACGGACTTGAACCATCAACCTACCGCTTACAAGGCGGTTGCTCTGCCAATTGAGCTATGAAGGCATCACTGGTGGGCGCTACAAGGTTCGAACTTGTGACCTCTTCCGTGTGAAGGAAACGCTCTCCCAACTGAGCTAAGTGCCCATAAAGGCAAACAACTTAGTTGTTGTATGTTTCCCCCTAATAAAACTGCCCTTAAGGGCAAATTTTAATCAAATGGTGGATCTTAGTAGACTTGAACTACCGACCTCACCCTTATCAGGGGTGCGCTCTAACCAGCTGAGCTAAAGATCCGTTTTGCGATTTAACGCTACATAAATATACAATATCAAAATATTGATTTCAATAAATAAATAAGAAAAAAGGATCCCACATAGTGAGATCCAATTTTTCCCAATGAATTAACGTTTGGAGAATTGTGGTGCGCGACGAGCAGCTTTAAGACCGTATTTCTTACGTTCTTTAGCGCGGCTATCACGTTTGACAAGACCATTTGCCTTTAAGACATGACGGTCTTCACCGGCTTCAAGAAGAGCACGGGCAATACCTAAACGGATTGCACCAGCTTGTCCTGAGAAGCCACCACCTTTTACAAAGGCTTCCACATCATATTTTGATGCGCTAGCGGTAACTTCGAGTGGTTGAGATAAATCCATAACAAGGGTTGCATAAGGCATATAATCCTTAACATCTCTACCGTTAACGGTAATTTTACCTTTACCAGCAGTGACATAGACACGAGCGATAGATGATTTACGTCTACCAGTACCGTAATATTTTTTTACTTCTGCCATAGCTAATCTCCTTATTTCTTCCACACGAGAACTTCAGGTTTCTGAGCTTCGTGTTTATGTTCTGATCCACGATAGACGAAGAGTTTCTTTATCATTTGGCGACCTAAAGGTCCCTTTGGTAACATACCCCAGACTGAACGTGTGACCATTTCTTCCGGATAGTTTTCAATCATTTCACCAGCAGTTCTGGTGCGAAGACCACCGTTATAGCCGGAAACATTGTAATATTTCTTATTTTTAAGCTTATTAGCACCAGAAAGAGCAACTTTTTCCGCGTTAATGATAATGATGAAGTCACCACAATCGACATTTGGAGTGTAGATTGGTTTATCCTTACCCATTAACTTAACTGCGACAAATGAGGCTAATCTTCCGTATGGGATGTTTGTAGCATCAATGACATACCATTTACGAACGATTTTTTCTGGTTTTGCGATCGTTGTTTGACGTTGCATTTTGTTTCCTCCTTACTCAAGCAATAATCTTACCGGGACTATTTCTTTTTCATTGTGCGAGATAGATTATATCTATATTAACTTGCTAAGTCAAAACAAATTTCAAACAAGAAATTTAAAAGGCAAAAATAATGTTTTGTTTTTCAAATAGAAGTGAAAATCAAAGATTATTATCTTTAAGGAACGAAGCAATCTTTAATATAGATGGGACACATTCATCATATTTGATGTGATCATATAAAAGAGGGAAAGTTCTCAAATTATAGTCTGATAAATATGTTTTCTCTTCGATGAGTTCATTTAACAGAGTTGATAACGACTTTTCTCCTAACACTGAATAACATGTTTCAAGAGTAACCCGATATTCTTTAACTTTATAAAATAAATCTAACAAATCTTTGTTAAGTTCAACTTGTTTTAATAACTGATGTAGATCATAGATGTGTCTTGATTGTCGGTCTAACTTTCGTGAGATATGGTAATCACAAATTGCAAAGACTTTGTCCACGAGAGTTCTTTCTTTAGTGATTGTCTTGGTCACAAATGGTTCAAGCTGATATTTTTCCACTAAATCAAGACGGCCTATCTTTGATAGATATTTACCGATGATCGTTTGGGCGCTTTTTTCTTCAACAGGAAAAGCAGGTGTTTGGGTGGCCCACTCCACAATGACAAAGTTTGAAGAATTATTCCAACTTGATTGATATGGACATATATAACGGTTGAACACTCTGCGACTTCTAATGTTTTCAGCGTTTTGAACTGATAGTGATGCAGCCGCTATTGAATCAAAGAAATCTTGTTTGATTTGGCGACGTTGACCAACCGTAATATGTTCAAGAGCATATGAAATATCAATATCTTCAGAAAAACGATTTATGATTCGTTGGCAAACACTTAAAGAGGTGCCGCCTTTAAAAACAAAGTTTGGATTTCTGCTAATCAATTCTCTTAGAATTGTCAAAGCATAAAAATCTTTTTCGATATATGCTTCATTTATTTCGGTTTGGTCAGCAATAGTTCTAATGATATCGTTGAACAATTGTTTATCATCCGATAAGAGCATCTAAAATACCCCCTTCCACTACTTTCTTAATGGTTTTAGGGCCATAGTATTTAATATATTTTGTGAATGAGGCGTCTGATATTCCGTTCTTTTTCGCATAATCAACGATTATGTCTTTCTTTTCTTTTACTTCATCAAGAGATAAGAAATGAAACATATCAAAGAATTGAAGATCCTTCCAATTAGTAAAATCAATAGGGATTCGACCTTTGCGAATAATCGCCATAGAATTGCCAGAAACGAAATATCTTTTCTTAGAACTTGTTTTATTCGTAGTAATTTCAGGCATCGCTGGAACTTGTTCAGATAAACCAATCATATTTAAGAAGGTCATTCCAGAGTAATAGCCATCAATAAAAAGTTCTCTTGTTTCTGAAGAAATGCAATCTGGATACATAAACTTGTTTTCAACAATTTTTCTAAAGGTAATGCCACTACCAAAATCTTTGTTACTTTTAAGATAGTAGATACCGCTGGACTTTCTTTCTAAATCACCACGCTTAGTCGCACGATAAAACTCTTCCCTAATCGCAGTCTTAGATTTACGACCAATTCGTACATCTTTTATGAAGATAGGGGTGTCATAACCATAGATATTAGATAAATACGATACGATATCCATAACTAAAGTATACAAAAAGTGCTATCGTGAGTCAATTTTTATAATAAAAATATGTTATACCAAAGGTATAATAATATAACAAATCAATATCATAACAACGTATTCTGAAAAATTGAAAAGAAAAAAGGAAGCATAGCTTCCTCTTATCTAATTTATTAGTTTAATTATAACTCAACGTTGTGAGCGACATTTTGAACGTCTTCAAGTTCATCAAGGGCATCCACTAAATCTTGGAACTTTTGTTTATCTTCATCCGAAAGGGTGACATATTCATTTGGTTCCATTCTAATTTCGGCTTCTTCAAACTCAGTGATGCCAAGTCCTGCGAGAACTTCTTTGGCTTTTTCAAATGCATCTGGAGCAACATAGACATAAATGGTGTCTTCATCGAGTTCAACTTCTTGAACATCAACATCACCTAAGATGAGGGCTTCTTCAACTTCATCACGGTTGGTGCCTTTAAAGGCAAGGATACCAAGCTGGGTGAAATTATAGATAACTGAACCAAGGTGTCCACCTTTACGAACGATTTGGGTGCGGACTTCCACTAAAGCGCGGTTTGGGTTATCAGTAAGGGTGTCAACAATTAACAAAGAATTACCTGGGCCAAAAGCTTCATATCTTCCTTCAACGTAAGCGACAGCATCGCCACCTTGAGCTTTCTTAATCGCACGATCAAAAACATCTCTTGGAACAGATTTTCCACGATATTTTTCATAAACCGCTCTTAAAGCAAGGTTGGTCTTTGGATCTGGTGATCCTTGTTTCGCTGCCATATATGCTTCTTTAGAAGCACGAGCATATAAAGCTGATTTGATTTTGCCAGTGCGGGCCATCGCGGCCGCTCTAACTTCATGATGTCTACCCATAAGTAATACTCCTTAAAACGTTTAATATTATAATCACTCTTATTATATAAGGCAATTTTATTTAATAGGTCAGTTCCATTAAATATAGTCCACAAGCAGGAGCCTTATATGGAACGATTTTACGATGTGTTTCCACTAAATATATTTTTAGTTCCATAACCGACATTTTGCCTAAACCAATTTCAATTAGGCAACCAACAATCATCCTCATCATATATCTCATAAAACCACTTCCGACGAAGCTGATGCGAATGACATCCCCTTCAGTGGTCAATGATGCTTCATATATCTTTCTAACATAGTTAGAATCATCTTCGAGTTTCGAGGTAAAGTTTTTAAAACAATGCTCCCCCACTAACGCATCCAAAGCTTCTTTGATTTTGTTTAAATCTAACTTTCTTTGGAATTGATAGACAAGATCTCTTTCAAATGGATTATATTCACCAGTATTGATCAAATAGTCATATCTTTTTGACTTAACTGAGTATCTAGCGTGAAAGTCTTCTCTTTTTTCTACTATATTTATCACGCGCATGTCGCTCGGGAGAAGCGAGTTGACTGAATAAGTAAACTTATCTAAATCAAGTTTCTTAATCGTGTCGAAGTGAAATGTTTGTCCTAATGCGTGCACACCTGCATCTGTACGACCAGAGGCATAGACCTTTGTTGGGGTGTTCAAAATTCTTGATAACACCTTTTCTACTTCCGCTTGAATGGTGACTTCATCTTTTTGAATTTGCCATCCAGCGTAATTAGTGCCGACATATTCAATGATTGCTAAATATCTCATTTTTTTGTCCTACTTTCAAATAATCCAAGTAATAAACAATATATCAATATTCCTAACCAAATCACGATAAATAATGGAAGGAATGACGGGGTGAGTAATGTATAACCTAAAGTAGCAACAACGATGGTTCCTGCCATTAGACCACCACAGAGTAAAAACGCGAAAAGATCTGAGAAATGAAAGGATAATTTGCGATATCTGGTTCTTTTTTGCTTTGGATCATAACCCCTTGCTTCCATCGCATCAGCGAGTTGTTCGCTGCGTTCAAATGCCGAAATAAATAGTGGAATAATTAACGAAATAATCGCTTTAAACCTGGATGAGATTTTGCCATGTTTAAAGTCAACACCTCTAGAAGACTGCGCTTTCATGATTCGTTCAACTTCACCTAGGATAGTTGGAATAAAGCGTAATGCAATTGAAATTGTCATCGCCACTTCGTGGGCAGGGAATTTGATAATCTTAAGTGGAGTTAGATACCACTCCAAAGCATATGTAAGTTCGAGTGGTTTAGTGGTCGCGGTTAAAATCATCGATAAAGAAATCATTAACACTAAGCGAAGAATGATTTTAAGTGATTGTAGAATTGCATCCCAATATATATTGAATGAACCGATTGAAAACGCCACTGCTGTCGCTCCAACTGGCGGAACAAGACAGTTGATGATTAGTAAAAAGATAATCATAAACCACAATACTCGAAGTGATTTAAACAAAGATTTAAATGAAATATGGGAAATAAGAATTAACACAATTGTGAATAAAGCGAGTAAACCACCGATGATAAAAGTTAATTCCCAGGTTGAATAAGAAATAAAGATCGCAACCATTAAAGCGATAAGACAGAAAATCTTATTTCTCGCGTCCATCCTATGAAGGAAGGAATTATAAGGAACATATTTACCTAACGTAATGCTGCTCATTATTTCTTCCTCGCTTTAGCGATCTCATTAACAAGAGTATCAATATCTTTGATATTGGCTACATCAAGTTTTAAGCCATTATCTAAACACGTCTTGATAACTTTTTGGATCATTGGGGTTTCTAAAGAATATTGTTCAACGTCTTCCTTAAATAGCTCTGCAGGTGAAGAGGCTTCAACAACCTTGCCGTTATGCATCACCACCACATCAGTTGCATATTCATAAACAATATTGATGTCATGGGTAACTAAAATAATCGTTGTGCCATCTTTATTAAGATTCTTAATCAAATTAAGAAGTTCTCTTGTTCCTCGAGGATCTAGTCCGGCAGTTGGCTCATCAAGCACTAAAATATCTGGTTTAAGTGCGAGAACACCCGCAATAGCGACTCTTCGTTTTTCTCCACCTGATAAATCGAATGGCGATTTTTGATAAAAACTTTCATCAAGTCCAAGTTGATTTAAGGCATCATGCGCAATCTTAAGAGCGTCTTCTTTTTTTGCTCCAAAATTTAAAGGTCCAAAAGCAACATCAGATTCGACAGTTTCTTCAAATAATTGATTCTCACTAAATTGGAACACCAAACCCACTTTTCGTCGCAAATCTCGGATTTTTTTCCTCATTTTGCGGTTTCCTTTCGTGTTGATATATTCACCAACAAGGACTTCACCACTACTTGGAATTAATAGTCCGTTTAGGTGTTGAATAAGCGTGGATTTACCACATCCAGTTTGACCTACTAAACAGGTAAATGAACCCTCTTTAATTTCGAGACTCACTCCATTAAGAGCTTCGTGCTCAAAAGGAGTATTGGGAGAATATGTGTAAAATACTTGGTTAAACTTTATTGACATATCTTCCCAACAATCCTTTCTAATGAATCATCTTCATTAACATTGATACCTTTTTCTTTTAATAAAGAAACAAATTTGGTTTTGAAAGGTAAATCTAAGCCAATTTCAATTAGTTTATCTTGATGAGAAAGAACTTCCTTTGGTGAACCTTGTAAAACGATTCGTCCATCATTTAAGGCGATGATTTCATCGCTTGCGAAAGCTTCTTCAAGATCGTGAGTGATTGATATCAAAGTGAGATTAGGATTATCTTTTCTCATCTTTTCGATTGTTTCTCTGATCTCACGTTTGCCTTTTGGATCGAGCATTGAAGTGGCTTCATCAAAGATAACAATGTCCGGTTTCATCGCTAAAACGCCAGCAATTGCGACTCTTTGCTTTTGTCCACCTGAAAGATTTTCTGGTTCTTTATCAAGATAATCGAGCATATTGACCTTTGATGCATATTCATCAATGATCGGATCCATATCTTCTTGTTTAACTTGACGATTTTCTAAACCGAAAGCAATATCGTCTCTAACCGTTGAACCAATAAATTGGTTATCTGGATTTTGAAAAACAATTCCAATATGTGAACGAATCTCTCGCACGCTCTTTCTTGAAAGTTCAAGATTGAACGCTTTGATGGATCCACTCTTATGAGGCAATAAGCCAATTAATAATTTCGCGATTGTTGATTTGCCTGAACCATTATGACCAATAATCGAAATATACTTACCAGCAGGAATGTCAAAAGAAACGTCATTAATGACGTTATCTTTTCCATCATAACTGTAGACTAAGTTTCTAACTTCGATTAAGTTCATTGTTTATTTGAAATCGAATGAAATAATACGACCTTCGTATTTACGAGTTTTAATACCTGCTAAAAATAACATCTTCGCTGATGCTTGAGTTTCAGTGGTATTAGCATACTTATTGTCTAAATAGACAACTTCTTTGATTCCTTTTTGAATGATTGCCTTAGCACATTCATTACAAGGGAATAATGTGACATATAATGTGCAACCTTTTAAAGCTGCTCCATCACGAGTGTTTAAAATCGCATTGAATTCAGCGTGACAAACATAAAGATATTTTGAATCGAGGCCTTCACCTTTGTTCCAGCTTAATTCATTTTCGTCACAGCCAATTGGCATGCCATTATAGCCATTTGAAACGATTTTGTGGTCTGCATCAACGATGCACGCACCAACTTTTGTATTGGGATCTTTTGAACGTTGGCTACTTAAAACAGCCATGCTCATGAAATATTCATCCCAAGAGATATTTTTTGCTTTTTCCATGTTTATTCTCCAAAACGCGTTAATTGTATCACAATAACGCAAGAGGTTAAATATATATTAAAAGAGCGCAATATAACTAAAATGCGTTCGGTTTGATTTTCTGCAATAAAAGCAATAATCCTTCCACCACAAAAGTGTTGAGAGGAACATCGATAAAGAAGACGATTGCTTGGGCGAAAAAGATAATCCAATAATTAACTTCAAAGGTAATTGTTTTCACAAACGAGTTGAGGATTAGCATCAACAAAAATTCACTCAACAAACAGATAAAAGCAATCTTGTATGGAGAGTAAATTTCACCATATTTTTTGACGTAATATCGGTTGATAAAGAAGAGAGAAATAATCGTGCCAACAAGAAGGGCAAAAGCGATCGAAACAATAATCCATTTATGATAAATTTCGAAGTTATAATTCTCTAAAATTAACGATGAGAAAAAGATGAAATAAACCAGTGCTGCAAATATCAAAATCGCTGCAATAATCGTACAAATCAGCGGAATTCGATAGTTTTTGACTCGCTTAAAAATGATATAAATTAGCCATGGAAAAACACCTAAAAGCCCATACACCAAAGTGAACAAAGGATTGATTCCATAACCAAGAGCATTTGGGAATAAAACTATCCCTAAAATATCTGAACCTGCACCGACAATCGCTCCATAAAACGGACCAAGTAAAATTGATGAAAAAATAATAAGGGCCGGACCAAGTGAAATACGCACCCAAGGGATGAGCGGGAAGTTCTGAAGAGGGGTAACCCTAGTCAAAATAATTGTTAAAGCCAATAACAAAGCAGATAGGGTTATTTTTTGAACCTGAGATATTTTCATTTTGATAATTGTCTTTTAACTAGACCAGCAAAATAAAGGGAACCGGTGATCAGAATCAAATCATCCGGATATGTTTCGCGTAGTTCTTTTATCTTGGTAAGATAGTCATTCTCGAACTTATATGTCGACAAGAATAAGAAATACTCGTCTTCCTTCTTAGCGCGTTTATGATCAAATGTCGTAATTGTGATATCGGTGGATACGGTATCTAAGATATTTAACATTTGAGAGAAGTTTTTATCTCTAAATGAAGCGAAGATTACATGAATTGGAACAGTTATGTTCGCTTTAAGCGATTTCGCTAAATTTTCCATTGCTTCTGGGTTATGCGCTCCATCGATTAAGATATGTTCATTTATAAATTCATATCGACATGGTAAAGTAGCTTCTTTTAATCCTTGTTTGATTATCTCGTCACTAACTTGGAATGTATCGTTAAGAAGTTTAACGGCATCAATCGCTAATGCAGCATTCTTAACTTGATACAAAACGGGAACTGATAATCGAACATCTTTTAAGGTTTGGGAATTAAAACAAGCAACTCCATCTTGAATTTGTTCATTAAAACAATCTGAAACAGTGTATACAGTTGCGTTAAGTTTCTTGGCAGTTTCTCTAATCGCATAAAGAGCGAATTCATCCATTTTCCCCGTCAAAACTCGACCATTTCTCTTAATTATGCCTGCTTTATTATAGGCGATTTCGGATGTTGTTCCGCCTAAATATGAGGTGTGTTCAAGGGAAATAGAAGTGATGATTGAAAGTAGGGGTTCAATGATATTTGTCGCATCAATATATCCGCCCATTCCAACTTCAATGATTGCTAAATCAACTTTCGCTTCTTTAAAGAATTCAAATGCGATGATTGTTTGCATTTCAAAAGATGATAATTGATACTTCTCAAATTTATCTTTAAGAGAATTAAACTTCGCTAGATATGTATCAAAGTCGATGGTTTTACCATCGATAGTGACCATTTCAGTTACATCATCTAAATATGGAGAAGTATATAAACCAACCTTTAAACCATATTTCTTGTAAATGTTCATTAGATAAAAAGCGGTGGAGCCTTTTCCGTTTGTGCCAGTGATATGAATTGAAGGAAGATTAAATTCAAATTTTGTGTCTAATAAAAACTTGTCGTATTTGCTACGTTCATAAGTTGAGTAGTTATGATCAACAAAATATTGTTCAAGCTCTTCTTTATTCATCAAATCTACCTATGGATTTTTTGGCTTTTGCCATCATTCTTTCATCATCGCGACGTTTGATGGTTTCACGTTTATCGTAAAGTTTCTTACCTTTACCAAGCGCGATCTCGACTTTGAGTTTGCCTTTTTTAAGATAAAGTTTGGTTGGAACAATTGTCATCGCTTGTTCAGCGGCTTTTTGTTCCATCTTTTGAATCTCTTTTTTATGTAATAAAAGTTTTCTAGTTCTATTTGGATCGTGATTAAAGATATTGCCTTGTTCATAAGGCGCGATATGCATGTTAAGGATATAGGCTTCTCCATTACGGATAACGATATAGGAATCTGCTAAGGAGGCACCAGTTTTACGAACTGATTTAATTTCTGATCCTTTAAGCTCAATGCCACATTCTAAAAAAGCTTCAAGGAAATAGTTGAAGCGGGCTTTGGAATTATTAACAATGACCTTAATTGAATCCATAATTATTTAATCGTTGTTCTTTCTTCTAAAGAAGCTCTCCTATTCGCGCGGTTATAAATATTGAAGGTGGTGACTGTAACACCCATCAATAAAATTGATAAGAGGAATAAAACCGTTGGAGTGAGTATAATCGTCACACAATTACCATCTACGAATAAATCTTGGTATAAAAAGAATTGAACAAGTGATGATACAAAATAGATACTCGCTAAAATGGATAAAGCGATTGAAGACATATAGAATGTAATTCTAAACTTCTTGAAACGGTTCATTCCTTCAAAGTATGAAGAGATGAAGAATGTTCCAATAAAGTAGATTGAAATAAGAATCGCTAAACCAAGTAATAAGTTGACTGAATCAAAAACGTACGCGGATATAAATGTGCCACTACCTGCGTTCGTACTTATAAGCGAAGTCATGTATGCGAAATGAAACACAAAACCTTGGAATGAGTCTTCGATCTTAATAAATGGAATCGTGTAGCATGAAAGCATTCCAATGAAAATAAATAAGCTTAATCCAAGGATTATTCTTGCAATAAAGATTGAGATTTGTCCTTTTTTGAAATGTAAGAAACAGTCAAATCCGATGCAGATACATAAATGAGTTAATGCAAGAGAATTGATTGAAGAAATATATGATGTTACAAAGTAATTTGTTGTGTTGGGAGAAAAAGCATAAAGTAATGCGACAGTGAATGAGTTCGCTAAAACAGCCATTATAAGAAACTTATAAATCGATGATAAGTTCTCTCGATTTTTAATCTTCTTGGATGTCTTAACCACTCCAATTACAGAAACGGCAAAAACAAATAAGGCGTTAAATGCGATTATAAACACATCAATTTGACTTAAAGCGTGTCTGCAATCACTAAACGCTCCTGGTTCAAAGTAGAAGTAGGAAGTGAAAATTGTTACATCATTAACCGGGCAGAAGAAAATTGTCATCGAAAGCATGATGAATAAGAAAAGTGAAACGTAAACCGAAACCAAATTAAAAACATTCGCGATTTGTTTTCGCTTTGGAGACATAACTCTTTCGTAAGCAAGATGAGCTTCCTTCTTATGAGGAATTTGTTTGCCACAATGAGGGCAAGTATCAGCGTCGTTATCGATATACTCCCCGCATTTTGGGCAAGGGATCTTCTCGTCTAAACGACTTCCGCACTTAATGCAAAAGCTAGCTTCATCAAGATTTTCGAATCCACATTTCTTACAAATCATTTCAAATCTACCTTATCTAGCAGCATACTTTGTCTGCCATAATTTAAATTATGCTAAAAGAAAGTAATAAAAACAATTAAGAAAAATTTTGTAGAAGAATATTTGTAAGTGAATTAATATATTAATTGTCATGGAAATTAAGCAAGTAATAATTTCACAAAAAGAATCATCACAGAAGTATATTTTTAACAATAAAATAAACCTGGTTACCTCAACTTGGTTGAGTGATGAACTTTTAAAAGGCGTTAACAATTTAGCCGACACTCAATATGTTTTGGAAAGTAGTGGTGGCATCTCCATCGCTGATGTATTCCAAATCAAAATCAATGTCGTTGAAACTGGTGTTCTTTTCGTTAACTTCCCAAAAGAAGCTTTATCTGAAGAAAACAAACTAAAACTCCTTGAAGAAATTAGCTCGCTTAAAGATAACGTTGAACCAACCCTCGAATCGCAAAAGAGTAAAATCGCTCGAGCAATCGGTATTGTCGCTAAATATAATCCAATCTATGTTTGCTTTCATAACCGTGGTGATTTCTTATTCACAAAATCGATCTTTGAAGAGATTACAAAAGACATTGAAATTGACTTCCCAATTTTAGTGCTTCTTGCCTCGCTAAATTTCGTTGAGCCAGCACCTCAAAATAAGAAGAAAAAATTTGTTCATAACAAACCACAAAAATCACCAAAACAACCGAGAACTACCGGGAAATTGACTGATAAGCTTGCTTTATTTAAGTCCCTTGATTTTGTCTTTTTTGGAGTGTTTTCAATGTTCATTTCTTTCGGTTTAATCTTATCAATTTTTGAGGTTAAAAATGGTGAAGGAATAGCTGTATTTTTATTCATCTTAACCTTCATCTTTATTGCCACACTTTACTACGCAATATTTAGAGCATCACGCGAGAACGAAAACTACTCGTATCGACTAGACACAATATGGGTGCCTGCAACGTATATTTTTTTAGGCATTGCATTAGGCACAGTTATCGCGTGGCTAGTCTCATCTAATGTAATTACTCTTAAAGAGGATGTCGAAATATCTTATCCACTTTTATATGGATTATGTGTCCCAGGAACATTAGTGATCGCTATCGCTGGATTATATTCACCGATCCTCATTGAAAAAACCATTAAGAAGAATAAGAAATAATGAAATTATCAATCATCATTCCTTGCTATAACGAAGCTAAGGATTTAAAAGAAAAAGTAGAACAAGTTAAGCAAAAGCTTAATACTTTAACCATTGAATCTGAACTTATCCTTGTTAATGATGGTTCAAAAGACAACACTCAAGAAGTAATTAACTCCATAGATGGCATTGTTCATTCTGGTTATGAAGTTAATCGTGGCAAGGGTGGTGCGGTTAAGCAAGGTATCTTAAACGCAACTGGTGATTATATCCTTTTCATGGACGCTGATTTATCTACCGATTTAAAAGCGTTCGATGAAGTCATTCCTTTACTTGGAAAAGAGAAATTTATCATTGGTTCAAGACATCACAAAGAATCTGTTATTCCTGTAAAACAACCGGCAAAACGCCGCTTTATTGGCTGGTGCTGCCGTAAAATTGTTAACCATAGATTCCACTTCCATTACTCAGATACACAATGCGGATTTAAATGTATTGAAAAGTCTTTAGCGGATAAAATCGCAACCCTTCAAATTGTTAACGGCTTTGCCTTTGATGTTGAGTATTTATATATCGCTAAACTATTAGGAGTGAAGGTATATGAGATTCCAGTCACTTGGAGAGATGATCGAGGATCAACAGTCTCACCTCTAAAGAGTTCAATCAAATTCTTCAAAGATATAAAAGTTATTAAGAAGAACAAAAAGAATTATCTATCTGCTAAATAAGCGAAAGAAAAAGGCTCATAAGAGCCTTCCTTTTTTGTTTTGACCAATTATGGTAAGGCAATCGCACGCTTATATTTCAATGATAACTTTCCGTTTTCACCTAATCTGCTATCAGAAATCTTGATTGATTTTTCGCCATCAGGAACTCCAGGAATATCTTTAAGTTCGAAGGCGGTTTGATAGTCAGTTAAGCTTTCGGTGATCATTGGTTCGAAGTTGATTGTGAACTTGTTGAGAGACTTATCATATTTGAATGTGTCATCTTTCAAAGCATCTTTGTTATCGCCGACACCTTCATCGAGGAATTCTTTAACAACTTTGGTAAAGCTTTCTGGTGCAATTTTTGTTCCGTAATAGATATTGTCGATAATTAAATCGGCGGCAAACTTGTTATCTTCTGGAACAACATGAGTTTGAACAATCGCGCGAGTTTCAAGTCCATTTAGATTGAAACCGACGGTAAAGTTCATAAATGAAGTACCGTTTTCGGTATAAATATCTGAATAGAAGCTATCAACAACAGAATAGGCAATTTCATCCTGATAATGGAAATGGAATTGTTTACCAACAATGCTTGTTGATTCAAGAATCATATCGATTTCAGCTTCGCTTATTGAGGCGACTTCGATTGGTTCACCAGTACTAACAATAAATTCTGCTGGAGTATGTCCGCCTGAAATACGACCTTTAATCTTATCGGAAATAGCATTATCGGCATTGCCATAGCCTCTTAGTGTTGCGAATTGATTATCAGCGGATTTTTTAACTTCATCTTCTGATTTGCCATTCGCATATTGATATTGAAGATTTTCAACGATTAAGTCGATGGCTGCGCGTTTGTCTTTGTAGCCAACATAGTGGGCTCCATCAATCGCACCATCAGAGATGGAATCGTTCTTCACTAATGGTTCAAGATTTGCGCGACCATAAAGGCCTTTATCAAAGCCAAATTCGAAGTCCATAGCTTCAAGCGCGCCTGTAATAAGATCATCACCATTCGCACCGCCGCTCATCTTCTTAGATAAGTCGTTTCTCATATCGGCTTTCTTATAAACAATTTGATGATTATCATGATCAACTGTAACTGTTAAACCGGCATCAGAGAAAGCTGTTTCAAGTGAAACGTTCTTAAGAACGCCGGTCGCGTTGATAATACCAGTAAATGGCATATGACCAACCTTAATCGCATTAAGATGGAAGATATACGCATCACCTGAATCTTCAAGTGTTGAATCAAGAATTAATCTTGTCTTAATGAAACGAATATCCGCTTCAACATAGAATGTGTAGTGTTCATCTTTGATTTCGACATAGAAACCTTTGACGTAACTACCAACTCTTGGATCTTCTTGAATATTTTTAGTTGCTTGATAAAGAACTTGGTTCAAACAATCTTCATCAAAGACATAATCAATTTGTTTTGTTTCTTCAATATTATCGAATGCTCTGACAAGTTGACGATTTAGGAGTTTTTCCGTTGTTAAATTTTCATCAGGTTGATACTTGGAAGTTCCTAAATCCATGAATGTTAAATATAAACCAACGCCCGCGATCACGAGTGTGCCTGTGATAGCGACTGGAATAATCCATGCTAATTTACCCATATTTTACCCCCTTCAATAAAATACGTCGCCCATAAATAAAATTAGGGCTAATAACAAAAATCTACCCTAATTATAACATGATGAAACACTATTTTATAGTGCTCACTTTTTCGCGTGATAGTTATCTAAAACACGTTGATAAGCACCCTTAAGTTCTTTACCGACAACTTCAAGAGATCTTTCGTTAACAAGTTTCATTCCATTTTCTTTAATTTTCGAATTATCAGAAGAGATGATTTTCTTAATTTTCTCGACAAATTCCGCATTATTTTTAGCTTTGTAACAATCACGGCCATCTTCTAACCAGTCTTTATAAACACCGATATCACGGACTAAAGTGACACAGTGAGAAGCAAGCGATTCTAAGACAACGATACCTTCAGTTTCTTCATATGATGGGAAGAATAAGCATTCAGCGTAATGATAGGCTCCACGGATAATCTTGTTATCGATATATCCTGGCATCAAAACGTTTTCAGGACGATGTTTAATTGCTTTTAAGACATTATGTTGAGTTAAGATTTTCGCTAACGCACCAAACCAAATAAATTTGATGTCTGGGAATGATTTAGCGACTTCAAAGAAGTCCTTTAAGCCTTTGCGGTTAAATGGGAAACCAACACCAATGATAACCTTTTCGTTTTCTTTGATTTTGAAGAATTCTTTGAAGGCATCAACATCTTCTTTTTTATATTCATAAAGTTTTGGATCGATGCCATTTGAAATAAATTCAACTGAGGTCCCTAAATTGTATGAATCGATTAATTCTTTGGAATATGCGCTTGGAGTAATGATGTGATCAGCATGGGAATAAAACCATTTGAGATTTGGATTAAACCAAAGCGACATCAATTTCCAACCTCTAAAAGAATTTCTAAAGTCTTCAACGGTGGAGTGACCGTGAACGATAACTGGCACGCCTTTTCTTTTAAGTTTCTTAACAAGATGTTTTGCTTTCGGGAAATAAGTATTAATATGGGCAATATCAAAACTTTCCTTTGGATCAAGAGTGTATTCCACTCCGTTAGAGGTTAAAGCCTGGATTTGATGTTTTAAAGCTCTTCCGATCCCAGAAGTTTTGATTTTATCTTGGCTTTCAAAATATAAAAGTACTTTCATACTAAAGTAATGCGACAAATGGCTTAATTAATGCACAGATAAAGATAATGAACTTGGACATTGTAAATGATTGAGGAATTTCAACTGATTCAATCATCATATTATCAAAGTCATCACGAATATCTTTGATACATGGTGCATCATAGATGATTGCTCCACATTCAAAGTGATGAACTAAAGAACGATAATCGCAGTTAATTGTGCCAACGAACGCTAACTTATCATCCGCGAGTAAGGTTTTCATATGGTTAAAACCTGGACGATAGCTCATCACATGAACACCGGCTTTCATTAAGCTTTGGAAGTAAGTCTCAGCCATATGATAGACGAGTTTCTTGTCAGGAATTCCTGGTAAGAATAAATGGACATCAACTTTGTTTAAAGCAGCTCTTCTTATTGCATAAAGGAGCGATTCAGAAGGAATGAAATAAGGTGATGAAATGTATAGTGATTTCTTCGCAGACTCAATCACATTGATAAGGGTTTCTTCGCCAACTCTTTCTTTAAAGTATGGAGCAGGTCCGTGGCCAAATGGGAAGATGACACCTTTGTCTTTATATTTCGGATATTGATAATCTAAGAATTGAGCGTGGTTAGATGTATGACGATCACATAAGTCAAAGTTAGTGAGGAATAATTGAATTAAGTTATTGATTGCGCTACCTTCAATTTTAATCATCGTATCTTTCCAATAACCAAACGGAGAATCGATGTTTGCATATTCATCCGCAAGGTTCATTCCACCGGTGTAGCCAACATTGTGGTCAATAACAGCAATTTTGCGGTGATCACGGTTATTATAAACACCAGAAATGAACGGTTTGAATTTGTTGTATTTGAATGCTTTTATGCCGTTTTTGCGGAGAATTTTGGCTTCATTGCCATTCAGAACACCAACGGAACCAAGGTCATCGTAAAGGACTCTAACATCAACACCTTTCGCAGCTTTTTCAAGCAAAATTTTACGGACTTGTTGATACTCTTCACCATCACCAATAATGAAGAATTCAAGGAAGATAAATTCCTTTGCTTTTTTAAGTTCTTCAATAAAGTCAGGGAAGAAAGTTTCACCATTTTTAAAGTATGTAATTTTGTTATTCTCGTGAGGGCAAAGAATCGTGTTGTTATTTAAAAAATCAAATGGCTTATGAAAATCACCGGCTGCATCAGTAGGCGCACCATTAACAAAGTATTTCGCACCAACACCATCGGATGAATTAAGTAATCTCGCATCCTTCTTCTTTAATGATCTACGGCTGAAGATTGCGTAAATGATAAAGCCAACGAATGGAAGAATAAGAAGGATAATAATCCATGGAATTTTAAATTCCGCATCCATTTGTCGATAGATGACTCTAAAGAACGCGATGATTGAAAGAATGAATAATAGGAATATGACCAAGTCATCAAGGAAAGCAAAGACGACTAAAGCTGGATATTTGTCCAGTAGTTCTTGGTTGTTACCAATGAGTTGACCTGCAACAAGTAAGCCAATAATTACAGCAAATTCGACCAGTAAAATAAAAATGACCAACATGGTCCTGTTAAACAGTTTACGAATAAGTTTTTTCATGTAATAAGGATAACATTTTTTAATAAAATTTCAATTTTAATAAATCGACCTATCAATATCGTTACTTAGGCAATATAATCTAATACGGAAGGAGTCATTTATGAAAAAAGAAAGTGTTATTAAAATCCTTGAAGCATGTGTCCTTTTGATCGTTGGCGTTTTATTCTGCGTCTCTTTGGCGGTTGGCACTGAAGTTTTATCAATCATCATCGGTGCTTCACTTATCGCTGCAGGAACAGTCATCATTATCTTATCTCTTATCAAAGATAAAAGTGTTCTTACTCCGATATCATTAGGTGGACTTTTAGCTCTCAGTTTAGGTATCTTCTTTATCGTCGCAAATGCGATTGGCTTTATCTTTAGCTATGTTCCATATCTACTATTAGTAGCAGGTTCGGCAATCTTTATCGATGCGTTCCTCTCTTACTTTGTTAAGAAAGAAAAAGTATTAGCAGTCTTCATCATCAAACTCATTATTGGTGCTGGACTTATCACTGTTGGAGCATTACTAATCACAGTTGCTGACTTCAAAGAATATGTTGCATTAATTGTTGGCATTGCGCTTATCATTATTGCTATAAGCAACATTGTCTTAGAATTCTACAAAGCTAAAAAAGCTGACTAATAAAAGTAAGACCGGACTAGATGGGAATAGATTCGGTCTTTTTTTATGCTTAAAAACTATTCTCAAAATAGTTATAATAACTGATATGGAAGAAGCAATTGGAAAACCAAAACGCCTCAAATTACGTGAAAGAACATTAGAAAACGATATCAAATATCGTGGACCATTATCATATCGCCACCTAAGAATTATCGCTTGGGTGTGTATGATTTTCACCCAAATCGGAATGGTCGTTAATTTCAATATTAAACTATTCCCATCAAGCGTTGATCAATTAGGATGGTTAAAGGATTTATGTTCTTTCTTTTCATCATTCCCATTGCCTTTATTCTTACTCGCTAACTTTACGATGATATTTACTCAGAAGGGCGGCAAGGGCTGGCGAAGTCTTCTTATCTTCTATGGTGGTATGGCGGCCCTATTATATGTTCTTGGCAACTTTGTTGTCATGCACTATGGCTTTGGACTTGTTGACGCAGTTGTCGATATGTCATTTATAGATAAAGCTAAGTTATTCGGATTTATAATGATCAATTCCGGAAACCTTGGTTTGGTCTTTAACATCTTTATTGATTTATTCTTATGCACTTTGTTGTTCTTCTTTATGAATTACAACCCAAAAAGGATCAAAAAAGAGCACATCATTTACTTCCGTTTATTAACCATTCTTCCAATTGCATATGAAATAACTTCAATTGTATTGAAATACTTTGCAATCAGCGGAGCGATTGATATCCCATCGTTTGTTTTCTTCCTTTTAACAAGTAAACCACCATTTATGTTTGTCGCGTTTGTTGCTTTGGTATTCGCTCTAAAGATTGAAGAACGCCGCAATCTCAAACGTCACGAGAATTTAGAATTCACAAAGGAACATCGAAAAACAAATGCTCACTCATTTAGATTTTCAATCATCATCGCGGTCGTCTTTACTATTGTTGGTTTCTTAGATTTATTCGCCAATTTATTCACGATTGTTGTCATTATCGCCTCAAATGTAAACGATCCATCTCAAGTCGAAGGATTACTTGAAATATCTCAATATATCACAAATCGTATGGGCTTTGGTCAATCAACTACACTTCTTATCGTTGCCCCACTAGTCTTGCTATTTTCATATACGAGAACTCACAAGAATCCAAAGATCGATACCTTTATCCCAATTGTTGCGGTTGGATTAATCATCTTCTTATACATTGAAGGTATATATCAAATTATTGTTATGAACGTCTCAGCATTAGTTCAAAAAATTAAAGATTTCTTACAAGAGATGTTCCCAACAACACCAGAATAAAAAATGCTTGGCAGGTCCAAGCTTTTTTTCTAAAAATCATCAGCAATTCTCGAATAAACTGCTTATTTGAAGTTCTTTAATAAACGATTTAATTCGTTGATTTGTGAGGCTGAATATTTACTCGCTTTAGTCGCGGTTTCTAACGTTGCGATCAATTGATTTTCCTTAACGGCATTTTTACAAGCAACATAAAGTAAATCAGCTTTTGGAAAGATAACGAAATGATTAACTTCAACCTTACTTAATAAGTTGGCGGCAAGATAATCTGCTTTACGTTGAGTTTTGATCATTGGGTTAGGAAATGACTTGCTATCACCCACTAATCTCCAAGTAGGTTCGTTAGAATCACCAAGGAGTTTTCCGGCTTGGTTAGAGAATTCAACGACAAACAATCCGCCCCTTGATAAGAATAAGATTTGAATTGATTGTTTCTTTTGTTTTAATGCAAAGCGAGTGTAGACCGCTCCGCCATATTTAGAAGTGATTTCACGTAGCTTAATTGCTAATGAATCAATTGCTTGTTTATCTTCAGCGCTTTCTTTTGGGCGGAATTCACGAATCATTAAGATTGCTAAAACAACTCCAACAGCAACACCAACGACAATAACCGGAACCCAAATGACCCATGAATTACTTTTAAGAAAATCTACCATACTATGTATTCTACTTTCTTTAAAGAAAATTAACAATTATTCGTTTTGATATTTGTCTTCTTTATATTTCCAAAGTGGCGCATATCTTGAAATATGATCCAAATAGAATTTATATTCAGGATATTTGCTTGAAGAAACGCTTTCACCAAAATTAGAAGATCCCAAGAATAGAAGGAATAAGACCATTGAACCAACAAGTGTCCAATGGAAGAAACCATAGCTTGCCACTCCAGCACCTAAGACAAAGAAATAAATAACAAACCAGAACATTTGTTCCGAGAAATAATTTGGATGAGCAGATCTCGCCCATAAACCAACCGTATTGAAACCTTTGTTGTATGGTTCAGGAAGTTCTTCAAGTTTCATTCCTTTATTTAAGAGTTCATACTTCTTAGTTTGGAAATCCATTTGTTGTTCATCAGAAACAGTTTCTAAAAGAAGGAAAGCTGTTGCTAAACCAGTCGCAACAAAATCCCACACGCCGATAGCGGCGTCAGAAGACATAACTGCCACTGAAGGAAGGCAAATTGCTAAAACCAAAGCATTTTGGTAAATGGAAATGAAGAATAAATCAAACATTGCCCAAGCAAACTTATTCGATAAATATTTATTTTGTCTAAGAATTTGCCAGCGATAATCTTCTTCGCCAGCCCAGAACTTGAGTTGATATGCACCTTTTCTGGCAAAATTCCATGTAAGGCGAACGCCCCACAATGTGACTAAGATCGCAATGATCAAAGATCTAAAGTTAAATCCAGACATTACAGCAACAACCCAGGTATAAGCAATTGGTAAAATCGACCAAAGTTTATCCATCTGTGAGTTATTGCGGGTAATTTCACCGACAACAAAGCAATAAAGCATGCTTGCGCCGCAGATAATTCCAAGGATTAATAAAGTATGTTTTTGAGTGTCATTTAAAGTGAATCCACCAAGAACAAAACCTAAAACTGCACCGGTGATTGCAAATAAAGCAATCAAAATAGTCATAATACGCCTTCTCATATTAGCCCTCTTTCAATCAAATGTATTTCTATTATCCTTGAATTATTTTCTTAAATAAAGAAAAAGTTTTTATTCTTTTAGACTCTATCCGAATTATAAAAAATATTTTTTATTTGAGACATAGTTGCTAAAATAAATCTATCATGTCTAAGAAGATTCGCATTCATGATCGCTTCATTATTCGCTTCATCGGTGGCCTTTTTCTTATCTTGAAAGGTTTTCGAGTGAAAGATAGATATAAAGCAGCGAAAGGTGAAAAGATTGTTGTCTTATCAAATCACACGACCGACTTTGACCCAATGTTTGTTCGAAAATGTACGAACCGTTTTTGTTACACTTTAGCGACCGACAACATTCTCTCTTCAAGAATTGGACGATTCTTCCTACCCAGGTTAGGAGCAATACCAAAACGAAAAGGCGTAACTGACATCAATTCAGTTAAAACAATGATGTCGATCGCTTCTAAAGGCGGCTCAATCACCATTTTCCCTGAAGGTAATCGTTCATATTGCTTATCTCAATATTATTTAAGTGAAGATTTAGCGGCCCTACTAAAAAAGTTCCAATCCACAATTGTGATTTTTAATATCATCGGCGGATTTGGTAACTATCCTCGTTTTAGCAAAAAGCGTAGAAAAGGACCTTTATACTCAAAACTTAGAAAAGTCTTAAAATACGAGGAATATAAAGATATGCCAAACGAGGAATTAAACAGGATTATCGCGACAAATCTCGAATATTTTGACTTAGAAAGACAATATAAATACAAATCAAAAAGAAAAGCCGAATATCTTGAAAGAATGTTCTTTGTGTGCCCAAAATGTGGGGCAATCTCATCTCTTCATTCAAAGGGAAATATTCTCAAATGTGATAAATGCGGACTCGAAGTTAAATATAACGAAGATTTGACTTTATCTAGCTCTGATCCAGCTTTCAAGTTTAAAGAATTAAGCGAATGGTACTTCTATCAAAAAGATTTTGTGAAGAATATGAGTATTGGTGATGAAGTGATATTTACTGATGAAGATGTTACCTTATCGACAGTCAATCCTTATGTCCTTAGTAAAGATCTCGCGAAAGGAAAAATGACTTTAACTAAAGACACCTTACAGATTGGTGAATATAAGATTGATATTAGAGATATCTTAATTGCCTCGCCTGTTTCAGGACGAAAACTTATCTTCACGATTGAGAAAGATAATTATCGAATTAAAGGCAATATGCGCTTTAACGCGTTAAAATATGTGTTAATGTTTAACAAACTCGATACGAAGATGAAATTAGAAAAGCGAGATAACTACTATACTTTATGAACAACTGGACTTTTGACTTAACTGCTTTTGATGATGTTTGGAAAATCATTCTCCAAATAACTCTTTTATTAGCATTCCTTCTTTTTGGAAATATCCTTAGAAGACTTATTCCATTTCTTAGAAAAGCATTTATTCCTAGCGCTCTTCTAGGAGGAATGCTTCTTTTTGGAGTGAACCTTCTATTTAAATTATTGGGTATCCAACTTGTTGATATGCGCATTATGCAAATCATCACCTATCACATGTTAGCGGTAGGCTTTATCGCATCCACGATTAAAATCATCGACAACAAAAAGAAAGTACCAGTCAAAGAATCGATTCAAAATGGCGCGATCACTGGTGGAACATATATGCTTCAAGCGGTTGCAGGTATTGCGGTGAGCTTAATTTTCTACTACGTCACTACAACATTCTTCTATGATGCTGGTGTTCTTCTTCCTTTAGGATTTGGTCAAGGACCAGGTAATGCGCTTACGTGGGATATAACTTTCAGCAATATGGAAGGAAGTGGCTTCACTGGTAATGGTTCAGTTGGTTTAACAATTGCATCCGTTGGTTTCTTAGTGGCCTCAATCGTTGGCATCATCTATATGAACATATACGCGAGAAAAGGCCAAATTGTTCATAAAGAAGAAATCAAACTTAACGATGTCTCTAAATTTGAAGTTGAAAATGAAATCAAAGATTCAGATTCAGTTGATAAGATGTCCATCCAAGTAGCGGTGGTGTTCGTTTGCTTTGCTCTTTCATTCTTAATCATGTTCTTCTTCGCGAAGTTAAGTGATTGGACTGGAATTAAACTATTTAATTCGGTTGCATGGGGCTTTAACTTCATTTGGGGTGTTATTGCCGCTTCGCTTGCGAAGGTGGTCATCAAATTCTTAGAAAAGAAAAAGATCATGCATCATCGCTATATCAATAACTATCAGATGGACCGTATCAGCGGCTTTGCCTTTGACTTAATGATTATCGCTGGTGTCGCCGCGATCGACGTCGAAGTTGTTGGCAACTATATTTGGTTCATCCTCATCTTATGTGCGGTAGGCACAATCATCACTTGGATATATGTAAGACTGATGACCAGACACTGCTTCAAAGATTATCAACATGAAGCGTTCCTTGTTAACTACGGCACTTTAACTGGTACAGCCAGTAACGGTATGATCTTTCTTAGGGAAGTTGATCCAAATAATGACACGCCTATGTCAAATGTATTCGTCTTATCTCAACTTCCAGCGATGGTGTTCGTCGCTCCGCTATTATTGTTACTTGAATTATCTGCAACTTCTTTAAATGGTTGCTTTATTGCGATGGGTATATTTGGAGTCTTATTTGTGTTATACACTCTCTTTATTATCTTCTCGCCAAAGATATTCAAAAAGAAATAAGGTTTCTAGAAGAAAGCACCTCATTGAGGTGCCTATTTTATTTTTGGAAATATCTGTTATCTTTTATAACCTTTGGAGCGGGGTTAAATTTATTTGGATAACCGAGGATAACATGACCCACGCCAATATAATCATCAAAGTTGAGCCCAGTGAAGGATAATAATTCTTGCCCTTCTTTGCTTCTAATTTCTTCTTCGGCACGATGGATCCAGCAACTTGCTAAACCTTGGTTGGTGGCCTCTAAAAGCATGTTTTCGATACTAGCGCAGCCATCATGCATTGATAAGCCATCTTTGTTTGCGACAACAAGGATAATTACAGGCGCACCATAGAACGGATCCATTCCTTCAGGGAAACGACCTCCTGCAACATCACGGTTGATTTTCATCAATTGATCTCTGGTCTTTTTATCTTTGATAACAATAATAACTGATGTTTGGCGGTTCATTCCTGATGGAGCGGCTAAACCCGCTTTTACGATTTCATCAATTTTACTTTGTTCAACTGCTTTACTTGAAAAGTCACGACAGGCTCTTCGATTCTTAATGGCGTCTAACATATTTGTTCTCCTTTTTATAACTATAACAATCTTTTGCCATCTTTTAATATTTCGATAGCTATTGGATTATCATTTTCTAAATCAATTAAACGTAACAAATCTATTTTCTTATGAAGAGCAACTCTTATTTCTTCAACTAGATTAAAGAACTTCATACCAGTTAAAGAAGTGTCCACTAAAAGGTCGACATCACTATTTTCTTTTGGATTTCCCTTTGCATAACTACCAAATAAATAACAAAGCGAAATCTGGTGTTTTTCAAGAATTGGTACCAAAGTGTTTTTGATGAATTCTATCGATAAAACTCCATTATTTTCATCTATTTTGGTCTTTTCTAATAAATCTGAAACAATCTTCTGATATTTGTATGAAGATGAATAATGTTCACACTCTTCATAGCGAATATAAGTGCGGTAGGGAATACCAATTACTTTAGCGGCGTCTTTCTGGGTCAAACCATTTTGTTTACGAATCTCTTTTAAGTTCATAAGAATATGATTTCCCTTTTGGCAAGTTTTGTCAACATAGGATTTGCCATTTTGGTAATTTTAGCAATTATTAGATTTGCCACTTTGATTTAAAAATGATAATTCGTTTAATAACACCTCCTACCAATAAATACTCATGTTGAGAGGCATTTTGTTAAAAATTTTTAAAAATAAAGTAAAAGCGAGCCCAGTTGAGCCCGCTATTAAAATAATTAATGCTTATTAATTTGGAGAAGTTATATTAACGATGTAATATTCTCCTAATGTGTATGCTGAGCTAATAATTTGAACTATTGATCCATCATTAAAATAGAAATTAGTATCAAAAACGCCTGTTCCTTCATGATCAAAATTTTGATGATTTCTTAATAATGTCATGTATTCATTCATTGAAACTACTCCAAGAACATTGAAACTCAGTGATTCTGCCTCTTCATTAACAAGTGAGAAAACTTGTTCATCACCATAGACAGTTGGGAACGCCACTAAAGAAGAGTGCTCAGATACATCATATTCAGTTAAAGAGGCCACGAAGTTTGACCAGGTTTGATAATGATAATCAACAATTTCAAAAGACACTCTAATGATGTCGCCATTACTAATTAAAACACTTTGATATGAAGTTTGATATTGGTCAAGATATTTGACTAATTTTCCTTCCATATCAACATAGCCACTTTCGTAAAGATAATTACGATAATCTTCCACTTCTTGAGTGTGTTCACTAGTGGTAATAAAATCAAATCTTCTTCCAAGTTCAACGTTATAAACAGCATACGATGGTGATGGTGAATTAAAGTAAGTTGTGAAAGCAAATGCATCTAATAAATCATGGTAGTTATTGCTGTCATAGTTATAGGCATCAGTTGAAGAAAGAAGTTGACCGTAGTCATAAAATTCATAACGAACCGTATCAATTCTATCTTCTAAGTGGACGTAATATAACTTACCATCAATAATCTTGCTTAATGAGCTAAAATCACCAACAAAACCCGCTTCAATTAATGCATTGCGATATGAAAGGTCGCGTCCTTCAACTTCAAAAACCATCGAAGTTGGACTACCAACAAGTCTAGCGACAATATCATCATCTTTATCAAACATTAGATCTGGGAAATGAGCCATGAAGTCGATTACTTCACTTTCGCTTGTAACTGGGTAAGAGTTATAAGATTGAAAGTCTTCATACTCATCACTACCAAATGAAATAATGAGGCTATATATATCACTTCCTTGATAGGTTGGATAATCAGGAATATATAGTTGAATACTTCGATTGTTATCTTTATCGATGTATTTATTAAGGAGTCTTGAATAGGTATAAGATCCGGTGGCGGTGATTTTTGCTAGGAGAACTTCGTAGACATGGTTGACCTCTTCTAAAGTGCCAATAAAGCCTTGGCTAACAAAATGATTTGGAAGTTGATCTTCTTCATCTAAATAGAAGACATCTTTGCTTGGAGCACCCCAATTATCCATTCTTTGATTAAATTTTGTGTAATCATATAGCTCTTCCATATGCCTATTACCAACATATAGCATGACACCTTCGTCAATTACTTTTATGAACACATAATTGTTATTCTCATTTTCAAAATAATATAAATTGAAATCGGAATAGTATTGGCCTGTAATTTCACAAGCAGAAGCAAGTTGATCGATAAATTCGCTTCCGGCGTTAAGAACAAAGAATTTGTTTTCATAACCTCGGTATACATATGAAGGAAGCGTGCTGATATTTTCTTTTAAGCTTGTAATAGTCTCATTACTAAAATAGCCCTGATTTGACCAATTATCTAAAACATCAGCAAAGCTACTATATTGAATGAATTGAGATTCATTATTTGTGAATGAATAACTTATTATGTAAGAATTTGGAACTGGTCCTGGATTTATCTCTACTTGAATATAAGAGTCATAAATATCGACGCACTTGCGATAAACGTTAGAAACATCCATTTCATAACCATGCGATTCAAGGTCTGATTTAAATAAGAGGATATCGTCCTCGTCAAAATTAAAGACAATAGAGGTTGAAGGGGTTGAACAATTGTAATATGAATCATCACCGCCAGCGAAAGTGACGATAGAAGATGCATAATTTGGAATATTTAGACTTGTGGCGATGTCAAGGGCGGTTGGTGGCACTAATGATTTGGCGAATTCAGTTAAGATGAGAGTAACCCTCTGTGGGCCAGTGAAGAAAATTTGATAATGAAGCAAACCATCAATTGAATATGATCCATAGAAATTAGCTGGATTAAATAACGCTAAATAATCATTCAAATCCGCTTCAGTAAATGTTTGACCGTCTTTGATGATTGCGTTGATGGTGACTTGCTTATCTAATCCACCAGTTGTTGAACATTCAAATGCTTCAATCTTACTTGAAACTAAGGTTGGGAATAGTGATGAATGTTCCTCTCTTAAATTCTCATTTAAAAATTCAGCTGGCCACGTCTCTGTGCGGACGATAAAACTATATTCATCGCTATAGGAAATATCAACCCATCTAAACATGGATAAATTTTGATATTGAACAACAAACGAATGAACTTTATCGCCAACTTGTTTTTGGTAAAGATAATACGCATCTGATGAGGAAGAAGATAAAGTAAAACCTGATGAAATCAAATCGCTTTCAAAATATGATCTTCCTTCAAGAGGGACAAATTGATTTATTCCAAAATAAGAATATGGAGCAATAGTGAACGCACCATTACCAGCTTTAGTTAAAGAAGAAACTGCATTATTGGTTTTGCTATTAATTAAAGCGATTTCTTCTGATGTATAAACACCTTCATTCTCCCCAACAGGAATTTCGGGAATATTCGCATGATCGTTATAAACCGACATATTCGAAATATAAATTGGATCAGATTGAACCTTAATATGGATGAAGAAATAACGATAATTCTTTAAAGAAGGCATTTCACTTTGTGAGAAGGCTATTGTGCGTTCACCATAAACATCTGTAAAGTTACTATAACCACTAACAAAGGAATATAAATCCGAATATTTCGCCCCTAAAATGTCATTGATAAATAATTCGTTATAGGATAGGAACGAGGATATAGTTGCTCTAGAAGAGACAGCTTGCATCGTATATGAAGCATTATCGATACCTTCGATTGGTGTAATGTTATAAAAGAAAGCTTCATCTTCGATACAAAAACGGTTTTCAATAAATGTTACTCCTTGCATAATGAAATTAATTGATCCCTGGCTACTAACGGCAGAAGCGCTATAGTTATTCGTACCAACCATGATGACGCTAGTTGGATCAAAGACATATTGTTGTGGGCGTTTAACTCGAACAGTACATTCAGCGTACTTAGTTGCATCATATGTTGATGTTGCGCGAATTGTCGCATAGCCAGAACCTGTTCCGATTACAATACCGGCGCTTGTTACATGCGCGATATGATCGTTAGTCGTGGTGTATGTAACAGACTTAGGTGCGTTATTTTTAACTTCAACACTCGCAACTAAAACAGCAGTTTTATCATCATCATTTAAATTGATTTCAATAAAATCTTTGTTTAATGAAACAGAAACAACTTCAGGTTGATTCCCTTGTGAAGTTGAGCTTGAACTGCCTGAAGTTGGACCCACTCCATCGGTGGAAGGACCCACTCCGCTTGTCGCAGGACCTTGAGTTGGACCAATTGGACCAGTTGGGTTTTGTTCGCCTGAACCTCCACAGGAAGTCATGATTAAAGCAAGTAATGGAATAATAAATATCGTCTTTTTCATATCCTTTGATCTCCTTTAGGACTTGTTAACCCATTGTATTACATATACACACGAAGAAAAAGAAAAAAACCTCCTAACAATGTTGATAGGAGGTTATTTTGGAAATATTTCTTGCTTATTTTTTACGGATCAAAATGCCTTTGATAGTGGCGACAATCGCGACGATAAGTGGGCTAACAACTGCAAGAAGAGTTGCAATGTTAACACTAGCGGCAAAAGCGATTGGGAACATACCAAAGCCGGCATTTGATGGAGCGTCCATACTTGTTGATAAGCTAACAACATAAAGAATCACTCCTAGAAGAGCGAAGCATAAACCCACTAAAGCAAGTGGAAGTAAAACTTCTTTCTTCCTTTCCTCTTTGAGTTCGTTGTAATAAAATTCCCACACTCCAATAAAGATTGGAGAAAGAAGATAACAAAGGATAACAGCGATCCCAAAGAAGGCATATCCATGAGCGAAGTCATAGATGAAGATAGAATAAAGTCCTCCCGCTAAACCAAATAAAGCAAAGAGTAACCAGAAGGTAAGAAAGGTGCAATAAGCGCCTCTAGCTTTTTTGACGAGTTCACCTCTAGCAGGAACAACGTACTTGTAGTTATCTTTGAATTTCTTTAAATAGATGAGAACGAACACTCCTAAAAGGATGAAGATAACTGATAAAAGGAGTGTATCTAAAGGATAAATTGGGGTTGGTGATCCTTCAACGATGGAAAGGAACTTGCCAACAATTAGCCCGACGATAACATAGATGATATTGACACCACCAAAAGAGATGATAGCGATTGCATCCTTAAATAAGGATTTGTGCCATCTTTCATCACTTACGTGTCGATATGTCGCATGTAAAAGTAAAAGGGTCCATAAGCTCATAAAGAAGACAAGGATAAGTGGAAGAATTCTTAATAAGTCTTTAATGGCGACATCAGGTGAAGCTGAGACGATGCTTCCCATCACATCGACAAAGCCATAAAGCATATTCATGAAAGTGAAGGCTGAAATAACGAAGAAGATAGTGACAAGGATCGAAGTCACAAGTGATTGTTTTCTTTCTTTATCTTTGAAGGTTGATGGGATGAAGTTTGATTTATCAAAATACTTTTTCATATTAATATTTCACCCACGCCACAAAGTCATTTGCGGTCCTTTCATTGAAATATAAGTGTTCGAGTTCAAAGCTTGCTTCATCTTTGATGGTGACTAACGCTGCTCCGATTAAATCGAAGTTTTCGTTGATACCGACTGAAGCTAAGCCTTCTTTAATGGCCTCACTAGAATCATTGACGTCGATATGCGCGTAATATAGTTCTGGTCCAGTTTTAACACCTAAACCGATCGTGACGCCTTCATAGTCGACCGTCCAGTCAACATTATGGGCGTGACCCATAAACGCGGCTTTTAGATTGTGCTTACGACCTTCGGCGATGAAGTTAGATGCATATTCAGCATTGCCGTTATCGGCAAAGCCTTCAAGTTTGAAGAATTTGTTTTTATATGTTGCTCCATCGACGTGGATCTTGTTATAGGCTTCAAGGTTATCTTGTTGAGGAATGTGATAGTAAGCGATAACTGGTACTTCTTCACCAACTTTCGCGTGCTCTTTCACCCACCAATCAACTTGATCAGCGCGGATATAATCATAATCTCTAAATGGTGAAACTGCTGTTTCAGAGAATGAGGCTCCGCTATCGAGGTTAGCGAGTTGCCACTTGGTTGGAGAAGTTTTTTCTCCATCAGTTGTGAGGTTGATAACAAAGTTACTTCTTCCATAAAGGTTATCGTCCTCTTCAACATAGATTGAATGTGGAGCTTTTTTAAATTGGTTAGCTAACCAGTTTGGGTTATATAAGCCATGTCGATCATGGTTACCCCAAATGGAAGCATATTTGAAACCATAAAGGTTTGCTTGCTCTTCAAAGAATTCGATGAATGAATTAACGTGATAATTATTTGCGAGCATAAATTGATCGCCTGTGACTTCTACTAGGTCGATCTTTGCATTCTCGCCTTGGCTCTCCTTAATATGAGCGTCAATTTGCTTAAATAGTTTAGTGAGATAGATTTTCGACGCCATAGTGGACGTAGTGTAGCTCCAATGGATATCAGTTAACTGAACAACATTGAAGTTATCATGGAACTGCATCGATACGACATAATCATCCAAATGCTCTTTGTAATCTTTTACCCCGCTACAGGAAGTGAGGGCAAAAGACATTAATAAAGGAACAATTATTAATCTTTTTTTGTTCATTTTTTGTCCGCCTTTCGCTTTATTAGTATAGCCGATACATTCACGTAAGTGAAAGAAAATAAAAAGAGGTGGGTGCCTCTAAGAATGTTCCGTATCAATCATCTAAAGCGTCATACATATTGAGTTCATCAATTGAATAACCGCTTTTTAATGAAGGAAATGCCTGATAAGTTTTATAAAAGCAAAAATAATTCCAACAGTCGAAATAAAGACAACAGGGACGCCAATAGCAGTAGCTAAAAGCTGGTCTTTCAAATTACCGAGTTCTCGAAAAATAGGAAGCAAGGAAAAAATAGCCTCGAAAACGGCTAAGAATGTGCGACCAATAATTTCAATAAACTGTAAGAATGCCACTAGGGAGCCTCCTAAAAAATTGTTTAAGATATACAAGTATACCTTTAATTCAATCATATTGATTGTAAACTGATTCTGCAATTAAATAATTGTGCATTTTGTGCACAAAACGAAAGTACTTGAAAACTTTAACAATCCAGAAAAATTCATACTATGTTGTTTTTGTACTCACTGTCATCAAAATGGTTTTCATAATTAAACTCATTTAGATGGTCTTTCAATTCAACAATCCTTAATCTGTTTTGCGAGTCTAATGCACTAAGCAAATTTGTATGCAACTCTCTAGCGGCTGCATAACTATAAATCAAATTATAGACAGAATTCCTAACGTCGTTTTCTATAATTGTTCTTTTGCTCTCATCATAAACGGAAAAAACGTATATAAAACAACTCGTGTTCGTCGGATCACTAATTCGAATTTTGTCAAAAGCGGAAAAGAAGTGCATAAAATCGTATTCGCACAATGAATGGCCAAAAACAACAATATTTTTGAAGTCTACCAAACCTTTGGTGTCTGTTTTGTGCATATTGTCTAAAATGTGACGATGAGTTTTTGTGAAAATAAAACGAGGATCAGTGTGTTTGAAAACGGAATTAACTCCAAAAATTGGGTTATTATAATTTCCATTAATCATGTTCGTCTTACTATCATATTCACCGATTCCAATCTCATCATAATTAAAAATATCAATCGAGATAATTTTTTCAAAATTACAAATAGTGCCCAATGTTCTCTTGGCACATTCTAAATATCTCTTATTAATTATTCCGTATTCAATGTGGTGTCTATCAATATTTTTGCGTTGATTAAAAATAAATCTTCCAAATACGCTCTCGAATTTAAATAATTCTTTTAAAAGAAAATCATAATACTCGCGCTCATCTTTAAATGGCTTTTTATCTCTTAAGAGATATATTATCCCAGCCATTAAATCTTCATTATGGCCGTTATCAGCAACTTTCGATTGGTACTTATAGATAGAAAAAACCCTTGGCCAAGATAACAAAGCACCCTCAACTCCAACAAGAGAGTCTTGCATCAAAGACTCGACATCGCACCAATTATAATCCATAGAATCGGAACGTTGTTTTCTTGATAGAGCAAAAAAGAAATCCCACAAATTACATTTTTTAAAATCAGTTTTCTTTAATGATGTATTATCAAAAAACGAGCACCCTTGTTCGGTAAGTTTAAAATATTTATCAATTAGGCTTATTAAAAAATCGTATTTTTGCTTATATTTTTGATGATAATTCTTGTAGGAACAGTGCAATTTGCAATGCAAATCGAACCCATTTCCTAAAATAAGGTTTACACTATCAAGAGATTTAATAAATTTAAAATTATCCATATTCTTGCTTTTAAATAATCTATTGAAAAGATTATATCATTTTGAATTATGGATTAATAAATTAAAAGTTCCCGTCTTTGATTTTTCCACTGAATTCTTTGCTAGGTTCATACTCTTAACCTATTTCTTATTAATCGGCTTTTTCGAAAGGATAACTGAAGAACCTTTCTTATGCGTATGAGTTACATTCTTGAATCCAAGTGTTTCAAACACTATTTCACGGGTTTTAGAATCAGCTTCAATTCGACGATATCCACACTGATGATCAATACACCAAATATATGCTTCATTGTGGTGGATACTACATCTTAATGTTCCACCACAACTTGGGCATTTGTCTTTGATATCAAAGAAGCCAAATTTCTTTGGATCTTTATTCGTGTATTCATACCAATACTTAAGATGGTTATTTAGTTTTTCTTTAACCGATTCACCTTCATATACTGGAATACACACTGAAGTGCCATTAGGCATAACAAGGGTGAATCTATATGTTAGTTTCTTATCCATATTTGTTTTCCTCCATTAATTCATTGACTACGCCCAATCTGCGAGAAGTTCATCCAAGGGGCGAGACATAGTTAAATATTTTTCATATTCTTTGGGATTCTTATCTATCGAGGATATGATTGCTTTTGCTTCCTTCTTATCCTTGAGAGTTTCTGAAACTTTCCTCTTTAGCTCAGTTATGTTCATAGATACATCTTTCTTCAACATATACATTCGTGATAATCAATGAATTCTTGAACCGAAAAGAAGTGTTTCCAGTTATGATTCTTCATCAAATCTTTCGCGGTGATCACCCCAAGATAACCAATCGCCCCATCTTTTCTGATCCCCACTAAAGCGAAATCATCATAATCATCAATGACCGAAACAAACAGTTCTTTTTGACTGACATAGTTGATGAGTTGTTCTCGTTCCTTTTTGTTATTCGTGTCTATGACACATTCAATTATTTTTGACATCTTTTATTTCCTCCTTATGTCAACGCCATAAAGAGAAAAAAAGCTCCCATCGTTATTGAAGTGAACCCCAAAATGGACACACTTCAAAAAAGGCTCAAAAGACAGGAATCAATTAAGGTTCCTGTTTTTTAGTCTTGTTGAGTTATAAAACGCAATCCATTCCTCTACCAGTTGAATGTAATGCTCTAAAGATGTGATATTATTATTGTACAAAGTCTCCTTTTTAAGGATTCCGTGCCAACTCTCCATTGGAGAATCGTCAATAGGTGTACCCTTTCGGCTCATTGAAATAGATATACCTTTAGAAGCACAGATGGCTTTGTATTCATTGGATGTGTATTGGAAACCCTGGTCA
>OMVV01000004.1 GCA_900314585.1 uncultured Erysipelotrichaceae bacterium
AATTGAAGCTAAAATCTCTATTTTTAAAAAAAGCAAAGCTTTTGCTTCTTTTTGTCGTATCTTTTTATAAAAATTTATAAGATAATAGTTGTATGAATTACATCCTTTATGGCGAACAATATCCGATGATCAAGAAACGCCTTAAGAAAATCTTATCTGAAAGATTAGGCGAGATTGATGATTTTAATGTTGCGAAATTCGAATTTTCAAATGAAAACATCGATGAAATTTGCGATGAGGCTAGCATGCTTCCTTTAGGATATGACTCTAAAGCGGTGGTCATCGATAAAGCAATATTCCTAGAGCCAAAAGGAAACAAGGAAGCGAACGAAAAATTCCTCACTTTGCTAAAAAACAATGATGAATCAATCAATGTTATCTTCATTCTTAGAAGTGAAAATCTAGACTCGAAAAATGAAATTGTTTCTTTTATTAAAGAAAATGGCCAAATCTTTGAGTTTTTAAATCTCAAAAAGGAAGAATGGCCAATCTATATTAAGAAGTATTTCAAAGATCGCAACGTTGAAATTGAACCAAACGCGATTAATGAGCTCGCTTTAAGAGTGGATGGTGATTTAACTAGATTCATTAATGAAGCCGAGAAACTTTGTCTATATAAAGATCATTTAACTCTCACTGATATCACCCTGATGGTAGCGAAACCTCTTGAAGATGACGCTTTTCAAATCACAAATGCCCTTTATCGAGGCGATAATGCAGCGGCCTTATCAATTTACCGAGACATATGTTTACAAGGCTCAAATGCGACGGACGGCCTGATTCCAATGCTTGGATCATCTTTCCGTTTTGCTTCTCAAGTCTTGTTCCTATCTTCCCAAGGCTTAGACGCGAAAGAAATTGCAAAGCAATTAAATGCGAATGAGTACCGTGTGAGCATCACTTTAAGAAATGGTCGACGCTTCTCAAGAAGGCAAATCGCTCACGCGTTAGACGACTTATATTACCTTGATTACCAAATAAAAAGCGGTCAGATTAACCGCTTCTATGGTTTAGAATTATTTTTAATTAATTTTCCAAACTAATTATTTAGCTAAAGAATTCACTAATTTGCTGAGGCTTGATTTTTTACGTGCAGCAGTGTTGCGAGCATAGACACCAGCGGTGACGCTCTTATCAATTAATTTAATTGCAACTTTTAATTCTGCTTTAGCAGCTTCAACGTCTTTCTTTTCGCAAGCAACGCGAACTTTCTTGGCTTGGGTAGCGATGCGGCTACGATAAGCGACGTTGCGTTGACGAGCTTTTTCATTAGTTTGAATTCTTTTGATTTGGGATTTGATTTGCGCCATTTTTGTTTACCTCTTGTAAAAATGTTCGTTCATAAGTTTATCAAACTTACAAATTATACACAATTATTATTTGGATTTTTTGACTCCTTTTAGGATTAAAACTTCTTCAGTAAAATCATTTACTGATGTTAGTTTAGCGTACTTTTCTTCTGGAATCTTAATTTCAAAGGCTTCATCGATATAGTTGATGAGTTCGATGTAAGACATTGAGTCGCCACCTAAATCGTTGATCCAGTGATCATCATCACCAATCTTGATAGCGGGAAGGAATAAAGTTTTCGCGAAGAGATTACGAATTTTCTCAATGATTGGTTCGACATCTTCTTTCTTGTAACCGCTGAAATCTTTGATTTCTTTCTTTTCATCAAAGCCGATAAAGGCTTTCTTTTTAATCTTGATGAGTTCACGAACTTGGAAACGTTTGACTTTCATTGACGCAGTTAAAGGAAGTTTTTCCTTTGCGACATAGAAATCTTGAACACGTTTTTCGTTAGATAAGGAAGCATTGATTCTATCAATCTCTTCTTTCATCTTTTTAAGTTTTTCATCATCGACATCGTTGGTGATTTCAAAGATAGCGGTGATGGATTCGTGTTGAGATTTACCTTTCTTCACACCGATGACGCAGACATTGCTGACGCCTGGGATTTCTTTAAAGTAATCTTCGATTTCATCAGGATAAATGTTTTCACCATTCTCATTGATGATGATATCTTTGATACGACCTTTAATGTAGTAGAAGCCGGTTTCATCTTTGGATGCGATATCACCTGTAGGCATAAAACCATCGATTAATTCTGGAGTTTGTTCGACATCATTGATGATTTCAATCTTGTGGGTGATATCGGATTTAATCATAAGTTCACCGACATTTGGATGAAGTTTGGTGGTGTTTCTTAATTTGAATTCAACTCCGTGGAGTGGTTTACCAATTGAACCTTTGAGACGATATTCAACTTTTGGTGAGAGTTCCACGCTGACAACGCCAGCTTCAGTCATACCATAACCATTATATAATGGATATCCGATACCATTGATGATGTTCATTGTTTCAGCAGAGATGTATCCGCCACCAGAAATACAGTAACGAATTTTCTTACCTAAGAGCTGGCTTTGGACAACACCTAAGGCAATTGCGGATGCGCCTTGTCCAGCCATGACGTTATTGATTTTGTGCGTATTGAAAGCGATCATCTTGGAAAGGATGTCAGCTTTCTTTGGTCCTTCTAAATCCGCTTTGCGGATAAGGCCTTGAGCGAGCGAATCCCAGAATAAAGGCACGCTATAAACGTGGGTGACGCCACAACGTTGGCAGGTAGTGAAGACTTCAGTTGGTGATAAATCTTTAACAAAAACTATGTTTTTGCCATAGAATGTGTACCAAAGGAAGACCGCCACAAAACCAAAGATATGGTGGAATGGGATGATTGCAGCGATATTGATTTCGCCTGGATACATGATGTCGTTAGTGGTGTCTGGCATATCTAAGCTAGCAGCGATTTGATGACAGAGATTTGCACCATCAAAGACCATTAATTTGACATTGCCGGTGGTGCCACTGGAGCAGAAGATAACTTCGTTAGCCCATGTAACCGGGAACTTGTAGTTAACTTTGATATCATCTAACGCGCCAACATTAACGGTTGGGATCTCGTAGGAGAAGATTTCTCCAGTAACGATACCTTTTGCTTGTGATTCTCTTAAAAGAGTTTCAGTATTCTCTTTAGGGAGTTTCGCATCGATTAAGAATGGAATATAACCATTCATTAAAATACCCCAGAAAAGGCGTGGCCAATCAGGGCAGTTTTTAAGTTTAAGAGCGACGACCGAATTCTTTGGAAGTTCGCTTAACTTTTGGTTGAGTTTGGAAGCTGTTTCGAAACATAATGTACGGTAGTTCTTATATTTATAAGAAACAATCTTTCCTTTTTCATTGATGTATGTGATAGCAGTTTCTTTAGCGTGTTGGGTTGTTGCGGCTAAATAGATTTCCTGCATTGTTTTTGATGTTTTTAATAAATTTGCAGCAGATTCATAGAACTTTCTGACTTGCTTATTATCCTGGTACATAAATTGACCTCCAGTTTTCTAATATATCAAATTCTGTCATGATTGAAAATCATTAAATCTAACTTTATAATTTAGGACATGAAGTCCTTATCAAATTACCGCATTGTTTATATGGGCACTCCAAGAATGAGTGCTGAAATCTTAGAATCTCTGATTCAAGATGGTTTTAACATTGTCGCGGTGATCGCTCAAGAAGATAAGCCACAAGGCCGCAAGGCAATCTTACAAAAAGTTCCAACAAAGGTTGTTGCGGAAAAATACAATATTCCAGTTTATCAACCGCATCGTATCCGTAAGGAATATGAATTTGTTAAGGATCTTAAACCTGACTTAATTATCACAATGGCCTATGGCCAAATTGTTCCACAAGGTCTTTTAGATATTCCTTCCAAGGGATGTTTGAACATCCATGGTTCTATTCTTCCAAAATATCGTGGTGCTGCGCCAATCCAAAGAGCAATCATTAATGGTGAAACCAAAACCGGTGTCACCTTGATGGAAATGATCGATAAGATGGACGCTGGCAAAATGTTTGCCTTTGAAGAATGCGAAATCAGCAGTGAAGATAACTACACTTCACTATGTGAAAAGATTGTTGAATGCGGAAAATCTATTCTCAAAAAGAATTTAGTTAACTATCTTGAAGGAAAACTTCCTGGCGAAGTTCAAGATGAAAATAAAGTCACTTTTGCTGATAAAATTAGCCCAGAAGATGAAAAATTAGATTTATCTAAACCAACAAATCTATTCCTAAATTGGGTTCGCGGTTTAAGCGATGAACCTGGTGGATATGTCTACCTCAACAATTTGAAATTCAAGATATTTAAAGCCCATCCTTATTCTAAGGAAGTTAATAAAGCAGTGGGCACCTTGTCCATTTCTAAGAACGTGATCGTGCAACTATGCGATGGAGAGATTGAACTTGATGAAGTCCAACTCGAAAGCAAAAAGAGAATGGATGCAAAAAGTTTTGCCAACGGCAACCGTCCACTCGATGGCGTAATTCTTAAATAATTAACATTTGTTAATGTATGGAAAAATATTTATCTTTGTCTGTCCATCAACTTGTCGACTTTCTTTTAAGAACCGGTGATATTGATAACCGAATCTTTAATAAGACCACGATGAGTGAAGGCACAAAGATTCATGCCTTCTATCAATCCAAACAAAACAGGGATTATATTGCTGAATATTACCTCAAAGAACTCTTCCATGTTGATGGCTTTTCAATTGACCTTGATGGTAGGGCTGATGGAGTGATCATTTCCGACAACGGTGCGACCATTGATGAAATCAAATCTACTATTTCTCCACTAGATGAGTACTACGAAGAACACAAGGAATGGCACCTTGGACAAGCTAAATGTTATGCCTTAATGTACGCTCATCTAAACAAGCTCGACAAGATGGATATCCAACTCACATACATCCATCAAATCGACAACACGAGAATGTACAAAAAGTTCTCATACTTAACAAGCGAACTTGAAGAATATGTTACTAAATTAATCAAAGATTACCTTGAATTTTATAAATTGATCTTCGAAAGAACTGAAAAGCGAAATGAATCTGCAAAGAACTTAAAGTTCCCATTTCATAGTTTTCGAAAAGGACAAAAAGAATTATCTAAATATGCCTATGGCATCTCTAAGAGTGGTGGCCTGCTTTTTGTCGAAGCACCTACCGGCATTGGTAAAACAATGTCAACTCTTTATCCATTTGCGAAGTCATTTGCAGATGATGAAAATGAAAAGATATTTTATCTTACCGCCAAAAACTCTGGTCGAATTACAGCCTTTGAAGCGACAAAGCTTCTTTTAGAAGAAGGTCTTTACGCCTCGGCAATTATGATTACTGCGAAAGACAAGATTTGTTTTTGCCCTGGTAAGAGCTGCAATCCAGATGAATGCCCATTTGCGAAGGATTATTACACTCATATCCGTAAAGCCTTAATTGATTCAATTAAAGAATACAATTTATTCACTCCTGAACTTATTTGTGACATCGCTAAGCATTATGCCATCTGTCCGTTTGAATTCTCTTTAGATTTATCTTTGTACGCAGACATTATTGTCTGTGACTATAACTACATGTTTGATCCAATGGTGTATCTAAAGCGATATTTTGATGAAGACGCATCAAAGATGATTGTCCTAATTGATGAGGCTCATAACCTTGTTGATCGTGGTAGAGAGATGTATTCAGCTTCTTTTGATTCATATTCTTTTAAGAAAGCCAAGAAAGCAGTTAGACATCTTGAACATAAGAAAATCAAGAACGCCACTAAGCGAATAACAAAGTTATTTAGTTCGTTTGAAGATCTTCCTGAAGGTGAAACAATCATTCCGTATCTTGATGATAAAGATGTCGCTGGACTTAATGCGTACTTACTCGCATCCAGTGATGTTAATAAACATCATCATGAATATGTGAATGAAGATTTCACCAATTTCTTCTTTGATCTCAATAAATTCGTCAAACTCTACGAACTGTATGACTCCTCATTTACTCTATTTGTCACAAAAACGGCCTCAGGAGAGAAGAAAATATCTCTTTATTGCCTTGACCCAAGAGACCAACTTAAGACGTCTTTAAACAAGGTAAAATCAAAGATTATTTTCTCAGCGACCCTTTCACCATCTGAATACTATATCGATTTACTTGGTGGCAATAAGTCTGATCCATTACTTAGACTTCCATCTCCATTTCCAAAGGAAAATCTCGATTTAATGGTCGCTCCAACAGTGTCGATTCGTTATAAGAACAGAGAGCAAACTCTCGAAGAGGTTTCTCGATATATCAAAACGCTTATAAGCGGTAAGGTTGGCAACTACTTTGTTTATGTTCCAAGCTATGAATACTTAGAAAAGTTAACACCTTATCTTTATGATAAAGACATCAATCTTATCATCCAAGAACGCGATATGAACGAGCTTGACAAGAACCAATTCTTAGCTTGCTTTGTCGATAAGCCAAAGAAGACGACGGTTGGTATCGCAGTTGTTGGCGGCGCCTTTGGCGAAGGTATCGATTTAGTTAGTGAACGTCTTATTGGTGTGGTTGTCGTAGGGGTTGGTTTACCACAAATCTGTTTTGAACGAAATTTAATTCGCAAATACTTTGATGAGAAGCTTCAAAAAGGATATTCATATTCCTATTTAAACCCAGGTCTTAACAAAGTTATGCAAGCGGTTGGTCGTGTCATCCGAAGCGAATCTGATCGTGGAGTTGCTCTTTTAATTGATGACCGTTATTTGTCGAAGACATATAAAGATCTCTTTAGTGACAAATGGTCGCATTATAAAGTTGTGACTTCGATAAAAGATGTGCAAGAGGAAGTTGAAAACTTCTGGAATAAAAAATAGAATATTGTTTATGAATTTTGATAAATCCCACATTCGAAATTTCTCAATCATCGCGCATATTGATCATGGCAAATCAACTTTAGCGGATCGTATTTTAGAGTTGACCGAAACAATCTCTAAAAGAGAAATGAAAGATCAATATCTTGATTCGATGGATCTAGAAAGAGAACGTGGAATCACTATCAAACTAAATGCAGTTACAATCAAATATCATTCTTTGAATGGAGAGGATTATTTATTTAACCTCATAGACACTCCGGGGCATGTCGACTTCACATACGAAGTATCGCGTTCCCTTGCAGCGTGTGAAGGTTGTTTATTAGTCGTGGACGCCACTCAAGGAGTTGAAGCCCAAACTCTCGCTAATGTTTATTTAGCAGTGGACAACAATCTTGAAATTGTTCCAGTTATCAATAAAATTGATCTTCCAAGTGCCATGCCTGATTTTGTTAAAGGCGAAATCGAAAGCCGTATTGGTATTCCTGCTGATAATGCGTGCCTTGTGTCTGCGAAAACTGGTGAAGGCATCCAAGACGTCTTAGAGGCAGTGGTTAAATATATTCCTGCGCCAACTGGAGATGATAACAAGCCTTTACAGGCTTTAATCTTTGATTCTTACTACGATTCATATCGAGGAGTCGTTGTTTTAATCTGTGTTAAAAACGGTAAAGTCAAAGTTGGTGACACCATTAAACTAATGGCTGCCAATAAAGAATACTTAGTAACCGAAGTTGGTATTAGAACTCCAAAGGAGTTAAAGAAGAACGAATTATGCGCTGGCGAAGTTGGTTTCTTAGCTGCCCAAATCAAAGACATCAAAGATGTTGTGCCAGGTGAGACAATTACTTTGAGTAATAATCCTTGTAAAGAGGCTCTTCCTGGATACCGCAAGATGAACCCAATGGTCTACTGTGGTTTATACCCAGTCGATTCGAAGAAATTCGTTGATTTAAAAGATGCTTTAGAGAAACTATCTCTAAATGACTCATCACTTGTCTTTGAAGCTGAGACCAGCCAAGCTTTAGGCTTTGGTTTTAGATGTGGCTTCCTTGGCTTACTTCATATGGATGTTGTTCAAGAAAGACTTGAAAGGGAATATAACCTTGATCTGATCTTGACCGCACCAAGTGTTATTTACCATATCATCCTTTTTAAAGGTGATATGATTGAACTTGATAACCCATCAAAACTTCCTGATATTACAACCATCAAAGAGATTGAAGAACCATATGTTAAAGCTTCAATCATGACTCCAAAGGAGTTTGTTGGTCCGGTTATGGAACTTTGTCAGAACCGTCGAGGCATCTATATTGATCTACAATATTTTGATGACACAAGAATGGTTATAACCTATGAACTTCCTTTAGCCGAAATTGTTTACAATTTCTTTGATAAACTTAAAAGCTACTCTAAAGGCTATGCAAGCTTTGACTACGAATATAGTGGTTATCGTGCTGGTAACTTAGCAAAGATGGATATTCTCCTTAACGGAGAAGTTATCGATGCTTTATCAACAATCGTCCATCGCTCAACCGCATATGAACGTGGAAGCGTAGTTGTTCGCAAGCTCAAAGAGATTATTCCAAGACAACAATTTGAAGTCCCAGTTCAGGCTGCCATAAATGGCAAGATCATCGCTAGAGCGGATATTAAGGCCGTTCGTAAAGACGTCTTAGCCAAATGTTATGGTGGTGATATTTCTAGAAAACGCAAATTGCTTGAAAAGCAAAAAGAAGGTAAAAAGCGTATGAAGGCCATTGGATCAGTTGAAGTTCCACAAGAAGCTTTCATGAGTGTATTATCAATCGACGACGAAAATTAGTTAAGTCGTTATTTAGTAAAAAATTAGTAGTTTTATATTGTAATATATTTTTCGTTTCTCAGACGAAAAGTATTCCACTCGTCCAGAAGTCGCGTCCGCATTAGGGACAAATTTAATCGAACCAATTTGGAATACAATTTTATTGTATCGAAAAACATATCGTCGTCAGATTAATGTTTTTGATATCACAAAGGTTCCATTTACAGTTACATACGTTCCAAGTATCAGTGAGAAGATTGAAGCTCTCGAAGAGAGTATTTCCAAATACATCGTTGATTTTGGTGGACTTGTTGATGGATCATTATCAAAACAAACCATCTTTCGCGATGCTTGCATACATAATCTTCGTTATATCTCTAAGGTTAACAAAGTTAATATCAATGATGTTGCCCTAGGAAATATCGTCGATTACAAGAATACTGATTCATTATATGAACCTTTGTTCCGTTATTTCTCTGCCATTGTCCATTTAGAAAAGAATCCAACCGAGAAGTTTAACTTAAACACTCTCGGATTATATTATTCAATCATTTCTGATGAAGAAAGAACCGAATCTTTCTTTAGAAAGAGTGAGATTGAAGCTCAATCACAACGCTTATTGATTAACCGTGAATACGTTGGAGCGCCTACCCAAGACATTCCGGCTTTAATGAATAACCTTATTAACTATGTTAACGATAGTAAGGATTCCTTTGTTGTTAAAGTCGCAGTCATCACCTACATGTTTAATTATATTAAACCATTCGAGAAATATAACTTAGAGATGGCTGCCATCATGTCTAAGCTCATCGTTTCATTATCGGATGTTGAATCAGCCGCAGCATATCTTCCTCTGGAAGCTGTTGTTGCAGACAGCGAAGGCAAGATCGCTGAAGTCTCTCGTGAAATTCAACGCTCACGCGACATGACATACCAACTCACTCGCGTTATGGAATATTTTGATGATGCTATTCAATATGTTTCTGACCGTATAGCAAAGCTATCTGTTAGTGAAGCTCAGAATTCATATTTGTATGGCGAATCCAAAGAAGAATTCGTCGCCGAGTTCGGTGTTGAACCATCTCCAGAAATTATCCCCGAAGAAAAGAAAGTCGAAGAACAACCTAAGGTTGCTCCTAAGAAAATAGTTCAACATAAACCAATTGAAGTGATAGCAAGACCTTCTAAAGAAGAAAACGATGGTCCAAGCGACAAACAACTTCGTAGAATGGCAAATGATCTTCTTGAAGAAGACCCACTTCTTAAAAAAGGCCAAGCTCATTTCTATGTTCGTCACTGTACCAAAGGTAAATACTACACAATCCAACAATATAAGAAGTGCGAAGGCTGTGTTTATGAAACCGCTCGTACATCCATGGACAATCTAGCGCGCCTTGGCTACTACCGACGTGAACAGGTGAAAAACAAGTTTGTTTACACACCAATCGACAAAGAGTAAAATAGGGAGACGAAATTATGCCAAACTTATTAGGATTATGGATCACTCTTGGAATGTTAGGCTTCTTTGGCCTAATGATTCTAATTATCATTCTTGTCAAAAGACGTTTTACGTCTTTGCAAATCAAGAAAGATGAGATTGATGAAGAAGAAGCAGTTCGTCAAGAGCTTGATCGTTATTTAGTTCCAATCGAAGACGAAGAAATTCAAAAGGCTATGGCTGAAGAAGCTAAGCAAGATGAAGAAAAGAAATAGTCCATCGCTATATATACACATTCCGTTTTGTGCTCACATATGCAAATATTGTGATTTCACAAAACTTTTTTATAATGAAAGCTTTGCAACCAACTATGTTGAAGCTCTCCTTAAAGAGATTGACTCATATAATATCAACAAAGTTGAAACAATCTACATCGGTGGTGGCACACCAACCGCTTTAAATGATGCTGATTTTGAACAGGTTCTTCAGAAAGTTAAACCATTCTTAGCTAGCGGTGGTGAATTCACTGTCGAAGCTAACGTTGAAAATCTTAGCAAAGCTAAACTTGAGATTATGGCCCGTTATGGTGTCACTCGTTTATCCATTGGAGTTCAATCAACGTCAAATAAGACTCTAAAAGAGATTGGTCGAAGTCACACCTATGAAGACGCTATTAAAGTGGTTAATGAGGCTAAAAAGTATCATTTCGATTCAATCAATGTCGATTTGATCTATGGATTCAAAGGACAAAGTCTTCAAGACTTGGAAAATGATTTAGCTAACATCCTTAAACTTGATACCGATCATATTTCAATCTATTCGCTTATCGTTTCACCAGGAACAGTTTTTTATAACGAAAAATATCAAACCCAAAATGAAGATGATTCTCGACTTTTTTATGAAACGATCTTAAAAGCTTTAAGAGCGAACGGTTATGAAAGATATGAAATATCTAACTTCGCCCGTAATGAAAAATATTCACGACACAACCTTACGTACTGGCATGACCAAGAATATATCGGCTGTGGATTAGGCGCATCCGGCTATGCTGATGGTGTTCGCTATGAGAATACACGTAATCTGGATGCGTACTTAAATGGGAATATAGTTGCATCCAAAGAGAGAATAGATCTCGACAAAGATTTCACATATTATTTGTTAACAAATATGCGCCTTGAAAAAGGCTTTAAGAGAGCAGATTTTAAATCTAAATTTGGAATAGATTTTCTAGAAAAGTACTCTCCGAAAGTCGATCGATTCATTGAAAGTGGAGATGTCATCATTGATGAAGTTAGTGTCCGTTTGTCGGATAACGGTCTTCTCATCATGGATTACATCCTTCGCGAAATTATCTAAAACTACATAACAAATTCTTTTGACTTAAGTCTTTTTTTCTTTACATAAGTAAAAAGAAAGTCGACAATATAAAAGCCGTAGGCGAGGTAAAGTCGATGAAAAAACCACGAATTGCATTATTGCTAACATTGTCAGCATTAGTCTTAAGCGGATGTAATTTATTCCCATCAAATGGTGGAGGGAAGAAGCATCCATCAACAGGTTCTAGTGATACGTCAACTAGTTCAACTTCAGGAAGTAAAACTTCCAGTGGATCATCTTCAACAAGCGATACAAGTTCTACCTCAGGTAGTTCTTCCTCTTCTAGTTCGTCTTCTTCATCAAGCAGTTCCTCATCCAGTTCATCTTCAAGTAGTAAAACCACTTCTACATCCTCAAGTTCCTCTTCGAGCAGTTCCTCTGAACCAGGACCAACCGATGTTTATCCAACCGCGATTTCAATTGATTCTTCAAGAACAATTGATATTGGTGAAACAACCACATTAACTGTTACATTCACTCCATCCAACACAACTGTTAGAGATGTTGAATGGTCAACTTCAAGCGGTGCAATCGCTACCGTAGTTGACGGCATCGTTACAGGCGTGGCTGCTGGTACAGCTACGATTACAGCAACTGCCTACAATCAATATCACACAGCGCTTCATTCAACCTGCGCAGTCACCGTTAATGATTCAGGCGAAATTACAAAAACAAAATTATCATATACATATGATGACTATATTGAAAATAACGCTTATCAATTAAGCAATTGTCCACTAAGTGGAAATCCAAAACTTTTGGTCATTCCAGTGTGGTTTACTGATTCAAGTTCTTTCATCACCACAAGCAAGAAAGAAAATGTCCGAAGCGACATCGAAAAAGCCTACATTGGTTCAACTTCTGATACTGGATGGAATAGTGTGAAAACCTTCTATAAAGCCGAGTCAAAAGACAAGATGGTTTTAAATGCCACTGTTAGTGAATGGTATGAATGTGGTAAATCTACCTCAACTTATTACACCGATGGAAATGCAACTCAAAGTCTAGTGACAACCGCAACCAATTGGTATTTCTCAAACCATAGTGATTCTAAGAGTAACTATGACACCAACAAAGACGGATATTATGATGGCATCATGCTCATTTATGGAGCCCCTGATAATCGTACTTGGGGTAAGGAATCTTATTCTAACCTTTGGGCATATTGCTATTGGATTCAACAAAACTCTGGAACTTCAACAAATCCAAATCCTAATGTTTATTTCTGGGCCAGTTATGATTTTATGTATTCAAGTTCAAAAGCCTCTGAAAGAGCTGGTACAAGCTATGGCGGTGGCGATACTTCTCATTGCTCAATCGATGCTCATACATATATTCACGAAATGGGCCACGTTTTAGGTCTTGAAGATTATTATGACTATGGACCAAGTGGTTTATGTCCATCAGGTGGCTTCTCGATGCAAGATTATAATGTTGGTGGCCATGATCCATATTCCGTTATGGCGTTTGGTTGGGCCGATCCATATATCCCAAATAAATCAATGTCTATTACCATAGGTAATTTCCAAGACACACACGACTTGATTTTGCTTGCCAATCACACAGTTAATTCACCATTTGATGAATACTTATTGTTAGAGTTATACACTCCAACAGGATTAAATAAATTTGATTCTGATTATTCATATAGAGGTAATTATCCACAAGGACCAAGCACACCAGGGATTCGACTTTGGCATATTGATGCTCGACTTACTTATCCAATCGGTGATGATTCTTGGTCAACAAACTTAAAAACCAATCCAAGTTATGGCAATGTCTATCACGCGATGTCAAACACATATGATGATAGTGAATATGGTTCAGCTCTAGGTTCAGATTATTATGACTATAATATCCTTCAACTTATCCGTAACAATTCATCAGAAGACTATCGTCCTTCGGACGAACTTAGTGCTTCTGCGTTATTCACAAAAAACAAAGGCAGCTTCTCGATGAGTAGTTTCTCTAGTCAATTCAAAAGAAGCGGAAAGATGAATGATAACTCAACTCTAGGTTGGTCATTTACGATCACTTCCTTATCTTCAACATCAGCGACAATCAACCTTGTCAAAGCCTAAAAAATATCGCAAAAATCGAATAGACGTGGGGTAAATCTCACGTCTTTTTCATATTTTAACAACTTTGTTGTTCTTTTCAATTTCAAACAAAATTAGCACTTATGACTTGACAGTGCCAAAATTATTTCTATAATTGTTGTTAGCACTCCAAAAGAGCGAGTGCCAAAAAGGAGAATAAAATGAACCGTCGTGATCGCATCTTAAAGTTGATCGTTGAACACTTCATCAAAACTGCTCAACCAGTCGGTAGCCAAACCCTCATCAATGAGTATGGTATGTCTTATTCCAGTGCGACTATTCGTGCGGAAATGAATGCCCTCGAAGGTGATGGACTCTTAGAAAAGACGCACACGTCAAGTGGCCGCGTTCCTTCTAGTAAAGGATATCGATATTATATTGAGCACCTACGTGAGAAAAGCGTCTCCGATGAATTCAAATATCAGATGCAAGCGATTCTCGACCTAAAGACTCAATCGATTGATAACGTGATCAAAGAGTCGTGCGAGATTTTATCTCAAATGACTTCCCTTGCTTCAATCGTCCTCGGTCCTAACGCCAAAGAAGAAAAGCTCGCTTCAGTTCAAATTATTCCATTATCTTCAACAAGTGCGACCTGCGTCTTCGTTACCGATCAAGGTTATGTTGAAAATAAGACCTTCGCTTTAAGTGAAGAAGTCCAACTCTCCGATATTGAAAACTGTGTCAAACTTCTCAATGAAAGACTTAAAGGCACAGCGATCTCTGAGTTAGTCGCTAAGATGGAAGCAATTCGTCCATTACTTAATGACTACGTCGTTGATAAGGACATCATCTATCAAGCGATGCTCGAAGCCTTTGTTGGCTTTGCCAAAGACCGCTTGAACACTTATGGCACGGATAACTTATTCGATCAACCGGAATTCGCTAACGACGCCTCAAAGATCCGTCATCTTCTTGAATTATTCGAATCTCCGGAAGTATTCCGTGAGGTAGAAGATGAAACTTCGGGTGATATTTCCATCCATATCGGTGGTGAAGGTGATGAAGAAGATGTCTCCATCATCTCCGCGAAAGTCAAAATCCCTGGTAGCAAAGAAGGTTCAATCGCCATCGTTGGTCCAAAACGAATGGACTACGATCAAGTTGTCTCTTCGATGGAATATCTTCTAGAAGAACTTGAACGAAGATACGCTTCAAATAATAGAAAGGAGTCAACAAGTGTCACCAAAGAAAAGTAATGATGATAAGTTAGCAAAGCTAACAGCCGATGTCGAACATTGGAAGAATGAGTATTATCGAGCCTACGCCGATATGCAAAATCTGAGGAAACAAGTTGAGAAAGAACATCGCGAAGCCATTCGCTATCGCGCTGCCGGATTCGTTGAAAACTTGTTACCAATTCTCGACGGATTCCATATGGCCTTACAAAATGAGGCTAAATCCGAAGAGATGAAAAACTTCTTAGTCGGCTTCGAGTTCATTTATCGCAATATGCTCAGCGTCTTAGAAAATGAAGGCGTCAAAGAAATCGCTCCAAAAGTTGGTGATGAGTTTGACCCCAACACCATGCAAGCGATCGAAACCACCTATGATGAAAAAGCAAAACCAAACACAGTTAACAAAGTTAATGTCAATGGCTATATGCTTCACGATCGATTGATAAGACCAAGCATTGTGGTCGTCACCACAAATAAAAAAGACGAACCTAAAAAAGACAACAACGCTCCAGAAATGGACGCCTAATATAGGAGGAAAAAATTATGGCAAAAGAAATTATTCTCGGTATCGACTTAGGTACCACAAACTCAGTCGTTAGTTATTTACAAGCTGATGGCACCGTCAAGGTTATTCCAAACCCAGAAGGTACAATGACAACTCCATCTGTCGTCGCATTCAAGGCTTCAGGTGAAGAAATCGTTGGTAACGCTGCAAAGCGTCAAGCCGTCACCAATCCAGACACCGTTTCATCCATCAAACGTAAGATGGGCAGTGCTGAAAAAGTACATATCGGTGTCACTAAAAAAGATTACACTCCACAAGAAATTTCCGCGAAAATTCTCGCGTATATGAAAAAGTATGCTGAAGATAATCTTGGACAGAAAGTCAAAAAAGCAGTTATTACTGTTCCAGCTTACTTTAATGATGCGCAACGTCAAGCCACTAAAGACGCTGGTCAAATCGCTGGCTTAGATGTGGTTCGTATCATCAACGAACCAACAGCTGCTGCTCTTGCGTATGGCTTAGATAAAGAAAAAGCTGAAAAGATTCTTGTCTATGACCTTGGTGGTGGAACATTCGATGTTTCGATCCTTGATATCGGTGATGGCACCTTCGAAGTCATTTCAACCGCAGGGGACAACAAACTCGGTGGTGATGACTGGGATAAAGTCGTCGCTGATTGGATCAAAGCCCAAATCAAGATTGAACATGGCTTAGATATCAATGATAAGATGGCCCAACAACGTTTCTTAGACGCTGCTGAAAAAGCTAAGATTGAACTTTCAAGTTCACTTCAAACAACCATCTCCCTTCCATTCATCGCGATGAGCGCAAATGGACCAGTCAACTTCGAAACAACTCTCACCAGAGCTAAATTCCAAGATATGACCAAACATTTACTTGCTCGTACCGAAGAGCCAGTTCGTCGTGCTTTAGCAGATGCTAAGATTTCCGCAAGTGAACTCAACCAAGTTCTTCTCATCGGTGGTTCAATTCGTATGCCAGCCGTTCAAGAACTCGTCAAGAAACTCACTGGCAAAACTCCAAACCTTTCCGTTAACCCAGATGAAGCCGTCTCTATCGGCGCCGCTATTCAAGGTGGTGTCGTCTCTGGTGACATCAAAGATGTCGTCTTACTTGACGTTACTCCATTAACCCTCGGTATTGAAACTCTTGGTGGTGTTCTAACACCACTCATCAGCCGCAATACAACCATTCCAACCACCAAATCCCAAATCTTCTCAACAGCTGCGGATAATCAACCAGCCGTTGACATTATGGTTTATCAAGGTGAACGTCCAATGGCCCATGATAACAAGCTTCTTGGTCACTTCCAATTAACTGGTATTAAACCAGCGCGTAGAGGTGAACCACGAATCGAAGTTACCTTCTCCATCGACGTCAATGGTATTGTTAAAGTCTCCGCGAAAGACTTAGACACTCAAAAGGAACAAGAAATCACAATCACTGGTTCCAATGGTTTGTCCAAAGAAGATATTGACCGTATGGTCAAAGAAGCGGAACAAAACGCTGAAGCTGATGCGAAACGTAAAGAAGAAGTCGAAGTGAAAAACAAGGCTGAACAATACATCAATAGCATCGATCAAGCCTTACAAGAAAAAGGTGATTCAATCGATGCCGCTCAAAAAGAACAAACTCAAAAACTTCGTGATGAACTTAAGAGTGCTTTAGATAACAATGATATCGAAACACTTAAGAGCCGTCTTAACGAACTTGAAAAGGCCGCCGAAATGATGGCGCAAACCCAAACTGGCAAATCCGCTCAAGGTGATGCTGGCCAAGATGCTCCTCATGCTGAAGGCCATGAAACAGCTGACGATGTTGTCGATGCTGATTCAAAAATGAAAAACTAATGAAGTAAACTTACGGGAGCGATTGGGCTTTATGCCCATTCGCTTTCGTGCTTAGAAAGGAGAGATTATGGCCAAACGAGATTTCTATGAAGTGCTCGGAATTAATAAATCAGCGAGCAAAGATGAAATTAAATCCGCTTATCGTAAATTAGCGAAGAAATATCATCCAGACCTCAACAAAGAACCAGGTGCCGAAGAAAAATTTAAAGAAGTACAAGAAGCTTACGACATCCTTTACGATGACAAGAAGCGACAAATGTATGATCAATTTGGTATGGCTGCTTTTGAACAAGGCGCTTCAACTGGTGGGGCTGGTAATCCATTCTCCGGCGCTGGATTCTCATCGCAAGGATTTGGCGATATCGACTTAGGCGATATCTTCTCATCATTCTTTGGTGGAGGAGCAAGAAGACAACAACGTAACTTCGGTCCACAAAGAGGAGATGATACTCTCCAACGCATTCGTGTTCCATTTATGGATGCGATCTTAGGAAAAAAGGTTTTAGTGCCAGTTGCCTACGATGAAAAATGTGCCAAATGCAATGGTACAGGTGCGAAAGACCCATCTGCAGTTAAAACATGTACTCGTTGTAATGGACGCGGTTATGTGACCACCCAACAAAGAACAATCTTTGGTGTCATGGAACAACAAAGCGTCTGTCCAGAATGTGGTGGCTCTGGCAAAGTTATCACAGATAAATGTCCAGAATGTCAAGGCAAAGGTCATAAGCACATCAAGCGTGATCTTGAAGTCAACATTCCAGCAGGCATCAATGCTGGTCAACAAATTGTCATTCGTGGCAAAGGTGAAGCCGGTCGTAATGGTGGTGAAAATGGTGATCTATATCTAGAAATCGTCATCGTCCCACATGAATTCTTCAAACGTGATGGTAACGACATCCATTTGGATGTCCCAATCAGCTTTGTCGATGCGATCTTAGGTAAGAAAGTTGATATTCCAACCGTTTATGGCACTGCGGAAGTTGAAATTCCTGCAGGTGTTCAACCAAATCAAATCCTTCGTCTAAAAGGACGAGGTATCAAAGATATGCGTAAAGGAACGCCTGGCGATCAATATCTTCACATCATCGTGAAAACTCCAACCAAGGTTTCCAAAGATCAAAAGAAGTTACTTGAAGAGTATCAAAAGAAAGAAGATAAAAAAGATTCCTTCTTTGATAAATTCATCAACTCCTTCAAACGTTAAATTATATTTAAGGCCACTAAATGTGGTCTTTTCTTTAAAAAAATCAATATTTTGATAGAATAATGATTGGGAGATAGATATGAACAAATACATGCATATGGCGATCCTTGAAGCTCGTAAAGGAATTCGCAAAGGTCACGGTGGTCCTTTTGGTGCGGTCATCGTTAAAAATGGTGAAGTCATCGGTAAAGGTCACAATGAAGTTGTGAAAAACAACGATCCAACATGCCATGGCGAAATGATGGCGATCCATAAAGCTTGCAAAAAGCTTGGCACATTCGACTTAAGTGGCTGCGAACTTTATACGACAGGTGAGCCATGCCCAATGTGTATGTCAGCAATCCTCTGGGCGAATATTGATAAGGTATATTACGGATGTAATATTCTTGATACCGAAGATATTGGCTTTAGAGATAAGAAGTTCTATGATATGCAACGTCCAGGCGAAAGAGAAAAACTCGTTATCGAGCTTGATCGAAAAGCCTGCTTAAAACTCTACGCAGAATATAAGAACATCGCTGATAAAACCGCTTATTAATCAAAAAATAAACATTTGGACAGATAAAACTGTCCTTTTGTTTTGCAATCTTTGTGTTATACTTTGTTAAGTATTTATGGCGAAATGTAAGTATTGTGGCGCAGAAATATCACGTCTAGACAAGGACAATTGTCCATTTTGTGGTGGAAGAAAGCCTCTAGAAGGCATCGATAGTTCCACGCAGGATATGACAAAGGCCCTTGAAGATTTAGCCTCCTTAGAGGACGCGCCAAAGGGTAAATCAAAGATTTTGGCAGCAATCCTGGCCTTCGTTTTGGGTATCTTTGGAGTACATTGCTATTATCTAGGCAAATACAAAGTGGGATTAATTGTCTTAGGAATCAGCGTGATTTCTATTTCCGGTGTCGGCTCAATTTTATATTTCGCATTATTACATAATGTCTTTGGATATCTAATCCCATTATTCATCATGGAAGCCCTAATGATTGGCGTTGGAGTGTCATATTTACTTCGTCACGATGTCGTCGACGCTAGTGGAGAATTTTTGAGATAATGCAACGCTACTTTGGTCGGATTCTTAAGAAAGCTATCTCACTTGATGAAGAGGATAAGTTCCATCTTCTCAAGGTTATGCGCGCTCGAAAAGGCGAAGAAATCGAAGTCGTCGCTGACGAAAAACTTTACTTATGCGAAATTACTTCGATTAAACCTTTGTTAATCACTGCAAAAAAAGAAATCAAAGAGAATAACGAATTACCTAACTATGTTATTTTGATCGCTTCCTTACTTAAAGGCGACAAGATAGACTTAGTTTTACAAAAGGCGACTGAACTTGGTGTCAGCGAAGTTATTTTGCTCACTTCTGAAAGAACAGTGGTGAAAGTTCGTGCTCATCAAAGCGATCTTAAACTTGGTCGTTATCAACGCATTCTTCGTGAAGCGGCTTGTCAATCGAAACGTCTTCGCATCCCATTAATTCAAAACATCATTGATTTTAGTCGAATCGATGAAATCGATGCTCAAGCAAAATTCATCGCCTATGAAGGCGTGAAAGGTTCGGTTTCAACATTTAATAAACGTCTCGCTGCTGTTAAGCCAGGTAAACGCATCGCGATTATCATTGGTCCTGAAGGTGGCTTTACTGAAGCCGAAGTTCATTACGCGAAGAACAATGGCTTTTTGCCAGTTGGCTTAGGCAATCGCATTCTTAGAGCAGAAACCGCTTCAATGTACGCTTTAAGCGTAATCGCTAATAGATTGGAAGATAAGTGATGCTTAAATTCATCTCTTTAGGTTGTAAAGTTAACTCCTATGAGTCAAATGCCCTTAAGGAGTTATTTTTATCAAAGGGATTTTCTGATAAAGATAACATTATTGTTATCAATACCTGTTCAGTTACCGCGGTTGCGGATCAAAAGTCCCGTCAAATTATCCGTCGTGAACGTCGCAACAATTTAGATTCCATCTTAGTGGTGATGGGTTGCTATTCGCAAAAGAACGCTGATTATGTTGTTTCTAGCTGTGGAGCAGATATTGTCGTTGGCACATCTAATCGCAACAAGATTGTCGATTATGTGAAAACTTTCTTAAAAGAAAGAAAACCAATTGTTGATATTGAAGAAGATCCACGTAAGTTCAAATATGAATCTTTTGGAACAATTGTGATTCCAAAAACAACTAGAGCCTACATCAAGATCGAAGATGGATGTAACAACTTTTGTACATATTGTACAATTCCATACACCCGTGGTGTTGCACGTAGTCGCGATAAAGATGAAATCATCGCTGAAGTTAAGGAGCTCATTAAAAATGGTTTCTTAGAATTCGTTATCACTGGTATACATACCGCTCACTACGGATTAGATTTGAAGAATGTAACATTTTCTTCTTTAATAGAAGAGTTGCTCAATCTTGATGGTTTATATCGTCTTCGCATTTCTTCAATCGAAGAAAGTGAAATTGATGATAAACTCATTTCCCTCTTAGCGAGCAAAGATAACATCGCAAATCACTTGCATATGCCTCTTCAAAGCGGTTCATCATCCGTCTTAAAAAGAATGGGCCGTAAATATAACGTTAATGACTTTATTAACAAGGTAAAAAGAATTCGTGAAGCCCGTCCTGATATTGCGATTACAACCGATGTTATCGTTGGCTTCCCAGGCGAAACTGAGGATGAGTTCCTAGAGACTCTTAATTTTATTAAAGAAGTCAATTTTGCCGAACTTCATGTCTTTCCATTCTCTGCTCGTGAAGGCACAAAAGCGTATGCGATGAAGGATCAAGTTAGTCCTGAAGTGAAGGCTAAACGCGTCCAAATTCTTTTAGAATTATCTGAGAAACTTAAAGCGGATTACCGTAAGAAGTTTGTAGGTAAAGAACTCGAAGTTATTATTGAAGAGCAAGATAAAAAGAGCGGCCTAATGATTGGCCATTCTTCGAATTACCTGCTTCTTGAAGATAAGCTACCAACCTCAAGTGTTGGAAAAATTGTTAAAATAAAAGTTCGATAAATTCGAAAGAAATTAGGCAAATATTAAACATTGTATTAAAATTGTTTGCTATCGAATCTTCCTTATATATAATATATGTCGGTCTAAAGGAGGCTTATAAATATGGCAGTCCCATTCAGAAGAACATCAAAAACATCAAAAAGAATGAGAAGAACTCATTTCAAATTATCTGTTTCTGGTTTAGTCAAATGTCCAAACTGTGGTGCAACCATCAAATCACACAACGTGTGTCCAAAATGTGGTCACTATAATGGTAAAGACGTTATGAGCAAACCAAAAGAAGAAAAAGCAGTCGATGTTAAACCAGCAAAGAAAGCCACTAAGAAAGCAGCTCCAAAAAAAGAAGCTGAATAATTGTGGTAAAATAATTCTACGAGGTAATTAAAATGGAAATTAACAGAATGATTGATCACACACTTCTTAAGCAAGATGCTTCTGTTGAAGCAATTGAAAAACTTTGTGAAGAAGCTAAAGAATATCACTTCGCATCCGTGTGTGTTAATCCTAGCTTTGTCCCTCTTGCAGCCAAATTGCTCAAAGGAACAGATGTCAAAGTTTGTACAGTCGTTGGATTCCCATTAGGAGCAACACTTCCAGAAAGCAAAGCTTATGAAGCTAAACTTGCGATCGAAAATGGTGCTACTGAAGTAGATATGGTCCTTAACGACTCAATGGCAAAAGAACACGATTATGACTATATTGCCAAAGAAGTCGCGTTGGTCAAAAAAGCATGTGGAAACATTTTACTTAAAGTAATTCTTGAAACATGTTTATTAAGCGATGATGAAATCATCGAATGTTCAAAAGCCTGTGTTAAAGGCGGTGCTGATTATGTGAAAACCTCAACTGGTTTCTCTAAAGGTGGCGCAACTACACATGCGGTTGAATTAATGCGTAAAGCCGTTGGCCCAAACATTGGAGTCAAAGCTAGCGGTGGCATTCATTCTAGAGAAGAAGCCGAAGCAATGATTAAAGCTGGCGCAAGCCGTATCGGTGCTTCTTGTGGAGTACAAATTGTTAAAGGTGAATAGTAAGACTATTCTTTACGTCAGAAAGGAAGGTGAAATAAGATATGCCAAAAATTGTCGTCCGTGAGAATGAACAATTAGACGAAGCTCTTCGTCGCTTTAAACGTCAAGTCAACAAATCTGGCGTCCTTCTTGAAGCACGTAAAAGAGAATTCTATTTGAAAAAAGGCCTTAAGCGCAAAATGAAAAGCGAGATGGCCCGTCGCAAATCTTATTAATAATATTAGCCACTTCGGTGGCTTTTATTTTTACCTTGAAGATGATCAGGTCATCTTCTTTTTTATAAAATTTAATACAAAGTATTAATAAAGACACCTTCGAACAAAATGTCTCTTAACATGAGTATCTATTTGGTAGGAGGTTATATATGACATATACATGTTTTCAGGGCAATGATAGTGATTGTGGCTTTGCTGCTTTAAAGATGCTTTTAGCAAACAAGGCAAATAATAAATCCTATCTATACATCCGTAAGCCCTCAAAGAAGAAAGAATACACTTTCTACGAACTGATTCGCTATGCGAAGAAGTATGGTTTTCAACTCACATCATATGAAATGCCGGTTGAAGATTTTAAAAGCATCCCAATAGGTTCTCTTGTTCTTTTAAAGGAGAATCACATGGTCTATCTTAAAAAGATAGGAAGAAAACGAGTCACTTATTTTGATCCAGCACTTGGCAAGATGAGCGTCCCTTACAAAGAATTCATGAATAAGTGGAGAGGAATCGTCATGGAATGCGTGAACGCATTAGAAGCAGATGATCTTGATATTCCTAAGCCTAAGTTAATTCCGGTGTGGATGGATGTCATCTATTATTCACTTATCGCGGTGATCTTTGCCTCACTGATGACTGGATTTTATCTCATCAATGACCAGTCATCTGTGGTGCTGACAATGGTTTTCTTACTACTATTTGCGATTGCCCAATTAGTAGAAAATTGGTACATAATCAAAGAATTAAAATACTTTGATAGAAGATTTTTATCACTTTTCTTCTCCCAAAAGAAAAACCAAAATATGGACAAATACAAGGACTACACTGAGTACAAACAAAACTACTTCATCGTCTCAAAACTTTTGGTGTCCAGCCTGATTATGATTGTGGCGTTTGGGGTGCTCCTATGCATCAATGACTATAGGAACACTTTAGTCTTCATTATTTTACTTTTAGTAAAGACATTGGATAATTTGCTCTTTTCTCGCAAGGAAGAGAAGGACGCTAAAGACATTGCGACGATCGAGTCCCTTGCTTTTGATTGTGAACGCACTCTCACTCATGAGCTTACCAGAGCAAACTCTCTTGCGAGCAAGGTCGCGCTGAATAAATCACTTAAGCGTGTTGCATATATATTTCTGTGCTTGTGCTTAGCGGTGCTAATGATGTTGTTTAGTAATGTCACATCGACTAACTTTGTCATATTCCATTTTGGAATATATGTTTTAGTTTCTGACGCTTTTGATCACATTATTAAGTTCTTTTCTAGCTCAACTGACCGCAAAATTAAAAAGGCTCGATTCCTAGATGATTGCGATTTATAAGCAATTTTTAAAAAAGGTGCTATAATATACACCCAAGAATATGGAATTAGACTTCGTTAATCAAGGTCCAGCATCTTATGATGCTTATGAGCAGATTTATCGTGACTTATACGCGAAATTGTTCACGCATCTAGGACTCAAGGGCAACTATTTTACTGACGTTACTATTGTAAACAATGAAGAAATTCATAAAGTTAACGCTCAGTACCGTCACATTGATCGCCCAACTGATGTCATAAGCTTTGCTTTCCTTGATGATAAGAACGAACTCATTCCAAGTGATGGTTCGCCAATCTCTCTTGGAGAAATCGTAATTTCGTATGAAAAGGCCGAGGAACAAGCGAAAGAATACGGACATTCTCTTAAAAGAGAAATGTCGTTCCTCTTCGTTCATGGAATGCTCCATCTACTCGGTTATGACCATATGAAAAAAGAAGACGAAGTTACTATGTTCAGGTTACAAGACGAAATATTAGGAGGTCTGAAATAATGGAACCAAAAGAACTAATTAAAAAAGCCGTTGAAGCCCGTAAGTTATCTTACTCACCTTATTCCCATTTTGCAGTTGGTGCTGCTTTACTTTGTAAAGATGGTAGCGTATTCGTTGGCGCGAATATCGAAAACTCAAGCTATCCACTTTGCATGTGTGCAGAAAGAAATGCAATTTACAATGCTTACCTTAATGGTAAGAAGAAAGAAGATTTAGTGGCGATGGCTCTCTCGGCTGATACCGATGAACCATGTTCACCATGTGGTGCGTGCCGCCAAGTTCTTTCAGAATTATTCCCAAAAGACGCTCCAATTTATATGTCCAATCTTAAGGGTGCAGTTCAAGAAACAACAATCTCCGAACTTCTCCCATTCGCCTTCTCTGAAGACGCTTTAAAATAATGAAAAGTGGTTTTGTCGCAATCCTTGGAAGACCAAATGTTGGTAAGTCAACAATTTTAAACGCTCTTTTAGAGCGAAAGATTTCCATTGTCACCGACAAAGCTCAAACAACTAGAAACGCCATCAAAGGAATTTACGATGATGGTAAATATCAAATCATTTTCATCGACACTCCAGGAATTCATAAAGCTCATCATTCCTTAGGAAAAATCATGAATCGCGATGCGCTTGATTCCGCTAAAGATGTCGATGCCATTGTCTTAGTGGTGGATGCCTCACGCAAAATCGATGAAGGCGATATGTTTATCAATAAAAGCATCGCTAAAGACGCTCCACTTTATGTGGTAATCAATAAAATTGATTTAGTGCGAATCGATCAAGCCCAAAAGATTAAAGCGGATTATCAAGCTCTTTATCCAAACGCGAAGATCATCGAGATGTCCGCGATTGAAAACTTTGGTCTAGACACCCTTCTTGATGAAATCAAATCAGTTATTAAAGAAGGCCCACGCTACTTTGATGAGAACACAATCTCAGATAAAGATAGTTCTTTCTTCGTTTCGGAAGTAATTAGAGAAAATCTTCTAAAGCTTCTAAAAGAAGAAGTGCCACACAACCTCGCTGTTAGAGTGGATGAAATCAAACACAAATCAGAATCAGTGATGATTCATGCAACAATTATTGTCGACCGCGACTCCCATAAGGGAATTGTCATCGGTAAAGATGGCAAGCGCATCAAAGCGATCGGCATGCGCTCAAGAAAAGAGCTCGAGGAATATTTCCAAAAGCGAATCTTCCTTGAACTATTCGTTTCAGTCAAAGAAGACTGGCTAAATAACCCAAGAATTCTAAAAGAATTAGGATACAAATAATGGAATTTGAAGGAATCGTTATCCGTCAAACACCGTTCCGTGATCATGACGCAATGGTCACGGTTTTATCTAATGATAAGATGCGTTCTTTTCTCGTTAGGGGTGCGCTCAAGTACGATTCTAAGCTCGGCCCATCCTCTAACATGTATACGAAGTCTCGATTTCAGTTAATGAGAGGCAAAGAAGGCCATGCCTTACGTAGTGGTGAGATCTTAGAAAGCTTCGAAAATATCAAAACCAATATTGATTCATTAGCAGTGGAAGACTTCTTAGGTGAGTTAACTAATAAGTTAATCCAATCTAGTGATGCTCCTAGCATATACTCGTGGTTAGAAAAAGGCCTCCAGTTAATGAACTCTGGATTCTCACCTTATACAGTTGCTTTAATCTATTTTGCAAAGGTCTTAGATATCGCTGGATATTCGCTCAACGTAGATTCATGCCAAAAATGCGGTCAAAAGAGCCAGATAATCGCTCTTTCTTATAAAGATGGAGGATTTATCTGCCGCGATTGTTTCAGTACCTTAAAACACGCAAAAGAGAATCCAACTAAATTAAAAATAGTTCGATATATCTTCAAAGTTGATCTTGCTAACTTTAACAAGGTCGAATTCCCAAAAGAAGCATGTATGGAACTCATTAAAGAATTAAACAAATTCTTAGATGATGTCGCTCAGACTAATTTAAAGTCAATTGAACTCTTGAAAAAAATCTAGAGTACACTTAAAATAGGTTGACAAAACATATGGATTGCAAGAAACTATAGCAGTTCATTTTTAAATGAGGTGTAAAAAATGGAAAAGAAATTCGATGAAATTGTTAACCATTTGATTACAAGTGGTTTCGTATACCAAGATTCAGAAATCTATGGTGGTCTATCTAACTCTTGGGACTTCGGTCCTTTAGGTGTTGAACTTAAACGCAACATCAAGAAGTTGTGGTGGCAGAAGTTCGTTCAAGAAAGTCCAACTAATGTTGGAATTGACGCGGCGATCTTGATGAATCCAGGCGTTTGGAAAGCAACTGGCCACGTTTCAACATTCTCAGATCCACTTATCGATTGCAAGGAATGTCATGCCCGTCATCGTGCCGATAGTCTTATCGAAGAACAACATCCAGAAGTTGATGTCCATGCGATGAGCCAAGACGATATGATGAAGTTTATCAAAGATAACAAGGTCAAATGTCCAGTCTGTGGTAAATCAAATTTCACCGACATTCGTCAATTCAATATGATGTTCAGAACTCACATCGGTGTTACCGAAGCAAGCGAATCACTTGTCTATCTTAGACCAGAAACTGCTCAAGGTATGTTCGTTAACTTCAAAAATGTTCAGAGAACATCTCGTCGCAAAATTCCATTTGGCATCTGCGCGATTGGTAAATCATTCCGTAATGAAATTACACCGGGTAACTTTATCTTCCGTGTTCGTGAATTCGAACAAATGGAAATGGAATTCTTCTGTAAACCAGGCACTGACTTAGAATGGTTTGAATATTGGAAAGATTACTCATTAAGATTCTTGGAATCTTTACATGTTTCCGCTGAAAACCTTCATTACCGTGATCACGAAAAAGAAGAACTCGCTTTCTATTCCAAAGCAACATGCGATGTTGAGTACAAGTTCCCCTTTGGTTGGGGTGAAATCCTTGGCGTCGCCGATCGTACCGATTACGACTTAAAACGTCATATGGATGCTAGTGGCGAATCTTTGGAATATTTAGATCCAGAGACAAATGAAAAATATGTTCCATATTGTATCGAACCATCAATGGGTGTTGAAAGAATCTTCTTAATGGTGGCATGCGAAGCATATGATGTCGAGCAACTTGAAAAAGACAGCCGTATTGTCATGCACTTTGCACCAAAGCTTGCTCCGTATTTAGCAGCGGTTTTGCCTCTAAGCAAACAACTCGGTGATAAGGCTAAAGAAGTTCTTAACTCGCTCAACAAATATTTTTCAGTTGCATATGATGAGACTGGTTCAATCGGTAAACGTTACCGTCGTCAAGATGCGATTGGTACACCATACTGTATTACAGTAGACTTTGACACAATTGAGAAAGACAATTGCGTAACCGTGCGTGATAGAGACACGATGGAACAAGTTCGTTTACCAATCTCTGAACTTAAAGAATACTTACAAAATAAGTTAGAAAATAATTAGTAGATATTTAGTAGTTTTATAACATAGTTATATATGGCAATAGACTCCAATTTAGCTAAAGATATCAAGGCTCGGGCCGACATAGTCGACGTTATTTCTCACTACCTAACTTCAGTGCAGAAAAAAGGTCGTCGTTTTGTCGCGATGTGCCCGTTCCATGATGACCACGATCCATCTTTACAAATCGATAAAGAGAAACAAGTATTCCGTTGCTTTGTCTGCGATTCCGGCGGTGATGTCTTTTCATTCGTACAAAAGTACGAAAAATGCACTTTCCCAGAAGCTATTAGGAAAGTCGCGGAGATTATTGGATATGACGATCCTCGTCTACATGAGAGAGTTGCCGCTCCAAAAGTCGATGAGTCTTTAGTGCCAATTTACAATTGTTTGACTGAACTCCAGAAGTTTTATGCTTATGGCTTAACAACCGAAGAAGGCAAAATTGCGAGAGATTATCTTGATAAACGCCATCTTTCCAATGAACAACGCGAGAAATTTGGATTAGGCTATGCCTTTAAAGATGGCAAGATGGTTATTCAATACCTCCAACAAAAAGGTTTTTCTTTGAAAAATATTGAAAATACCGGTATAGCTTTAGCCCAAACATCCAATATGAACGACAATAACTCTGGTCGTCTGATTTTCCCTATTAGGGACCACAATGGTCAAGTTGTTGGATTCTCTGCTCGTAGAATGGTAGAAGATGACACCGCCAAGTACATTAACTCACCAGATACTAAGGCGTTTACTAAAAGTAATGTTTTATACAATTACCATCTTGCAAAGCAAACCGCTAAACATGATGGTTACGTATATGTCGTGGAAGGCTTCATGGATGTCTTCGCTCTTGATAGCATTGGAGTGACGAGTTGTGTTGCTTTAATGTCAACAAAGTTGACAAGTCGTCACATTGAAATGCTTAGAACCTTAGGCGTAGAGATTCGTCTCTGCCTCGATGGCGACCGTCCGGGTCAAGAAGCGATGATGAAAATCATGGCCCAACTCGACGAAGCAAAGCTTCCGTATCGTTTAGTCTCAGTGCCACGTGAAGTTCGTGACCCAGATGAAATCTTAAAACAAGATGGCGAAGAAAAACTAAAAGTTTTTATCAACTCTTTAGTAGATCCATTCAACTTTGCTTTAAACTACTATAAGAATATTTCTCCTTTGGAGACAGTTGATGATCGTAAGAAAGTCATCAATCACTTTATTCCAATGATTAATTCACTCTCTTCTCAATTAGAGAAGGATGATTATGTTTATAAACTATCAGAAGCAACTGGATTCTCCGCTAATGCGATTAAGAATTCCATTAGGGAATATGCATCTAAACATAGAGGTGTAAGTGGACCAACCTTTAATGTGAACACCGAAGTAAAGACTTCACCAAATCTTACTGTTGATAAGCAATATCGTCGTCTCGCTTTAGCGGAATATGCAGTCTTAAAACTCATGTTCACCGCTAAAGAAGCAGTGGATTACTATAGACAAAATATTAAATATTTTGCAACCGATAGTTATCGTCAAATCGCTAATTTCATTATTGAAGCAGCTGATCAGGGAAGGGAAGTTACTCCAGATGAAATTATTAACGATATACATTCTTCTCAGTTCCAAAACGCTGATGAACTCGTCACTTTAGTGACCAATATCGCATTCTCTTTGGATAAAAAATTCTCCGCTAAGGAATTAGAAGATTATGGAAATGTTATTAAGGTCGAAAGGTCTCGTATCGAAGATAAGTATAAGCTAAATAAGGCTCTTGAAGGGAAGAGTCCTCAGGAAGCTGCTCGTCTCATCCAAGACTATTACGATCGCAATAAAATAAAAGAGCCACAATAAGGCCCTTTAGAAAGAAGGATAAGGAAATGGCAGGAAAAAAGGAAAAAGACGCCACCAAAAGCGTAAAAAGTGCCAAAAAAGAGGTTAAAGCCAAAAAGGAAAAGGCCACTAAACCTGTTAAGGCAGTCAAGGCCAAGAAAGTCAAAGACGAAGTCGATGATGAAGAAGAAGGTATCGAATCTTTAGAATCAGTTAAGAAACGTCTTTTGAAAAAGGCTCAAAACGATGGTGGTGAAATCGAACAAGCTGAAATCGATGAAGCGATTCAGAAGTTTGATATGTCTGATGAAGACATCGAAGATTTAATCAATTACTTTGTAAAAAAGAAAATCAAAGTTATTTCCGATAACGATGAAGAAGGCATTGCCGAAATCGATTTTGGTGACGGTGATGATGATATGATGGGCGCGGAACTATCCGATGAAGATGTTCCAGATGAAAAAGAACTCCAAGATATCTCTAACCTCATCGTTGGTGATGTGAAAGTCAATGACTCTGTTAAGATTTATCTTAAAGAAATCGGTAAAGTTCGCTTATTGACCGCTCAAGAAGAAATCGATATCGCTAAACGAATCGTCGCTGGCGATGAAGAAGCCAAACAAGAACTTATTACCGCTAACCTCCGTTTAGTTATTTCTATCGCAAAGCGATATGCTGGACGTGGTATGCCATTCTTAGACCTTATCCAAGAAGGTAACATGGGTCTTATCAAAGCGGTGGAGAAGTTTGACTACACAAAAGGATTTAAGTTTTCAACTTATGCCACTTGGTGGATCCGTCAAGCTATCACTCGTGCGATCGCTGACCAAGCTCGTACCATCCGTATTCCTGTCCACATGGTTGAAACCATCAACAAAATCACGAGGGCTCAACGTCAACTAGTTCAAGAACTAGGTCGTGACCCAACTGCTGAAGAAATTTCCGAACGTCTTGAAGGTGCGCTTAGCCCAGACAGAATTCGTGAAATTCAATGCATCAACCAAGAACCTGTTTCACTTGAAACCCCAATCGGCGAAGAAGATGATTCCCATCTTGGTGACTTTATCGAAGATAAGGAAGTCATTTCTCCAAGTGAATACACGACCAAATCTCTTCTTAAAGATGAGTTATATGACGTCTTACAAGATTTGACCGACCGTGAAGCTCGTGTTCTTGAACTCCGTTATGGTTTACTTGATAACCATCCACGCACCCTTGAAGAGGTTGGTAAAGAATTCGGAGTTACCCGTGAACGTATTCGTCAAATTGAAGCGAAGGCGATTAAGAAACTTCGTCACCCAACTCGTTCCAAACGTTTAGGTGATTATCACTCATACAAAAACTAATATGAAAATATCGGATCGTCTTAAAACAGTTGCCGCTTTTATCAAAGATAACGCAAACGTTGCTGACGTTGGAGCGGATCATGGACTACTTGAAATTTATCTTTTAGATAATCACAAAGTTAATTCCATCATGGCAATTGAAAATAAAGATGGTCCTTTTCAAACCTTACGAAATAATCTAAAAGATTATAATGTCAAATTATCTCTAAGTGATGGCCTTCAAGATATCGATGAAAATGTTGATACGGTGGTCATCGCTGGAATGGGCGGAGTCCTCATCAGCGACATTCTTAAAAGAGATTCCAAGAAACTTAACAAAGTTAAGCAGATTGTCGTTGATGCTCATAGGGACATTGAACTCGTAAGAAAAGAAGTAACCAAACTCGGTTACTACATTGAAAAAGAGAAAATCGTCTTTGAAAACAAACAATATTACTTTGTAATCTCATTCCTCAAAGGTCATAAAGATTATCCTCTTGAAGTGTATGAATGGGGTTATAAGATAAAAGATGATCCACTCTTTAAAAAGTATCAACAAGCTGAACTTGAAACCTTGGAAACAAATTTAACCAAATATTGCCAAGGCAAGAATGTTGACCAAGAAGTTATCAAGGATAAAACTGACAAAATAAGGAGATTAGCGAACTTATGAACACGATTAAATTATTAAGAAACCTCTCAACTCGTTTTCCAAAGTCACTTAAAAGTCGTGGAGACCGCGTTGGTTTAATGACTGGTCGCTTACCAGAAAGCGTTAACAATATTTTGCTATGTCTTGATTTTGATGATATTGTCTATGACAAACTTAAAGATTTAAAACATAAACCAGATTTGATTTTGACTCATCATCCATTCATCTATGGCACGAAATACCGCATCTTCCAAAGAGACGAAGTAAAAAAAGATCTCTGCGAAAGAATCGATAAGCTCGGCATTCCTGTTTATAGCATGCACACCAACTTCGACCGTGGACGTGGTGGAATGAACGACGCTCTTACTGAAGCATTACATCTAAAAGATGTTAAAAGACTTGAAACTGCCTCAATGGCGCGTGGTGGTCGTCTTGAAAAACCGATGGAAATTCATGAATTTGCTAAATACGTGAACAAGTGCTTAGGATTATCATATTCGCAACTTGTGCACGCTGGTAAAGATATGATTGAAACTGCAGCGATTATCGGTGGTGGTGGATCCCGTGAATACAAAAATGCGATGATGGAAGGTTATGATATTTATATATCAGGCGACACTCCACATCATGTTAGACGTGAAATTATTGCCTATCATTATAATTACTTAGATGTTTCTCACGAAGTTGAGAAGATCTTCGTCTATCAAATGAAAAAAATTCTCCTTGAGATTGATCCAACACTAAATGTTGAAATCGTCGATCACGAAGAACTTCCGGAATTAATTGACTAAAGATTCGATTTTTACTTTGATAGCCTCGCTGATCGCTTTTGGGGTTGAGGCTCCACTAGAGATAGCGACAAGATTTAGACCTTTAAGGTCTTTTTCTTTTACATCATCCTGATTTTGAATGGCGATAACCTTTGCACTTGGGAAATGTTCTTTCGCCATATCAAACAATGTTTTCGCGTTGTTGGAGTTTTTACCACCAACGATATAGATGAGCTGAGTTTCTTTTGGAAGAGAAAGCAAAGCTTCTTGACGTCTTGTTGAAGCATCGCAAACGCTTTTGAAGACTTTTGCCTTTGGATATTTGTCTTTGACAAGATTAATTAATCTTTCAATTTCGTAGTGAGAGAAAGTTGTTTGGTTGATGATTAGTGGTGATTCATCTTTGATTTCTGGAATGATTTGCTTTGAAACATCTAAAAGATGAACGCGACTAGAAATTGATAAAGCAGCAGTGGCTTCTGGGTGATTTTCCTTGCCGATATAAATGACATCGTGGCCTTCTTTAATCGATTTAGCGATCTCCGAGAAAGTCAACGTGACAAATGGGCAAGTTGTATCAACAAATTCGAGATTTCTCGCTGATAATCTATTCTCAACTTCCTTTTTGTGACCATGGGCAGTCAAAATTACAATTGATCCATCTTCGATTTCATCGATTAATTCCAATAGATCTTTTCCCTTTTGATAAATTGTCTCAATTTCCGCTTTTTTTAGTTCGAGCAAAGAATCCTCATTATGAATGAGCATGCCCAGAATAACTATCTTGCGATTAGGATTAGATTCTTTGGTTTTGTATGCTAAAGAGATGGCATTAGCCACTCCCGCGCAATAGCCATATGGTTTTGCAATTATGACTTCCATGCTTTCAATAATATCACGATGATAAATTTTCGTGTATAATTAACGCGTTCAAAAATTATGTCATTCAAGGGTATCAACTTATCAAATAAGATGCTTGTCTCATTATCAAGACAAGGTTTTTCAACTCCATCTTCAATCCAATTAAGAGCGATTCCAAAAGCTTTAAAAGGTAAAACCTTGATGGTTCAATCAGCGACCGGCACAGGCAAAACTTTATGCTTTTTAGTGCCAATAATTGAGAAGATTGATTTAAAAAATCAAAACCTTCAAGCAATTATCGTCGCACCAACTAGAGAACTCGCTCAACAGATTTATGATTTTGCGATTCCCTTTGCTCAAGAATTCAAAGGTTTAAAGATTCGCTTATTCAAATCTGGGGAGGAAAAAGAAAACACTCTTAAAGGTCTTTCAATCGCTCCACACATTGTCATTGGAACTCCTGGTAGATTAGCTGATGTCTTAAAAGACGGAGCGTTATCTCTTAAAAACGTCAAAACAATTGTCTTTGATGAAGCTGATATGCTTCTAAAAGAAGGATACTTCGCTGAGATCGATAAATTCGCTTTACTTGTGAACAAACCACAATATCTTGTCTTCTCAGCGACTCTTGAAGCCAACTTAGCGCATACCCTTGAAAAGTATGTCGGTCCAAATGTCCCAGTTGTTAACGAAGACATTATGACTTCGAATAATGTTAAACATTATCTTGTTGATATTCGTCATGAAGATAAACTTGTTGCACTTGAGAATTTAATCAAATGCATCAACCCATATCTTCTTTTAGTGTTCGCTTCCAAGAAAGAGACCGCTAATGAAGCTTATGCTTATCTTAAACAAAGAAAATATAAAGTCGGTTTACTTACTGGTGATCTCAACGCTAGAGAACGTAAAAACGTCATGAAACAGATTAGAAACGACGATATTTTTATTCTCGTTTGTTCAGATATGGCAGCGCGTGGACTCGACATCAATGATGTCACCGATGTTATTAACATCGATTTACCAAATAATCTTGAATTCTATTATCACCGCGCTGGAAGAACGGGTCGATTCAATAAGCAAGGTAATTGCTACACATTTTTTAACAATGACCAAACCGCTAAACCATTAAGACTTGTTCAAGAAGGCGTCCCATTTATCTATAAAGCCTTAAGAGATGATGAACTTGTTGATACTCATCCAATTGAAAAAACTCATCCAACCAAACGCAAAGTCGATCAAGAACTTGAAAGCAAGATCCAAAAGATCAAAGCGAAATCCAAAGGCAAAAACAAAAAGGTTAAACCTGGTTATAAAAAGAAAGTTCGTGAAGAAATTGCTAAAGCAAAACAAAAACATCGTCGTGAAATAATTAAGAAAGACATTCGTCGTCAACGAGTTGAAAGATACAAAAAGGAAAATCAAAATGGATAACGAAAACTTATATATCGGCTGCCATGTTTCAATGAGTGGTCCAGAATATTATTTAGGTTCAGTCAAAGAAGCTCTTTCGTATGAAGCAAATACTTTCATGTTTTATACTGGAGCGCCACAAAACACGATTCGTCTTCCACTAGAAAGACTAAGAATTGATGAAGGACGCGCTTTGATTAAACAAAGCGGCCTAGATGAATCTAAGATTGTTGTCCATGCTCCATATATCATTAACATCGCTAATCAACTTAATGTCGATACATATGAACTTGGTAAGAAGCACCTTTTAAGCGAACTTAAAAGAACTTACGCTTTTGGTCCAAAGATTCTTGTTCTTCATCCAGGAAGCCATGTCGGTACTGGCGAAGAAAATGGTCTTGAATCGATTGTCAAAGCCTTAGATGAAGTTTTGGATCAAGATGGTACTGACGTTAAGATTGCTTTAGAGACAATGGCTGGCAAAGGTAGCGAGATGGGAACATCATTTGAACAACTTAAACAAATCATCTCATCGATCAAGCATCCTGAACGTGTTGGAGTGTGCCTAGATACATGTCACATCAATGATAACAATATGGATGTTGCTAATTTTGATGAAGTCTTATCAAATTTTGATAAGGTTATTGGTTTAGATAAACTTTTAGTGGTTCATGTTAACGACTCTAAAAATCCTTTAGGCGCTCACAAAGACCGCCATGAAAATATTGGTTATGGCTATCTTGGCTTTGAAACATTAAACAAAGTCGTTCACCATCCTTTATTAAAAGGAATTCCAATGATTTTAGAAACTCCTTACTATGAAGGAAATCCTCCATACAAAAAAGAAATCGAAATGTTTAGAAAACAAGTCTTTGAAGACTGGAGATAAAATGGAAAAGAATATTGGCCCATTTTCATTGTATGAAAAAGTCCCTAACGACATTCGTTATGGATTTCTTTATACAGCCGAAATTGAGCTTCCTGTTCCTTTTCAGGAAAAGCGAACAATTCGCGTCTATCTTCCAGAAGACTATGATCCAAATAAAACCTATCCATTACTTGTAATGTCTGATGGGCAAAACATCGTCGATCGTTATACAACTGCATTTGGCGCATGGGATATTGATGTTAGGCAGCATGAATGGATCGCTCAGGGAAATAGATCGTTCATCGTTCTTGGAATTGATTGTCCAAAGAAATCAACCGATCGAGCGTATGAATATTCCTTTCCACATTTACGCATTACTCACTGGGATAGATGCGGCTATGAACATATCGAAAGAGAGCTTTATTCTCACATATATTATGACTATGTTGCGACCAAACTTATCCCTTATATAAGGGAATATTTCCCAATTTCTAATGATAAAAAAGATATTGCTTCTGGCGGTTCATCAATGGGTGGATGTTTTGCAATTTCCTTATGGATGATGCACCCAGAAAAAATTGGAACTGCCCTTTCGTTTTCGCCAGGATTTTTCTTGTTTCATAAAACTGAACTTCGTCAATTTGTCGATAATCATTTTGATAAGCTTGATGAAGATAATCGCTTGTTCATGTACGTAGGCGGTGTTGGTTTTGAACATCGCTTTGTCGCTCGCACAAAAGATATGTATTCTTACTACCTTTCCAAAGGAATGGATAATAAAAAAATCAGCCTCTTAATCGATGAGAAGGCTGAACATAATGAGCATTTCTGGTCGCTTCATTTCCTTGATGCGATCAAATATTGGCAAAATCTATAATTTTAAAATTTCTTTTGTTAGTTCAGAGAATATGTCTTCGTCTTTGACGGTCTTGATAATATTCTCTTTTTTAAATATTACCCATTGGCCTTTTCCACCTGCACAACCAATGTCTGCGCGTTTAGCTTCGCCTGGGCCATTGACGATGCAGCCCATGACCGCAACAGTCTTATTGATGTGATTTGCTTCTAAAAAAGAAGCAATCTTTTTTGCAAGTGGCACTAAATCAACTTGGGTGCGACCGCATGTTGGACAAGAAATAAGGTTTGGATAATCGTTGCGAATCTCTAAATCTTTAAGAAGTCTACGGCAAGCACGAACCTCTTCTTGTGGTTCATCAGATAAGGAAATACGAATTGTATCTCCGATACCATCTAAAAGGATTGGTGCTAAACCGGCAGTTGAACGGATTAAACCGACATCTTTTGGTCCAGCTTCAGTAATTCCAACGTGAAGCGGATATGAGAATGTTTTAGAAGCAAGACGATACGCTTCAACAGTTTCAAGAACATGACTTCCCTTAAGGGAAATGACAATATCATGAAAGTCTAAATCTTCTAAAATCTTAATTGTGCGACGGGCTGATTCAACGAGTTCTTTGGCACGCACAACATTCGTATCGTCATTAACTTGTTTATCGATTGATCCTGAATTAACTCCAACACGGATTGGAATATGTTTTTCTTTGCAGAGAGAAACGACTTTTTCGATATTTTCTTTGCCGCCAATATTTCCTGGGTTTAAACGGATAGCATTAACACCAGAATTGATTGATTCTATCGCTAAGCGATAGTCAAAGTGAATATCTGCAATTAAAGGAATATTAATTTGTTTAACGATTTCCTTAATGGCTTTAGCGTCATCCATGTCTAAAACAGACACACGCATTAAGTCTGCACCCAAGGCTGCGCATTCATTGATTTGCTTAACAACTTCAGCAACCTTTTCGGTCTTTATGTTACACATTGATTGGATTAAAACTTTGTTTTCGCCACCAATGGTAATATCACCAACACGGATTTTCTTTGTCTTTTCTCTAGCTAAGTTTGCCATAAAATGATTATAACAAAAGAGTAAATATCTTGTAGATATATTTTTTTCACTATGGTATTATTCTACTTGCGAAAGTAAGGAGATAGTTATGCCAAGAGATAATATCACACTTAAATGCACTGTTTGTGGTGAAGAAAATTACATCACATCCAAAAATAAAAAAGAACATCCTGATAGATTAGAGACAAGTAAATATTGTCCTAAATGCAAAAAGCATACAGTGCATAAGGAGAAAAAGTAAGGATTAATCCTTATTTTTTTATAAATCATGCTCGATTCATTTATTTCCCGTAAAGCCTGCAACACCTACATTCTTTATAACGAAGCTAAAGAAGCTATTTTGGTCGATCCAGGTTTTAATGTTGGGAATAAATTAATTGAACATATTCAAAAAATCGATGTAAAAGTCGTCGCTATTTTATTAACGCATGCTCATTATGACCACATCGCGGGATTAGAAGATGTCGTAAATCTATTCCCAAACGCTAAGGTCTATATCAGTGAAGATGAAGTTGAGCTATTAGACAATCCAAACTTAAATCTTTCAAGATTTGGAGATGATTGGCTAAATAAGAGTTTGACTTTTCTTCCAAAGAATCTAATGAAGTTAAGCGATGGGGAAGTATTCGAAGAAGCATCTTATCAAATTAAGATGATCAAAACTCCGTTCCACACACAAGGTAGTGCCTGCTTTTATGTTGAAAGTGAGAATATTTTATTCTCAGGAGACACTTTATTCTATACGACGATTGGTCGAACTGATTTGCCCACTGGTTCAAATCGATTAGTAGAATCGAGTTTATCAAAGTTATTAAAACTCCCTTTATCTACCAAAGTCTACCCAGGTCATGGCGTTATGACGAGTCTAGAAAGGGAGAGCAAATATAATGCATATTTGCGAAATATCTAATTTTAGATATAATAGTTAATGTTTTGGAGGAAAAATAATGAACGTTACAGAATTAAGACCAGGTAACTATTTCATTGATGAAGGCAATCTTTATCAAGTCTTAGATATTTTGCTTAACAAGACTGCTATGAGAAAAATGGTCGCTAAAGTTAAAGCAAAAAATATGCGTTCTGGCGCAATTATTGAATTAGCTCGTAACTCTGGTTACGATGTTGAAAAAGCTGTTCTTAGCAAAAAGAAAATGGTTTATCTATATGACTCAGGCGATGCTTTAGTCTTCATGGATAACAATACTTATGATCAAATCGAAATTCAAAAATCACGTTTGGAATGGGAGATGAATTTCTTAATTTCAAATGCTGAAATCGATATTCTCTTCTATGAAGATGAAATCTTAGGTATCACATTACCATCCAGCGTAGCCTTAAAGATCATCGATTGTGAACCAGCCGTTAGAGGCGATACAGTCAACAAGGCTATGAAGTTCGCTACTGTTGAAACAGGATTCAAATTAAAAGTCCCATTATTCATCGATAATGGTGAAACCATTCTTGTTCGCACAGATACAGGCGACTACGATGGTAGAGCATAATAGGAGGCACGACAATGGTTAATTTACAAGTTGGAGCCTTCGTTGGTATTATCATTGGTTTAATCCTTCTTGGAGCAGTGTTAGGATTCTTCATTTCTAGATACGTCTTCAAACGTCAATTACAAAAGAATCCTCCTATCAATGAGAACATGATTAGAGCGATGTTTATGCAGATGGGTCGCAAGCCTTCTGAATCACAAATCAGAGCCGTCATGAACTCCATGAAAAAGAATCAATAACACGTTCTAAATCACTCGAAAAATTGCACCAAATTACTGGTGCTTTTTTCTTGCAAAAAGTGGTGGTGAAAGTGAAGGAACAAAATTGGGAGGTATTTTTATCGCCTCCAAAATAGTGTCAATCAAAAAGTGTCAATGAAAAAAGCCCATTGCATCGAAACAATTTGGGCTTTCAACAATATCTTAATTTAACTTTCAACAGGGATAAAAACTACTAAATATCTACTAATATATCTACTAATCCATCCATGTAATCTTGCGTTCTTCATGGTTAATTAAACGCTTGATATTTGCTGAGTGACGGACGATGAGAAGGATGGAAATTAATGTCGCCACAGTTGCGTATTCCCAACCGGATAAAAGGTAGCTTCCCCAACCCCACATAAAGAAGTGCCAAAAGCTTTCTGGGATCATGAATTGAAGACCATAAAGTAGCCAAGAGAAAATGATGACCATAATGGCCGCCATGATTGAGGAAAGCGAGACATATTTTTTAGCTTTGAGGGTAATGAAGAAGGTTCCAAAACCAATCAAAGATAAGAACCAAGATGTTGCTAAACCGAATCCGCCGAATGTCGCAACAGCTTTTCCGCCTTTAAATTTTGCAAACACTGGATAGCAGTGTCCGATAGCCGCTCCTAAAGGAGCGAGGTAAATATAAAGGATGCCATCATCAAACATTTTGGCACCCAAGTTCGCTTCAAATGTCGCTTTTAATGGAGAAAAAGTAAAAATCGACCAAACAACAATTAGAGGAATTGCGGTCTTGATCATATCCAAAATAATGACGGTGAGACCCATCTTTTTTCCAAAGAGTCTTCCGACATTGGTTCCACCTGAATTTTTCGAGCCTTCAAGACGTGGATCTTTGTGATAAATGAGTTTACAAAGTACAACTCCGGTTGGAATTGAACCAAAAAAATAACCGATTAAAAATGTGCTCAAACCGATGATTATATTATATAAAATAATATCCATATTCTTTCTCCAATTGCGCCTTACAATGATACAAAAAAAGTGGTTATCTTTTCAATAACTATTTTGTTATAATCAATTTTTAGAAATTGACTTTAGGTAATATTACAATGGCAAAAATTGACGAAAAAACATCCTATACAGCCGCCGATATTGAGATTTTAGAAGGTCTTGCTGGTGTTAGAAAAAGACCGGCAATGTACATCGGATCAACCAACCAAACTGGTCTTCATCATCTTGCTTGGGAAATACTTGATAATGCGGTTGATGAAGCTTTAAGTGGCTTCGGAAAAGAAATTAAAATCATCATCCACAAAGATGGATCTTTATCTGTTGAAGACGAAGGAAGAGGCATTCCTGTCGATATACATCGACAGACTGGTATGCCTGCGGTCCAATTAATCTTCTCCACGTTACACTCAGGTGGTAAATTTTCGTCAAAAGTTTATACCTCCAGCGCTGGCCTTCATGGTGTTGGCTCTGCCGTTACAAATGCTCTTTCAAATTATTGTGATGTTACCGTTTTTCGTAGTGGCAAAATCAACCATCTCCGTTTTGAAGATGGCGGAAAACTTGTCACACCTCTTGAAGTTCTTGGTAATACCAAGAAGCATGGTACCTTAGTCCGCTTCAAACCTGATGCAAGAATCTTCTCAACAACCGATTTCAAGTTTGAGATCATCGCTAATCACATCAAGGAAAGTGCCTTCCTTTTAAAAGGCGTAAAATTCTCCCTCTTTAGTGAAAAAACTCAAGAAAAAGTCGAGTTTTGTTATGAGGATGGAATTAGGGCCTATATTAAGGATATTCAAGCAGGCAAAAATGTTCTTGGAGATGTCATTTCCTTTGAAGGAGAAGACGACACAATCAAGATTGATATTGCTATGCAATATGCCTACCAAGATTATGGTGAAAATATCTACTCATACGCTAACAATGTTCGTACTCGTGATGGTGGTACCCACGAACAAGGTTTTAGAGCAGGTATCACTAAAGCAGTCAATGATTATGCTGAAGAAAATTCCTTATTAAAAGGAAAAACTAAGCTCGAAGGTAGCGATATTCGTGAAGGTTTAACCGCAGTTATTTCCTTAAAAATCCCTGAAGCTAAACTTGAATATGAAGGTCAAACTAAGCAAAAATTAGGTACTCCTGAAGCTTTACCAATCCTAACAAACTTTATTTATAATAACTTTAGTTATTATCTTAATGAAAACAAAGAGTTCGCTGTTAATTTAATCAAGAAATGTATCGATGCACAAACGGCTCGTGTTGCAGCAAGAAAAGCTAAAGATGAAGCCCGCAGCAAACGTACATTAAAACAAGATGTTGTTTTATCTGATAAATTAACACCTGCAACTAGCAAGGATTACGATAAGAACGAATTATTCATTGTTGAGGGTGATTCTGCTGGTGGAACTGCAAAAAGTAGCCGTGATAGAATGCATCAAGCAATATTACCACTTCGTGGTAAACCACTAAACACTTTTGGCATTCCTGTTGAAAAAACTCTTAAAAATGAAGAATGTGCAACAATGATCAATACGATCGGTGCTGGTGTTAAAGAAACATTTAATGCCGATAATTCCCATTATGGGAAAGTCATCATTATGACCGATGCTGATACCGATGGAGCGCACATCCAAACCTTATTAATTACCTTCTTTTATAACTACATGAGACCCCTCATTTTGAAGGGAAAACTCTTTGTTGCAATGCCACCTTTATATCGTGTTGCCAAGGAAGTAAATCATAAAATGATTTATAAGTACGCTTGGAACGACAATGATTTAGAAGTTGCCAAGAAAGAAGTTGGTGCGGGTTGCCGCGTTTCTAGATATAAAGGTTTAGGCGAAATGAACGCTGAACAACTTTGGGAATCAACGATGGATCCAAAACGTCGTCAACTCCTCAAAGTTACAATTGAAGATGCTTTAATTGCTGAGCAACGTGTTCAAACACTTATGGGCAACGATGCTCAGGCAAGAAGAAGCTGGATTGAAGAAAATATCAATTTCAATGAAGTTGATTCATTTATCGAGGAGGTGAAATAAGATGGCTAAAAAAGTAAGCGCACCTCAAGAAGAAATCATCGAAAATATCCATAATGAAACAATGGAAGAGATCATGTCTGATCGATTTGCGACCTATGCAAAATACGTCATTCAAGATCGTGCAATTCCCGATGTTCGTGATGGTTTAAAACCAGTTCAACGCCGCATTATTTATACTATGTATAAAGACGGCAATATTTATTCTCGTCCAACTCGTAAATGTGCTCACACCGTTGGTACTGTTATGGGTGAATACCACCCACATGGTGATAGCTCAATTTATGAAGCTTTAGTAAGAATGTCACAAACTTGGAAGGTTAATAATCCATTAATCGACTTCCAAGGTAATAATGGTTCAATCGATGGCGATGGTCCAGCTGCGTATCGATATACCGAAGCTAGATTATCCCAAATCGCTGAAGAAATGGTTCGCGACATCGATAAGGATACAGTCGATGAATCATTAACCTTCGATGATAGTCAATATGAACCAGTTGTTTTACCAGCCCGATTCCCAAATTTACTCGTTAACGGAACCGAAGGTATCGCGGTTGGTATGGCGACAGAAATTCCAACTCATAACCTCAGAGAGGTTATTGACGCGATTATTTATCGTATTAACCACGTTAGAGTGGAACCGATTGATTTAATGGAATTTATCAAAGGACCAGACTTTCCAAGTGGTGGTCTTATCTATAAATCCAATGGTTTAACTGACATCTATTTAACTGGTCGTGGACGTATCGAAGTAGCCTCAAAAACCGAGGTTATTGACACTCCAAAAGAGAAGAAAATTATTGTCACTGAAATTCCGTTTAAAACTTTAAAAATTGAACTTGTTCACGAAATTGATATGCTTCGTCATAACAATGTTTTGCCAGGCATTCAAGAAGTTCGCGATGAATCAGACCGTAATGGTTTACGCATCGTTATTGAAATTAAAAAAGATGCCAAGATTGATGTTATACATCAATACTTGATGACAAAATCATCCTTAAAGACTGGCTATTCTGCAAATATGGTCGCCATTGTCAATGGTTCACCAAAAACGATGAATATCCTCGACTTTATCGATAATTATATCGATCACCAAGTTGATGTCATTACTCGTCGTTCAACTTTTGAACTTAATAAGAGTGAAAATCGCTTAGCGATCGTCAATGGTTTAATCAAAGCGATCTCAATTCTTGATCAAGTTGTTGATACAATTCGTAAATCGAAGGATAAAGCGGATGCGAAGAAAAATTTACAAGAAAGATTCGCATTTTCGGAAGCTCAATCTGAAGCGATTGTTATGCTTCAACTTTACAAGTTGTCCAACACCGATATCACAACTTTAGAAAATGAGAAAAAAGCGTTAGAAGAGAACATTGAATTCCTTAAAGGAATTCTTTCCGATAGAAATAAGCTTAATCGCCTTCTTGTTTCCGATCTTAAAGAAATCGCTAAAAAATATGGCAAAGATCGTAAAACTCAGATCGTTGAAAAGGAAGAAACAGGCACAATTGATAAACGTGACTTAATTTCTAAAGAAGAAGTAATGCTCGCCGTTTCTCGCGATGGCTACATCAAACGTTCAACCATCAAATCATATCGTTCTAGCGGAGACAACGCTCTTCCTGGTATGAAAGATGGTGATGCTTGCATTTATTTAGGTAAAGCAATGACAACCGATTATTTGGTCTGTTTTACCAACTTAGGAAACTTCTTATACATTCCTGTTCATCAAATTCAAGAAACCAAATGGCTTCAAGAAGGTAAACACATCAATTACCTTATTAATTTAAATCCTAATGAAAAAATCGTGCGTGCCTACGTTGTGGAGAAATTTAGAAATGATTTATTCTTCGTTATTGTCTCGAAACGTGGACAAATCAAACGATTAAGCCTTGATAACTTCCAAGTTATCAGATATTCAAAACCTTTAACTTGCATCAAACTTTTAGGTGATGATGAAGTTGCGGATGTTTCTTTCACAACCGGCGATTCCAATTTGATGTTATTTTCAAGCGATGGAAACGCGGTTATGTATAACGAAAATGAATTACCAACAGCCGGTATGAGAAGCGGTGGCGTTAAAGGCTTCGCTAAGCTTGGCACTGCGAAGGTTATTTCCTTGCTCTCATTTGAGAAAGATAAACTTGAAGGAAAAGCCATTCTTCTCACCGATAAAGGCTGCGTTAGAATCTATGATGTTCGCAAGACCGAACTTACTTCTCGTCTTGGAAAATCAAGTGTTGTCTTCAAATCATTTAAGTCTGACGAACATAAACTAGTTTATGTTAAAATGGTCGATTCTAAAGATGAAGTCACCAATATCAGAATCCTCAACAATCTCAAAGAAGTTGTGGAAGTTAAGGTCGATGATTACCATCTCACCCCAATGGATTATTACGCTCATCAAACCATCGAAATGAGTGCGAAAAATCGTCTCGAAATTCCATTCATTGAGGGTAATGATTACATCAAAAAAGACACCATTTCCTATGCAAAATTTGATCCAGAAGAAAAGGTGAAAACTGAAGTCGATATTGTCGGCCCATCAGCCGAGGAAATCAAAGAGGAAAAAGCTGAGGAAGAAAAAGGCTACACTCAGATCTCCATCTTTGATGATGATCTAGACTAAAAATAAGCGAAAAATACCTGGAAATTCTGGGTATTTTTTTCTTAGCTAATTATATTTCCTATTAGAAAAGTTAATACTTTTTCTAAAATTCATCTATAATATAAACATGCTTAAAATTCATGTACCCTATGCTCACGCTGCCTCGGTATTTGAAATCGATGTTTCTTTCTACAAAAAAGAAAACATCAAAACCCTTCTTGTTGATCTAGATAACACACTAGATTCTTACAAGACAAAAACTCCTTCAAAACGAGTTTATGAACTTAAAGATAAACTTGAAAAAGAAGGAATTAGAATGTTTATTGTTTCTAACAATACTGGTAAGCGTGTGACGCAATATGCAGAGGCGCTAGGGGTGGACTTTATTTCTTCAATTCGCAAGCCATTCGCGAAGAAGTTACTAAGGAAAATGCATGAATTAAATGTCGATTTATCGACCACTATGATGATAGGGGATCAAACTGTTACTGATATTCCATGTGGAAATCGTGCTAGAATAAAGACAGTTTTAACAGATAAAATCGTTAAAGAGGATCAACCAACGACCCATTTCAATCGTTTGTTCGATCGTCCAATTAGAAGAAGGCTTAAAAAGAAAAACTTACTAAGAGACTGGAGGAGCTTATAATGTCACAAATCTCACAAATCAGAAGATGCTATAACTGCGGTGCAGTTTTACAAAGCACAGATCCAAACAAAGAAGGTTATGTCAACAAAGAAGTTTTAGAAAATAATTCTCAGAACTTTATTTTCTGTAATAAATGTTTTGAAATTGAAAGATTTCAGCCTAAAACCAATGAACCAGTTGTTGGGGAAGATTTAATTAAAATCGTTCAAGACGCTAAAGATAAAGACGCCCTCTTAGTTTATGTTATTAACTTATTCTCCTTCGAAGCCTCTTTCTCTCGTAAAATTGATGAAATCATCAATGGCATGAATATTCTCATCGTCGCTAATAAGTTTGACTTGATGCCAAAAGGCACCAATGAAGACGAAACACGTGAGTATGTTGCGCACCGTTTCCGTGCTGAGGGCGTGCGTGTCGAAAAAGATAACATCGTGCTCGCTAACGCCTTCGATGACGATACCGCACGCTCAATCATCGCGCAAATTTATGAACTTAAAAATGGTAAGGATGTTTACATCCTTGGTTCATTATATGCCGGTAAAACAACTCTTATTGATTCCTTCTTAAGAGTGTACAAAAACCTCTCCCAAGGAAACATTGTTTCTCAAGAGTACCCAGGCACAAAATCACGCGTGTTACAACTCCCACTTAGCCCACGCACAATGATGTATGAAATCCCATCAATTCCAAATAATAACTCGATCTTACATAACTTAGATGTTCCATCTACCAAGAAGATCTATGTTACTGAACCAGTCGAATATCGCGACATCGCCTTAAAAGAAGACGAAGTCTTATATTTCGGTGGAATGAGTTTTGTTGAACTTGTTAAAGGAAAGAAAACATCACTTCGTTGCTATTTCGCTGATGGCGTTCAACTTAAGAAACGTTCAAACAATAAATGTGAAGAAGCTTTCGTTAAGGCTATCGCTAAGAAAGCTGTTAAACCTGTCTGCTCACGCATCAAGAGTGTGAAAGACTTAGACGTCTTCGAAATTAAAGTCACCGAATCCAATTACCGAGATATTGGTATTCAAGGTTTAGGCTGGTTTAATTTCTTAGCTAAAGACCAAACCTTTAGAATCTACGTTCCAAAAGGTGTCTCAATTTATACTTCTCGACCAAAAATCGATCGAAAATAATGAATTACATAATCTTCGGAGGAACTTTTGACCCAATTCACAATGGGCATCTTCGAATTGCAAACTTTGCTGCGAAGAAATTTTCTGCGAAGGTTATTTTTGTTCCAAATAAATCTCCACGTTGGAAAGAACCTTTAACCGATATCTCTCATCGATTAAATATGCTTAAGATTGCTTTAAAAGAAGCAACTTTTGAATATGAAATCTCTGATTATGAGATAAATAAGAGTGATGATATCAATTATTCAATTGATACAGTTAAATATTTTAAAGATAAATATCCAAACGATAAACTCTACTTCCTTATCGGCGCTGATCAAGTAAATCAATTTGATAAATGGAAAGATGCGGTGGAGCTATCTAAACTTTCAACAGTTATTTATTCAGATCGTCCTGGCTTTGAACTTAACAAAGAGATAATCCAAAAGTTTAATCTCGTACCTTTAGGATATCTAGAATCTGGAGAAGTTTCTTCTAGTGATATCCGCGAGCTTAAATCTTTAGATTTAAGTGAGGAAGTTCTTCGTTATATTGAAGATAACAAGCTTTATTTTGTGGGTAGAATCGCTAAATACGTCACTCCAAAAAGGCTTAATCACTCAATCCAAGTTGCTAGACTTGCTTATGAAGTCGCGAAAGTTAATAAGCTAGAAAATCCAGAACGATACTATATCGCAGCAATCCTTCATGATGTTGGTAAAACCAGCAAATGCGACGCAGAAGATGCGGTGGAGTTCATGAAAAAGAATTATCCAGAGTATGTTGATTTACCAAAATTCGCATATCACCAATTTATTGGTGAATATATCGCTAAAAAAGACTTTAACATCAAAGACGAAGAAATACTTGAGGCCATTAAATTCCATTGCACCGGTAACTCAGATATGAAGAAAATCGGGATGGTGGTATATGCCTCAGATAAAATCGAACCAACAAGAGAATTTGATTCAACCTGGTTAATCAATTCCTGTTTGAATGATTGGTATCAAGGTTTCATCGACACTTTAGTGGATAATAAAAAGTATCTTTTAGGCCATGCCAAAGACATTACAAATAAATTAACCGATGCTTGTTTTAAGCAATACATAGGAGACTGATATGGATAAAGTTGTTACACTCGCCAAGAAATTATTAAACGATCACAAGGCAGAAGATGTCGTTGTTATCGATGTTAAAGAAAGAACGCCGTTTGCGGAATATTATGTCCTTGCTTCAGCGAGCAATATTCGTCAACTTAATGCCTTAACTGAGATCATTGAAGATGAATTTTCCAAGAAGAAAATAAGCATCAATCATATCGAAGGAACTCCTGAATCTGGATGGATGCTAATTGATGCTCATCATGTCATCATAAACATCTTCTCAAAAGAGGAAAGAGAACGTATTAGCTTGGAAAAAATCCTCGCTAAAAACTAAGATCAAATCATTAAAGAAAATAAGTGTGTCAACATTGGGCACACTTTTATTTTTACATTTTTGTGGAAATGGTCAAAAATATACAACTTCGCATAATTGCTATTATGTTAACCAAATACTAGAAAAGCAAGATTTAATCGAAATAAAACAAGATAAAACAGCAAGAGACTTTTTCAAACCTTCTGTTAAAAGAGTGACTTACCCACATAAATTTTGTTGATTAAATCTACTAATTATCTACTAAAAAATAGTGGTTTTTATCATTGCTACTACTCTTTTTTCTTAATAATATATATAATAAATTCACGATGATAAACGATAATTCTATATACTCTTTTGCTGTCGTTTTAGCTAGTGGTCTACCGCAGCTACTTTTCCTATTTATCAATCCTAAAAAAATCCTTCCAAAAGAGCTTTACCGAGGTCGCTATTTAGTGCTTGCTTTATTGTCAGTTTTCTCTTTTATTGGATACTCAATTACAGTCATTTTTCTATCTTCCTCATTCGGAACAATTGCTAGATTGATCATCTGGATCATCACTTCGCATACGGGTGTATCCTTAATATTACTCTCGTGGGCGTACGTAATAATGCACGGGTGCGAGCTAAGGTATATGTTTAAGAAGTTTTTATTACCTTGTCACATGAATGTTTTGATCATTCTTGTTATGCTAATAACTTCCCTACTTTCGCTTAATTTTTGGTCTTTAATTCCATTAGCTATATTCGCTGTTTCATCTTATTTATGGGCTTTTAAAGCATACAAAATCACTAAGCCGCTCATTGATGACGACACGCCGATCAGAGAGGATTATGAATAATAAAAACACCGTATATACGGTGTTGTTTTATTTTTTAGCTTGATTTTTCTTTATTTTTTCGTTTATGAAGAACGCAGCCAATGTTATTAGAAGCATCAACACCACTGCGATTAATGAATAAGCGAATACAGGCGTCATATTGGTCGGATCATTTATCTGAGCGCCTTTAATGAGGCTTCCTATTCCGTTTCTGGTATAGCCAGTGATGACTTCAGCCATGATTTCAATTTTAAATGAGAGTGAAAATGCAGAAATCATCCCTACTACGATAAACGGCATGCTGAGTGGAAGTTGAATCTTAAACAACTTTTTGAATTTATTTGCTCCATCGACGTTTGCAGAATCAATAATTTCTTGATCACTGCTTTTTAAGCCGCCAACAATCGCCTCATAAAGGATTGGAGTGGCAATTAATATGACAACGAGCATTGGAGCGTACTGCGCCCCTATCACTACAATGAACAAAAATACTAATGCTGCCGTTGGAATAGCTTTGAAGAATGTCATTAATGGAGTGAAGAATTGATACATCTTTTCACTGTCATTAACGATCATTCCTAAAGCAAAGGCGATAACAAACGCGATTAAAAATCCTATCAACATTCTTAATAAAGAATGACCTAGGCAAATATATGTATAACCTTCCTTTAAATATTCCCTTGCTAAGACGATTGTATCGATTGGAGAGGGAACAATCGTTGAATTAACACATAAAGAAATAATTAACCATAAAAGGAAAACAAAAATCGTTCCATAAAGGAAGATCATGTACTTATTAGTAATAAATTTCTTCACTTGTTGCATCAATTCCAAAGTTTGACAAGAATTTGTCGATTCCTTCCTTGTTATCTTTTGCGCGTTTGAATCCTAAACCCATGCGGTTACCGTTTTTTGTAACAGCAGCCGCAACAGCTGGTTCAACACCATAGAATTCAGATGCTTTTTCTTTTAGAGCCATCTTCGAGGCAATGACATCTGGGTTAGCGATGCCATCATTAATATCTTTTTCAAGTGAACTTAAGAAAGCATTCGCATCAACACCGTTTTTAATAAAAACGGACGCTTGAAATATTTCTGAACCTACTTTCTCTTTATATAAGGTTTGAATGTTCGCGTATTCAGAGACGTTTTCTTTCTTACTCTTAACATTTGTAAAAGCTGGATCCGCAATTAAGACGTAATCAACAGGGACATTATCATGAACGATATCTTTGCCCGTTGTTAAGCATTGAGCAGCAAATTGGTTTGTTCCAACATAATGAATTCCGGTGTTTAAAGCATTTCCATAAATAGCATGGAACATTAAATCAGGGAATCCCCCTTCATTAAAGACAACGATATAATCATCGGCGTCCATTACTCCATCATCATCGTTACCAGTAGCTGCAACGAAAAGATTACCAAAGGTAATAGTTGCGGCAATCTTATAGCCAACACCCTTTTTGGTGATTGCGCTAATTCCAGCGTTTGTTGGCAAAATCACCACATCTTTTTGACCTTGGACCATCATTGGGATGATGTTAGAAGCATCGCTATTAGTTTCAAAGTTTGGATCTTCTGAATAGCTATAAAACGCTATCGCAGGAGCGCCAACTGGTGAAACAATCGTTAAATTGTGTTCGTACTTATTTGCACAGCCACCTAAACCAATGAGAGTGGCTAATAACAACATTTTTGTTTTCATAATATTTTCCTCTGGCGATATTTTAATAAATAAAACATAATATTTATGTGACTTAAATCACGCTTTTATATGGAAAACAACATTTTATCGACATTAACTAGTGAGGAAAAACGTTTCTTAAAGGTAGAAACATATTCTCCAAAACAAATCGTTTTCAAAGAAGGTGAACGATGCGAAGTAATCTCAATCGTTATTTCTGGTGGTGTTCAAATCACATCGTATTCATTCTCGGGAAAAGAAGTTATTTTTAATACTCTTAGTAAGAATCAAATCTTTGGGAATAATTTGGTGTTCTCATCTGATCCAACTTATAAAGGCAATGTCATTCCAAACTCTAAAACCACTCTTGTTCATATCAAAAAAGAAGACTTGATAACTTTGTTATCTTCAAATAAAAAGTTCTTAGAAGAATATTTAAAGATTCAATCAGATTTTGGGAAAGAACTTAATTCGCAAATAAAACTATTCTCAATCGACTCCGCAAAAGAGAGATTTGAATACTATTTGTTTATAAACAAAAATGAGATTAGTTACAAGAGCGTTTCTAATCTCGCTCATAAGTTAAATCTCAAACGCGAAACATTATCGCGATTGTTATCGAAGTTAGAAAAAGAGAACGTCATAGAGCGTTCCCTTCATAAGATAATTAAAACTAATTAGTCCTTGAGCAGCTCTTCAATTGGCTTACCAATTTGATTATCTGTTTTCTTTAGACCAAAGTTTTCTAAGATAGTTGCGCCGATATCAGCGAAGGTTTCTCTTTCTTCAAGATAGCGACCATTTTTGAATGATTTACTATAGCAAAGTAGAGGGACTTTTTCTCTGGTGTGATCGGTGCCAGTGTGAGTTGGGTCATTGCCATGGTCGGCTGTGACCATAACTAAATCATCATCTTTTACAACTTTGAGAAGTTCGCCAAGTTTAACGTCGAATTCTTCAAGACACTTACCATAACCGATTGGGTTACGACGATGTCCATATTCAGAATCGAATTCAACCAAGTTGATATAGCATAAACCTTCAAAGTCGTGGTTCTTAGCTTCTTCAATGGTTTTGTTCATTCCATCGATATTAGAAACAGTCTTTTGAGTCTTGGTAACACCGACTTGATTGAAGATATCACCGATCTTACCAATGCAAGAAGTCATATATCCATTCTCCTTGAGAATATCCATTGTGGTAATTCCACTTGGAGAGACTGCTAAGTCGTGACGATTTGGAGTACGCTTAAATGAATTCTTGTCTGCACCAACGAACGGACGAGCGATAACACGGCCAACGTAATATTCTGGTCTAAGACAAATTTCACGAGCAATTTCGCAACAACGATATAATTCTGGAACACCAGTTGTTTCTTCGTGAGCAGCAATTTGCAGAACGCTATCAGCGGATGTATAAACGATTAAGGAATTATCACGTTTTTGTTCTTCACCGAGTTCAACAAGAATTTCAGTTCCTGAGGCTGCTTTATTACCGATCACTTTGTGACCAGTCTTTTCTTCAAGTTCATCAATGAGAGCTTGCGGGAATCCGTGATCTGTGAATGTGATGAATGGTTTAGTTGTATAAATACCCATCATTTCCCAGTGACCGGTCATCGTGTCTTTACCAGCACTTGCTTCACGCATTCTCATCGCATATGAATGTGGATGGCTAACTTTACTTGTACCAAGGATTGGAGCGAGATCTCCTAAACCCATCGCGTTCATATTTGGGACGTGAAGTCCACCGCATTTTTCAGCAGTATGAACAAATGTATTTGCTCCCTTATCACCAAACTTTTCAGCATCTGGCATTTCACCGATACCAACTGAGTCAGTAACAATTACGAATATTCTTTTGAATTTTTTCATTGAGCATTTCTCCTCTTACGTTTCTAATTCTATATTATTTGCGTTTTGTAAACAAATCATATGCATCAAGAATTCTTTTCGTCGATACATTTGTGTAGATTTGAGTTGTTGATAAATTACTATGTCCAAGCATCTCTTGAAGAGCGCGGAGCTCTGCTCCATTTTCAAGCATATGGGTTGCAAAGCAATGTCTTAATGTATGTGGAGAGATATCTTCTTCAATATTTGCTTCTTTGGCGTACTTTTTGATTTGCTTAAAGAAGTATTGTCGAGATAATGGTTCTCCATATCTATTTAAAAATAGATAACCAGTTCTTTTACCAGGATTATGGATTCGGTGTTCATCGATATATTTGTTCACAAACTCTAAAGCGTATTCACCAATTGGAACTTTTCTTTGTTTATTACCTTTACCGATGATATCAATGACACCTTTTTCAAGATTGATTTGCTTTATTTTTAAAGATAAGAGTTCGCTGACACGAAGACCACTTGAATACATGACTTCAAGCATCGTTCGATCTCGATAGCCTTCGTCTTTATTTAGGTCAGGCGCCGCTAACAAATCTTCAACTTCTTCAACTGAAATAGTCTTTGGTAGATGCTTCATCTTCTTTGGACGATCAAATTCAGGGACTGTGAAGTCGATTATATTCTCACGTTTGAGGAATAAGTAAAAGTTCAGGGTTGATGATATTCTTCTTAGGATTGTGGGAACTGATAATTGTTGTTTCATCTGGATAGTGACAAAGTCACTGATGTCAGTTGGAAGCATGTCTTCAGTCGTGTCTTTGGGAATAGATTCAAAGAATTTTTTAATATCATAGGCATAGTTAACAATCGTCTGTTTTGAGACGCCGTTTTCAACCTTGAGATATTGAAAATATAGATCTACTGCATCACTTAATTCCATATTTCTTATCTCTTAAAGAATCCGCTGCTGTTTTGAAAACAGCTTTGTTCATTTTTCTATTTAGTTCACCGATGAGCAGCTTTGCTGCGCATTCATCTTGAATTTCATCATAGTTATCAAAGATAGACATTTGAATCACTTCATCAATTGGGTCGATTAAGTTTTGAAGGGTTACCCCTGCTAATCTAAACAGTTTTGAAGATAGGTTTGCTTTTAATAAATCAAGCGAGACATCAAAGATAACTTGGAAATCATTAGTGGCTTTATCAATCTTCTTCGACCTGGTAATGACTTTACGGTCACTATCTTTGAGAGTTAATTGAATCGTTGAACCGACCTTATTTGCCTCTTTAGCGCGATCAGATACTTCCTTAGAAAGATCACGAACATATTCTTTGATTATATCAAAATTATTCGTATTGAATTTAAAGGTTGTTGAATTACCGATTGATTTTGGATCAAACGGTTCAGTTTCAACGACATCGCTACCATAGCCAGTTATCCAATCTTTGATTGCGTAATAAAACTTACCGAATACTTGCTTGGTCGCTTCATCATTATTTTCAATTCGTTTAGCTAAATCACCGATGGTGTTTATTCCCATCGCTCTCAGCTTAGGTGCAGTTTTTTTACCGATGCCAAAGAATGATTCAATTGGAAGAGGATATAAAATATCCGGAATATCTTTTCTTCTAATAACGGTGATGCCCATTGGCTTTTTATAGTCGGAGCCCATCTTCGCTAAAAACTTGGTTGATGCAACTCCAATGGAACACATTAAACCAGTTTCTTTATATAAAGAGTCTTGGATATTTTTGATATATCCTAAAGGATCTTTAACGCCTTTTAAGGCTTCACTCATATCGACAAAGCATTCATCGATTGAAGCTTGTTCAATAATCGAAGAGTATCTTTTAACAAAGTTAATGAATTCGCGTGACTTCTTCGAATATAAGTCATAATGACCATGAATGATAATTAGATTTGGACATAACTTAATCGCCTGAAAGGTTGGCATTCCAGAATGGACGCCATATTTACGCGCTTCATAAGAGCAAGTTGAAACAATGCCTGCCCTACCTTCATGACCAATGATGACTGGTTTACCTTTAATAGAAGGATCAAGTAGCTCTTCACACCTAACAAAAAAGGCGTTCAAGTCAATGTGTAATATAACTTTTGCCACGCCTCTATTTTATAGAATCAACAATATTATGTTAACCAAAATGTTATTTATCTTGTTTTAATTGTGCAATTATCTGGCTTGGAAGCAAACCAAATCGTTCAAGTTGTTGATTGATTGAACCTTGCTTCACAAAGATATTTGGGATAGAAAACGCCTTTAAAGCCCCCTTAAATCTCTTTTCGAGTAAATATGAAGACGTTAGATTTACAAGGCTTCCTTGGGTGCTATAAGGGTCATAAATGACAATTTGTGAATAGCCAAGAAGCTCATCAAGCATCTTTTTATCGATTGGATTAAGGTAAATGGCGTTCACCACCGTCGCATCAATATTGTTTTCCTTTAACAAAGGAAGAAGTTCTCTAACACTTGGACCACAGGAAATAATCGCTAAATCTTTCTTAGAAGACTCAGCTAACTTAATCCAAGTTCCATATGGAATATTAACACTGTTAATCTTTTCAGGTTTATTAAGTAAAGTACGTGGTAAACGGATAAAGAATGGACCGTGTTTAGCAAATGATTCATCAAACAACGCTTTTGCCTCGTCCGCGTTAGATGCGATTGTGATTGTCACATTTGGGATACTACTTAAGTAAGCTTCATCATAGATGCCTTGGTGAGTTTCACCATCCGCCCCCACTAATCCAGAACGATCAACCAAGAATGTGGCTGAGCAATTCATGCGCGCTAAATCGTGCGATACTTCGTCATATGCACGTTGTAAGAAGGTCGAGTAAATCGAAATAATCGGGTGATAACCACTTAGTGAAAGCGCACTCGCAAGGGTAACCGCGTGTTCTTCGGCTATGCCGACATCGATGACTCTATCTTTATATTTAGGAGATAAGTTGTCTAAACCCGCTCCTTTAATGGTGGCTGGAGAAATAAGAATAGCATTTTTATGTTCCTCAAGTTCACTTTCGCATAGATCACTATACAAGTGAGACCAAGAAATTTGTCCTTCATGGAGATTATTTGGTTTACCAGTTTCGATATTAAATGGTGAAACACCATGCCAATAGCCAGTCTCATCGTTTTCTGCGAATTGATAACCTTTACCTTTCAAGGTACAAGCGTGAATAACAACTGATTTAGATGTGTTCTTTGCACGAGCGATGGCTTTTTCAATTGCTTTAATATTATGGCCATCAACTGGACCGATATAGGCAAAGCCTAAATCCTGGAAAATGTTTGGAGCGACCAAGTGACGTTTGAACCAGTTTTTGATACTGCTGAAGAATTTGTAAATTCCCGATTTCTTGTTCTTTTTGTTCATCCTTCTTCTTATAGAAGATTTGAAGCGGTTATAACCAGCGGATGTTGAAATCTTCGCGAATGATTTAGCAAGACCACCAACTGGTTTAGAAATGGACATGCCATTGTCATTTAAGACAATAATCACTTTGTGATCGGAATGAGCGATGTTGTTTAGACCTTCAAAAGCGAGGCCAGAAACAATTGATGAATCGCCAACAAAGGCGACAATATCGTATTTTTCATTGTTTAAATCACGGGCAATGGCAAAGCCATTTGCAGCAGATATTGATGTTGATGAATGCCCTGCTTCATATGGATCATAGACAGATTCATTCATTTTCTGGAAACCAGAAACACCTTCTTGAGTGCGGAGTTTTTCTAAAGAACGTCCAGTTAAAATCTTGTGAGTGTAAGATTGATGACCGACATCGAAAATGAGTTTATCCTTTGAAAAATCAAAGGAACGATGTAAAGCAATCGTAAGTTCCACTGCTCCAAGGTTACTGGAAAGATGGCCACCGTATTTGGAGGTCTTATCTAGTAGATAGCTACGAATATCGCTAGCGAGCACATCGAGTTCTTTATAAGAAAGGTCCTTTAAAAACTTGGGATCTTTGATTTGATCTAAGTCGATGTGTTTAACTTTGTTAACCTTGGAATTTGACATAAGACTATATAACTACTAAATATCTACTAATTATGTTTTGCTAACTTAAAAAGTTATTTTTGTAGTTCCTCAATTTTCTTTTCGGCTTCTTTCAAAGTCTTTTCTAATGTCGAAATAAGCTTCTTGCCTTCTTCATAGAGTTTTAATGATTCTTCCAAAGGAAGAGTTTCGTTTTCAATCTTGGAAACGATTTCTTCGAGTTTCTTTAATGATGCTTCGAAGTCAATTTTTTCATTAGCCATTGTTTTTCTCCTTACTGGTAACTACCGAGGTAATTGTACCGCCACTAACAAGCGTTTTAACACTTGTGTTAATTTTAACGTCATCAATACTTTTAATGACCTTTTTATTTTCATCCATCATCACTGAGTAACCTCTTTTAAGAGTGGAATCCACACTTAGGGAGTTTAGTCTAAGTTTGAATGAAGATAATTTTTCGTTTTTCATCTTAATAAGATGATTGATTGCTAGATCGATTCTAGAATCATAGTTTTTCACTTCCTTAAGAGCGTCCTCATACATCGATTTTGGATTGATGAAGAAGGATCTGTTTTTAATATTGTCGAGGCGAGTCTTGTAATTATTAATTAAATTAATTAATACATCATCGATTTCGTCCTCGTAGTTATGAAGTGATTCGTAGATTTCCCTTTTATCGATGGTTGCGAGTTCTGCTGCTCCTGTTGGAGTAGACGCACGCGCATCCGCTACATAATCTAAGAGAGTGAAGTCGATCTCATGACCAACCGCCGATATAATCGGCACTGGGAATTTAGCGGCTTCTCGAACAAGAGTTTCATCATTAAATGCTGATAAATCTTCACTTGCACCACCACCTCGACCGATGATGAGCGTATCAATTTCAGCGTTTTTGGCCTTATTTAGGGCTTCTAGGAGCGCTTTTGGGGCGTCATTACCTTGGACAAGGGATGGGAATATTTCTAGCCTTAGAAGCGGATTTCTTCTAAGAAGATTGGTTTTAATATCCGCTAAAGCAGCTGAGTTAGGAGCGCTAATCACACCGATCGCTCTTGGGAAGAGTTTAATTTTGCGCTTGCGGCTCAGATCGAACAAGCCTTCGCTAGCGAGTTTCTTTTTAAGCATTTCTAACTCTAAGAGTTGGTTACCTTTTCCAAATAACTCGATCGCTTGCGCATAGAATTGATATTCTCCCCTTTGGGGATAGACTGATACATAACCAGTCGCAATAACTTCATCGCCATCTTTAAGATTTTCACTCATATACTTTGTATATCCTTGGAAGATCACCGCTTTTATTGATGATTCTTCATCCTTAAGGACAAAGTAGATGTGACCAGATGGATAGCGTTTGAAGTTTGATATTTCACCTTTGAGTTGTAATCCTCGTAACGTAAAATCATTATCAAACATTTGTTTGATGTAGCGATTTAGACTCGTTACAGTGTGAATTACTTTGCTCATAAGGTTTTATCTAAGACAGCGTTGATAAATTTGTAATCGTCTTTATCTAAATACTTTTTCGCTAAGCGAACTGCTAAATCGATGACGATGCTTTTATCGACGCCACCGATAATTTTGAAGTTGGTGTAACTCATCAAAAGAATTGCTCTAGCAATCGCATTTATACGATCAAATTTCCATTTTGGCATGTTGACCTGATATTTTGCTTTAATATCATTGATATTAGATAACGATTTAATCACTACTTCTTTTGAAAACAAAGGCACATCTTCATATGGAAGCATGTAAACTCCTTCTAAAACGTCTTCAAGGGAGAAAACTTCATCCATTTCTAGATAAAGCAAAGCATCATAGATGCTAATCATGATTAATTCGTGCTCTTTGTTTCGGCTTAACATTAAACAATCTCCAAAATGTTGATGTTAACATCAAATGGTACTGATTCAGTATAGGCCATTAAGATGTTAGCGACACTTTCTTCGATTTTCACACAAACATCGTTAGCGTTCGCGCTTTTATCGATGTTGATTGAAATCGCAATTTTAACTCGACCATTTCTTTGGAAAATAGCCTGGACAGGTTTAGAAAGCTTGAAGCTTTTCTTAGCAAGGGCAACTCCTTTCACGTGGTTGACCGCTTCGGTTGCTAAAGACTCAAAGACCTGTCTTGAAATCATTAAGTCTCCTTTTTTGGAATTAGGATTGGTTTTGACATAATCCGCCATAAGAATCCTCCTTTCAAATTATAAATTTGATAAGACAAATTTCACCAAATGTTCAGCAGTGAAATCATAGGCTTTGATCGCATCTTTTGCAGGTGCGGATGTGCCAAATGTATCAATGCCCATCACGTGATCAGCGTATTTATACCAACCAAATGAAGAGAGCATTTCCACAGCAAAGACTTTGTCTTTAGAAACGCCTAAGACACTCTCACGATACTGTTTATCTTGCTTATCAAATAGATAAGTTGATGGCATTGAAACAACGCGGACATCAACACCTCTAGCAAGAAGCTCTTTTTGCGCTTCAACTGCTAAAGAAACTTCTGAGCCGGTTGCAACGATGGTTGCGTCTAAACGTTTAGATTCTTTGCTTATGATATAAGCACCCTTTTCAACTTCTTTATATTTTGACGCTAAAAGTGGAAGGTTTTGTCTTGAAAGAATCAAAGCTGTTGGTGTTTCTTTACTTTCAAGAGCGACTTTCCATGCCGCATATGTCTCACGAGCGTCACATGGACGAATAACGTTAACATTTGGAATACTTCTTAGCATAGCTAATTGTTCGATTGGTTGATGGGTTGGACCATCTTCACCGACCGCCAAGGAGTCGTGAGAGAGTAAATAGATGCCTGGGAGCTTGCTTAATGCGGCCATTCTCACCGCTGCTTTCATATAATCGACGAAGACTAAGAAAGCACCGACATAGGTCTTTAGACCTCCATGGAGCAACATACCATTTTGAGCAGCTGCCATTTCAAATTCACGAATACCCCAGTTGACGTTGCGTCCTTTTGGAGTTTTTGGTGAGAAGTTCACGCCATCGGTGATCTTAGTCATAACTGAACCGGCGACGTCGGCGGAACCACCCATTAAGAATGGAACTTTATTATAAAGTTCATTGAGAGCTTTTCCTGAGCTAACACGGGTTGAATCGTTATTATCTGGATCAAATTTTGGCTCGCCTTTTAAGTATGCGGAGACATCTCCATTAACAGCGCGTTCGAATTTCTTGAACGCTCCAGAGTGTTTTTCTTTATAAGAAGCGAGGGTCTTTTGATATTCCTTATAAGCAGCTTCACCACGTTTAGCGAATGTGTTTTTGAAATGATCATAAACTTCTTGAGGAATTTCAAAAGCTGGATAATTGTAGCCATAGAAGGCTTTAGCCTTTTGACCATCTTCTTCACCAAGTGGGTTGCCATGCACTTTGCAAGTACCTTGCTTTTCACTACCATAACCAATCACGGTGTGAACAATGATTAAGGTTGGTTTAGATTTTGATGTTTTAGCTTTGCTAATTGCTTCGTTAATCGCATCGATATCATTACCATCTTCAACTTCTAAAACATTCCAGTTAGAGGCTTTGAATCTACCTTTAACATTTTCTGAGAATGATAAATCAAGACTACCATCTAATGTAACTGCATTAGAATCGTAGAATAAGATGAGTTTATTGAGTTTATGATGTCCCGCTAAAGAGATGGCTTCTTGGGATAATCCTTCTTGTAAACAGCCATCACCACAAAGGACATATGTATAGTGAGAGCAAAGCTCCTTACCCTGTGGGTATTGATGAGCGACTGCGCGTTCGGCCATAGCCATACCAACAGCTTGGGCGATGCCTTGTCCTAAAGGACCACTAGTAGCATCGACACCTTTGGTGTGTCTAAATTCTGGGTGACCTGGGGTGAGACTTCCGAGTTGTCTAAATGATTTTAAATCATCGAGGCTAACTTCGTATCCGCATAAATGAAGCATCGTGTATAAAAGCGAGGATGCATGTCCGGCGGAAAGGACGAAACGGTCACGGTTGAACCACATTGGTTCTTTTGGATTAGCGACTAAGTGGTTGCTAAACAAGGTGTACATGATAGGTGCACTACCTAAAGCCATGCCTGGGTGACCAGATTTGGCTTTGTTAACTACATCGATACATGTGGCGCGAATCGCGCTAACTGCTAATTTGTCAATTTGTTGCATTTTTATTTCTCCTTAATTTATTTATAAATTATTCTTCGATTTTAATCCCGAGATCTTTGAGTTGATCTTCATCAACTTTTTGGGGAGCTGATGACATTGGACAAACGGCTTTGAGGTTCTTTGGGAAGGCGATGACATCACGGATATTATCTGTGCCGCAGACAATCATCGATAATCTTTCAAGACCGAAGGCGATACCTCCATGAGGAGGAGTGCCATATTCAAACGCTTTGATGAAGTAACCGAATTTGCGAACGATATCTTCATCGCTAAAGCCAAGGATATTGAAGACTTTGTTTTGCATATCTTGGTCGTAAATACGAAGAGATCCACCACCTGCTTCATAGCCATTTATGACTATGTCATATGCCGCTGATAACACTTTGCTTGGATCGCTATCTAAATATTTTGCGGTCTCAGGTGTTGGGCGGGTGAATGGGTGATGAAGTGGCTTATATGAGCCATCGTTAAGATCCTTTTCAAATAATGGAAAATCAACGACCCAAAGTAAATCGTAGGTATTTGGTTTAATATAACCAAGTTTGCGGGCGTATTGATTGCGTAAAGCGCCTAAAGCAAAGCAAACAGGATCATGTTTACCTGCTAAGACGAGAATTAAGTCGCCTTTAGAAGCAGAAACCTTGCTAACAAGTTTACTAACTTGTTCTTCATTCATAAATTTAAGTAATGAAGATTCCACACCAGTGTCGAGGACTTTATAAACTCCGATACCACCGAAACCAAATTTCTTGGCTTCGAGAGTTAAATTATCGATGACTTTTCGTGATGTTTCTCCAGCAACACCTGGAATAACTAAAGCTTTGATGCATTCAGCTTCCTTATAAGAGTTAAATTCAGTGGATTTTAAAACATCAGTTACATCTTTAAGATGTAGTTCGAAACGAGTGTCTGGTTTATCACTACCATAGACATCCACTGCTTCAGCATATGGCATTCTACGAAGTGGAGTCTTAATATCGACACCATTGATTTCTTTAAACACTCTTTTTAAGAAACCTTCCATGATTGTTAGGATTTGATCTTGATCAAGGAATGACATTTCTAAGTCGATTTGAGTGAATTCTGGTTGTCGATCTTGACGAAGGTCTTCATCACGGAAACAACGAGCGATTTGATAATATCTTTCAAATCCACCAATCATTAAAAGTTGTTTAAATAATTGTGGAGATTGTGGAAGAGCATAAAATGCTCCGTGTGTAATTCGAGATGGAACAATATAGTCTCTAGCGCCTTCTGGAGTTGATAAAGTTAGACATGGAGTTTCAACTTCAATGAAGCCATTTTTATCAAAATAGTCGTGAGCGATTGAGACGATCTTTGCTCTTTTACGTAAATTAGCTTGTAAAGATGGACGACGTAAATCTAAATATCTATATTTAAGACGTAAATCTTCTAGAGCATCAGTTTCATCAGCGATGATCATTGGGGTTGTTTTAGCTTTGCTAAGAACCTTGATTTGACTCGCGATAACTTCGATCTTGCCAGTTTTAAGATTCTTGTTCTCAACATCTTTCTTCGCGACTTTACCTTTCACGGAGATGACGTATTCATTTTTAACTTCAGGAACATTTACTCCTTCATTAACAGTGATTTGGACGATTCCACTGCGATCACGAAGATCGATAAATAGAAGAGAACCGAGATTACGCTTTTTTGCGACCCAGCCAACAAGGATAACTTCCTGGCCAACATTATCTAAAGATAATTCAGCGTTATAGCAACTTCTTTCCATCTTAAAATTCTCCTTCTTGAGCTTCATCGGCTCGATATTCATTAATCATGGTTGTTAAGACACGGACCATATCATCAAGTTTAATTGATGTTTGTTCTTGGGATTTTAAGTTCTTGACGGTCACTTGACCTTTCAAGACTTCGTCTTCACCGATGATAAGAGCGAACTTTGCGTTCTTTCTCACCGCAGTTTTAAGAAGTGATTTCATCGAGCGAACTTCATAATTGGTTTCAACGACAAAGCCGTTTGAACGAAGAAGTTCACAAAGTGAAAAGTTCTTATCGATGATTTCTTGGCTCATGCCCATCACATATAGATCTGGTCCATATTTGAATGATTCTTTGGTAGTGTGCGAATAAACATATGCTAAACGTTCAATGCCAAAGGCTAAACCAACACCTTCGAGATCTGGTCCGCCGATTTCTTTAAGTAAATTGGCGTAGTGACCACCGCCACCGAGAGCGCCGACATTATCTAAACCTTCGACTTTGTCGACGTGATATTCAAAGACGACACCGGTGTAATAATCTAAACCACGAACTAAGTTATCATCTTGAATGACTTCGATATCAATTTCTTTCAATAAAGAAACAACGTTATTTAAATACATCTTTGCTTCAGTAGAAAGATAATCGGACATCTTTGGAGCGTTCTTAATGATTTGTTGATCTTCTTCAACTTTACAATCGAGGATGCGAAGTGGATTTACTTCGTAACGACGTTTACAATCTGCGCACATCTTATCGATATGTTTAGCGAAATATTTCTTAAGTGCTTCGCGGTAATTTTTTCTAGATTCTTCATCTCCTAAGGAATTGATATAGACTTTGACATTTTGGATACCAAGCATATAAAGGATGCGATATCCAAGGGAAATAACCTCAGCGTCTTGAAGATATGTAGGTGCACCGATAGCTTCGACACCGAATTGCGAAAATTGACGGTATCTACCCGCTTGTGGACGTTCATATCTAAAGCAAGGGCCTAAGTAATAATATTTGAGTGGTAAATCATTGGTGGCATAAAGCTTATTGGTGACAATGCTACGCATAATGCCAGCAGTTAACTCTGGACGAAGGGTGATTGAACGATCACCTTTATCAAAAAATGTGTACATTTCTTTGTTGACGATGTCACTGCTTTCACCAACGCCACGAACAAATAAATTTGTGTGTTCAATAATTGGGGTGCGAATCTCTTGATAGTTAAATAAATTCGCTAAAAAGATACAATGTGCTTCGACACTACGATAAAGATTTGCTTCTTCATCATATAAGTCGTGGGTGCCTTTAACTGGGTATATTTCCATATAAAAATACTCCTAAAATAATCAATGACATTATAGTTTATATTAACTATAAGTTCAAATGATTAATTTAAAAGTAATAAAATATGATACTTTAGTGAGTGACACGAGAGATTTCATAGACGCCTTTAAGGCCACTGATCGCGTTGATTGTGTCTTGTAAAGCATCAGCTCCAGAGACATAAATCGTAACAGCAATCGTTGTAGTTAAAGTTTGGGGATGCAAAGTCGCATTTAAAGCTGTAACAGACACTTTCTTTTGGGCGAAAACTTGCATCATTTCAACGACTAAATTTGGTCGGTCATGACATTCGATTTTTAAATCGGCTGGATAAGTTGATTCTTTAAGATTATCTTTCCAGAATACTTCGATTAGTCGCTTCTTTTCGTTAGCGATATTTGGACAATCTTTGCGGTGAATTGTCACCCCTTTACCTTTGGTAATATAGCCAACAATTTCATCTCCTGGGATTGGGGTGCAGCAATTGCCTAAAGTGATCGCAATCTTACCTGCTCCTGGAATATAAATTGGTGAATCATCATGATCTTTAGTGACTTTTTCGATGTTGAGATATTCTTGAACTGGTCGCTTTAAATTGAGGAAATCAATGATCGCTCCTGGGGTTGGGTTTTTCGCAGCGACTTTGATATATAACTCATCAACATTGTCGACGTTATAGTTATTCAAAACTGAGTGAGATGAGATAAGTTTTTCCATCTCGCTTTCGGAGATATTGTATGACTTGAACGCTTCGACACAACTATTTTTGCCTTTGGCAATTATGTCATCTTTCATAAATTCAGCGTTTTTCTTAGCTAAAAATTTACGAATATGGTTTTTAGCAAAGTTAGTCGTAACGATATTGAGCCAATCTTTATTTGGTCCCGGGGAAGATTTCGAAGTTTTGATTTCAACGATATCACCGGTCTTTAAAACAGTGTTTAGAGGCACCATAACGTTGTTGACGATTGCCCCTACTGCTTTTTCAGCGACACCAGTGTGAATCTTATAAGCGAAATCAAGGGGAGTTGCTCCGCTAGGAAGATTGATTACTTTACCCATAGGTGTAAAGACATAGACATTTGCTTCAAAAATATCATGGGAAAGAGACGACATATATTCTTTCGCATCGACATCTTTGTTTTCGGAAATATTGACGAAATCGCGGAGCCAATAAAGTTTCTCTTCGATTTCCTTTTGTTCTTTCTTTGGATCGTACTTAGAACCTTCTTTATATCGCCAATGGGCTGCGATACCGCTTTCGGCGGTTTCATCCATTTCCTTCGTTCTAATTTGGACTTCAAAGGTATTGCCATTTCCATCCAAGATGCAAGTATGTAAAGATTGGTACATATTTGGTTTTGGAGTGGCGATATAGTCTTTGAATCTTCCTAACACTGGAGTGTAAGTCGCGTGGATTATACCAAGGATTTCATAACAGTTAAGTTCGGTTTCAGTGATGATACGTAACGCCAAAATATCAAAGATTTCTTCGAACTTATGGTTCTTTTTATAAATTTTTCGATAAATCGAATAGATTGATTTAACTCTTGCTTTAAGTTCAAAAGGAATGCCGCGTTTAAATAAGTCATCAGCAATTTTCTTCGAGAATGTTTCAAGTGACTTCAATGCATTTTTAACTTTGGAATCAACTTGACGGACGATTTCTTCATATTTTTCAGGCTCAAGATATTTAAGCGATAAATCTTCAAGCTCTGATTTAAGGGAATTCATACCAAGTCTATGAGCGATTGGAACGAACACTTCGAGGGTTTCTCGTGCAAGCACGAGTTGTCTATCTCTTGATAAGGAAGACAAAGTTCTCATATTGTGAAGTCTATCTGCAAGTTTAATGACGATGACACGGACGTCTTTTGCCATTCCAAGGAAGATTTTGCGATGATCTTCGTAAACGAATTCTTCTTCACTTCGATGGGAAAGTTTAAGACGTTGAATCTTTGTTAATGAATCAACAAGGTTCATGACGTCATCGCCAAATTCTTTTTTGATTTGCTCTAATGTAACGTCTGTATCTTCAACTGTGTCATGAAGTAAACCGGCGATCAACGTGGATGGTCCGCATTGAAGAGTTGTTAATATATAACAAACCTCGATTAAATGATGGATATAAGGTTCACCAGATTTTCTGGTTTGACCTTCATGAGCTTTACATGCGAAAAGATAAGCCTTTTCAATACTTTGACGCGATTTTGTATCGTGTATATAGACAAAGTATTGTTCTTTGACTTCATCAAAGGTATGTAACTTGTATTGATCCTTTGTCTCGCTCATATACAATTCTTATTCTTCAATTGGTTCCCAAAGGTGAGAAATATAGTTATCGAAGAAATAGTTGTTGGTACAAGCTGAGAATGATTCATACTTTTGATATGTCGCTAAAGCGACAGGATTTGTACCATGGGTGTTTGTCCATTCAGTGACATTTGTGCAAATATCAAATGAATTCACGCCATCAGAATAAGTTTTTAAGAAGGTCCAACCTTTGTAATCAGACGAGAGGTTTTCCACTGCTCTTAATGAGGTATATTTACCATCTTGGTAAACTTCGAGATAACAACCATCGTAAGTTGTGTATTTGCCACCACCAATGATTTGAATATCGAAGTGAGTATCATCGGTATATGTACATCTAACTTTAACCGCATCAGCAACTTGATCAGATGTTGTTAAATAATATGGATATTCACCCTTTTCATCACGATGATGATCACCATTCATGAAGATGTTCTTATCAAGTTCTGCTTGATAAATACCATAAATATAGTCCTTACCGTCGACTGGCGCAGTCATCACGCGGCGATAGCCTTGATATGTTTCTGGACCTGGAGAAGGTGGCTCGATTGGTGAAACTGTTGGATCGGTTGGAACGGTTGGGGTTCCAGTGTGTGTAGACGCTGTTGTTCCGCTGGACTTTTGTGATGTTTCTGTCGTGGATTTTTTCTTTTTAGATCCACCGCCAGAAGATGTACAGCTAACAAGAGCAACTGCCATTAAGGGAATAAAGATTAAGCTTTTTTTCATAATAAAACTTCCTTTTACACAACAATTATAAAAACAAATACCTTTTATTTCAAATAAAAAAGGTAAGGAGTAATCCCTACCTTCTTAATAAATGAGGTTATTAAGCCTTGAAATGAAGTGACACAATGTAGACTGCGAAGATATTAGTATTACTGATAACAAAGTCGCCTTCTGCAGTTGCATTGACTGGGATTTCAACGGTGTGAAGATTCCAGTTAGCATCATAGTCAGAAACAACTGATGTCGAAGTGCCTGGAACAGTAATTGCGCCATTACCAAAGGTAAGTGTACCAATTTGGGTGTCAGTCCATCCATGGCTTTTCTCGATTAAAATTTTTGCTTCGATTGAACCAACAGCTTTAATGCTAGAAATGGTCATAACACCTGGATCTCTGCTCTTTGAACCACTGAATTGGAAAGCATACGCTTTTTCAGAACCAGTATGGCTATCACCGGCTGGGTTATCAGTAATCAAAACATCGTGGAAATTGATGTTTGTACCTTCAACAGCATGATCGCCTTCATAAGCTGCATAGCCTTTTGAATTTGGATCATACATTGATTCAGCTTCAAGTAACCATGGAACATCATGAGCTTGTCCTGGAGTAGGAGCGACAGAACTTGATGATGATGATGATTTACTTCCGCTTGAACCAGAGGATCCGCTTGATTGGGAACCACTACTCTTACTTGGATCAGAAGTCACACTTGTGGTTTGGCCAGAAGATGATTTCTTCTTTTTAGAACCACCACCAGTTGAAGTACAAGCTGTAACTGCTAAAGCAAACAAAGGTAATAGGATTAGTCCTTTTTTCATTTATTAATCTCCTTTCCTATCTAGGAAATTAAATGAAATCGTACGTTTTTCACTTAAATTCCGTAACTATATTATATATAAATAAAAATGTTATTGATACTAAATAACTAAAAAATGAAATTGAAATAAGTATTTATTCGAAGTGAATAGATTGGATATACATTGAAAACTTGCTCTCATTTAAAAGGGTGAGAGTAGTCGCTTCAGATGCGTTGATCGAATATTCAAAATCGTAGACGTTGAATTCTTCGTTTACAGCGGATGGAAATGATGTGAGTAAAGTTGGCGCTTCAACGCGGTCATCTTTCCCTAAATAAATAGTTGGAGGATAGTCCATGTGATAGCTATTTTTACTATGAGTAACTAGTTCTAGAACAAGTTTTGTAGGTTTTATTGAAGAGATTTGAAGCTGTCCTCCATCAGGCCACGATTCGTGGTTTTTCTTACACAAATGGATGATCTGAAAACCTTTATATTGAATCAGACTACCATTGATATTAACGGCGATTTCTTTGACTGCTCGCATGCCATAAGCGTAGACATTCGTTCCATCGATGTCATAAGTTTTATGATAGGCAGCATAGCCAAGCGATTCGGAAGGATCTTTGAAATTTTCGTAGTCAAGATCCCACGGCAAAGAATGTTCTGCACCTTGTTCAACGACATCCGCTCTTGAAGGGCCAGTAGTTGACGAGGTTGTTTTACTTGATGAAGATGCAGAAGTTATCTCAGTGTTTTCGCTAGTTTGTCCACTACTATTTTTCTTCTTTGAAGAACCTTGTCCAGAACAACTTGCAACACTAAGGGTGACTAACAATAAAATTAACCAACTTTTTTTCATTATAAATTCACCTTGTATACTTGAATAGGAAGTGATTGATTTCCTTGCTTATAGGTATAGAAACGTTTTCCTCCAGTATTGTAATAAACATACTTTTGGTAAGTATTGTCATTGTAGCCTATTTGAATGCTGTCATAATCATCTTTCTCTTGAATAGTAATAAGCTTTTGCTTCTTATCTGCCGTTTTCTTAAATGATGGAGCATCTTTATTCACGGTCAATTTTAATTCGCTTGATGTGCCAACTGTGCTGGCAAGATAAATTGCTATTGGATTGATTTTGGTACCATCACTAAGTTCAACTTGTTCATCAAGTTTTTTGATGTAGAAAGCTGCTCTTTCAACTTTAGCATCATAAATGGTTAGAGTATCGCCGATATTAGTGCTGTGTTGATAATCGAAATAATTTCCTTCTCGTTCATTAGTCCTGGTGTTCCAAATTTCATTATTTTCATTGCTTAAAGCACCATTCCAAACTCTTGTCTTGGTTGTGTCGTCACGATCGATACAGGTGATAATGTAATATCCTTCCGCATCAAAATCGGCATTTGATTTGACCTTGGTGTATGTCTTCGCGACGTATGGTTTAACGTGAATTGTGTTCGCGTTAACTTCTAATTCGTTTTCAAGTTCACCAATTGAAGTAGTCACACTAAGTGTGAAACCGTTATTCATCATGTCCATTGTTGCTTCATTTGGGAAGTCAAAATTAAACAATGGAGTTGCTTTAACTTTGTTATCTTCTTGAATGTAGATATCGAATTCAAGAGCTTCAGCGTATGACAAAGTAAGTGATGTTGAATCATCATAAGTAATAACGACTTGAACACCAGTGTAATCCATCAAATCATGTTCATCATAATCAGTTTTTGAAAGTGAATTACAAACGATTTGAACACTTTGAATTGCTTTAACACTAACTTGATCAGCTGGAATTTCTAATGTTCCAACTTTGTTATCAAGATCACATTTAACTGAAACAGAGAAACCTTCAGTTTGCATCGACTTGCTCACCACAAGTGGTGAATATGATGCATAATCATATCTTGGAGTCTTTTTGTTCGAATTATTTGGATCTAGATATGTTTGTGATGAAAGTTGAGAGAATTTAAATGTTTCACTGCTTTCATCATCATATGTGATTTTTGCATTGAATTCGGAATAGTCAATCTTTTCACCTTCGGTGAGACTTGGATTATAAAGTGTTTCACCATCTTTATAAAATACTGCAATATCGGCTACTTGTTTGACGATCAAATCATTCTTTTTGAATGCAAAAGTTGAACTTTTACCAGTTAAATTGTGTTTAAGTGTAATTGTATAACCGTTTTGTAATGCTTTGATGGCGTATTCATGAAGATTTGTAGCGGAAAATGTTTCTTTGAATTGAGCGGTTTTATAATCTTTTAAGTCATATGTTAAAACCGGTTCTTCAGCGTCGGCCATTAGATTAATCTTAATGCCAGTATAATCAATCTCATCATAGATGAGGTATTCGTGTTTTTCTGTTAAACTACCAGTGATTTGAATACTCTTAAGCTCTGGATAAACAACAATTGGATACGAAGTTTTTTGAGTTTGAATAACACTACCTTTTTTGTAAGTATAGGATAGATTTACATCTTGATTTGCGGCTTCATTAATGAATTTGCCATCTTTGCCTAAATTATCAGTTGTTATGTTGAGTAAATGAGTTACATCAACCTTTGTTTCAGGTGATTCTGAGAAAAAGGCGTTAACGACTAAACCATTAGTATTAAATGCGGTGCCTTTAAAGAAGGCAGTTGGTTGTTCTGATGTTTCAGAATCGACTTCAATCTTTTGAAGATCACCACGATAATATTCGATGATGATTGCTTTTAGATAGATTGCTCCAGAATTAACTTTTGTTTCTGGATCATAGTAAGTTGGAGAGAAATGAATCTTGATATCTCCTGTTAAGACTTTATCGTTAAATTCTTCACCTGTAACTGTATCAAGAGGTTGATCGGTTGAATATTTTGGAGTGGCGACATCATTAACATACTTTGTATTTCCTACGGAAATAGTAATATGAGATGTACCTTCATCACCGCTCTTACCATAACCTGAACCGGTATTATAATGAGCGGCAGAAGATGAACATAAAACTGATATTTTACGAATATATCTTGTATTTTCGGTTGAAAACTCGACATTGCCATAAGGGTCTGCTTTCGAGCCAAATGTCAAGGATTGACCACCGCCCACATTCTTTGTTGGAGTGTCGAACTTAAAGTTCCACTCCATTCCGGAAAGTGTAACGGTTCCTTCGCTTCTTGCTCGACCATCATCACCATTAAATTTATTAGCATCATTCTTATTATCTCCGGTCTTATCGATTTGCCAGAAATATGTATAGTCTGAATTATCGATAACTGTGATCGTAACTTCGTCAGTTAATGAACGGTTATATTGTGAACGAGCTGTTAAGGTTGACGTGCCTTCTTTTAACGCCGTTAAAACACATTGACTAGTTTTATCTGGGTTTGGCTCAACTAGTAATACTTTTTCGTTGGATGATTTCCAATCAATGCCTTTTTCATCATCGCCACCACCGCCTTTAAATGTAACTGAGAAATCAAGGGTGGTTTTGTTTTGCATGAAAAAGTCTTTGGTGTATTTCATCGAAATACCCGTAATGTGCTTATCTGCAACCTCGCCTTCTCCTGGAGTACCTTCATGATCATCAATTGGTGGAGCCGGATTAACAGGAGTAACCTCAGATGAATCAGGTTGACTCGATGAAGAAGATTTTTTCTTAGTAGACTTTGAGCCGGAATTACAACCAGCAAGAATAACTGTAGACATCGCTAGCAGTGACATAATAATCTTTTTTGTTTTCATAACTTAAATCCTCCGGGGTGAGAAGACTTTCGTCACTTAGATTATAGAATAATAAAAAAATAAATGCACACCTGAAGCGCGCATATACATAAAAATAGGATTAGAATTCTACTCTTTAGCGATAAAATCGCTAATTCTGAACTCTAGTGTTGTCGAGAATTTTGTATTTAAATAAAAATTTCCGTAAATATCTATTCTCGAAGTCGCTTTGATAAGAGGTTCAGAAAGATTAAAACCAACGAGTTTTGATTGGATTGATAACTTAGTGATTAGATGCTTTCCATAAGAGACAAATTCAAGACCTCTAGTTGGTAAATCACTGATCTTAAATAAAGGTTCAGCAAAACCCACTCCAAAAGGTGAAAATTCCTGCAAGGATCGATAGTTTTCCATCGTGATATCTCTTAATTCGATTTGAATTGAAGGTTTTTCTTCCTTCACAAATGGATAAGTTTCACATAATTTTTCAAATTCTTCTTTAAAAGAAGGAAAATCATCTTTCTTTATCGATAAGCCACCCGCAAAAGCGTGACCGCCACCAGTGAGAAGATATTTTTCTAGTGAAGCAAATGCTTTGGTGACATTAAATCCTTCTTTAGAGCGAATCGATCCTTTTAAAATTGATGGATCTTTTTCATCTTCACTAAAGATGAGGACTGGAACGTTATATTCATTAAGTAATCTATTTGCGATTAGACCAATCAAACCCTCTAAAACATCGAGCTTCAGAATGATGCCTTTTTTACCCTCTAATTCATCTTTATTTATGAGTTCAAGGGACTGGGTTGTTAAAGACTTTCTAAGCTCATTATTTTGGATAATCCAATCATGGAGTGAACGAACATAAGATTCATCTTCACTTGTTAAATATTTAACAAGAAGATTGATGTTTTTATCAGTTATTACCCGAGCGATCGCATTGATTTTTGGACCGATTTCTAACCCGAAAGATTTCTCGTTAACTACCTCTGAATCACATAAAGACATTAGACGAGGATATTTGTGTTCATTTAGCGTCTTAATTGCGAGGCGAACAACATCACGGTTATAGCCTTTAAGTTCCATCATATCAGTGACAACACTTATGCCTGCTAAAGTGAGTAAATAATCATCGTAATAACCAAGTAATGCTGCTGAAACAAAAAGTGACATATATCCAGCCGATCCGATTATATCGGAAATATGTGAAACTGTTGGATGAATCACCCCTACCGCATTCACCATAACTTCAGGAACTTCGTGATGGTCGATAACGATAACATCCATTCCAAGTTCATTAGCCTTATCGATAGCTTCATTTGCGGATATACCATTATCGACGCAGATGATGAGATTAAATCCCTTATCTTTAATCTTTTCGACATTAGCAACATTTAGTCCATAACCATCGATGTATCTTGATGGAACATAACATGCTACTTCGTAGTGAAGCTTCTTAAAGGTCATAAACATGATCGATGTTGATGTGATTCCATCACAATCATAATCGCCATAGATGATGATCTTTTCTTTGTTTTCAATCGCTTTAAAAATTCGGTCTTTGACTTTGTCCATTCCTTCAATCTTATTTGGATCAATTAAACGAACATCTTCAATTGGTTTGACCAGGTCTAAATATTCTTCGTTAGACAAAGAATAATAGTCGATGATTTTCTCTTTAAAGCTAGTCATAAAATGAAAAAGGCTACTTTTAGTAGCCTAATTTGTTAATCGTTAATACCGATATAGATTCTTTCTTCTGGTTCAGAAGTTTTTGGTTGTTCGTGTAGTTTGATACGTGATTTCTTTTCTTTCTTAACGAATTTTGGAAGGTGAATCTTGGAGAATAATTTATCAATTAAATTACCAAGTGGACCCATGATTGTTAAGATAGAGACTAAACCAACGATATCGCCAACAAGGACAGCTGCGTACATATATGCAGTTGAGGCTAAACCAAATCCAAAGTAGTTGATTGTGATATAAATCGCGATGATGGATAAGGTAATAATACCAGTCGCTGAAAGCGATAAAGCTCTAACCATAATGGAGCGACGTTTTTCTGGAGTAAGTTCTTCCTTGTTTTCTTTGAAAAGTTCTTTCTCTTTCGCGAGATAGAATAGAGATAACAACATAGTTGTTACTGCCACCATTGGCATCAAGATTGCACTTAAGGCAGTTGTACCAATTCTTGTTAAAGAAAGTAAACCATAAGCAATCGCAGTTGAACCACCACTAACAACTAAAGCAGCAATGCCGCGTGAGACTTTAAATCTAATTGCGAAGTATAGCGCAACGCCAGCAATTGCAACACCAGTTGCTAAAGCAATATAACCTTGGTTTGGTGTGGTAACTGTTTCGTGTGATTTAAGAAGCGAGACGGAAATCTTGTCTTCGTTAGTGATATTTTCAAAATGCATCACTAAGTTTTGAACTGCTTCTTCGAAGCCTTCATAAGCGACTTCATAAGTAACACCATCATCGAAGGTATATGAAACTTCTTTTGGAGAGATGACATCTTTTAAGTCGACGGAGAAGACATGATATGGTTCAGCTTCTTCAACTAAACGATCGGAATCAAATTTGGTAACTTTTTGATAGTTAACAGCATCTTTTTCGTCGTAGTTAAGTTTGTTGCCATCAATTAAGATGTTCTTTAGAACATAGGTTTTGAATGAATCTTCATCATTGATGATTTTATCATCAGCGTTAACAGTGACATAAACGACTGAATAATCTTTTGTAGCGTTTTCCACGTTAAGTGGTGAGCCTTTAAGTACACAAAAGGTGACAATACCTGCAACTGAGGCAACAAGTAAGAGCGAGAAAAGAATTGAAGTTAATTTGGAGTGTTTTGTGAAGTTCACATTATCATATGCTCCAACTGGTTCAGCTTTCTTTTCATCCATGACGTTTGGAACATCCTTTGGATCAATTGCGAATAATTGTGTTTTGTTTTGGAACGCAGTTGTGTTCGCAAGTAGATACATCATTATCTTGAAGATAATAAGGTTCATAGCCAAGGTGAATAACGCACCGAAGAATAAGACAACGCCCATTGGTTTAAGTGCGACTCCACCGAGGACATAAAGCATTAAGCCAGCAAAGGCTAAGATGACGGAAGCATCGATTGTGAGCAAGTTGGACTTACGTGAAGCTTCTTGATTTGCTTTACGAATTGAACGGCCTTTTAAGATTTCACCTTTGAATTTATTAAGATAATAAACTGAACCAAATAATGAGCCAACCGCTAGGATTGCACCACCAATAACTGCCGGGATATTGAATAAGGCACCCATTGAGGTGAAGACAACGTATGTTAAGAAGATTGTCGCAACTGTGTTAGAAATGACGGCAATCGCGCTTAAACGATAGAAAACAATGAGTAATAAGGAAATGATTGCTAAAGCAATAAGAGTCGAAATAAGAGTCGTCGACATTGCGATGTTAACATCGTTACCTAAGACTAAGAGGTTTTCGTTTGTTGCCTTGATTTGGTTGGAATTATATGTAATACCAGATTGAGCTTCGTTAACGTAAAGAGGTTGAACGTCGAGTTCATATTTGGAAGCATTGAACATGTTCTTTAAATAAAGAGCCTTTAAGTTAGCAAACTTAAGGTTATTTAAATCGTAGTTACCTTCTTCGTTAGCAGTACCACAAAGGTATTGGATTTCAGTGTGTTCTTCTTTAGATTCTTCATACCAGAAATGTTTGCTGGAGAATTCCATTAAGATTTTGCTAGCGACATGTGGATCTTTGCTAGCTTGTTCATATGTATCAGCATCATCCCAGTCATGGACTAAGAAAACGTTTGGTGTTTCTGGTTGTTCTTCTTCACCTTCACCTTCACCTTCGGTGCCTTCTTCAGCGCCTTCAGCGTTCAACCTTCTAGAGAGGGCTTCACCATTATCGGATGAGGCTTCTTCTTCACCACCTTCATCTTCACTTTCATCGACAGTTTTAAGGAATTGTTCGACTTGAGTCTTATCAGAAACTGGAATAATGACGTAAGGAATTGTGTCTTGGACTTTGGTAATGTATGCGACGGAATTATCAAAGACATTTGTGACGAATTGTTCTTCTTTTTCACCAATTAAAGAGAAATTACCACCGGAGAAATTAAGATATTTGACAATATAGTCAAATTCACTTTGATCTGCCGCAAAAGAAACTTCGATCGCATATTTACGGTCTTTGTTACCTTCACTCATGGTTTGGTCAGCTTGATATTTAACTGAATAATCCTCAACGTTAAAGTCATCTAAACGTTTACGGAATTCTTCAACAACCTTGTTAACACTGGTTTCATCAGCATCTTTATCTTCGCTGCTATCAACAGTGTAAACAACTTCGTATGAGTTGGTGAATTCTCGGCCAGCATTCATTTTAGTGAACACTGGAGTAGCAGTAACACCGACTGCTAATAAGATGGATAGTGCCATCAGGATATAAGCTATAAATCGTCGCATATCTTCTAATTCCTTTTCTAAATTGTAAATTTAAACGTCTTTTAAAGAATACTCTTTCTTACTTATTAAGTAAAGGGAGAATATTTTTTCACTTTGTCGATATATTGTCTTAATTTTCATTTTTTATGAAAAAAATCCTAATATTTTTTAAAGGATTTTCATCATTAATTTTGGAGTTTATTTACAATGTAAATATTAATTAAATAATTTGTGGTTATGATGCTTCTCAAGATGTTGATAAGCCTTCTCAGTCACTACACGTCCACGCGGAGTGCGATTTATCAAACCAATTTGTAACAAAAATGGCTCATAAACGTCTTCGAGGTTCATCACTTCCTCACCGATGGATGAGGCAACTGTCTCTAAACCAACAGGACCACCATTGAAGCGATCAGCGATGGTTTCGAGGTACTTAATATCGACATCATCTAAGCCTAAGCAATCCACTTTTAGCGCAGTTAATGCCTTTAATGCATCATCGAGCTCAATGACATCTTTTCCTTCATAGTTAGCGAAGTCACGAACTCGTCTAAATAAGCGGTTGGCAATACGAGGTGTTCCTCTACTTCTTTTGGCGATTTCACTGGCAGCATTCTCATCAATTTTTGTATTGAAAACTTTAGCGGTTCTTTTCACGATATCTTCGATTTCCTTAACCGAATAATAGTTAAGTTTTTCGGTTATACCGAAACGCGCTCTTAAAGGTGAGGACAAATCGCCTGCTCTAGTGGTTGCTCCAACAAGAGTAAATGGAGGCAAATCAAGGTTTAAAGAAGAGGCTCCTGAATCACGTGGAATAATGATCGATAAACGATAGTCTTCCATCGCTCCATAAAGAACTTCTTCCACCACTCTTGGTAAACGATGAATTTCATCAATAAAAAGAACATCGCCTGGTTCAAGAGAAGTTAAAATCGAGGCTAAATCACCTGGTTTTTCAATCGATGGTCCGTTTAAGATGCGGATTTGAGCGTGCATCTCATTTGCGATAACGTGTGCAAGTGTAGTTTTTCCTAGTCCTGGAGGACCATAAAGTAAGACATGATCAAGAGTCTCGTTACGATGCTTTGCGGCACCAATAAAAATCTTAAGATTTTCCTTAAGTTCTGATTGACCAACATATTCTTTTAAGGTTTTAGGACGAAGCGATATTTCAATCGCGTCATCATTACCTTTATTTGCGTCGACGAGTCTTGCCATATTATTTTCTTAATTTCTTTAATGCTGCTCTTAATATTTCTTCGTTTGTTGCATTTGGGATTGATATTTGGGCTAAAGTATCTTCAATAACTTTAACTTTAAATCCTAATGATTTAAGAGCTTCACGAACTTCATCATATTGATCAGGATTGGCACTGCTAGCAGTTGTTAATTGTCCTTTAATATCAAGGATAATTTGAGCAGCAGCTTTTCCACCAATACCCGGGAGCTTCTTTAAGAAGGTTACGTTATTAGCAGCAATTGCGTTAAATAATTCATCTGCAGTTGTTGCACTTAATGCGTTCAAAGCGGTTCTTGGACCAATTCCTTTAACAGAAATTAGAGCGACAAACGCTTCTTTTTCTCTAATTGATGAAAATCCTGCTAAATATTGTTCATCTTCACGGACAACATTGTATAAATAGATGGTTGTTTCTTTCCCTAAGACATAGTCTTCTTTATGGGAAACGAAAACTTGATAACCGATATTGTTGACTTCGACAACAACGTAGTCATCACCAATGTAAGAAATAGGACCTTTAAATGAGAAATACATAATTAGTGAAAGTTAATGATAAAGAAAATGATAATTAGAAGAATCAATACAGCCGAAATTAATGATGAAACTAAGGCTGGAGATATGATTCTTTCTTTCATGCTTTTTATTTTATAAAAAATTTATTAATTAATAAAGTGAAAAATACTAATCACGTTTAAACGGAATTGGTTCGGGAATAGAATTTCGTTTGTGTTCACTGATTTTATGCAAATATTCTATTCTCATTTTGACATTTGGATCGATCTCTTTTCCGAGTAAGAAATCGTCGAGATCTTTGTATTTAACACCCATCTCAGTTTCGTCGGTTTGACCTTCAAAAAGCCCTGCAGATGGCGTACGATTTGCGAGTTTATCGCTAACTCCATATAACTTAGCGGCTTCTCTAACTTCATCTTTGGTGAGATTAACTATTGGAAGTAAATCAGCTGCTCCATCACCGTATTTTGTGAAGTAGCCGACATATCTTTCGTCCCAATTGTCTGTACCTAAAACTAAACCACGTTTTTGTTGAGCAAAAGCAAACAATGCTACCATGCGCATTCTAACTTTGAGATTTGATTTGGTTAATCGATCAAAAGATTCACCCTTCAAACCCTTCAAATAAGAATGATATGTATCGGTTAAGTTAATCACTTCAAGATTAACATCGAGTTGTTTACTAATTTCAATCGCATCAGCGATATCTTGTGGATTTGATTCAACATCTATTGCATAGCAATAAAGTCTATCTTTTCCCACTGCCTTACGAGCAATTGCGGCCACTAAAGAAGAGTCAACACCGCCGCTTAAACCTAAAACAAAAGTATCGAGTTTGCTTGACTCGAGGTATTCACGGAGGAATTTTTCAATTTCCTTTAGATACTCTTCTAATTTCATACTATTCTAGATATTCAAATTCGAAGTCACAGAGGAAGACAGAATCGCCATCAACTGCACCTTTTTCTTTAAGAGCTTTTTCAACATCGATTTTTCTTAGATAGTTGATAAGTCTCATTAAACCTTCATCGGTTGATATATTGATAAGAGAATAAGTTCTTTCAATTGATTCACCAACCAAGCGGAAGACATGATCTTTTTCATGAATAACTTCAAAGATTGGCTTATTGTCTTCATAAGCATTATACACCTTAACTTTGTTATCATCCTTAATTTCTCCAATTGGGAAGGATGGAGTAACCGCTAATAATTCGTGGCAATTCTCGATTAATTCATCAATTCCTTGGTGAGTTAAGCTGCATAATTTAATAACTTTATTTTTAAAATGTTTCTTGAATTCTTTGAATTTTGGCTCTAACGATTCATCATCCATCTTAGATGCAACAACGATAACTGGGCGTTTATCTATTCCCATTCCATATGACTTAAGCTCGTTTTGAACAATCTTAAAGTTTGCGTATGGATCTTCTTCTTGCATCGAGACAACATGAACGATGACACGGCATCTTTCAAGATGTCTTAAGAATGTTAATCCCAAGCCTTTTCCTTTATGAGCACCTTCGATAAGGCCCGGAAGATCGGCCATAACAAAGGTTTCATATTTAGAAACATTCACAACTCCTAAATTAGGTTCAATTGTTGTAAATGGATAATCAGCAATTTCTGGATTTGCGTTGCTAACAACACTCAAAAGTGTTGACTTACCAGCATTTGGAAGTCCAACTAAGCCGACATCCGCTAAAAGCTTGAGTTCAAGGATGAGACGTTTAGTTTCACCTGGTAAACCATTCTCAGCGATACGTGGGACACGGTTCTTATCTGACTTAAAAGCAGCATTGCCTCGTCCACCACGTCCACCTTTAGCAACAACAACGGTTTCACCATCAGTAGATAAGTCGGCAATGAGATGATGATCTTTTTCTTCAAAGACCATTGTACCTAAAGGTACATCGACGATAACATCGGTAGCGCCTCGACCATATTTGTTCTTGGTTCCACCTTTTTCACCATCTTGACCGATGAAAACTTTGGAATGTCTAAAGTTAAATAAAGTATTAATTGATTTATTGGCACGGAAAATTATCGAGGCACCACGTCCTCCATTTCCACCACTAGGTCCACCTTTGGCAACATATTTTTCGTGAAGGAAGGCAATCATGCCATCTCCACCTTTGCCAGAGCGGACTTCAACCACAACTTTATCGATAAACATATATACATTATATACGCGAAGATAATAAAAAGACCACAATAACCTGTGGTCTAATCATTAATCTATCTAATTACTTTGCGTAGACAGAAACGCGAGTTTTACTTTTTCCAAGTCTTTCAAATTTAACAACACCATCGATGGTTGAGAAGATGGTATCATCTCCTCCACGACGAGTATTAACTCCTGGAAAAACTTTTGTACCTCTTTGGCGGTAAATGATGCTGCCCGCTGTGCAATATTGGCCATCGGCAAGTTTCGCACCAAGACGTTTGGATTCGCTGTCGCGACCGTTCTTGGTAGAACCAACACCCTTTTTAGAAGCAAAGAGTTGTAGATCTAATTTAAATAACATAACTAATTTCCTTTCTCGATTACCTTAACGTACTTTGAGTAGGATTCTGCGACACTTTTTAATTGTGTGAGCATCGTTTCAAGCACTTTGTAATCGTCTTCATTAGCCACGCCTTTTGATGAGACTTCAACAAATCCGTTTTCAACTTTAAGATTGAACTTGTCTGGTGAAGTTAAGGCATTAATGCCTCCAACTGAGATAGCACTCACCGCCGCACAGACGATGTCTTTTCCTTTCTCGGCTGAATTAGCGTGACCTTCGACAGATAAATAAACAATTTTTCCGTCTTTTCGATTTGCTTTAATATTAATCATATTAAGCAATTGATTCGATAACTAAGCAAGTATATGGTTGTCTATGACCAATTGTTCTACGTGCAGAGTTATGTTTAGCTTTGTATTTGTAGATGCGAATCTTTTTGCTAAGACCGTTTTTGACGACTTTGGCAGTTACTTTAGCACCTTCAACATATGGTGTACCAACTTTGACTGATTTGTCTGCAACAAGGAGAACCTTATCGAAGACGTATTTTGAATCAGCTTTGACGTCTAATTTTTCAACAAAAATTTGTTGTCCAACTTCGACACGAACTTGTTTTCCACCAGTTTCAATAATAGCGTACATGTAAATACCTCTACTTTCTCACTCAAGACTCGCTATTAAGGTCTATTGCTTCGCAATAAGTTAGGAACCTTTTCTAGGCGGTTGTAGCTTGTGAGGCAACAACGCTAATAATATTAATATTATGTTTGCTGCTTGTAAAGAGAATTCTTAGATTTTTTCCTTAGCGTCCTCCTTTGACTTGATATTTTGTTTTATAGAAAAATATCCTCCTGGGTAAATGATAATGTGATCAAGCATTTTGATATTGAGAGTTTTTGTTAGCTCTTCAAGCATATCAGTAACATAGATGTCATCATCGCTTGGAAATGGTGTTCCATCTGGATGATTATGTATTAATACATAGTAGTAACATTTTGACAAGATGAGTTCCATGTATATTTCTTTCGCGCTGATCGAAACATTATCATTCGTACCCTTATACAAAATCTTCTCTTTAATGATGACTTTTTTCTTATTTAGCATGATGATTGCTAAGACTTCTTGGAATGAATTTTCAAGATAGCGATATCGCGAATAAATATCCTGCGAATTATTGATTGAATATTGATATTGATAAAAGGGAGAATTTAGACGATTATGAAATTCAAATGTTGCGAGCAGTTTTAGTGACATTATCTTTGATAAACCAAAAGTATTTTCTAATGAAAATAGATTTGTGTTTGCTAGCGAAGGCAATGTCAAATAAGTGCCTAATAGATTTCGACTAATATCGATCGCTGAAGCACCTTTAACTCCTGAGCCAATTATGACCGCTAAAAGTTCTTCATCGGAGAGTGATTCAATACCATGAAGTAATGCTTTTTCACGTGGTCTAATTTCAAGTGGTAATTCTTTGATTTTCATTTCCAGGAAAACTTCCATCCACCAGGAATGGCTGAACTTCCTTCTTTGGACATGAACATTCGGTAAACAACCACGGCAACAATTGCGATTGCGCAGATTGCCATCACCGCTGCAAGAGTTACTTCACCGGTAACAATTTCCTTACATTCTTTTTCAGTTAGAGTTCGTTTCATTTTATTTACCTCCATTGGTGGGCCTTTACCAATAGATACTCAACTTTTTTGAAAAATGTTCGAAAAAAAGAAAAAACCACCGAATACTTCGATGGTTATCTTCGATAAAATTTTTACTTATTTGTTATCGATCTTTAAGATGACAACTTTGTATTCTTGAGCGACACGAACGACGCATTCATCGCCAACACGCTTACCAACAAGGGCATGGCCAAGTGGAGAAACGTTGGAAATTAAGCCTTTAACTGGGTTAGCTTCGACTGTACCAACAATGGTGTATGTTGCGACGCTATTATCGCTTAAATCTCTGATTTCAACGGTGCTTCCGAGCGAAACGACTTTACCGCTCTTAGAAGATGAATCAATAATCTTGGCTTCGGCTATGATATCTTCGATTTCTTTGATGCGGGCTTCGATTTCAGCTTGACGGTTTCTAGCAGCATCATAATCAGCGTTTTCGCTTAAGTCGCCTTGAGCACGAGCAACTGTAAGTTGTTCGATAACTTCTGGACGATCAATGTCGATTAAATGACGATATTCTTTTTGTAACTTATCTAAACCTTCTTGAGTTAATTCAATTTTATTTGGCATAGGTGTACTCCTTGTAAACAGCAATAATGATTTTATAACTTAATTCTTTTAATTAAAACAAGAATTTTCAATTATTTTTGATCGATTGGATTTTTTCATCATCATAGAAGGCATTAAGAACTTCTTCGGCTTCCTTAAATTCTTCATCATCTTCGATCTCAGCTAATGAATTATCTTTTTCATTATATGAAAAGACGAGAACGTTTTCTTCATCTTTTTCATCATATAAAAAGACATAGGATTTGTGACGTTGTTCATTTTCATAAGTGAAAAGAATTTTCATCACTTTATCACCATCTGGGGTTGACACTAACATTTCATCATCTAGTAACATTATTTGACTCCTTTTTTAGTTAAATAACGATTCAAAATGACAAGAGCTGCCATTTCATCGATAATTTCCTTTCGTTTATAATATGATAGATTTTGCTGCTTGAGCAATTCGTCCGCTTCAATTGTAGAATATGATTCATCTATCATCTCAATTTTAAGATTTGGATTTAGTTTAAGTAGATCATCTTTAAAGCGAAGGCAAGAAGCTGCTCGAGGAGATATGTCTCCACTAGCGTAATATGGAATGCCTAACGCGATTTCTTCAATGTCATATTTTTGACAAAGTTCAATCACGTGTTCTCTAGCTTTCTTATAGTTGAATTCTTCAAATCTAAAAGTTTCATAACCATGAGCAATTGAAAGCTCGTCGGTCATCGCTATTCCGATTGTTTTTGTTCCTAAATCTAATCCCAAAACCTTTTTCATTTTAATAATTCTTCGAATTTATTAAATGCCTCGTTTAAATTCGCTAATAGACGGCCTTTACCGTTTGCCATATTTGGACGGCCACCACCGCCTCCACCTAATACTTTCGCGACTTCTTTAACCAAATCTCCAGCCTTGTTATTTTCGAGGACTTTTCCACCGATAAAGATAGCGATTGGTAGTTCACCATCACGACCACCAACAAGCATCAAAGCATAATCTGGGTGTTTAGTCTTTAAATCATCACCGATGGAGTTGATGTTATCCATCGAAGCATTTTCAAAATGTTTTGTTAACACCTTATATCCTTTTAAGTCGACAAACTCATTCATTGCGTTTTGAGCATTAGAATGTGAGATCTTGTCCATTAAGGATGTAAGTTTCTTATCAAATTCATCAATCTTATTTAATAAAGTAGACGCGCGTTCTTTAGCTTCATTAACTGATTTAGCACCAATTTGATTGCAAATCGCCATCAAAACGTCTTCTCTTTCTTTTAATAATTTATAACCGCCAAGAGATGAACGACCTTGAATACGGCGGACACCAGAGGCAATTGAAGATTCGCTTTCAATTACAAAAACGCCGATATCTGCAGTGTTTTTAACATGGCAACCACCGCAGAACTCGATTGATTCTTTTCCAAAGGCAACAACCCTAACTTCATCACCGTATTTCTCAGAAAAGAAAGCTTTTGCGCCTAATTTATTCGCATCTTCGATATTCATAACGCGAATATCTGAAGGAATTGCAAGGGAAATTAAACGATTTACTTCGCTTTCAATCGCTTTTAATTGTTCGTCAGTAATCTTTTCGTAATGAGTGAAGTCAAAACGCATATATTCTGAGCAAACAAATGAACCCATCTGTTTAATGTGATCGCCAAGAACCTTTTCTAAAGCTGCTTGTAATAAGTGTGTTGCGGAGTGATTGCGTTTAACAAGCTGACGTTCATTAACATCGAGTTTTAAATCGAAAACATCGCCAACTTTAATGGAACCTTTTGTGACTTCCACATAGTGGAGGTTTTGTTTATTTGGTGCTTTTTGAACATTGTAAACTTTTGCGGACGCATCTTTATTTTCGATATATCCATGATCTGCAACTTCACCACCACTTTCGGCATAGAAATTGGTTTGATCAAAGATAACTTCGCCTGAATCTTTAATTTCATCGACTTTGACACCGTCTTTGAATAAACCGATAACTTTGCCTTTAAGCGGATCTTCTTCATAGAAGAACTTGGATGGGGTGATGAATTCAAGCAAGTCTTTTGATTGCTTATGCATGCTCTGTTCATCGCTACGAGCGTTTCTGGCTCTTTCTTTTTGTTTTTCCATCTCTTTAGCGAAAGCTTCTTCATCAACTTTAACGCCATTTTCAAGGCAGATTTCCTTGGTTAAATCGATTGGAAAACCAAATGTATCATAAAGTTTGAAAGCATCTTTTCCTGATAATTCTTTCTTACCAGCGATTAAATCACGTAAAAGTGTTTCGCCAGTTGAAAGGGTTTCAAGGAATTTTTCTTCCTCTGCTTTAATCATCTTTTCAATATGAGCTTGTTTTGAAGCGTATTCTGGATAGAAGTCGTTATAGATTGAAATAACAACTTTTACCAATGAATACATGAATGATTTATTGATACCGATTTGCTTTGCAAATCTCATCGCTCTTCTAACAAGTCTTCTTAAAACATAGCCACGACCTTCGTTAGAGAATATTTCTCCATCGCCTAAGGCAAAAGTAACAGCACGAATATGATCAGCGATGACACGATAGGCTGTTAAATATGGTTTTTGATATGGTTTATCCGCCATTTTCTCAACTTCTTTGATAATTGGCATAAATAAATCAGTTTCGAAGTTAGATTCGGTTTCTTGTAAGACTGAAGCAATTCGCTCTAAACCAGCACCGGTATCAATGTTTTTAGAAGGTAACTCTTTATATTCACTACGTGGAGTTCCTGGAACAGCGTTATATTGTGAAAAGACGATGCCCCAGATTTCGATGTAACGATCATTTTCAATTTCTTCTTGAAGAAGTTTGATTCCTAAATGTTTTTCATCATATTTTTCACCACGATCAAAGAAAACTTCAGTATTTGGTCCGGCTGGGCCTTCGCCAATTTCCCAATAGTTTCCTTCAAGTGGAATTAAATGTGATTCTTCGACACCTTGATCGAGCCAAAGTTTGTGAGTTTCTTCATCGATTGGGTTATAGGTGAAATATAACTTTTCCTTTGGCATTGCGAAATATTTCTCACTCGTGAGAATTTCATACGCAAATGCGATAGCTTCTTTCTTAAAATAATCACCGATTGAGAAGTTACCAAGCATTTCAAAAAATGTATGATGACGAGCAGTATAACCAACATTATCAATATCGTTCGTACGAATTGATTTTTGAACGTTGGTGATTCGTCTTGATGGAGGTACTTCGCTTCCATCCATATATTTCTTTAAGGCCGCAACACCAGAGTTGATCCATAGAAGAGATGGATCTTTGTATGGGATTAAACTTGCACCTTTTTCGACATGGTGACCTTTGCTTTTGAAAAAGTTTAGCCACATTGTTCTAATTTGTTGTCCACTAAGATATTTCATGAATTATCTCCTTAAACAAAATAAAAAAGTATCTCTAAGGAACGATTTACTTCGCGGTACCATCCTTATTCAATACTTTGTATTGCACTTAATTAATTGATCTTTAACGCAGACCTACGATGACTCTCATCATCTCCAAAGGAGTGGCAAGTTCCTTTATTAGAGTACATAAACTATATATCAAAATTTATATTAAATAAATATTTTTAATAAGAAAATATTGCGTATATGAATAGAATTTTTAGGGATTTTTTAAAAAAATCTTTGTTTCTTAGGCTAATTGCTCTATGATTTAAGACAGAAAGAAAGATGGCTATGAATAGAAATTATTTAAATATTTCTAACTCCAAAAGCTATTTTTACTTTGGTTATTTTTATTTTAGGTAAGTGTTTCCTATCTTAAAAATGACAGGTGGGAGACATAAGTCAAACACCTGGAAATAAGATAGCCCGGTGTTTGCTCCCGGGATTTATTTTTTGAAAAAGGAGAACAAAAATGAAAAAACTAAATCTACTTGCTTTATCAGCAATGGCGATGTCTGTTGGTGCCTTATCAGGCTGTTCGAAAGCTGATTACACCATTGGTGTACTTCTTCCAGTTAGACATGAAGCTCTCCAACTTGCTGAAAAAGGATTCGTTGAAGCTTTGAAAGAAGCCGGCCTTGTTGAAGGCAAAGACTTCGCGATCAAAGAAAAGAATGCTGATGGTGATGAAGCTGCATTAAATTCCTTAGCTAAAGATCTTGTCTCTTCTTGTGACATGACTCTTGGTACAGGTACTGGTGCTTCTCAATCACTTCAATCAGCCGCAAAAGATGGCGGTTCAGTTAAACCAATCTTATTCACCGCTGTCACTGATCCAGAGGGCGCAAAACTTGTCGACAATGTCGATCATAGATCAGCAAATATCACTGGTGCATCCGATGCTCAACCGGTTGCTGAACAGATCGCTTTGATCAAGGATATCATTCCAGAAGTCGATAAGATTGGTGTTATCTATTCCCAAAACGAACAAAATAGCGTTGTTCAAAAAGACCAAGTTAAGGCTATTGGCCTTATGCTCGGTATCGAAGTCGTTGAAAAAGGTGTTAGCGAAGTCAGCGAAATTTCACCAGCTGCCGAAGCTTTAGCAGCTACTTCAGGACTTGATGCAATCTACGTTCCAACCGATAACAAGATTGCCGCTAATATGAATGCTATTAACCAAGCTTGTAATTCAAATCACGTTTTAGCAATGTGTGGCGAATTCGGTGAAGTTGAAACTGGCGGACATATTTCCTTCTCATTCGACTATGAAATGTTAGGAAAAGAAACTGGTAAGCTTGCTTACGAAATCATTAAAAATGGTAAAACAGCTGCTGAACTTCCAGTTCAATTCATGACAAAAACTAACTGTGAAATTCGTTATTCCAGCAAAAACTTAGCAGCTTCTGGTATTGAATTACCTGAATCTGTCAAAAATCGTGCTAAAGATATTAGCCTTAAATAAAAATGCAGGTTTTAGATATTGTTTTAAATATATTGTCTAGTGGTTTGCCTTGTGCGCTTCTAGCCTTAGGTATCTTTTTAACATATCGACTTTTAGATTTTGCCGATTTAACCGCTGAAGGATCATTCCTTGTTGGTATGGCTGTAAGCGGAGTACTTATTTATAACGAAGTTAATCCTTGGCTTGCAACGCTAGTTTCTCTATTTGCTGGTGCAGGATGTGGAATTGTTACGGGTGTTCTTAACCGCGTGTTAAAAATCCCGAAATTATTAAGTGGAATTATCACGATGACCGCCTCAATGTCGATTGTTTTAATCATTTTGGGTGCCGCTCATGATATTCCAAACTTCTTCAATTCCCAATTATCCTTCACTAATATCGTTAAAGGTAGCGGACCACAAACAATTTATTCGCTCCTTCAACCATATGATTATCAATTAGGAGTGTTTATTGCTCCTTGGAGCAACATTATTAAAGTTGCCATTATGCTTTTGGTTGTTGTTGTAGCGATGGGCCTTATCTATTTCTTCTTCGGAACCGAATATGGAATGGCAATTAGAGCAACTGGCATGAACGAAAAAATGGCGACTGCTCAAGGTATTAATCCTGATATCGCAACGATCGTTGGAGTCGCAATTTCTAATGCTTTAATCGCTTTAGCAGGCTCACTATATGTCCAAGAAACCAAAACTGTATCCACCGTTTCTGCGACCGGATATTTAGTTGTTGGTTTAGCTTCCATCTTAATTGGTGAAGCAATATTTGGTAAACGTAGTTTCAAGAACTGGTTAATTTCCGTTGCTTTAGGCTCAGTTGTTTACTTCATTATCATCACCATTGCGATTCGTCTTGGATTACCAACCGAACTTCAAAAACTTCTCTATGCGATTTTAATTACAATCGCCTTATGTCTACCTCTTCTTAAAATGAAGTTATCTTCTTTCAAAAAGAAGAAAGATAAGGAGGCCACCTTATGATTGAATTAAAAAATGTCACTAAAGTATTTAACTTAACTGGCAACGAACTCGATCGTAGAGTGGCGTTAGACCATGTTAATTTAACAATCAATGATGGTGAATTCGTCACGATTATTGGTTCAAACGGTTCAGGTAAATCCACCACAATGAACATTATTTCTGGTTCACTTTTCCCTGATGAAGGAAGAGTTATTCTTTCAGGTATGGACATTACCGATATGAAAGAACATCAAAGAGCAAAATATTTCGGTCGTGTGTTCCAAGATCCAATGATGGGCACCACCGCTGAAATGTCTTGTTTAGAGAACCTTGAAATTGCTTATCGACGTGGCAAATTCCACTCTCCAATCAAATGGGGCTTCTCCAATAATATAGTAAAACTATATTACAAGCGACTTTTATCCGAATTTTCTCTCGGCTTAGAAGATCGACTTAACCAAAAGGTTGGAGTTATGTCTGGAGGTCAAAGACAGGCCTTAACTCTTCTTATGGCAGCGACTGATCCTCGACTCGACACCAAAGCTGAATTCATTAAGATGTATCTTGATGTTCATACTGGTGAACTTAGAGCAAAGATCACTAAAGACACACCAAAAGAAGAAAAACAAAGAATTCGTAAAGAAATTCAACAAATTAGAAGCAAAGGCCGCAAAGTCACTGAAGCTTTCTATGATGAACGCTTAGAAGAATACAAAAAAGCGTTAGCCGTAGCGAAGAATGATGATGAAAAATTAGATGCCTACATTGCCTTTGGCAATGCTCTTCACGAATACAATCAAGATAGACGTATTCTTCTTCTTGATGAACACACTGCTGCACTTGATCCAAAAACCGCTAAAAAGGTCTTGGATTTAACAGATAAGATTGTTCGTGATAACAAATTAACAACATTTATGATTACCCATAATATGCGTGACGCAATTACTTATGGTGATCGACTCATCATGTTCCATAGCGGACACATCATTTATGATGTTCGTGGCGAAGAAAAGAAAAAGCTCACCGTTGAAAAGTTATTAAAACTATTCAATGAAGCTGATGAACTTGCGGAACTTGATTAAAAAGTAGATTTATTAAAATAAATGGATGTCAATTCTGGCATCCATTTTTATTTATCAATTCGTTCATTATCGCGGTAAACTTCGTCAATTGTTCCACTACCAATCATTAAACCGTCCTTATTATAGAAGACAGCCTCTTGACCAGGCGTTACCGCTTTAAAATAGTCGTAAGTTACAATGATTTCGTTATCTTTTTTATCAATTACGGCCGGATGATCTGGTTGACGATATCTAAATTTAACCCCTACTTTCTGAGGGAATTTTTCGTCTTTATTAATAAAATTAAGTTTACGAACAATGCATTTATTGGACATTAAATACTTTTGGGTATCACCTCTAGTGACGTAAAGAATATTCTTTTTAGCATCTTTTTTAACGATGAACCAACCAGAAGCAGTTTCGCCAGAAATACCGCCGATACCTAAACCCTTATGTTGACCAATTGTGTAATAGTAAACACCTTTATGTGTGCCAATGATTTTGCCAGTATCAATATCTATGATATTGCCTTTTTGAGCAGGTATGTAATTTTGTAAGAATTCTTTGAAATTACGTTCACCGATGAAACACACTCCAGTTGAGTCTTTCTTATCCATTACAGATTCAAGATTAAGTTCATGAGCAATCTTACGAACTTCATCTTTTTTGATATCACCGAGTGGGAATAAACACGCTTTAATTTGTTCTTCATTGATTTGTGACAAGAAATACGTTTGATCTTTTGATGTATCCGCACATTTAGAAAGATAAAAATGTCCGCAATATTCCACTCTTTTTGTATAATGGCCCATTGCAATCATTTCAAATCCATTTTTCTTGGCAAAATCTAAAAATGCATCGAATTTAATAAATTTATTGCATAAAATATCTGGATTTGGGGTTCTTCCACATTCATACTCTGATAAGAAGAATGAGAAAACGTGATCCCAATATTCCTTGATAAAATCCACTCTTAATAAAGGAATACCAAGTTTTTCAGCAACTTTAATTGCGTCTTGATAATCTTTTTCTTGGGGACAGCGATCATCATTAATGGTTGGATTACCTAAATAATCACCATTTGCCATCGCATCCCAGTTACGCATAAAACAGCCGCTAACTTCATAACCTTGCTTTTTAAGCAAATAAGCAGCAACTGCGCTATCAACCCCACCACTTAATCCAACTAATACTTTCATGAGAATAATTCCTCTGAATCTAAAAGGGTGGTAAATGGACCTTTATTAATAAGGTTAATACGCATATCAGCACCAAAGATGCCCTTTTCAACGTGATAGCCTTCATTTGTTAGGCATTTGTTGAAATATTCATATAGTTCATTGGCCTTTTTAGGCTCCATAGCGTTAACAAAGCTTGGTCTACGACCATCTTTAAGTGAAGCGTATAATGTGAACTGAGAAATTGATAATATTTCCCCATTAACGTCTTTCAAAGAAAGATTGGTTTTGCCGTTTTCATCATCAAAGACTCGCATAGTGATAAGTTTTTTCGCCATCTTCTCTACTATTTCTTCGTTATCGCTGTGACAAAAACCAACCAACACAACAAAACCGTGGGATATTTCTCCCACGATTTTATTATTTACTTCACAAGAAGCTTTTAATGAATTTTGAACAACAAGTCTCATTATTAACGAATATAATCGTGAACGGTTGGAGGAACCTTGACAAATTCATCGACAATGACGAAGGCTTCTTTAATATCCTTCATAACTTCAGCATATTCATCCTTGTTGGTGTAGGCTGTGCATAATAAATCGCCAACATTGACCTTATCGCCAACCTTCTTAGCAAGAACGATACCTGCTGACATATCGATAACATCATCAAATGTTTCTCTACCAGCACCTAAACGCATAGCGTTTTCACCGATGCGAAGGGCTTCAATTTGTTTGACATATCCAGCTTTTGAGGCTCTGATTTCAACAACGTTTTTAGAAACTTCGAACTTCTCTGGATGATCAATATAGGAAACGTCACCGCCTTGGGCTTTGACCATTTCTTTAAATTTATTAAAGGCAGAACCATCTTCAATAACTTTATGAAGCATCTTGAGAGCTTCTTCTTCGTTTTTAGCAATCTTAGCTTGTTCAAGCATAATTGCACCAGAACGTAGGCAAAGTTCAGTGAAGTCTTTTGGTCCTTTGCCATGTAATGTGGCAATAGCTTCTTTAACTTCAAGAGAGTTACCAACGGCGAATCCGAGTGGTTGATCCATATCAGTTAGGACCGCTCTTGTATCACGGCCTAAAGCATTACCAATCTTACACATAATTGTTGCTAAGTGTTTGGCAGATTCAATATCTTTCATGAAAGCGCCATTACCGAACTTAACATCAAGTAAAATACAATGCGATCCACTAGCGAGCTTCTTAGACATAACACTAGAAGCAATTAATGGAGTTGACTCAACAGTACCAGTAACGTCTCTTAAAGCATAGAGTTTCTTATCAGCTGGAACTAAAGTTCCAGTTTGACCAACAACAGCGATACCAATATCGTTGACTTGTTTTAAGAAATGTTCTTCGCTAACAAAGACATTTAATCCTGGAATTGATTCGAGTTTGTCTAAAGTACCACCAGTGTGGCCTAAGCCTCGACCAGACATCTTAGCTAAGACAGCGCCGCAAGCAGCGACCATAGGTCCAAGAGCTAATGTTGTCTTATCACCGACACCACCAGTTGAGTGTTTGTCGACTGTAACACCTTTAACGGAAGATAAATCCATAACATCGCCACTATGTTCCATTAAATCGGTTAAAGTAACGATTTCTCGATCAGACATTCCTTTAAAAAGGATTGCCATAAGTAAAGCGGACACTTGGTAGTCAGGAATCTTTCCTTCGACATAACCTTTGACAAAGAATTCGATTTCTTTATCACTTAATTCGTGTCCATCACGTTTTTTTGTAATAACATCAACCATTCGCATAATAAAATACCTCATTGTAATTTTAGCATATTGGCAAAGTTGATTAAATCAAAAATATCAATATTGTGTTACACTATTAACATGGACTTTAAAACTCATTTAAAGAAATATCTTCCTGATGCAGAAATTGAACAATTAATTGCTTCATTTTCACACAAAGAACAAAAAGGTTTTTATTTAAATTTAAATAAAATAGATGAAGAATCTCTTTTAAAGTTGTTCCCAAATATTAAAAGACATCCACTTGTTAAAAATGGTTATCTTTTTGATCAAGACGAGTATCAATTGGGAAAAAAGATATATCATGAACAAGGACTTTATTATATTCAAGATCCTTCTGCAATGCTTGTTGCCCATTTTCTAAATCCTCAAAAGGAAATGAAGATTTTAGATATGTGCGCTGCTCCTGGCGGAAAAAGCGTAATGACTTCTTTGTTAATGCAAGATAGCGGCCTACTTTTATCCAACGATTTATCCTCTTCACGTACAAATGTTCTTCTTCAAAATGTTGAGCGCATGGGTTTAGGAAATGTTGTCGTTACTTCCTATGATTTATCGAAGTTTAAAAATGAGCTTATTGAACAATTTGATGGTGTGATTTTAGACGCCCCATGTTCAGGCTCAGGAATGTTTAGAAAACAAGAGGAAATGAAAGCGGATTGGACATATGAAAAAGTCCTTAAAAATGCTGCGATCCAAAAGGAGTTAATCCTACTAGCTTATTCCTTCTTAAAACCTGGTGGAACCCTATTATATTCAACCTGTTCATATTCTTATGAAGAAGACGAAGAAGTTATAGAACATTTATTATCAAAAAGCGATGCAAAACTCGAATATATTGATGAATTTGCAGGATTTTATCGAAGTGAAAAATATCCGCAAACCATCCACTTATTCCCTCATAAATTCTCTGGCGAAGGTCACTACATTGCTAAGATCAAAAAACCTGGTAATTTGGTAATAATTCCTGATAAAAAGATTGAAGTAATTCGCACCAAAGAAGGTAAAGGAAAATCACGACAAATTGAAGTCTATTCTTTAAACAAAAATCTACCAAAAAAGATTATTGATTTTGCTCTTAGACCAGGTCTATTATTAGGAAGCAAAATTGATGATAAATTTATCCCAAGTCACCACTACTCACACTACGTAAATAGTGAAAATTCAATCCCACTTAACAAAGAAGAAACAATTAAATTTATTAAGGGTGAAACGTTAAATATTCAAAGAAAAAATGGATACGCCTTCGTCTCCTTTAACGGGAATAACTTAGGCAATATCCATTTAGTGAATAATGTCGGTAAGAATCTTTATCCTAAAGGATTAAGAAAGACCCTTAGCGTCGATGATAGTTTCTAAAGCCTTACGCTTTTTAGATAATTTTTCTTTATAAACATATTCAGCGTCTAACTTACGAATTCGATTAATATCTTTATCGAATTCTTTTCTAAGTTTAGCGGCCTCATCGTTTGTATCAAAATTTTCTAATAAGCCATAATCGATGATTTCACGGTAATTTAGATAAGCCGGATATTTCTTTAGATATGAATTTTTAGTCAAAATGCGGCTTGTTCCATAAATTGTAACAGGAACAACTGGCACACCAGCCATCTTGCTGATCTTAAGTGTTCCTGCATGGAATGGTAAACAATCATTTTGAGGAGATTTATTTCTAGTTCCTTCGATATAAACGACTAAATTTGGTTTATTCTCATCTTTTAGATGAGCAACTATATCGCGGATCTGACTGATTTGATTCATAAGATTTTCTCGATCGAGTGAAAATCCTTCTAAAGCATATAAGCAATTACCAATAATTGGGAAGTCAAAAGCTTCCTTTTTAGAGATAAACGTAATTGGATCTTCATGATTAGCAATCATAACAAGTGGATCAGCGTCAGAGTGATGATTTGATACGATCAAACATTTGCCCTTTAGATTCTTATAATTTTCAAAGCCAGTAATCTGATAATCAACATGGAAGTGTTTTAAAACCTTTAAAACCATTCTGCGAATCGTTTTATAACGATATTCAAATGTGAATTTTTGAGGATTACGGGCAAATTTTCTTAAATAGCGAAAATTATAATAGAGCAATATCACTCCAGCGGTTAAACCAATTCGAATGTAACTAATAATCTTTCTCATATTAATTCTTAATAACTATCAATTGTTCAACAATAACGTGAATGCCGTTAGCTTCGTCGCTATCAATTCTACCACGAATCGCTACTAATGCGCCTTCTTTTAAACTGGTTAAGGCACAGCAAGCATCGTTTGTCCAATATTTGCAAAGAATTTGTAAATTATTGGAACTATCGACTGATTCGGGTCTTGCTACTTCAAGGATACGCATATTATCAGTATGCATGCCCCGAAGTTTTCCGACGAAAGTAACTATATTCATATAGCTACCTCCTTCCTAAGTGTTATTCTTCTTTAAAGATTGAACACTTATGTGCAGATAAGCCTAGTTCTTTTAAAACTATCTTTTCCGTGTCGGTCTTTGCTTTGTATGGTCCATATAAGTGATATGAGCCATATTTTTCTTCATTAAGTATCGCTGGCGATGGGCCAATGTTAATTAAAATATGGTAAACTCCATTGCTTTTTAAAGCGATATCGATAATTGTTTCTATATTATCGAAAGAAATGTTTGGGTTAACTTCAGTTGGATTCTCAAGTTTAAATAATGGGATTGATTTACGGATCTTAACATAGTTACGTAACGCATTAACAAGGTCAATTCTTTCATCCATAACATCGTAATCAAACGAGTTATAGTAATCGCCTAAATTATAGGTGTTAGATTGACCAAATTTGCTTTGACCAAATTCTTGTCCCATATGAATGAAGGTGATACCTGGAGATAGAAGAAGAACTTTGTTAAACAATTTAACGTATTTAACTAAATCGTCTTCATTTGTTAACGTATCAAGTATTGAGTCCGCAAGGGTGGAATTATCATGGCACTCAACAAAGTTGAGAGATTGAGCATAACTATCAAATAATATTGGATAAATCGTGCGTTCGGTTCCGCATTTATAAATAAATTTGAAACCTTCCATGAAGTTCGGATTTCCCATCAAGAATCCACTTTCGTTAAGTTCAGATTTGTCCCCAATTCCCTTTAAGATATTGCGATATCGATCATTAAAAAAGGCAACGCGAGGAAGAAGATGGAAGTTGTCCATATTAGCAAATGTATCTGTAAATCTTGAAACCGGATACATGTTCCAACCCTCTCCATAAATCATCAAATCTGGTTTTAATTCATGGAGCATCTTCTCGGCTTGTTTAATTGTTTCTAGATCGATCAAACCCATCAAATCGAAGCGATAGCCATCGATATCATAGGTTTTAAGCAAAAATCTCAGCGAATCAAGGATAATTTTCCTTGCCATTGGTCTTTCAGAGGCAAAATCATTGCCACATCCAGAATGGTTCGCTAATTTGTGATTTTCAAACCTAAAGAAATAATTTGGGGTGATTTTGTTGAGCGAAAAACGGTCGAGTTGATAAACGTGGTTATAAACGACGTCTAAGTTCACTCTTAAACCTAGTTTATGCGCACAAGAAACAAGTTTCTTAAATTCTTTCATTCTTGAATACGGATCTTCTGGAGAAGTTGAATATGATCCTTCAAGAGCGAAGAAATTAAGTGGGTCGTAACCCCAGTTATATTGCTCAGGCTTAGTATCATCAACAGAAGCAAAATCAAGCACTGGCAATAATTGAATGTGAGTTACGCCTAATGAAGCAATATAATCGATTCCAGCTATATTTCCGCCTTTAGAGGTCACTCCACGCTCGGTTAAGCCTAGATATTTCCCCTTATACTTAAAACTTGCACTCTCCGAAATCGAAATATCGCGCACACTTGTCTCATAAATAATTGCCTCAACATAGGAATTTAGTTTCGGCAAGCATTCATCAAACATATCAATATTTAACTTTTCTAAATTGATAACTGCGCTTTTAAGGGAGTTTGTATTAGTTGATTTAGCATATGGATCAGTGGCGATAACTTCTTTATCATTAATGATAAGTTTATAATCGTAAAGCTCACCATCTAAATCGCCATCAACGATCGTACGGTAAATGCCGTGTTCGGTTCTTTTTAGAGGAATTTCTTTATCTTGGATTCGTAAAATTACTGAACTTGCTAGTGGCGCCCATAAGACAAATTTTGTGTATGCTTTGTAATAGGTCGCTCCTAAATCGTTTTCAAAATAGGAATAATGGAAATCAAATCGATCAAAGTTAATCGCGTTTGAGACATCAATAGTGAACTCTTTATCATCAACTTTTAAAAAGAAACGATGACCTAGAACTTCTTTTTTATAGAAGAATCGATATAAATATCGATTTGAATGAACTGATTCTAGATTATAAGCAACATTTTCTTCCCCGACAAAAAGATCGAATTTTGGGGGACGAGAAAACGATGAAGAAGTCACTTCAAACGTTTCCCAAGACATCATTCTTGCTTTTAATATCGCCATAACTAATTGTTTTCGTCTTCTACTTTAGGCTCATCAGGAATAAAGGTTGATTGTTCAATCGTCCCCATTTGTTGTTCTTGTTTGCCTTTAATAAGAACTTTTGAGCCACGAGCGTCTCCACCACGAGCAACATAACCATCTTGAATAAGTTTGTTAAACAAACGGCCTGCTTTTGGGAAGCCGACACCATAAGTTCTTTGAATGTATGATATTGAACAATATTCGCGATCGACGATGCTTTCTTTAATTAATTCGTAAAGTTGTTCTTCAGCCATATCCTTATCGATAACACCAACATCTGGATCTCCATTATTTGCTGGAGCATCATTATGTTCTTCTAAATCCATAAATTCTGGATCATATTGTTCTGGATAATGATTTCTTAAGAAATCACAAACACGGTTAATTTCTGGAACATCGACAAAACAGCCTTGGACACGTGGTTTAATTGAGCGAGATATAAGTGGGCAATCAACGATCATATCACCGTTTCCAGCCAATGTTTCAGCGCCAGCTTGGTTAATAATGGAAATTGAGTCAACTTGAGAGGCAACCGCTAAGGCAACACGAACCGAGACGTTAGCTTTAATAACGCCATCGATAACATTGACGCTTGGACGTTGAGTTGCGATGACTAAATGAATACCAGCTGCACGAGCTTTTTGAGCGATTCTAACAACTGGCCCTTTAATATCTTTAACTTCTTCAACTAAGTCAGCGTATTCATCAATGAATACGACGATATATGGAAGAGGTTGTAAGTTAGCAGTTTTCGCAAATTCGTTAAAGCCTTTAATATCACGAACTCTATTTGCCGCAAATAAGTTATAACGACGTTCCATTTCATCAACGAGTTTCTTCATTGCCACATAGGCTTTGTTAGATTGCGAAATATTTGGACAAAGTAAATGTGGAATTTTCTCGTAATAGGCCATTTCAACTTTCTTTGGGTCAATCAAAACAATTTTCAATTCATCAGGCTTGTTTCTCATAATCAATGAGAGAATGAGTGAGTGCATGAAAATTGTTTTACCAGAACCGGTTGTACCAGCGACGAGCATGTGTGGGAAGTCAGAAAGATTTGCACTTAAAAGTTCGCCAGTAATATTTTTACCAAATGGAATATAGCGTAAATACTTTGGTCCAGTTGGAAGTTTTTCAATCGATTCACGAAGTCCAACATTTGTGCGAACGGCATTTTGGATTTCTAAACCAGATGTTGCTTTTCCATAAACGATCTTCTCAAAACGGATTGGAACGCCATTTAAACGGATTGATATGTCTTCGACATATCTTGCAACTGTATTGATCGAAACATCGCTATTGGTTTGAACATCGTATCTAGTGACACACGGGCCAACGGTTGAACCAACAACTTTCGCTCCAATATGGAGTTGATCAAAAATCAGATTGATATTATCAATTGTAGCTTGAGTTGATGCAGCGTTTTTCTCAGCATCATCGCTACCTTCATGGTAATCAAGTAAATCTAAAGGTGGGTAAATGTAGTTTTTAATTGGATGAGCTTTTGGTTGTCCACGATGAAGTTTATCAACTTCCTCTGCTGGTTCTTCTTCCTTGATAGGCTCTTCCGTATTTTCTTCCGCCATTAATGGAGAAGTAGTTACTTCTGGAGTAACACTTTCAACTGGAGCTTCATTCTCTTCTTGAAAGTCTGGAACGATTTCTTCGTTATCGTCATTAACTCCATCTAAAGAGATATCTTCATGATCATATTCATCTTCATCATTAAATGATGGAGCGGAGAATCCTTCTTCTTCAACTTCTGGAGTCTCAAATAAGTCTTCATCTTCTTCTTCACCAAAGGTGAACTTCGCTCTTGTTAATGAGTGAGTGTTATTAAAGTTACGCATTTCAAGATTAGAATCAACAACTGGTTGAGGAGTTGGAATTGATTCTTCTTCAAATGAGGGGTTATTAGTTGGTTCAATTTCGCTAAATGATTCAGCGTAGGAAACGTCATTTTCAACGCTATTAACTGTTTCAGCTTTTAGCTGTTTCTTGTTTCTTTTAGCAGAAATATAGTTGAATAATTTCTTAAGTTGTCGATTAAAGACAAGGCATAAGCCAACAATAATCAAAAGCCAACAAATGATTTGGGTTCCGATATTGGTGATTGCGGAATGTAGACATGCCGCTAAGAAATAACCGACTAAACCACCACCATATCTTGTGTCATATGGATTATCACCTAAATCATTTAAAGCTTCGACAAATGTTGGTGAAACAGTGCCGAAATTTAGTTCAACATCATCAACGAGAGCTTTTTCAGCCCAGGTTGAAGTTAGAATAAGTAACGAGAAAATGATAATCAGTAAACCCCAAAGTGATAAGCCAACTTTGAAGCGAACTAGTTTTTGTTTTAAAAGCATGTATAAGCCAAGAATGAAAACAAATGGAAGTAAGATCCAAAATCCGATAAAGCCGAAAGGTTTTACGATAATTGTCGTTAAAAACGAGAAAACAGTATTTTGGGAGAAAATAATGACAAGCGACAATAAAGATAGACCAATGCCGGCCATGGAGATTAATGAAGCTTTATCAATTTTACTTTTCATAGGCTTATTATATAACAATCTCTTTATTAATTAAATAATAAATTAATATTTAAGCGATAAAATCGCTTATTAATCTATTTCTAAAATAATTGGGATGATAGATGGTGATTTAAGCGTTGAACGGCGAATCGTCTTAAAAACTTGTTCTTTCACCGACATTTCCATATAGGAAATTGAGTAATTTGGTTTAGCGAGTTCTTGCTTAATGTTTAAGACAAAAACACGGAGGATTTCTTTCATCAAGGAATCATTTTCTTTAACGAAAACAAGACCTCTAGATTGAATATCTGGTCCTAGGACGATTTCGCGTTTTGACTTAGAAACAGTCGCTGCTAAGATGATGACACCATCGCCTGAAATCTTTTGTCTTTCTTCGATGACGTTTGTTGAGGTATCGCCAATACCTTTGCCATCAACATAAACGTTTCCAGCGATCACTTTTTGCGGCAAAACCTTAGCGAAATAGTTTTCGAATTCGACAACCATACCATTATCAAGAACAAAAACATTATTATGATTGAGACCAATATTCATGCTTACTGCAATTTTTGCATTAGCAAAAAGGTCAACTAAGTTACCATTTGTTGGGATGTAATATTTTGGTCTAAAGATTGATAAAGATGTCTTGATATCTTCTTCAGAAGAATGCATTTTTAAGAAGGTTTTGCTGGAAAATACGTGAATTTTGCAGTCATTTCGATATAAGTCGTTAAGCGCACTTGTAAAGGCAACTTCAGAAGAATCCTCGTTATGCGAGCCAATGATAAATGCATCATCTTTGTTAAGCTGCAAAATTTGTTCATCGTTGAGATGAGTCGCTAAAAGCGAAATCTTATTGAAGAGTTTTGAACCAAACCCAGTCATTAAAACGAGAATTTCTTGAGCTCTGGTGCGATTAACTTCGCCCATAGGTAAGAAATTTTTCTTATCCAGTTTTAAACATTTAGATTCTAGCATTGCATCAACAGCATCTTGAGTTGATTCGTCATAGCAAATGATTTTTCTTCCCGCGTGAACTGCTTCGTTTAAGACGGCGATGATATTGAAAATATCAGGTGCTTCTAATGCTATTATGATACGACCAGGATGATCGTTAATGATTTTTTGACATAAAGGCAAGATTCGATAATTTGGATTTGTGTAACCCTTTTTAGCCGCATAATCAGAACCGTTTAAAAACACTAAGGTTGATTTTGTCGCGCTGATCTTTGCAATTTGACGTAAATCGAGCATAAAGCCAACATCATTATTGTTGTCATAAACCGTATTGCCGATATATGTGATATAGCCTTGATCAGTATCAAAAGCGATGCCAAACGAACGAGCAATATTCATGCAAGTTGAGAATAGATATATCTTGTGTCCAGAGACAATAAGATCATCGCTAGGATTTACAATCCTAAAATCAATTTTTGATGTATCTAAATGATTATGGCGGCAGAACATCTCCAAAAATACTTTCGTGATGTCTGTGCAATAAACTGGAGCGGGAATCTTATCGATAATATAAGGCAAACCACCGATAACAGAATCGTGTCCATAAGTTAGAAAATAAGCGCGAACACGGTCTTTGTTTTCGAGCAAATAATCATAACGAGGAATGACATAGTCAATACCAGGTTTAGTAACATCTGGGAATTTTAAGCCACATTCGACGACGAAAATATCATCGTTAATTTCAATAACGGTGCAATTTTTGTAAAATTCGCCGAGCCCACCTAAGGGCACAATTCTAATTTTATCCATAAATCTACCTTAAGATGTCTTTGGTCGCGATGATGTTAACATCTAAGCCAAAGATATTTTTAATAACAACATCTCCTATTTTAATAGGAGCTTTAACGCAGGTCTTGTTGACAAGTTCCATCGCGTCAAAGATTTTTTCTTTTGGAAGTGGCGCGCTTGATTTAACTGGAAGCATATCTTCAATTTCAGAAACAATTCTGACGGTTGAAGTTAATGTCCTCGTTGGATGAGTTAGCTCGTTTTTCGCGTATACCGCTCCTCGAGGACAGGTGTTTCCAGTGACGTTAAGATTATCATCCACCACCAAATGACATCCACGTGGGCAAATAATACAAGTTAATTCTTTCATTATTTTCTCTCCTCCACATAGACGGATATTTCATTAGACTCTTTGGAGAATAATGATTTATCAAGTTTAACAATTTCCATCTCTGATGGAATAATTGCAGGTTTAAACAGTTTTTTGATAACTTTGTCTCCTTCTTTGATGTAGATATCGACGTCCTTATAAGGTTTACGAACCCTGAATTTAAAGGACACTTTATCTTTAACATCATCGATATAGACAAGTTGTGGAACTACGTAGCCAATGCCATTTCCTGGGTTAACTTCATATATGTGGCCTTCGTGCCTAAGTTCGCCATTTAGATAAGCAACCGCCCCACAACCTGCTTCACGAGCTTCTTCAACAACATAATCGACTAAATCGTGAACATGTAAGACGTTACCACAGGCAAAGACACCACGAATATCGCTTTCCATCGCTTGATTTACCATCGCTCCACGAGTGCGTGAAATGCGGACTGGTAAATTGTTAAGTAAATCAACGTTTGGAAGTAAGCCAACACTAAGAAGTAATGTATCGACATCAAAGGTCATTTCTGTACCTTCGATGAAGTTCATCTTTTCATCAACTTTAGCGATTGTCACCTTTTCAAGGTGAGAATGTCCTTCAACCTTCTTCACTGTATGCGAAAGATATAAAGGAATGTTGAAATCTTGTAAGCATTGAACGATGTTACGGTTTAATCCAGCACTATAAGGCATAAGTTCGGCAACGCCAAGAACCTTAGCACCTTCAAGTGTCATACGTCTTGCCATAATTTCAACGTGTT
>OMVV01000007.1 GCA_900314585.1 uncultured Erysipelotrichaceae bacterium
AGGAAACAAAATCAATCAGGCAATGATAGATATTTTCTACAACAAACCACTATAAAAGGGGCCCTACTCACCTTTTAGGTTTTCGAACAGCCCCTTTTTATTATTCTTTAAATAATATTTATCTTTTTGAAACTTGGATAAGTGATATCGCCTGAAGCGTATTTATATGTTGTTTCAGTGTAATTTGTTTTGTTCGTACTATTTTTAACAGACATCAACTGATTATTTGAGATAAAGATTTCATATTCAGTCGATTGAGTAGATGTTCCACTGCTCGATTGCTTTGAACCAAGGAACAAACTATTTCCGTTGAATGATTTAAGTTCAACTTCATTAAGTGTGTTTGCAAGTAAACTGCGGCAATGATTTAAAGAATCAGCGAATCTTTTGATAACCCTATTCTCATAATCATCCGCGTAGACTTTCCAGGCTTCTGCTGTATAAAGTTCATATGCGACAACGTATTGCTCTTCTAAATCAGCATTAACCGATGTTGGAGTGACACGACGGTTGACATCAAAGATGAAATCATCGGTTTTTTGTCCTTCGCGTGTTTCATATTGATATGGCATGACGAATCGCCAGGACTCAGAAACACGGCCGTTGTTACGAGATTCAATTGTGTATGTGTGGAAAAACTTCGACTCACGGGAATAGAAAGAGACGATCTTAGTCTCGGAATCATTCGCCACCGTCGTACTAGTCGCTGTATACGCAGTTACTTGAAGAGTGGCTAATCCAGCCTCAACGTTGTTAACGATGTTAACAGCCTCTTCTCTAGATATAGGAAAACCCGAGCAACTAGTTGCAAGTGGAAGAATTGATAATACAAACAATAATTTATTTCGCATTAGTAAAATCCACTAAATAATAGTTTTTCTTTCCTCTTTTAATAACAACGTATTTATCAAACAATGAATCTTTCTTGGTGACGACTTTTGTTAAATCGGTACATTTTTCACCATTGATTGAAATGGAATTGCCATTAATAAATTCACGAGCTTCACGTTTTGATGAAGCAGCCTTAATTGCGATTAATAAATCTTCAAGAAGTAAACCTTCTGGTTGAGCAACTTTAAATGAACCGAAAAGTTCTTCAATTGCATTTTGAGATAATGATTTAATCTCGCCTGAGAATAAAACCTCAGACATCTTCTTACATTCAGCGGCTTTATCCTCACCATGAATCAAACTAACGATCTCGTATGCGAGAGCTTTTTGGGCGATTCTTGCACCTAAGTTTGCATAGTGATCTTTGCTAATTTGTTCGATTTCTGCAAGGCTTTTGAATGAAAAGACCTTTAAATATCTTGCCGCGTCATCATCGCTGACATTGATGAAATATTGATAGATTTTGTATGGGGAAACTAGCTTAGCATCGAGGTAGAGCGCACCATCTTCTGACTTACCAAATTTCTTGCCATTTTGATCAAGAAGAAGTGGAACAGTAAAGCATCCAACTTTAGTGTCGATTCCTTCAATTTTTCTGATGAGTTCAAGACCACTAGTGATATTGCCCCATTGATCTCCACCACCGATTTGAATTCTGACACCTTCATTACGGTAAAGGGTCAAGAAATCAATTGATTGAAGAATCATGTATGAGAATTCGGTATATGAAACACCACTTTGTAAACGAGATGAAACAATATCCTTGTTTAACATATAGTTAACAGGGAAATATTTTCCATAATCTCTTAAATAATCAAGAACTGATAATTTGCTAATCCAATCATAGTTATTTAAGATGACACCTTTTTCTGGATTACTTAAATCGATAAAACGTTCAAGTTGAGCTTTAATCTTAAGGGTATTTTCCTCTAGAGCTTCTTTTGATTGGAGGTTTCTTTCTTTTGATTTTCCTGATGGATCACCAATCATTCCAGTTGCACCACCAACGATAGCGACAATCTTATGACCAGCTCTTTGAAGTCTCATTAGCATTGAGATCATAACAAAGTTACCGACATGCATTGAGGCGGCAGATGGATCAAAACCACAGTAAATTGTTTGCTTTGAATTTAGTAATTCACGAACTTCATCTTCGTTAGAGAAGTCTTTAATAAGACCTCTTGCTTTTAATTCATCAATAATGTTTGTCATATTTACTCCTTTGTTGATCCACGTTTCTTGTATTGAGATTCAACGCGATATGTCTTAGTGGATAATTCACCTTTATTTAAATCAATAAGCATATACATAGCGCGACGACCAACATCTTGCATATCAACATTCATACTTGAAAGGGATGGGCGAGTGATTTTAGCGTACTTCGTACCAATAAGAGATAAAACTTCAACATCTTCAGGAACCTTAAGACCTGAATCAATAGCAGCATCAAGGATGGCCGCTGCAATCGAATCACGATAGGCGACGAAATAGCCTTTCTTATGAGTTTCGAAATATTTCATGAAGTCATGATATGTTCTTGATGATGAATCATCAACATTCATAATCTTGTAATTAACTTTGTTAGCTTCACAAACTGAGGAGAAACGTTTTTCAGTACGGGCGAGCAAGCGTCCGCAGTTATGTACGTGTAGGAAAACGTATTGCTGATCATCATTAGTTTTAATCTTCTTTTCTAAGATCTCAGCTAATTTGTGTTCATAACCAAAGGTTATACAACCAACTTTATCACCTTCAACGTTGTTATTGATAACAATAGCTGGAACTGAATAAGAATTAAGTTTCTTATAATCTTCTTCGTTAAGCTCATCATCAAAGATAATTGCGCCATCGACGTGAGAAGTAATAACTTTCTCAACCATTCTGACAGCATCTTCTTTCGAATGTGATGTAACGAAAAGTGAAAGGTTGAATCCTTTTTCTTTCGCAACTTCAGTAATGCCATTTAAGACACTTGAAATATAGACATAATTTGCACTTGGAATGACAACACCAATTGTGGTTGTTCGATTAGTAGCAAGTGCTTGAGCTAAACCTGAAGGTTTATAACCAAGTTTAGCAATGGTGTCTTCAACTTTTTTACGGGTCGCTTCGGTCATATTTCCTTGTTTATTAATGACACGCGAAACGGTCGCTAAAGAAACACCACTAGCTTTAGCAACTTCGTAAATTGTTACACGATCTTTCAAATTATTCATGAAAATTTTTCCTCAATTATGTAAGTTCATTTTAAATGAAAATATTTTCCTAATCAATCAATATATTGGATATTTCACCTTTACTAAGCGGGTTGAAGGGATGTTTTTGCGTCCTTCTTTTGCTTCTGGCTTACCATCAAGTTCCACTAAATCACCGGTAAAACCGACGGTTGTATTATTCACTAAGAATGTTCCGACTCCATAAGTATCAACAGGTACTCCTAAGCGAACCCATTCAGAGATCTTTTCGGCCGTAAAAGATGATGAGACGATAATCTTAACGTAGTCAAATCCGTTTTGATCTAATGCATCTCTGAGAGCAAATATTAGCTCTTTGCACACTCCATGAGGATCAAACTTTGAAGTATCTTTATCATCAAAATAATGGTCAATAAGTGACTTGGATGTATCAACTCGGACTGCTTTTAGTACTGGCCCAAGATGTTCGGCGAGTTTGAGTGAATCAGTAATGACATCATTATTGTAGTCAATTAAGGCGACAACTTGTTCATTTGGGAATGTTTTGTGATAGACATCAGCAGCTTTACAGACGTCACCACCGCAAACTTCAATTAAAGCATGTGGCATTGTACCCATACCTTTTCCACCCCACCACAATCCTTGGGCATCGGTAGAAACTTTACGAATTCCCGCCACATAAGATGCATAACCATCTCCAATTTGGGTGTGATAATCATCCTGTCGATCAGCCATCGAAAAGACATCATTTCCTTTCAATGCTTTCATCACTCGATAAGTGTTTGTGGCGACCGAACTTCTACGAGCTAAAATACCATCAATCATGGACTCTAAAAATCCAAAATATTCATACTTTCCTTTGACCTTCAAAACAGGTTCATTAGCGGCGACAATATCACCATCATTTAGAGCTTCGATTTCAAGAGTTTCTGGGTGAACTGCAAAGGTGTGGACCAAGGCAATTGCTTCATCGATTCCACAAACCATTGCGTCTTCAGTGCGTTGGAAAAATTGCATCGTAACAATGTGATTTGGCGCGCAATTCTCGACTATTTTTCTACTTTTAAGAAAATAATTGGCTGCGAAAAATCCAGTTCCAAGACGTTCATCAAATTTAAATGTCTTGTTTGTTAAGCGAGAGATTTTTCCTGCTTCTTTAAGTTTAATTTCTAACTCTTCCATATCCGTCTCCAATCCCTATTTTTGAGCAATAATTCTATGGATGTTTTGACCAGCATTTCTAAACTTCTTTTCATACTCAGTCATCGCATCATTTTCTTCATCAAAAACATATGATTCTTCAGTTTTTAAAACCTTGAGTTTTGTTTCTAAAATTACTTCGTTTGTATATTCAAATAATCCATCATTATCCGATTTAAAAACTAGCAAACCGCCATCTTTTAAAATCCGATAATAATGATTAAGGAATGTTGGGAAAGTTAAACGTCTTTTTGCGTGTTTTTTCTTTGGCCATGGATCAACGAAATTTAAATAAATAATATCAGCGTAGTTAGAGGGTATTTCTTCAAAGATGATATTTATATCATTCGGGAATACTTTTACATTTGTTAAGCCTTCCTCAACAATCTTCTTTGACATGATACCAGCAATTGTGCGAACTCTTTCCACCGCTAAGAAGTTTATTTTTGGATTTCGTTTAGCCATCTCAATAATGAAATCGCCCTTACCCGAACCAATTTCCATTCTAAGAGGCTTCTTAAAGAAAGCATCCTTAAAATCGATTGAATTAAGGACAACCTCTGGATGTTCATCTAAATAATCAACGGCCCATTGACGGTATTTAGCTCTCATTTGATCTTTCCTAATAAGTCGATAGCATGAGCATAAATTGCTGCACTTAAATAGAAGTCTTCGAGTGGCATATATTCATTTGGTTCATGCATCGTTGATACACGTCCTGGGAATAAAGCCCCAAAGGCGATTGTATTCTTAGCGTGCTTTGCGTATGTACCACCGCCTGTAGTGAGTGGTTCACTCATATCTTTGGTTTCTTCACGATACGCTTTTAATAATGTTTTCACTAAAAGTGAATTTGGATCATAAAGTAAATAATGTGATGGTTCTCCATCAACTTTAGATGTTGTTTTAAATTCTTCGTCAAAACGAGCAATAATTTCTTCACTATTTACATTTTCTGGATATCTAAAGTTAACACTAAATGTGAGATTATTGTTTTCATAAGAAATCATACCGACGCAATAAGTTGTATCTTTGAGAAGATCTGAGTGGACAAAACAACCAAATGCTTTTCCGGTTGTGTCCTGGAGTTTTGCGCCGATATTGCTAAGTAAGTCTAGATGATAAACTTCACCAAGAGCAATTAATAAAATCAATGCAGCGTTTTCACCTAATTCTGGAGTAGAACCGTGGCAGGCTTTTCCTAACACTGTAATTTTATTCCCATCGATTTCGAATTTGACATTTTTGGATTCAAGGTAACTCTTAAGTTCACAAGCATCATCGAGTTCAACTACCACTTTATCGCAAACGGCATTTGTAGCAGCACCACCTTTAATGGATTTAACATGTGGAATCTCGATGTTTAATGATGGCCAGAAATCAACGATTTCTTTTTCACCATAAATAAGTGGGAAATCACTATCTGGAGTAAAACCATAAGTTGGACTTTCTTTGAGAAGGTTATTGAAATAATATTCAAGGCAACTTGATCCGCGCTCTTCATCACCACCAACAACGATTCGAACACGATATCCTCTTAGGAGCGATGCGTCTTTTAAAGCTTTAACAGCATAAAACGCCGCAATTAACGGTCCTTTGTCATCGCTTGTACCACGGCCATAGATATTTCCGTCTTTGATTTCTGGGCGGAACGGAGGATTATCCCACTCACCAGTGACAGGCACGACGTCAGCATGCGCAAATATTCCTATGAGACGATCACCTTCACCAATCGTAAGCTCGGTTGCGTGACCATCGCATCGGTCAACATCAAAGCCGAAGCGTTCGCCTAAGCGAGCAATGTATGTAAGTGCGTCAGCGACATCCTTGCCGTAAGGAGTTTCTTTGGTGACGGTCTTTTCATCATAAACAGATGGAATTTGGACGAATCTACGCAAAGCGTCCAACATATCAACCTTGTATGGTTCAATAAGCTTCTTGTAATTCATAAACATTATTTTTGATTTTTATAAATCAAGTACATTCCTTTTAAGACCAATTCTGGATCGACAATATATTGTTCTTCTTTGTATTCAGGCTTAAATAAATTCGAGAAGCCGCCAGTAATGACTTTCTTAAATTTGTAGCCAAACAATTCTTCAATCTTTTCCATGAAACGCTTGGTAGATGCAACGTGGCAATAGTAAATTCCACTGACCATCGCATCAACAGTGTTCTTACCATAGAAATATTTTGGACGAGCCACATCTTTTAATTCAGGAAGCTGAGCGGCCATGTCTGAAAGTGTATTGGTATTTAATCTTGCGCCTGGGAAAAATGAAACACCACGGAAAACACCATCTTTATCGATGATTAAGTTCTTTGTAACTGTTCCTAAATCACAGACGATAACCGGAACACCATAGTAATGAATTGCGCCAACAACATCAGCTAATAAATCGTGGCCAATTTCTTTTGGATCATCGACATCTGTTTTAAATGTCTTAAGAAAATTAGTTGGATCAAATATTTCGATTTCAATACCAATCTCACCAGTTAAGATGATTTGAGCAAGACGAGTTATATGCGGAACAACCGAGAAAATCATACCGCCATCAATTTCGCTTGGATCGACATTATTTTTCTTCAAAAAATTGTAAAACAATTTGTTTTCATAAGCGTTTGGAAGCTTTTTTGTTTCAAAACGGAACTTATTAACAATCTTGTCTTGCTTAAAAATACCGATTTCAATTTGGCTATTGCCAATATCAACAATTAATGTGTATCCCATAATTTTCTCCTTAAATAGCCACAATATTTATGATTTTGTTTTTAACAATAATCACACGTTTGATTACTTTTCCTTCAACATGACGTTTAACAGCATCGATTTCGAAGGCTTTTTGTTTTAAAACTTCGTCATCTAAATCCTTTTCGCATTCGAGTGTAGCGCGTAATTTGCCATTCACGCTGACAGCGATCTTGACGTTATCTTGAACGAGTTTGCTCTCATCGCAAGTTGGCCACATTTCATGATCAAAAAGGACTTTACCAGTAGTTAACTCATAGAGTTCTTCACTGATAAATGGACAGACACAGCCAAACATCTTTAAGAAATTAACCATGTATGGCTTATAAAGTTCATTTGCTTTATACAAAGCGTTAACAAAAATCATCATTTGAGCGATGGCTGTGTTGATTTGAAGTGATTCAAAATCCGCACTGACTTTCTTAACGGTCGCGTTATAGACAAAGTCTAATTCGTGATTATTGTTATCAGTGAACTTCTTGGTGAATGCTTCGTCTGTGTATAACCTATGAACACGCTCAATAAATCTACGCGCGCCTGCCAAACCATTTGTTGACCAAGCAAAACCTTCTTCAAGAGGTCCAGCAAACATTTCAAATAGTCTTAATGAGTCTGCACCATATTCTTCAATGACATCATCTGGATTAACAACGTTACCACGTGATTTAGACATCTTTTCACCATTTGAACCAAGAATCATACCTTGATGGAATAATTTTTTAAATGGTTCTGGGGTGAAGACAACTTTTTTGTCATACAAAAATTTGTGCCAGAAGCGGGAATAAAGTAAATGCAAAACTGCGTGTTCAGCACCACCGATATATAAGTCGACTGGTAACCAATGTTTTAATAACTTTGGATCAGCGATTTCTTTATCGTTGTTTGGATCGATGTAGCGAATGTAATACCAACATGATCCCGCCCATTGTGGCATGGTGTTAGTTTCGCGTTCACCTTTCTTACCATCGATTGTTACGTTAAGCCAGTCTTTCGCATTTGCTAATGGAGATTTACCATCACCGCTTGGCTCGTATTTATTAAGTTCAGGAAGAGTGAGTGGAAGATCTTTTAGTTCATAACAATACATGCTTCCATCTGAGAATGTAACGACCGGGATTGGTTCACCCCAATAGCGTTGTCTAGAGAATATCCAATCACGTAATTTATAATTAACTTTTGCTTTGCCGCATCCAAGTTGTTCGAGTTTTGCGATGATTTTTTTCTTTGCATCGGCAATATTAAGTCCGTTAACAAAGTCGGAATTGATATGCTTAGCATCACCTTCAAATGCTTGTTTAGAAACATCACCTTCAAGAACTTGGATGAATTCTAATTTGTGTTTGGTTGCGAATTCATAGTCGCGTTGGTCGTGACATGGAACCGCCATAACGGCACCTTCGCCATAACCATATAAAACATAATCTGCGATATAGATTGGAACGTGTTTACCATTGATTGGATTAATTGCGTACGCACCTATAAAGACACCGCTCTTATCCTTGTTAAGTTCGGTTCTTTCCATATCGGATTTAGATTTGATCTGTTCGATATAATCGTTAACAACTTTTTCTTGCTGTTTAGAAACGAGCTTCTTTACGAGTGGATGCTCAGGCGCTAAGCAACAATATGTGCAACCGAACAATGTGTCCGCGCGTGTAGTGAAAACTTTGAATGATTCGTTAGAATCGGCAACTTTAAATGTGATTTCAGCGCCCAAGGATTTACCAATCCAATTCTTTTGCATTGTTAAGGTGGATTTTGGCCAATCAAGTTCATCTAAACCAGAAATTAATTTATCTGCGTAAGATGTAATCTTAAGAACCCATTGACGCATCGGCATTTTGATAACTGGAAAACCACCACGTTCGGATTTGCCATCAATGACTTCTTCGTTAGCAAGAACCGTACCTAATGCTGGACAAAAATTAACTGGAACATTGCTAACATAAGCTAAATCAGATTTGTATAACAAAGAGAAAATCCATTGAGTCCACTTATAGTAAGATGGATCACAAGTCGCAATCTCCTTACTCCAGTCATAGGAAAAGCCCAGAGCTTTAATTTGCTTACGGAAGTTATCAATATTCGCTTTGGTAAAACCATATGGATGCTTGTTATTCGCAATCGCATATTGTTCAGCAGGAAGGCCAAAAGCATCCCAACCCATTGGGTGAAGGACGTTAAAGCCCTGCATTCTTTTCATTCTAGAAACAACATCACTGGCTGTGTAGCCTAATGGGTGGCCTACATGAAGACCTTGTCCAGATGGATATGGGAACATATCCAAACAATAGAATTTTGGTTTAGAAAAATCGTAAACATCACAATAGAACGGTTTCTTTTCTTCGTATATCTTTAACCATTTTTGTTCGATTTTCTTATGGTCATAACTCATGAAACTACCTCCTCATATAAGGCATAATATTTTTTCATCGATTCCACCCATGAACGATCAAGTGACATCGCTGTCTTAATCATTTCGTTCATTTTAGCGGAGTCACAATAATAAACATCTAAGGCTCGATCGAGCACCGCTCTCATAGAGAGAGCATCATAATATTGGAAAGTAAATCCATCTTTCTCAGCGTGCACAGTGTCCACAAGTCCGCCCGTCTCACGAGCGATTGGGAGCGTGCCATAGCGTTGCGCGGCAATTTGTCCGATACCGCATGGTTCAAATAATGATGGCATCAAGAAGAAATCACATCCGGCATAAATCATATGCGCGAGCTCATCGTTGTAGCCAATATAGACCGCAACTTTATCTGGATGAGCATCACGAAGTTCTTGGATGGCTCTTTCAAGTCCATATTCACCACTACCAAGGATAACGATATTGGCACCTCGATAAAGTAAATGCAAAGCATTTTGAACGACTAAATCGATACCTTTTTGATATGTAAGACGAGAAACGATTCCAAATGTCGGAGCGAACTCATCCTTTAAACCCATACGTTGAAGCAGGGCTTTCTTGTTTTCGTTTTTGCCACGGATAAAGTTTTTAACAGAATATTTCATCGCGATACGGTTATCGTGTTCAGGATCAAATTCAACTGTATCCACTCCATTAAGAATTCCACAGAAATCATCTCTTCTAAATTCAAGAACATGACATAAGCCTTGTGAAAATTCTTCGGTTAATAATTCATTTCGATGAGTCGGAGAAACAGTTGTAATCTTATCTACAAAGTAGATTGCAGCTTTTAAAGTGGAGACCATTCCTTCAAAACGAACCGCTCCAGAATCATATAAATCAACGTCGAGATTATATAAATCTCCCAGCGATTCGCGATTTAAATATCCTTTGAATGCTGGATTATGAATCGTTAAAACAAAGTGTGGACGGTTATCTTCGATTGGACGAATCTTCATTAACACCGGTAACATGCCAGCTTGCCAATCGTGGACGTGAACGATATCTGGTTTAAGTCCATATTTAGCGATGACAACTTGAGCGGCCAATGCAAAATAGGCAAAACGCTCACCATCGTCATCATAACCATAAAGGTTATCTCGACCAAAATATTGTTCATTATCAATAAGATAATAATTTACTCCATCGATCAACTTATGGAAGATACCAATATATTGATGTCTCCAGGACATATCGACATAGTCATAACCTAAATAGGTTGCATCGATGTTTTTGTTTTTGATTTGTTTGTAAAAAGGGATGATGATCGAAACTTCATTCTTTGCTTTAGCAAGTTCGCGTGACAAAGAATAAACAACATCACCTAAACCACCACTTTTGATAAGTGGATTAGCTTCACTAGAGACATTAACGATTTTCATTTATTTAACTTTCTTTCCTTGGGAAATATAAACTGGTTTATTTTCTTGACCGATAACATCATTTTCAATGATTGAGTATTTATCAATGACAGCATGTTCAACATGGACACCATCTTTGATATGACATTTGGTCAAGATGATGGAGTTTTTAACTTCCGCTCCATCTTCGATTTCGACATAACGGGAGATGATTGAGCTATCGACCTTTCCATTTACTATCGCTCCGTTAGCGATAAAGCAATTTCTAACTTTGGCTTTTGGGCCATAAATTGCTGGTCTCGTATTGCGAGTGCATGTGAATATTGGCCAATCTTTGTTAAAGACTGAATCGGCAACATCAACATCAAAGAATTCAAATGAATACTTAACAAAGTTTTCAAATGAATCAAAACAACGGGCATAGCCTTCATATTTATAGCCGCACACCTTCTCTTCTTTTTCTTCAATGATTGTTTCAAGAAGCATACGGAGAGATGTCGCATCGCGATAATCGCGATGATTGAGCCATTTAAAGAATGATTCTTTGGACACGACATATGTACGTAATGACACATTCGCGTGTTTACGAGCACCGGTATTTTTCTTGTAACTGACAATTTCATTGCCTTCTAACGTTAAAACGTTACTGGTTAAGAATGATTCATCAGCATTGTCGATTTCTTTATAAACAATTGTTACTTCCGCTTCATTTTCTTCATGGAAGTCGATGACATCATTGAAATTAATTTGCGTTAAAATGTGCGCTGGTGCGATCGCGATGTAGTCGACATCGACATCGTATAAAATCCAGTCGTTTTCTCTTAAGGCATTAAGGTCGGAATTATATTTTGGATCTTCGATCCCTTTTTCGTTGATTAATAAATTTTGACGACCAATCTTGGTGTTATTGACCCATGTCTTCAAGGTTCCAACGTGCTTAGCAACACTTCGGAAATTGTCTTTAATTAAGACGTTGATTTCATCAATATGAGAATTGGTGAAGTTTGAAAGGGCAAAATCCATCAAAGCAAAACGACCTAAAAATGAGGTTGAACCTAAGGTTCTGCTTCTGGTTAAACCACCTAAAGATGGTGAATCATATAAGTTAACGATTCCTAATACTTTCTTACTCATGTGCTTTCACCTTCCTTGCATATAAAACAACGTTGCCATTTTCACCAACGACATTGTCGTCTTCATAAATAACTGAATCTGGAGCGACCACTGCATTTTTCACGATCGCGTTTTTCTTAATCGTGACGTTTGGCATGACGACGCTATCTTCGACGACTGCGCCACGCTCAATGTAGACGCCATCAGAAATAACGGACTTTTTAACTTTTCCTAAGATAACTGCGCCCTGATTAACAAGTGAATCAGAAAGCGATGCGCTCTTACCGATATATTGAGGTGTGGACCATGTATCAGCAGAATAAATCTTTAATCCACCCATGATTTTATCGAAATTTAGATCAACCTTATCGGAGATTAAATCCATATTAGCTTCATGGAGAGATTTGATGGTACCAACATCTTTCCAATAGCCTTTATATTTATAAGCTGTCAATATTTTTCCTTCGGAAAGAAGCATTGGGATAATGTTCTTACCAAAGTCATGATCACTGTTTTCATTTTGCGCGTCTTTAAGAAGGGCTCTTCTAAGAACACGGTATGAGAAAATGTAAATGCCCATCGATGCTAAATTGCTAGTTGGATGAGCGGGTTTTTCTTGGAATTCAACAATTCGATCTTTTTTGTCCGCTACTAAAATGCCAAAGCGGGATGCTTCTTCAATTGGAACTTCATAGACTGCAATCGTGCAATCCGCGTTCTTTTCAATATGTTGTTCAAGCATCGCATCATATGTTGTGGAATATATGTGGTCACCTGAAAGAATGAGGACATATTGTGGATCACATTGATCAAGGAAATCGATATTTGCATAAATTGCATCAGCGGTTCCTTTATACCATGATAATCCTTCTTCAGTTTGTCTAGGTGCGAGCGTTGTTGTAAGTGAACGCACGCCATTAAGACCCCATTTCTCTCCGTTACCGATGTATTCATCAAGCGATACTGATTCGTATTGCATCAAAACACCAACGGTGTCGATATGGGAATTCGCACAATTTGATAACGGGAAATCAATAATGCGGTATTTTGCGCCAAAACTAACGGCAGGTTTAGCGACTTTCTTTGTCAATGCTTCTAGTCTGGTACCTTTACCACCAGCCAAAATCATTGCGACCATCTTCTGTGACATAATTCATCCTTTTCCTTTTAGCAGACAAAAAATATATTTTTTTGCCTACAAAAGTATATCACGACTTATCGCGTGAGTGTACATATAAAGAAAAAGAATCAAAGATTCTTGATTTTCTTTTCACTTACGAGGAAAATTGCTAAAATACAACATATGGCAAGAAAAGAAGATGATGGCAAGCTTCATGTCTCTGCTCCAAGAATCATTTTAATCTTCACTGGTTTGTTCTTGGTGATGGACGCAATTTTCTACATTTCTTTTCAACACGATCAATTCTGGCCATTTAATCTTTCGTTCTATATTTACACACCTATTTTACTCGGTATTTCTGGTTTATTTTGCTATCTCACAATTCACTCTACTTATTATGAGATCGATAAGCACAAATTGGTGCACACAAAATTAGGCCAAGTTAAGGAATATTATTGGAAAGATGTCATTTATATAAATGAGAAATGGTCTATAAAGCACAAGATGATGCTCTTTTATATGGCTGATGGAAAAGAGCGATATTTAGCCTTCGATAAAGAGGGTTTAATCTACGAATATGCGCTAAAATACGGGCATCTAATTTCTGAGGAAGAATTTCTCGCTCGTTTCCCAAAAGCAAGACTATAGTTTACAACGTCAAATACTTTTGATAAAATACACAATGCTTTTATAAAAAGAGGGTAAAGTTATGTCAAGAAAATGCCAAATCTCAGGAGTCGGTCCAAAAAGCGGAAACGCTCGTTCCCACTCCAACATTGCAACACGTCGTGTCTGGAATGCCAACTTACAAAAATATAAAATCAACATCAATGGCAAAATGGTCACTGTTAAAATGACCGCTAGAGCGCATCGTGCTTTAGTTAAAAACGCTAAGTAATTAGTTGATGTTATGATATTAAGGATACTTCGTATCCTTTTTATTTTACTTTAATAAGGAAATTAAGAAGATAATTTCACCGAGAACTGATAAGCAAAGAGTGAGCCATTCGGTTAATGCAAGAATGAAAACTTTACCTCTTGAATAAGACTTTTCTCCATCTGGATTATCGTGTTCTTCAAGCTTAGCCCAATTCTTTAACTTTGGATTGATCGCTAAAGCTAACATAGAAATGGCGAGGAGCCCGCTAACGACTGCACACACAAGTGAAATAGGGTGTTGAGTTGCGGTTTCCATATAGTTTTTATAAACAAGAACTGACAAGAGAGTTGCTAAAGCATTTGCTAAAAGCGCGAGTGACATTGCAACCGTCACCAAAATCATGTGTGTTTTTGTGTATCTAGCGTCAAAGAAGAACAATAAACAATTGCAAATTGCTGTTAAACCAAAGACGCAAGTGATGAGAATAGTTAAAAATCCAAGATCTCCAAACTCAGAGATCAAAGGAGTAATGACAAATAATGGAGCAAAAGATAAAGCAGTCAAAATATAAAGAAGTGGTTTAAAAACTGGGACACTTTTTTCGCTATCCTTCAAGAATTCAAACGGGAAATTTCTGAGTGGAGAAAATTCCTTGTTTCTGAAGGCTGAATTGACAAACAAAAGAACGGCAATTGTAACTGCCATAATTCCAATCGCAGAGATTGTAAAAATCCAAATTAAATTAGGTGTAATCATCGAAGTAATTTAACCCTTTCTTCAAAGTCATCATGACCGAATAAATATGAGCCGGCAACAAGGATGTCAGCGCCAGCTTTACGACATCTTTTTCCGGTCTTATCATTAATTCCACCATCGACCTCAATTAAGCAATTAAATCGATTTTTGTCGATAATTTTTCGTAATTTGCGAATTTTTCGTAATGCGCTTGGCATAAACTTTTGGCCGCCTTTTCCAGGCTCAACTGACATGACTAAAACAAGGTCTAATTTTCCTAATAGAGACTCAATTGCTGAGACATCAGTCATTGGTTTAATTGAAAGACCAGCTTTGCATTTCATTTTATGTAACGTATCAATAATTTTCTCAGCTTCTTTTTCGTCTTTAACTGCTTCGATATGGAAGGTAACTAAATCAGCACCGCAACCAACAAACATTGGTGCTTCAATCTCAGGATCAGCGACCATAATGTGAACGTCGTTAATCATCTTGTGAGATTTAGCGTGTGCTTTAACTTCGGATGCTTTAAAAGATGTGTTAGGAACAAATTTTCCATCCATGATATCCCAGTGGATGTATTCTGCTCCAGCTGCTTCGGCAGTTTTAATCTCATCTTGGAGATGATTTTTATTTGCGGCAAGTAGGCTTGGTGATACGTAGTTGTTCATTTGTTATACCTCGTAATCTTATAAGGAAGAGAATTTAGTAATTTAATATATGCTTCATAACCTTCTTTAGAAAGGTTGCCTTTAGATATTTCTTCTTTTATTTTACATTGTTTTTCGTTTTGATGCAGACAATTTGAAAAATAGCATTCGGTGTATATATTCCCATAGCCTGGGAAATAATGCGCTAAGTCTTCTTTGAAGATATTTAAATCTAGCGATGAAAATCCTGGAGTATCTCCAATATATCCATCTTCATAAGGAAGGAGGATGACTTCTTTGGTTTGATGTTTGCCTCTACCAAGAGCTGTGGAATAGTCCCCAATCTTTCTTTCAAAATGTGGATCAATATGATTGATGTTAGAAGATTTTCCAACACCAGTTTGACCCATAAAGATAATTGTCTTACCTTTAATATCGTTTTTAAAACGTGCAAATTCCTCATTATTATCTTTAGATAAGTAGTAAACGTCAAAACCAAGTTTGTTTAAATCAGACTTGAGTGAATCGAGATGAGAGAAATCCATAAGCATATCAACCTTGGTAAATGCCACTGCGGCTTTAATCTCATTCATATTTGCATAGGTCAAAAACTTATAGAGAAGTTCAACCGATAATTCCGGTTCAACTACTGACATCGTAATAATAAGTAAATCAACATTGGAGACCTTAGGTCTAATTAGTTCATTCTTTCGTTCGTCGATTGCTTCGATAACCATGTCATCAGTGTTAAAAATGACATTATCACCCACAAGTAATTTTTGATTCTTATGACGAAAGATTCCTTTAGGAAATAAACGATAATTAACTCCGTCGCAATTAACGACGTAAACTCCACCAACAGTTGAAAGTATTTTTCCGTTCATTATTTAAAACCAAAGAACCTCTTTAGGAAATTACGTTTTTCTTTGAAATTATCTTTGTTTTGCATTGATAACTTCACTGCTGCTAACATCTCATCAGCGCTTTTATATCGATCTTTAGGATTCTTTCGACATGCCTTTTGAATAATTCGGTCGATTTCCTTAGAAATCTGTGGATTATATTTGGTTACACTTGGGAACGGTTTCTTAATATGTGCAATCGCGATATCTATCGCATGTCCAGTCTCATATGGAAGACGTCCAGTAATAAGTTGGAAGAAAGTAACACCAATTGAATAAATGTCAGATTGGATTGTTGCAGATTGTCCTGAACAAACTTCAGGCGCTAAATAGAAAACCGAACCCATAATTCCTTCTTCAGTTTTGGTTTCATCGATACGAGAATCCACCGCTATGCCAAAGTCGGACAACTTAATTGTTCCGTTTGATAAATAGAAAATGTTTTGTGGTTTAATGTCACGATGAATAATGCCGTTTTTATGAATGTAACTAACAGCGTCAAGAAGCTGCACCATAATTTCACAAGCTTCATAGACATTAATTTGAGTTAAGAATTCAAGCTTTTCAAACAATGTTTGACCTTTGATATATTCATACGCCATCCACGGACGTGATTCATGAACACCTTGGTCAAAAACTTGAATGATGTTTGGATGATGCATTGAAGCACATGCTCTAACTTCGTTTTCAAAGCGAACAATATTGTCTGGGTTATCAAGCAAGTCCTCACGCATTATCTTAATCGCGACAACTCTTTTTAAAATTTGATCGTTGGCTTCAAAAACTTCCGCCATACCACCGGTACCGATACGGGAAGTAATATGATAACGATCGCCGATATAATCACCAATCTTAATCATGACGATATGCCTCCCAATATGCTATTCCGATGTTATCGGTGCCACCATTGCTTTTAGCAACACCAATCAAAGTATCAATCTTTTGATCGATTCTTTCAGTAGTTGATAACACACTTCTAATTTCAGCTTCGGTCGCATTGTTGTATAGTCCATCAGAGCAAAGTAAAATTGATAGACCATTATTTGGATAAGTTTTGATTTCAAAACTTGGAGAAGGGAAAGTACCAATCGCATTCATTAAAATGTGACGTTGAGATGATGTTTCCATTTCTTCTTCAGAGATCTTACCAGTATGGTAAAGATATTTAACGTAAGTTTGATCTTCGGTTAATGGTTCAAGACGACTCTTACGAACAAAATATGCTCTTGAATCTCCAGCATTAACAACATAAACCATATCGTGATATAAAAGAGCGAACACGACGGTTGTGCCCATATCTTTATAGGCCGGATCAGATTGTCCTTTATCAAAGATAACTTTGTTTACTTTTCGCATTGTCTTTGAAATCCAACTGCGAACTGTCACATACGAGACGAATCCATTCTTTTGACGGAATTCGTTACTGATGACATCGATGGCAAGTTTTGAGGCAAGATCGCCCTTGTTGTGACCACCCATACCATCGCATACGCATAATAAAACGTTTCCTGATGCATTAATCAATGCAACAGCTTGGTCTTCGTTGGTTTTACGAACTAGACCAATATCGGTTTTACTAGCGAATTGACCTTTGTACTTTACACCTTTCATAACATTTCCTTTGCTCTAAGTTGACCGCATGCTGCGTCGATATCATTTCCAAATTCTTTGCGAACAGTTGTGTTAACTCCATGTTGCATCAAATAGGAAAAGAATTTATGAACTTGCTTATCCTCACTGCGAGCAAATGAATGCTCATCAACAGGATTATATGGGATTAGATTCACATAAGCTAATGTACCTTTAATTAGTTTCACTAATTGTTCAGCACATTCAAGTGAATCATTGACCCCTTTTAACAAAATGTATTCGAAAGTAACTCTACGCCCAGCATGTTCTTCATAATATTTAACCGCCGCCATGAGTTCTTCCATCTTATATCCTTTGGAAATTGGCATGATTTTATTACGAATTTCATCATTAGGCGCGTGTAAAGAAATTGCCAAATTTGATTGAAGTCCTTCATGGGCATATTTCATAATTCCTGGAACAATTCCACAAGTTGAAACCGAGATATGTCTTGCACCGATTGCTAAAGCTTTTGGATGATTGATAATGCGAATAAAATCGATGACATTGTCATAGTTATCAAATGGCTCACCAGTGCCCATCACAACGACGTGAGATACGTGTTCACCTTTTTCTTCAAGAAGAGAATTCATCACAATAACTTGTCCAACAATTTCATGAACTTCTAAGTTACGTTTCTTCTTTAGAAGACCACTCGCACAAAACGCACATGCCATATTGCAACCAACTTGGCTAGAAACACAGATTGCATTTCCATAGTTGTACGGCATTAAAGCAGTTTCAATTTTTGAACCATCTTCAAGTTCAAGAAGTAATTTAATCGTGCCATCCTTAGATTCTTGCTTTTTATAAATCTTTGGCAAATCTAAAGTAAAATCACGATTAAGTTCCTCTCTAAAGGCTTTAGAAACATCGCTCATCTCGTCGAAGGTTTTGGCTTTCTTTTCATAAATCCAAGTGAAAAGTTGGGTAGCACGGTATTTCTTTTGACCGCGATCCATCAATAACTTTTCTAACTTGGTTATTTCTTGTCCGTATAAATTAATCATATTAACCTCGTTTAAATAGATGAGCGTGATACATGGTTGTCGCAAATGGATGAGAAGATACCATTTGTTCTTCCTTATCAAGTTCAAATTCTGGATGATTCTTTAAGAATTCTTCAATTAGAAGGGTGGATTCTTTCTTGTTTAGTGTGTTAACAATGTAAAGGAGTTCGCCACCATCAGCGACATATTCTGAACAAAGCTCAAGCGTTTCTTTTTCGTGAGCGATTCTTCCATCAATATCGTTTCGGTCAAAGTGAAGTAAAAAATCAGGATATTTGCTGACGATATCAAAACGAGTGCAGTGTGGGAACACCACCACTAAATCTTGCTTATATGAAACAGCGGCTTGTAATGAATACTTATCCCTGAGTTCAAACAAGTTAACATTATGGATATCGTTAACACGAATAAAACGCATAATCTTGGCTCGTTTTTCAAGATTAGGAACGGCAAGATTTAGCGATTGTGTTTTATTAGTTTTAACAATGGCAGCTTTTACAAAATCATCGTCATATCCCGAATAAAGTAATACTTCGTAGTGAGGATTATAAAATTCATCAATCAAGGCTTTAAAACCAATTTTCACATCGAAATATTCATCATTTTTAAATTCAGGAGTTAGTTGATATCTTGTGGTTCCGTTGAACAAAAGCATCTCATCAAATGGAGATGAAAATTCTGGATATTTTAGAAGCAATTTTTCGGTAGTTGTTTTTAAAGTGTTTACTGCATAGGACTGCAAATTTGTGTTGATATTAGCTTCCAAAAATTCTTTTGTTAAATCATCACCAAATTGTTTTCGCCACATATGGATAAGCCAAATTGGTGAATTATATTTGGTCGCATAATAAAAATCAGAATCAGGCTCAAATGAGATTAATTCCTCAAGTGGTTCTTTTCTTAATAAAACGGGTTCTATCTTGCGATATTCTTCATAAGGAATTTGGCCCTTTAAGAATGAGACGCAGGTGTTTTTGGAAATTACTTTCACATAGTGAATGTTCGCTAAAATGACGTACAGTAATGATTTGTTGTTCGAATTAAGAGTGACGCTATATTCATGAAGAATATTTTCAAATAAGAAATAATGAGAAATTGTTTTTCGAGCTAGTAAAACGGAAATATTGCTCGATTTAAAAATCTTTCTTTCTTCTGGAAAGACTTCATCGACAGCATCGACATAGTCTTTGCCATCAACGATAACTTTACGAACAATATCAGAGGCTAGCTTAATTTCAATCATTAGTGTTTATGATGATCGTGGCCACAATGGCATTCGTGATCATGTTCCTCCTCTTTCTTTTTAGCGGCTTCTTGAAGTTTTTCTTCAAAATTTTCAAAGATATTGCCTTCAAAAAGTTCATCGCCTTCTTCGTATTCCTCTTCTTCAACACTGACTAAGTTGTCTTCTTTGATGAAGCGAGGATATTCTTTGTTAACGTATTCATAACGATGATGACGATGATAGTAATAGAATTCAACTTGTAAATTGATTGTGAAATCCTTGAGGGTTTCCATTAAATATTTCGCAACTTTAGCTTCGTTAGTTTCACAAGCTTCAGGAGCGTTGACCTTAACGATTGTGCTCCAGGAAGTTTGATCAACTCCGTTATGGAAAATGTATGCTTCAGGAGCATAGAACGAAATATCGTCTTCACTAACTTCTAACAAATTAGCAAGATTCTTCGTGTGATCTTTTGAATAGTGACCTGTTGTGAAATGATCAAGTCCGTAAATTGAAATAGTAACCATATATACCTCCTAAAAATCGTATGGATCAACATTCACTTTAACTTTGATTTGCGACTTGTTTTTGAGTGATTCAAGGATTTCCCTTAGATAGTTTTGGATTTTATCATACTTTTTATATTTAATTAATATAATTCGGTGATAATTATTATTTTCGTATGAAATGAATGGCTCAACTGGCCCCAAAACCGATACATCTTCGAAATTCTGATTAGAAATATCGCGTGATATTTTAGAAATAATATCAACAACCATTTCTTCGTTTTTACCAATAATTTCTAAGCTCGTTAAATAAGTGTAAGGTGGATATTGAGCAACTTTTCTCACTGACATTTCTTTATTAAAGAAAGCTTCGTAATTTTGTTTGCTTCCTAATGTAATTGCATAGTGATATGGATTAAAGGTTTGAATGATTGCTTGTCCAACTTTTGAAGCTCTACCACTTCGGCCAACCGCTTGAGTGATAAGTTGGAACGCTCTTTCAGTTGACCTAAATGATGGAAGAGATAATCCAATATCCGCTAAAACAATGCCGACGAGTGTGACATTTGGAAAATCATGACCTTTCGCAATCATTTGAGTGCCAACTAAAATATCGGCTTCTTGGTTTGAGAATGCTTCAACAGTTTTTGCAATATTGTTTCGAACTTCACCAACGTCACTATCAAGACGTAATACTCGAGCCGATGGGAATAGCTTTTTAACTTCATCAACTATTCTCTCGGTTCCAAAACCTGATCTTGATAAATATTTCGAACCACATTCAGGACAAGTTTCAACATTTAGTTCTACATGTCCACAATGATGGCATTTAAGCATGTTGTCATGACGATGATACGTTAAAGCAATTCCACAATTTGGACATTTGATAATATGACCGCAACTACGACATGTAATATAACCAGAGTGACCTCTTCTATTTATCAATAGAATCGCTTGCTCTTTTCGTTCTAAAACATTTCTTAATTGTTCAATAAGATATTTCGAAAACATCGAAGATTCGCGGCTAAATGAATAAGCCTTCGACATATCAACTATTGTTGTCTTTGGTAATTCCTGTTTATTGATTCGATTTGGAAGACTTGCTAAATGATAAACACCTTTTAAGGCACGAGCTTTTGTTTCAAGCGATGGAGTCGCGCTTCCTAAAATGACTTTTGAGTTAAAGTGTTTTGCCCTCATGATTGCAACTTCACGAGCGTGATAACAAGGAAGTGAATCTTGTTTGTATGATTCAGTATGTTCTTCATCAAGAATGATTAAGCCAATATTATCAAGTGGAGCAAAGATTGCACTGCGTGCACCAACAACGACGTGGCAATCACCACGACTGATACGGCGATATTCATCATATTTCTCAGCTGGTGTTAAATCAGAATGAAGAATAGCAACGTCTCCAGAGAAACGGCGTTGGAAATATTCCACCATTACTGGAGTTAGTGAAATCTCAGGAACAAGCATCAAAACATTACGACCTTGAGCAAGCACCATTTCTGATAAGGTCAAATAGACTTCAGTTTTTCCTGAGCCGGTAACACCTTGAAGTAAAGTGACTGTTTTATCTGTTTTGAGAATAGAATCAACAGCGTTTTGTTGTTCCTCAGTTAAGTCTTTTTTGTGTTCTTTTTTATATTCAGGAATCTCAAGTCGAGTGCGTTCTTCCTTCTCGAAATCGATGATTTTCTTTTCATACAATTTATTTACAATTGAAGGAGATTTGCAGTCTTTTTTAAGAATTCGACCAGAAGATCTAAGCAGTCTAACAAGTTCAATTTGTTTAGGGGTTAAACCTGTTTCATCATCCTTAATTAGCTTAACGTAAGTATCATAAGCAATCTTTGGTCCTTTTAGTGATGCTGATGCTGGTTTAAGGGAAGTTGGTAGCATCGTTTGAAGGACACTGATTAATGGTGAAAGATAATATGAAGCAATCTCGTTAGAAAGATCTAGGAGTTCTTTGTTAAGTAAAGGTTTATCATCCAAAACATCGATGACTTCACCAATCTTAAAACCCATTTCTTCTTCGAGTTGTTCAACAGACTTACCACATTCCTCGCATTTAATTACATAGCCAACAATGTTTTTGTGAGCGAAATTAACTAAAACACGATAACCTGCTTCAAGAGGCTTTTCCTTATTGTAAATATAAGAAAAAGGGCGATTGAGTGCATTGGCTTTTCTTTCAATTAAAACCTCAAGCAACTTCATGCCCTTAATTCCTTTAATTTGAGAGGATAATCTTACGACATTCTTCGACAGCATCTTCAAGCTTGTCATTAATAACGACAAATCGATATTGATCTTTTTGTCCTAATTCTCTACTAGCTTGAGCGAGTCGATTTTTAATAACTTCATCAGTTTCAGTTGAACGACCACGAATGCGATTTTCAAGTTCTTCTAATGAAGGTGGAGCGATAAAGATGGAAATAACATCATTTCTATCGAGCTTAGACAAAACAGTTTTTGTTCCGTTTACATCGATTTCAAGAAGGACGTTCTTTCCTTCATTACGCATATTTTCGACTTTATCCTTAGGAGTGCCATAGAAGTTTCCAACGAATTCAGCCCATTCGAGCAAATTATCATTTTCAATATTCTTTTTGAAATCTTCTTTGCTTACAAAGTAATATTCACGACCATCGACTTCTCCTGGTCTTGGGGAGCGAGTTGTCATCGACACACTATAAAAAAGATTAAGTGATTTATCTTCCATTAGTTTTTCTCTAATGGTGCCCTTACCAACTCCACTAGGGCCAGACATAATAATAAGTAATCCGCGTTTCATATGGTTTTATTATAAATAAAGGTTGAGGTGTTCGCAACGAGCAATTTATAAACAATATAATTGATAGCACATTGGGATATATTTATAATGGTCTTATGCGAATCAGTCATTCATCGTATCAAAACTACATCGTTAAAATTGCAAAAGAAATTGAAGGAGAAAAGCTATATTCTCCACTTTTATTATCAAATAAAGTTTTAGTGCTTCCATTTATGGAAAAAGCAAAAACTATTCTGGTTATTTCTCTAAATCCGAAGTGCCCATTACTCTATTTAACTCAAAGCGATAAGTTCTTCTCATCCTTTGAGAATACTTTTTTAGCGAAGTTTAGAAAACACATTGGAAAATCGCTCATCACAAATTTGAAGTTAAAGGAAGATGACTTGATTCTCACTTGTGTTATCCACTCAATTGAAAATGAAGACAATTACAAACTCGTTGTTGAACTAATACCAAATAGTCCAAACCTAATTATCCTCGACGAAAATGAAAATGTTGTCGATTACTATTTTTCAAGCAAAATTCATCCACTCATTCGCGGAGAAAAATATATCTTACCTAATAACGAAAAATTAATTGAAGGAGATATCAGAATCAGTGATGAATTTATCACGAAAAAATATGAAGAAGATCTTGAAATTCGCACCAAAGAAAAGTATGCAGATTTTCTTAAATTTTTAAACAGCAAAATTAAAGGCACCGAGAAGAAGATTTCTGCCATAAATGAAGATGTCGAAAAAGCCGAAAAGAACCTACTTTATCGAGGAATTGCCGATGATATTTTATCTAACGAGACAAATTTAAAGGCCCACAAATCTTCAGTAATCGTTGATGGAAAAACTTATCATATTGACGAGAGTAAAACCATCTTAGAAAACACGCAAAATTTCTATAAAAAGGCTAAGAAAGCAAAAGAGACAATTGAACGCTCAAAACTAAATATTGAAAATGCTAAAAATGAGCAAGCAATGTATCAAAAAATCTTAGATGAATTTATTGCGACTGATGAATACCACAAAGACGAATTAGTTCATCTGTATTCCAATTCAAAAAAGAAAAAGGAAACTAAGAAAACTGTTGTCAATCGTCCTTGGAAAATTAATCTTAATGGAACGATTATCTATTTTGGAAGAAATGCGTCTCAAAATGATTACCTTAGTTTCGTTATGAAACTTGATAGAGAGTTTACTTGGATGCATATTAAGGATAAATCTGGTGCGCATCTTGTAATCGCAAATAGAAAACCAACCGAAAACGAACTTCTAACAGCTGCGGAAATCGCATTGATTTGTTCTCATTCAAGTGCTGGAGAAGTCTCATACACCAAAAAGAAAAATGTCCGACGTGGACATGTTCTTGGTGAAGCAATTCTTAAGAATCACACAGTTATTAAACTTAATTCTGTTCGTAAAGAAACGGCTGAATTGTTTAAGACAGCTGTTCGTTTAGATTAGATCGTATATTTCTTAATCATGTCGAATGTCGCAAGATTAGGATATTTTTGTTGTCTTAGTATTTCGTAAGTAACAATTGCCACCGCATTCGATAAGTTCAAGCTTCTCGCGGTTGATAACATTGGAATACGTAAAGTAAAGTCTTTGTTCTTAGAAAGAATCTCTTTATCGATTCCGGTTGATTCACGACCAAACATAACATAAACATCATCTAAGACATTCTCAAAAATATTTTCAGAATATAGATGGATGCCATATTTGGTTACATAGTAAATAGTTTTATCTTTAAACTTTGAAGCGAAATCTTCATATGATTCATAGTAGTCATAATCAGCATCTTTTAAATAATCCATGCCGGATCTTTTAAGGGCTTTGTCGTTTAGTTCAAATGGAATCGGACCAATGATATGGACTTTCGAGTTGGTCGCCATCGCCGTTCTTAAAATATTGCCGGTGTTTTGTGGAATCTCAGGATGATACAAAATAATGTGGATCATAATTAAAAAGGAAGCTTTGCTTCCTAGTCTCTGTAATTGTCCCCAAATTTCTTTTTATATGCTTCGATACACTGGGAGATAACATCCATCGCCATCATACAGCCACGAATGTTATTAACAATTGTTTCTTTTCCTTCGAGTTGTTTATAAACAACAAAGAAGTGTTTGATTTCTTGAAGGATGTGATTAGGGATTTGTTTGATATCAGAGAATGAGTTATAAACTGGGTCATTCTTTGCAATTGCAATAATCTTTGCGTCCTTAGAACCACCATCGGTCATTTCAAGCATACCAATTGGATAGCACTCAACTAAAGCGAGTGGAACGATTGGTTCACTACAAATGACTAAAACATCAAGTGGGTCACCATCATCAGCATATGTTCTTGGAATAAATCCATAGTTATGTGGATAGTGAGTAGAAGTATATAAAATACGATCAAGCTTTAAAGCTCCAGAATATTTATCGAGTTCATATTTATTTTTTGAACCTTGTGGAATTTCAATACAGGCTAAAAAGCTTTCCGGTTTAATTTGGGAAGGGTCAGCACGATGCCATAAATTCATATTAGAAACCTCCTTATTAAATCATTCTTGTCCGCTACCAAAGCATAGCAAAACAGAACTTATAATGTTATTATACACGAAGTATGAGCAAAAAGTTTATACCTTTATTAATATCTACTCTACCGATATTTTGTTTATGCTCTTGTTCAGGCGATAGCTCAAAGAAAATAGTTCTCGCTAAAAATTGCGATGAAATCTATTCCCAAAGCGAGCATACATATCGAGCAATTGATCTAGAAGAAATATCGGTCAACCACAAACTTGGTGTGGGTTTTGCCATATATTTAAGCACTGAAGGTTGTTCTGAATGTTTAAACTTTACGCCAATCATGGAGTCATATCTTCAATCAACTAACTTGTTAACTTATCACTTTGATATCGACAACAATTTAAATGAATTGAGAGAATTGAATAAAATTTATAATCACCAATTATTCACACATAGTGAGAACGATTCTATCTATGTTACTGCTCCAAGTGTTTATCTCGTTAATGGCGATAACATCAATAAAGTTAGCAATGATTCATATATGAAAACCAAAGCAGCTTTCAATAACTATCTAAACGGCCGTTATCAAGTGAAAGATGTCTATACCTTCAAAGGCAAGATTGATTGCCCTACTAACTACGTTAACGTTACATTTAATTATGATAATACCGACTTACTTAGCTTATACACAAATCTCGTGCTACCAGCTTTTAAAGAATCAACAAACAAAATAATTGTTTCAAATAATCCAGATAGTGATGCTCTAACTATTACTAAAGATGGTCAAAACTACCCGATCAATTCGGAAACTGACCCAAGTTTAATTAAATCATTGTTATAAAAAAGGATGCATATGCATCCTAATTTTCTTCATAAGTCTTGATTCGAGCTATTGCTCTTGCCAAGGCTAACTCAGCTCGTTTGACATCCAAGTTGATGTCATCTTTTTTTGCTAGTCGCTCTTTAGCGCGGTCACGAGCCTTTTTGGCTCTATCGACATCGATTTCTTCTTTTGCCTCCACCGCATTAACAATCAGTGTTGCTTTATTGTCTTTAACAGAGATCGCTCCACCATGAATGGCGTAAAACTTAGTTTTTCCGTTTTCAACAATATGCATAGGAGCATACGCTAACGCACCAATAAGTGGCGCGTGGTGCGATAAGAAAGTTCGATATCCACTAGTTAATTTCACGCTTAAAGATTCCACTTCTTTTTCAAAGTAGAGACCTCTTGGTGAAATAACTGCGACTTTAAAAGACATTATTTATTTTCTCCGGCTTTCGCTTCGACATCCTCGATTGTACCAACATAAAGGAAGGCATTTTCAGGATAGTGATCATATTTACCATCAAGGATGGCCCTAAAGGAACGGACTGTATCCTTAATTGGAACGTATTTTCCTTTGAAACCATTAAATCCTTCAGCAACGTGGAATGGCTGAGATAAGAAGTTTCTAATTCTTCTCGCACGGTTAACGATGACTTTGTCATCATCGCTAAGTTCGTCCATACCAAGGATAGCGATAATATCTTGAAGTTCTTTATAACGTTGTAAGATTTGTTGAACTTCACGAGCAACTTCGTAATGTTCTTTACCAACGATGTTTGGATCAAGAATATTTGATGATGAATCAAGTGGATCAACCGCTGGATAAATACCAAGGGCGGCTGTATTACGATCAAGAACCGTCTTCGCATCGAGGTGCGAGAAGGTTGTTGCTGGCGCTGGGTCAGTTAAGTCATCAGCAGGAACATAAATGGCTTGAACAGAGGTAATTGAACCATCTTTTGTCGAAGTAATACGTTCTTGAAGTTGACCCATTTCGGTTGCAAGTGTTGGTTGATAACCAACAGCAGAAGGCATTCTGCCTAAAAGAGCAGAAACCTCACTACCAGCTTGGGTAAATCTGAAGATGTTATCGATAAAGAGTAAGACGTTTTGATGTTCTTCATCACGGAAATACTCCGCCATTGTTAAAGCGGAAAGTCCAACTCTCATTCTGGCTCCTGGAGGTTCATTCATTTGGCCGAACACTAAAGCGGTCTTAGAAAGAACACCACTAGCCTTCATTTCATAATATAAATCGTTACCTTCACGACTTCGTTCACCGACACCAGCGAAGACAGAAATACCATCTTGCTCAGTGGCGATGTTATGAATAAGTTCTTGGATTAAAACAGTTTTACCAACACCGGCACCACCGAATAAACCGACCTTTCCGCCTTTAAGATATGGGCAGAGTAAATCGATAACTTTAATGCCTGTTTCAAGCATCTCAGTGGCTACGTTTTGATCTTTAAATGTTGGAGATTTGCGATGAATTGGGTTTCTTTTTGGGAATTTATTACCCTCTTTAACTTCATCGATTGGATCACCTAAAACATTGAACATTCTTCCTAAAGTTTCTTTACCAACTGGAACGGTGATTGGCGCGCCAGTATCGATAACTTCAAGACCACGAAGAATCCCTTCTGTTGGTCCCATCGCTACACAACGAACTACATCATCACCAATGTGTTGAGCAACTTCGAGGGTTAATGTTTTGTTTGCATCTAATTTGACAACTAAGGCTGTTAAGAGTTCAGGAAGATGTTCATCTTTAAAACGAACATCGATAATTGGTCCGACTGCTTGAACAACATATCCAATATTGTTTGCCATAATTATGCCTCCTATTTATAAATAGAACCTGATACAACTTCCGCAATTTCTTGGGTAATAGCAGCTTGACGTGCTTTGTTGTATTCAAGGGTAAGTTTGTCGATAATTTCATCTGCGTTATCGTTCGCATTTTCCATCGCGGTTCTTCTACTAGCTTGTTCAGAAACCTGCGATTCAATAATTTTGTGATACAAGATTGACACGACATAGATTGGAACGAGTTCATCGACCAAGGTCTTGGCATCAGGATCGAAGATTGGCTCGTAACCAATATTTGCGCCGCCTTCAACTTGCTTAAGTGGGAATAAAGTTATTTCTTCAGGAACGAATTTAAGTGAATTGACGTAATGGGTGTAAATCAATTTGATTGATCGATACTTACCATTAACAAATTCGTTCTTAACGTAGTTCCCTAGTTTTTGAATATCTTCATAAGCGATGTGTTCATTAATTGAAACAAAGTTTTCATCAATGTTATAGCCTTCTTTTTTAAGGTAATTATCGCCTTTATATCCAACAGGAATAACAAGGGTATTAGACTTGCTAACATTTTTATTAACAAAGTTATAGATATTGTTATTATATGAAGCACATAAACCTAAATTTGAAGAAACAACGATATATAAATCTTGTTCAGATTTTGACTCCACTAAATATGGATTATCTTCACTTTCAATGCGTTCGAAAAGCGTGTGAATGATGTTCACAAGTTCGTTCGCATACGCCTCGTTTTCAAGCATAACGTTTTTAAACCTTTTGAGTTTAACAGTCGCGACGAGTTCCATCGCTTTAGTTATTTTCTTGGTCGAGTTTACGGACGAGATTCGTCTTTTTGTTTTGTGAAGAGATGAGCCCATATTACTTTAATGAAGAGAAAAACTTTTTGAAGACTTCATGCATTTTCTTCTCTAAGTCTTCAGAGATGATTCTTTGTTCCATAATCTCCTTCAAAATTTCTTTGTGAGAAGAGGATAAATGAGAATAGAGTTTATTCAAAGAATCCTTAACTTTCGTAAGAGGAATTTCCTCTAAATATTTGTGTTTTGCCGCGAATAATTCGACAATTTGACGATCAACTGGATAAGTATCATATTGATTTTGTTTTAAAATCTCCATGAGAATAGCGCCATGATTTAAGACGGCTTTTGTTGATGCATCTAAGTCAGAACCAAATTGTGAGAAAGCTTGAAGTTCGCGGTAGTTTGCTAATTCAATTTTTAATGAACTTGCAACTTGCTTCATAGCTTTAATTTGCGCCGCAGATCCAACACGGGAAACTGATAAACCAGAATCGATGGCAGGACGTTGTCCGGCATTGAACAAATCGCTCATTAAGAAGATTTGTCCATCGGTAATGGAAATTACGTTAGTTGGAATATATGCGGAAATATCGCCTTGTTGAGTTTCAATGATTGGTAAAGCAGTAATTGAACCACCACCATATGCTTTATCTAACTTGCACGCGCGCTCAAGTAAACGTGAGTGTAAATAGAAGACATCACCAGGATATGCTTCACGACCACTTGGGCGTTTTAGAAGAAGTGATAAAGTACGATACGCAACAGCGTGTTTTGATAAATCATCAAAGATGATGAGTGAATCTTTTCCTTCTTCTAACCACTCTTCAGCCATCGCCATACCTGAATATGGGGCTAAGTATAAAAGTGGCGCAAGTTCACTGGCGGTCGCGGAAACAACAACTGTATATTTCATCGCATCTGCTTTGCGAAGCTTATCGACAATCGATGCAACAGTTGAGTTCTTTTGACCGATAGCAACGTAGATACAGTTCACGTTTTGATCGTGTTGATTGATGATTGTGTCAACCGCAATCGCTGTTTTACCAGTTTGACGGTCACCGATGATCAATTCTCTTTGACCACGACCAATTGGAATCATCGCGTCAATCGCTTTAATTCCAGTTTGTAAAGGTGTATCAACGCTCTTACGGAACATAACTCCTGGAGCAATTCTTTCAACAGGTCTAGTTTTACTAGCTTTAATATCGCCTAAACCATCGATTGGTTGACCAAGTGCATTAACAACTCGGCCAAGAAGATTATCGCCAACTGGAACTTCCACAACTCTTTTTGTGCGTTTTACTAAATCGCCTTCTTTAATCTCGGTATCGTTACCAAGAAGGACACAGCCAACATGTTCTTCTTCAAGATTCATGACCATGCCAAAGATCGAGTGAGGAAATTCAACCAGTTCGCCTAGCATTGCTTTATCAAGACCATAAACCAAAGCAACACCATCACCGACACTAATAACTGTGCCAACATCATTCGATTCAACTTTTGATGAGAAATCTTCGATTTGTTTTTTAATTAAAGCCGATATTTCTGATGAATTTACTTTCATTAGTTAGTTCTCCTTTCTTTAAGATTATTTTTAAGTGTTTCAAGTTTAAATTTGATCGAACCATCATATACATGGTCATGTACTACCACACGCACACCACCAATAAGACGGGAATCAATAACGTTTTTAAGTTCAACCTTGTGTCCAAGTTTCTTTGAGATTGCTGATTGGATTTTATCCATTTGCGGTTTTGATAAAGGTTCAGTTGAATAAAGAAATCCTTCATCAATTGATAGTTCTTCATTAAGCTGTTTAGTAATTTCTTTAACAATATCTTTGAACTTATAAATAAGATGTTTCTTTGTGATTAACTTCATAAAGTTCGTGATATTTTCGCTTTTAAAAGAACTACAAAGTTTATCAATTAAAGAAAACTTATCGTCATCACTTACAAAGTAAGATTCTAGATATCTAGATATTTCTGGTTGTTCTAAAAAGAGGCTAAGTAAATCATTAAACGCCTTTTTAAATTCAAGGCATTTCTTTTCATCCTTAGCGATAGAGACTATCGCGCTAGCGTATTTAGAAACAATCGACTCCATTATTTATCTAAATCCTTAATAAAATCATCAATGAGTTTCTCGTTATCTTTGGAATTAACTTCACGAGATAAAACTTTCTTCGAGGCATCTAAAGCAACTGAAACGATTTCTTTATGTACCTCGTCTTTACTTGCTTCAATTTCTTGAGCAATTTCTTCTTTAGCTTTCTTAACTTCCGCTTCACGAGCAAGCTTTGCTTCGTTAGCGATTCTTTCTTTTTCTATAAGGGCATCTTGTTTGGCTTTTTCAACAATTTCCATTGCTTCGACATTGCTATCTTTAATTCTTTGTTCCGATTTAAGTAAATCTTGTTTGGCTTTTTCTTCTTTTTCATCAGCGTCTTTAATCTTACCTTCAACGTAGTCACCACGTTTTTTAATAAGATTTTTAACTGGTTTATACGCGAAGAAAAACGCGACTAAAAGTAAGACAATGAACGCGAGTAAAGTTGCCAAAGCATCCCAAACATTTGGGAATAGTTTTGAGATGAAGTCATCTTTCGAGATGGCGCCATCACAAGCACTTAAGGGAACAGCAAACAAGGCAATTGGAACGAGTTTTGCAGCCTTTTTCATAAAGATACCTCCTTACATAACAAAGATAATTAAGATTGCGACTAAGAGTGCATAGATACCACAAGTTTCAACAAGGGCCGCACCGATAATCATTGATGAACGAAGTTTGGAATACATTTCTGGATTTCTGGACATACCATCAATCGCTTTGGAAACAAGTAAACCTTCACCAATGGATGAACAACCTGATGAGAAAATGGCAATCGCAGCCGCTAAAGCTTTCATACCAATAACTGGATCCATTAAACTACCTCCTTTCTAGAAGCCATTTTAGCTTCTTCTTCTATATCTTCTGGTCGTTCTTGAGCAATGAATAAAGCCGTTAGGAAAACGAACACCATCGTCTGAACAAAGCCAGAGAATAAATCAAAATAAGCGTGTAATAACGGGGTGAGAATAGGAACTAAGAAGATCGAATTCGGTCCCGCTGGAACAAATGAGAATAAAGTTGCGGAAAGATTTTCTAAACCAGTATTAAGTAAGCCAAGTAAAACCCAACCGACAACCGCATTACCAAACATACGAAGGGTCATTGATAATAACGGTGCCCACATCGAAAGTAAATTCATCGGCAAAAATACCGGAATTGGATCAACGAAGCGTTTGAAATATTTCCATCTTGTATATCGAACCGATGTCGCATGGATAAGAACAAATGTCACTAAAGCGAATGTAAATGGCACCGCCAAGTTTGTCATCGGAGTGGGTAAACCAGTGATGCCGATGATGAATGATAAAAACAAGGTTGGAATAAGTCCCAATAAGAATCCACCAAAATTATCAAAGCCTTCACCCATTGTTTCTTTAACAAAGTTATCAAGCTTTTCGACGCACATTTCAGCGATCAAAAGTAATCCTTTTGGACGTTTGAGTGGATCAGCAAGCTTTGCTTTGATGCCAACAATGATGAAAAGAATAATTAAAACAAGGCAAATACCTAAAAAGATGATAGTCTCGCCTGAAGGAGAAAATTTGGTCATTCTTTCAATATCTAAATTATTCACCTTTGTTTACCTTGTTTTGATTACGAGAATGTAAAAGCGTCGTCACGATGACAACTGCTTGCATTGGAGTGTAGCCGATAAGCGCACCCCAGAACGAATAATTAAACACTTCGATATTTGCTTTGTATTGAAGTAAAACTAATCCTAAAACAGTACCGACGAATAAAACCATTCGAAGCATATAGAAAAGAAGAAATAATCCTGGCTTTTCATTTTTAAGGATTTCGCTGCTACCTTTATAAAGCAAAACAATACAAATAATTTCGACTACTGAGCCGATGCTAACACCAATTAACCAACCCGGTTGATTAAAGGCTAAACCAATACAGGAAAGTCCAATTAAAACAATTGAGACAACACCTGCTAAAAGGAGCATCTTTTGAAGCTCACTCAAATTAGTAATCTTTTTCATACACGTATATTATGCGAGAAGGCGAGAAAAAAAGTCAAACAATTTGTCTGACTTTTTTATCTAGTTTCTATTGATTAAACACGAACTTTTTTAAGGACTGCGGTTTTGATGATTCCATTTTCCATTTTGATATCAAGTTCGCCTTTGATGAGTGGTTCACAATATGCACGGAATGACTTGTCCATATGTGAATCATTTTTCATCATATAACCAGGAACTTTTCTTTCAACATTAGCAATCTTGCTAATATCGACTGGTCGATATTCAACTTTGTATGGAGCATCGCTAACACGTTTGATAGCAATCATGTGTCCGGTCATGCCTTCGACAGCGTGTTTAACAGCTTCACGACCACAGGCTTCTGCTTCATCAGAATCGACTTTTGATGTTAAGAAGGAGAACGCTCTTTGTGGAAGAGATAATTCGATTGCTCTAACTGAGATACCTAAACGAGAGTTGATGAGTTTTCCTAAGTCGCTAGCAGCACCACCAAGTTGTTTGTGACCAAAGCTATCGATTTTGACATTTGTTTCATCTCTTTCGAAATCAATTCCTTCGGAAATGGCGACAACGCAGAGTCCTTTCTTCTCATAAATTTCGGCAAATTTTTCAACGAATTTTTCAGTATCAAATTTGTTTTCTGGAAGATAAATTAAATCTGGTCTAGCTTCTTCAGGAAGAAGATCGGTTGCGGCTGTTAACCAACCAGCGTTACGGCCCATGACTTCGATGATGTAGCCTTTGTATCTATCGTATGATTGAGCGTCAGCAATAATTTCTCTGGTAACGTTAATGACATATTTAGCTGCGCTACCAAAACCATTAGAGTGGTCGGTTTCTGCTAAATCGTTATCGACAGTTTTCGGAACACCCATAACTTTAAGATCCATATTGAGTTCCTTTGCAAGCAAAGAAAGTTTGTAACATGTATCCATGGAATCGTTTCCACCATTAACGAAGACATAACCGATATTGTGTTTCTTAAGTGTTTCAATGATTCGGGCATATTCTTCGTGATGAAGATCTTTTGGAAGTTTATGACGAGTTGTGCCTAAAACTGCGCCTGGAGTTTGCTTTAATAATTCAATTGTTTCTGGATCTTCTTTTCCAAGATCAATGATTTTATCATTAAGAAGTCCATCGATTCCGTTTAAAGAACCATAAATATGTGAAATTTCTGGATGCTTTTGAGCTTCTTTAACTGCCCCGTAAAGCGAGGTGTTGATAACTGAAGTTGGTCCACCGGATTGGATGTAAACCATTGCTTTTGCCATATGTTTAATTCTCCTATAAAAAATGAACAGATATATTTTCCAAAAAAATTGCTGTTTTGTAAAGTGACAATCTTAAATAATAAGATTTCACGCTAAGAAAGCGCTTGCAAACATGCTATTTGCTAGTTATGATATATAAGCGAAAAGGAGGCAAAAAAATGTCTTTTAAATTAACATTCTTAGGAAAAGAAAAAGTTTTCGAGAAAAAAGTTAAACTTCATGAATTGATTGATAACAAAGATCGTTCAATCATTTGTGCTCGAGTTAACAACCGCCTTAGAGAATTAACTTACGAAGTAAGTGATGATGCTAAAATTGAATTCCTTGATGTCCATGATGGTGATGCGGTGCGTATATATGAAGCATCTTTAAGATATGTGGTCGCGATGGCGTTCTCACGTGTATACCCAGATCTTGAAATTAGATTCGCATATAACGTTTCTCGTTCAGTCTTCATTCAAGTTCTTAACCCAGGCATCCATGTTAATCCAACTATGGTCGCTAAAGTTAAAGAAGAGATGGACAAGATCATCGCCGCTGATTACCCATTAATCAGAGAAAAATACACCACTCAAGAAGCTGTCAAAATCTATAACGAGAACAACTTGTTTGATAAATTAGACGCTCTTCAATTCCGTCCAGAAAAGACCATTCATTTATATGAATGTAACGGTTATTACAACTATATGTTCAGCCGTATGGTCCCATCCACTGGATATTTAAAGAAATTCGTCTTGTTCTATTATTCACCAGGCATGATTCTTCAATATCCAAGAGCGGAAGCTGGTGGCGAAATCCCACAATTCGAAGATGCTCCTACCTTTGGTAAAACTCTTAAAGAATCTCATGAATGGGCGAAGATCGCTGGTGCGGACACAGTTGTTGGCATCAACAAACACATCCACCGCGATGGTATCGTTGACTTCATTCAACTTTGTGAAGCACGTCATAATAGAATGCTCGCCGAACTCGGTGAAAGAATCATCTCTGATAGTAACATTCGTCTTATCTGTATCGCTGGTCCATCCTCTTCAGGAAAAACGACTTTTGCGAATAGATTAAGAGTAGAACTCTTATCCAGAGGTTTAAAGCCAATTCGTATTTCTCTTGATGATTACTATTTACCAAAATCACAAGCACCACTTGATGAAGATGGTAAGCCAGATCTTGAATCAATCGAAGCCCTTGATATCGAATTATTCAACAAGAATATGCTCGATCTCATCAATGGTGAAGAAGTCCAACTTCCAAAATTTGATTTCAAACTCGGAAAACGCGTTCCAGGTCGTAACCTCAAAGTTGGTTTAGATGAACCAATCATCATCGAAGGTATCCACGCCTTAAATGATCGTATGACCGCCCTCATCCCGAGACACCAAAAATACAAAATCTTCATCGCTCCACAAGCCCAAATCAATCTCGATAATACCAACCCAATCAGTATTACTGATTTAAGATTATTACGTCGTTTGGTTCGTGACTACAAGTTTAGAGGTGCTTCTGCTGAAGAAACCATCTCAATGTGGCCAAGCGTTAGAAGAGGCGAATTCAAATGGATTTATGACACACAAGAAGGCGCTGACTATGTTTATAACTCAATGCTTTCTTACGAATTATGCGTCATGAAGAAATATGCTCTTCCACTTCTTCAAAATGTTGACGTGGAAAGTGAATATTATCCAGTCGCCGAACGTTTAATTAGAATGCTTAAATACTTCGAAGATATGCCAGATGAATGGGTTCCATGCAACTCACTTATGAAAGAGTTCATCGGTGGATCTTGCTACGAAGGTGCCTAATTAACTTTCTAAAAATTAAGACCTCTTATTGAGGTCTTTTTTCTTGCTTGTTATTTTGAGAAAGGAACAACCGCGATTCGTTTTGATATATAACGTGTAGAGTTGAATAATAAACATTTCTCATCGCTATATATCGTTCGGATTCATCTTTATCAATTCGTTTTAGATAAATATCAGAGAAGACTTTTTCGAGCCTAAAGAATGACTCATAAACTTCTAAGATTGTTAGTCGATAATAGTATTGAGATTGGGAATAGATTAATAAAGGTGATGAATGGGCAATTTCAGAGGCCATTTCATAAACCTTCGAGTATTGCGATAATCCTGCTAATTTTTCCACGCCATCTCTAAAGTTAAATTTGAAGGTTGGATCTTCATTATATTTGGGAATAGATGTTAGCCATCCATACTCAATAAATTTCTTCATATCTTTGCTCTTAAGATCAAGCTTATGCATTTCATCTTTAATCTTAACGAATTCAGCATCGGTTTCTTCTTTGCTTGGGATTGCTCCTCGATACGCTAAAGCGTAACGCATATGTTTAAGATATGATTGAACGACAGATTCACCATATTTATTAATTAGAATTAAGATACATTCCATCTCATGGAGAGTTCTCCAGGTTGAGAAAGCTTCGGTTTCAAATCCAGAAACAATTAAAGACGTAATGGCTTTAGAAACAGAGAAGGCTTTACTAGCAATATCAACAAGAAGGGTTTCTTGAGGATTCTTTTGTGGGAATTTCTTAAGAATCCCTAAAATAAAGTTCAAATATAACTCGATTGTTGAAATCGCTGGTGAGAATTTAGATGTGAATTTAGCATTTCTAAAATCAAGATGCTCATTAGTGAAATATTTATCTAAGGCAACCGAAGTGATTTTTGAAAGAGCTAAATCTTTATCTTCATCATTCTTGTTAACCGAAAAATAAAAACCATATTCATTAACTAAATAAAGAATAAGGATAATGTCATTGATATTTTGAACATCACCAAACACCTTAGCATCAACTAGCTTCACTGCATTTTCATGAGCGAATTCATAGCAATCAAAAAGTTCCTCTTTATTAAGTTCGGCTGGAACTCTAAGTTGTTCTAAGAGGGTATTAAATTGCTCTTTACTAAGGGTTTTGTTCATCATAATTATGGTTTAAAAGTGCGAGCAGATTTCACTGCTAATTCCCACTTTTTACACGCGTTTTGCGCGGATTTTTTATCAATTGATGGTTTGAATAATTTTGCAATACAGCGCATTTTTGACATCGATTCAAACGAGCCAAAGAACTTCGATTTATAGCCCGCCATAAAGGCAACACCTAACGCTGTTGATTCAGTACAGCATGGCTTTTCGATGTTGATTTGGAGAATATCAGATTGGAACTGCATCAAGTAATTTGAATTAGACGCACCACCATCAACTTGTAATGATTTAAGTTTGATGTTCGATTCTTTTTCCATAACATCAAAAACGTCTTTGGATTGGAAAGCAATCGATTCAAGAGCGGCACGGCAAATGTGATGTTCGGTTGTTGCGCGGGTCATTCCAAAAATTGAACCACGGACATCATCATCCCAATATGGGGTGCCAAGTCCAACGAAGGCTGGAACAAAATAAACTCCACCATTATCTTTAACTGATAAGGCGGCGCCATCAACTTCTGGAGCGGATCCAATACATTTAAGACCGTCTCTTAACCATTGAATAACTGCACCACCAATAAAGACTGAGCCTTCTAATGCATAAACAATCTTATTATCAATGTTCCACGCAATAGTGGTTAATAAACCATTCTTTGAAAGAATTGCTTTACTTCCGGTATTCATTAACATAAAGCAACCAGTGCCATATGTATTTTTACATTCGCCTTCTTTAAAGCAAGTATGACCAAATAGTGAAGCGTGTTGGTCACCAGCAACGCCTAAGATTTTTACTTTCTTCGAGAAATAAGTAGCTGCACCATAGTCATAAACTGATGGATTAACCTTAGGCAACATCTGTTTTGGAATATCGAAAAGTTCTAACAACTCTTCATCCCATTTTAAATCAAAGATGTTATATAGCATTGTACGGCTAGCATTTGTTGTATCAGTCGCATGAACTGCGCCATTGGTAAGACGATAAATTAACCAAGAATCAATCGTACCAAAAAGGAGTTCACCTTTCTTAGCGCGTTCTCTACTTCCTGGATTATTATCGAGAATAAATTTCAGTTTTGAAGCGGAGAAAAATGGATTAATTAGTAAACCAGTTTTTTTGTGAATAAGTTCTTTTTTATCGGCAAAACTCGCACAAATTGAACTTGATTGACGTGATTGCCAAATAATTGCGTTATAGATTGGTTTACCGGTTTTCTTGTCCCAAACAACGGTTGTTTCGCGTTGATTTGTAATCCCAATTGAATCAATATTTGCCCAAGTTGCATTAGCCTTAATTAGACATTCATTAACAACGTTGACAACGCTGATCCAAATTACAAGAGCGTCAGCTTCAACCCAACCTTCATGTGGGTAGATTAAAGTCACTTCTTCTTGAGCAGTTGCAATAATCTCACCTTGCTTGTTAAAAAGGATAGCGCGTGAAGATGTTGTGCCTTGATCAATTGATAAAATATATTTTTCCATTATCGAGCCCTTAAAATATTTTCAATTTCAGAAATTTCTTTAATGATGTCTTTTGATAAGACATCGCTTCCATTTGGCGTAACTAAAACATCATCTTCAATTCTCACACCGATACCATATTCTTTGAAATATAGACCTGGTTCACAAGTGACCACCATTCCTGGAGCGAGTTTTGAATCACGGTCCACACCATCATGGGTATCTAAACCAAGATGATGGGAAACACTATGATAATAAACATCTCTAATCCTATCTTTATTTGGGATAAGTCCTTGAGCAACGCATTCTTCCGCTAAGAAATTAAGAGCAAATTCTTGAACTTCTTTTAAAAGAATACCTGGACGGATAAATTTAGATGTTTGTTTATTGCATTCCAGAACGATGGAATAAATCTTCTTTTGTAAGTCAGAGAATTGTCCACTGATTGGATAAGTTCTTGAGATATCAGCACAATAATTGTCTTTACATGCACCAACATCAAGAAGAACTAAATCGTTTTCCTTTAATAAATCTTGAGCGGTCGGATAATGAAGAATTGTCGCATTTTTTCCACCTGCAACAATTGAATGGAATGCTAAAGTGGCATTTAAGTCTTCCTTAACAGTGAATTCAAATATATTGCGCATGTTGTATTCATATCTACCCGCATGCAATTTGGATAAGACATTACGAAGCGCAACATCAGTGGTATGAATTGCATCTTTGATGAGTTCAATTTCCGCTGGAGATTTAATCATTCTAAATTTCATGATCGTGTCATGAATATCATTAACTAAAACATTTGGATGTTTCGCACGAATTTCTTCTTTGAATTCGTTCGTGGATTTGCATTCATCGATTTTGAGTTCTTTTTCTAGATCAAGATAAATCTTGTTAATCTCACCAAAGTGGGTCATGCCTTTGCTAAGTGCGGCCATAATCTTGCCTTCAAATGCACTTCTAACACAGACATTATCGATACCAGAGATTTCTCTAGCCTCATCTTCGGTTAGTCTAAAGCCAGTCCATTTCTCTTTCTTTTCATCACGTTCATCAATGAATAGATAAGTTGAAACTTCTCCATCAGCTTTAACAATCATCAAGATTGAGTTTTCTTGTTCAATGCCAGTTAAGTAATAGAAATTACGGTTAACGACAAAGTCGAAATTTTCATCTGCGCTACGCTTTTTGCCAACACCAGCAAAAATAATGGTTAACGAACCATCATCAAGTTTTTCAATTAGTTTTTCACGACGTTCAACATATTCTTCAACTTTAATCATAACTTCACCTTACATAAACTTTCCTATTTCCCATCACTTCAATTGAAGCTTTTGGAAAATAATTCGCTAATTGTTCCACCATCGAATTATCGATGAGAACATCTACATTAATTTTATCTTCATAGGTTACATTTTCAAAAGAAAATTGTAACTTTTTTGCTAGGCGCTTAAGCTCATCGAAATCTTTATATGTCATTGACATGTGATAGACATATTTTTCTTCAATGGAAACTAGATCAGCACTGGAGATGACATTAACTCCTGTTTCTAGATATGTCGACATTAGTCGAGATGCTCCTAAAAGAACGCCTCCAAAATATCGAACAACAATTAGAAGGGTTTCATCCATTTCTTTCTTTTCTAAAAGTTCAAGAAGCGGTCGACCTGCAGTCTTAGCAGGTTCACCATCATCACTACACTTCTTCTTATCACCTAAAACATATGCATAGCAATAATGTTTAGCCTTCGGATATTGCTTTCTAATTTCTTCTAGATGATATTTAATTGATTCGATGGATGTGACATGAAGCAAAACGCCGATGAAAGAGGATCGATCTCTAACAAGGGTTATTTCATTTCTTTCTAATATCGTATTCATTATGTCTTATTATACTTTTTCTTTTTAAAAGAGTATAATCAATTCCAATGCAAAATATTAAGGAAACCAACATTACAAATATCACCAACCTAAGACCAAGAAAGCAAGTCTTGCTATTTGTCATCGGATTAGTTGGTTTAGTCTTAATTGAAATTGTTTTACAATTGTTGATCTCTTCGATCGCGAAAATTGCCTCTCCAAGTGACTACGCTTACGAGACATTTTCTAATTCGCCAATGTCAGCAATGCTACTTAATGGCTTGTCTTATTTATCGCTAGCAATTATCTTTATCATCCTTTTGAAGGATGACACTTCCGAATTATTTAAATCATTCAAGAACTGGAAATGTTATGTTGCTGCCGGAATCGGCTTTGCCGCAATTATTTCTTTCAACGTTATATATAACTTGATTTTGAATGCCGCGAATGTCCTGGTTGAAGATAACGCGAATGAATCTGCTCTTAATTCAATTGTGACTTCATTCCCAATGTTATCTTTGCTAATCTTCGGTATTGTTGGTCCTATTTGCGAAGAACTGACTTATCGAGTGGGATTATATTCACTTGTTCGTCGAGTTAATACCATCTTCGCGTTTATCGTTACAATGATTGTTTTCACTTTAATTCACTTTGATTTCACATCTGCGACAATGACCAACGAATTACTTAACATTCCATTCTATGCATTCGCAGCCTTTGTCTTTACTTTCCTTTATGAGAAGTTTGGCTTAGCTGCTTCAATAAGTGCACATGTCACCAACAACCTATTTTCAATAGGTGCAACAATATTAACAATAATTAAATAATCTGTTTAACAAATAATGTAATCTAGCCATGTACTTGGTTAGATTTTCTTTTTATCTAACAAGTATAATCAATATATGCCGTTATCCTGCTTAATT
>OMVV01000003.1 GCA_900314585.1 uncultured Erysipelotrichaceae bacterium
AATTGAAGCTAAAATCTCTATTTTTAAAAAAAGCAAAGCTTTTGCTTCTTTTTGTCGTATCTTTTTATAAAAATTTATAAGATAATAGTTGTATGAATTCGTGGAAAGATTTCTTCTTAGAAGTATCGAAAAAGGATTATTCAAAAACCTTGCATCAATTCTTGGATGAGGAATATAAAAACTACACCATTTATCCTCCTAGGGAATTAATGTTCAACGCTTTTAATTTGACGAGTGTCGAAAATATTAAGGTTGTTATCATCGGTCAAGATCCATATCACGAGCCAGGTCAAGCGATGGGTTTATCCTTTTCTGTTCCTTCGACCACAAAGACTCCACCAAGTTTAATTAACATTTTTAAGGAACTCGAAAATGACCTTGGATTAAAGATGCGAAATGATGGCGACTTAACTTATCTTGCTAAACAAGGTGTGTTCCTTATCAACGCCTATCTTTCCGTTCGTAAAGGTGAGCCACTTTCTCACCGTCGTCCTGAGTATGATTTGTTCATGGCTGATTTGATGGAATATCTCAACAAATTAGACCAACCAATCGTCTTTATGCTTTGGGGTAATTTTGCCAAGAAATATGAAAAAATCCTGACAAATCCCGAACATCTTATCTTAAAAAGCGTTCACCCATCACCGCTTGGAGCGAACCATGGCGGATGGTTTAATCTTCACCAATTTTCACGTTGTAATGAGTATCTAAAAGCTCATAATGTTAAACCTATTGATTGGCAAAATTAAAGGTTTATAATTTATGTAACCGGAGCTTCATATTTGAGGCTGAGAGGAGTCTAATCGAGGACTCGACGGGACCTGATCCAGATAATGCTGGCGGAGGTAGCATGTTTTGCTGGCCTCTGTAATGGAGGTTTTTTTATGGATAACAAACCATCATTCTTCAAAAAGTGGGGATATCTATTCTCAATCAGTTCAATTTTAGGTGCGTTCTTTTTCTTGTTCGCTCCAGTGCTAAAATACGAAACCAAATATTACAACGAGGCTGGCGATAAAATTAAAGAATATTTCAGTGTCAACCTTGTTGAATTGTTGAATCCTTCGCTTACAAAGATCGTTCCAATGATTACAATTCTTGTTCTTGTGGGAATAGGTTTCGTTCTTGTTTTACTTGCGGGCCTATTATCAAAAAAGATTTCAAAAGATGTTAAAGATGGTTTGGTTGTTGGTTCAATCTTTTCAATGCTTTTAGCTATTTGCTTCTTGTTTGCCAACAAAGAATTCTTTTCTTATTTCGCAGTTAATGGCGAGCCTTCAATTGAAAACTTTAATGACGCTAGTATTGGTTGGGGCTCGGGCGCTTGCTTAGGTCTTTTGTCTTTAGCGATTATATTTAATATTTCATATAGTTCGTATAGCGATCAAAACAGCGTCAAAGCTATTGCTGAAGACGGAATTTTAATTGCATCAGCCTTTGTTCTTAATTTTATTAAGATTCCTTTAACAACTGGTGGCGGTTCAATCAATTTCCAAATGCTTCCATTAATGATTATTGCTTTAAGAAGAGGTCCACTTCATGGTTTTGTTTGTGGTGGAATCATTTATGGTGTTCTCACCTGCATTACTGATGGATATGGATTTGCGACATACCCATTCGATTATTTAATTGCCTTCGGTTCAGTCGGCGTGCTTGGTTTCTTTAGAAAACTTATCGTTTCTGAATCACAAACAACATATAACTTAAAAGGAGAGTTATTCCTTCTTTTAGGCGGTGTGCTCGCAACATTTGTTCGTTTCTTTGGTTCAACCATTTCTTCAATGGTTATTTATGGACTTCCATTGGAAGGCGCACTTTTATATAACGCGGTATACATTCCGGTTTCTGGAGCGATTTCACTCGCTGTGATCATGGCAGCGTACGGCCCGTTCCTTCAAATTAACAAACGATTCCCTGCTGAAAGATTAGTAAGTGTTAAATAAATAAGATAAGCCCAAGTAAAAACTGGGCTTTCTATTTTTAATTAGCAGACAATTGTGTTATATTCCTTATAAGGAAGTTTTATTATGGCAAAGAAAGAACTTAAAAACCAAGAAGTCGAAACCTCTTCTAAAGAAGAAGTTATTGAAGAAGTAAAACAAGAAATTGCTGAAGAGAATGAACCAATTACATACTCTTCTTCATATTTAGAAACCATTGAAACTGAAAGAGCGAGATTTTTATCAACCTATCGCAGTCAAAACATCTTAAGATGGGTCCTTTCATTTGTTTCAATCGGATTAGTTATTTTTGCATTTATTGTTATTCCTAACATCATGCCTGATAACTCTTTAGTGGTTTCCATCGCGATCCTTGTCGCTGCGTTAGCACTGACAATCGCTTTCTCAATTCTTTCAAAACGCTTCTTAAATAAGAAGATGCATGAATATTTCGCACTTTATTATCAAAATGTTAATGAACACGTTTTCAAAGATATCGTTAAAGATATGCAACAACAATTCCCTGGTCGAATTGAGCCTCAAGCATTTACTGACAATGGACTTTATAAAGAAGTTGCAGATGTTGGTAGTCGTGGTTTGCTAGAATTCGAATATGAAGGAATTCCAGTTGCGGTTGTTGATGCTGCTGCCCAAGCTCGCAACGAAAAACGTTTAGTGCCAATCTTTGTCGGTAAATATTTATATGCTGCATCTAACTATAGTTATGATGAACCACTTTATATTTATTTCAAAGGTGATAAACGCGCTCTTCCACCAAACAATTTAGATAACGTTAAAGTTGTTCAAGATGATAAGAAGATGGTTGTTTATTCTAACTCAGCTGATTGGAAAAAAGTCTTAACTAAAGAAGTTAAATCGATCCTTCAATCAATTGAAATGAACAAGGAACTTGTTGATTTATCAATCGCGTTACAAAAAGGTCGTATCTTTGTTTGCATGGGGTATGACGATCCTTTGATGGTTCTTCCACTTCAAAAACCATTTAATCCAAAACCAACCGAAATTTTTAAAAAAGATGTCCGCCCAGTTTTGAAGTTAATTAAGGAGTTAAACAAATAATGTTTTCTTTAAAAAGAAAATGGGTAATTATTCAAGCGTATAAGCATAACGAAGAACTCCATCGTGAATGGTCTCATTCTTATGTCTTAGAAGATAACGATGATTATTTTGTTGCCGCTTCAATTAGGGCGTCGGTTGTTGAATCAGATGGTCGCAAGTGGCACACTAAAGAACCTGCTATCTTTATATTATTAAAGAAGAAATGGTTCAACGTTATCGCGATGCTTAAAGAAGACGGAGTAAGCTATTACGTTAATATTGCTTCACCATCTTTATATGACAAAGGCTTTATTAAATATATCGACTACGATTTAGATATCAAACTTTATGGTGATGGCACCGTTCGTCTTCTTGATGTCAGCGAATATCGCAAGCACGCGGAAGAACAAGGCTATCCAGAAAATATTAAAGAGATCTTAGAGAAGTCTGTTGATTCAGTTTATAAACTTATTCAAGAAAAAAAGTATCCCTTTATCGATGATGAGATAAAGAAATACTATGATCAATTCTTAAAAGAGACTTCTAGTGTTGATAGATAATCTTATAGACGCGGTCCGCTTCTTCAATTGAAGGTTGGATGCGTCTTTTTTTATTCTCATATGAGGCTAAATCGCCAATAACAAAGATATTTTCTTTAGCTTTATATGAATTTTGATCAACGATAATAAACGCGCCATCTTTTGCAAATGGGAAGTTGGATTGCTCGGCAATATTTCCGTAGTTAACTAAGATGAAATCCACGTCAATTCTCGTATATTTTGGTGTTTTTCCTTCTTCAACAACTTCGCGAATTGTAACGGATTTTGCCTTGCTACCTTCAACATCAATGTGGTCTGGAACAAATGGAAGATAAACTTTCAAATTATGGCAATCTTTAATTGTGTCTGGATTGCCTCTAAATTCAGTGCGGCGATGGATTAAAGAAATATGATCAGAAATCTTCGATAAATGATTTGCCCAGTCTAGAGCAGAATCGCCACCACCGAACACGGCGACACGTTTATCTTTTAATGATGAGAAGTCATCTAATTTATAAAGAATATTATCGACATCATTTTCATTGTTCACACCTAATGGACGTGGAGTCGAACTTCCAAGACCGGTCGCGAGCACTAAAAAGTCACAAGAATATTCTTCTTTATTTGTTTTAACAATAATTCTATTTCCTGGAATGATATCGCTAACTTTATTATTTAATAAAATTTTTGAGGAATCGACTTGTTTAAGCAAGTAGGAAATATATTCCTTCGCCTTGATTACTTCGATACCTTTAATATCAATGATATCTTTTTCTGGATATAGTCTTGTTAGTTGTCCTCCAGCGGAATCAGACGCTTCTAAAATCGCGTAATCTGATCCGTCTTTTTGGCACTTTGAAGCAAGGTATAAACCAGCTGGACCAGCTCCAACAATTAAGATGTGAAAATGTTTTTGCATGAAATAATTATAAAAATAATATTTTTGTTTTGCTATAATATATCGGGATTAAGTTATGTTGAAATATAAAATTATTTCAAAAAATGAGGAAGAAACTCGCTCCTTAGCCGCAAAAATTATGGCGCATCTAAAAGTCGGAAGCGTTGTTTTGCTTACTGGCGATTTAGGTGCTGGAAAAACAACATTTGTCTCGGGGGCATTATCTTATTTAGGTTACAAGGATCATGTCATTTCCCCAACTTTTAATATCCTTAAATGTTATTTCGAAGTTAATCCAATCGTTTATCATATCGATGCCTATCGCCTTGAAGATCAAAATATCGACATTGGTTTAGAAGAATATATTGAAGGTAATGGAGTTTGTTTTATTGAATGGCCGCAGTTCATCACTCCACTTATTCCTCTTAACCATTTAGAGATTTCTCTTAGGAGAATCGGCGATAATGAACGTGAAATCGAAATTATCGATAAATGTGAAGCTTATAAAGAAGTTATGGAGAGTTTGAAATAGTATGTATCAACTTTTGCTTGATAGTTCGAATATATATTTAAGTGTTGGCCTTTCAAAAGACGGAAAAGTTGTCGACTCCATTTTTTATAATGCTTGGCAAAGACAATCAGAGGTAATGGTTACCGAGATTGATAACATCTTAAAAAGAAACAAAGTCGATAAAAAAGATTTAGACGCAGTTGTCGTTGGCATCGGTCCAGGTTCTTACACCGGTGTGCGTATAGGCGTCACAATCGCGAAGGTAGTTGCATACGCTTTGAATATAAAAATATACGCAAAAAGCTCACTTTCTTTATTAAAAATAAATGATGATCCGACTATCTGTTTGTTTAATGCCAGAAGTGGTCGTTCGTATTTTGCTGTCTATCAAGGTCAAAAAGTTATCGAAAGTGACCGCATTTTAACTAACGAAGAAGTTTTAGCCTATATCGACGCTCATCCAGATTACAAGCTTAGTGGAGACACCGCTCAAATCGGAAAAGAGTCCGAACAATTTGATATTCTCAAAAATCTTGCTGACTTTCACCAAGATGAACTTGTTGAAAATATCTTCTTATTAAACCCAATTTATTTAAAGGATTTGCTCAAATGAAAATTCGCGAAGTAAGAAAAGAAGATTTTGAACAAGTTTACGAGATTGAACAAACTTGTTTTGTTGATCCATATCCTCGAAAACATATGGAATATGAATTTAATGAAAATCCATTAAATAAAATCCTTGTCGCAGTGGATCAAAACAAAGTTGTTGGGTTTATTGATTATATGATTACTTTCGACTCCGCAACAATTACCCAGGTCGCAGTAATCAAAGAATATCGTAAACAAGGACTCGCAACTAAGTTATTAGAAGAAATGGAAAAGACATTCCCAACAAACGTTGAAGATATTGTTGAAAACATTACTTTAGAGGTTAGAAAGAGCAATGAAGCCGCTCTTGATCTATATAAGAAAAACGGTTATGAAATAATCGTTGAGAAAAAACATTATTATCCTGATGGCGAAGACGCTATATACATGGTGAAGAGGTTACTATGTCAATAATCTTAGGTATTGAATCAAGCTGTGATGAAACATCAATCGCAATCATCAAAGATGGCGAACTTTTAAGTAACGTTGTGGCCACTCAAATTGAGATGCATCAAAAATTTGGTGGAGTTATGCCTGAACTTGCTTCTCGTCTTCATTGTGAAAACGCATTATTTGTTTTAGATGAGGCTCTTAAGAAAGCCAATATCAAACTAGAAGATGTCGATGCTTTTGCCTTCACTCGTGGACCAGGTCTTATTGGTGCGCTTCACATTGGCATGCAAGTCGCAAAAACACTCGCGATGCTTTATAACAAACCACTTATTCCAGTTCACCATTTGGCGGGTCACATTTATGCGAACGAATTCGTAAAACCTCTGCAATTCCCGCTTCTTTCGATTGTTGTCTCAGGTGGCAACACCGAATTTGTCTATATGAAAAAAGACATGGATTTTGAGATTATTGGTGAAACAAAAGATGATGCAATCGGTGAATGTTTTGATAAGGTTGCTAGAACACTTGGTTTACCTTATCCAGGTGGTATTCCAATCGATAAATTATCAAAGGAAGGTAAACATACTTATGATTTGCCATTTCCGCTTCACGATGATTCGCTTAATTTCTCATATTCAGGGCTTAAGACTGCGGTCATCAATTTAGTGAACAATGAAAAAGCTCGCGGCAACGAAATTCGTGTCGCAGATTTATGTAAGTCATTCCAAGATGTCGCCATTTCAATGGTTATGGATCGACTTGATAAAGCAATTAAACGTTATGAGATTAAACAAGTTGTTTTAGCTGGTGGCGTTTCTGCTAACTCTTATTTAAGAGAACAGATGCATAAGCGTCTTGATAACAGTGGAATCGATTTAATCGTTCCACCAATTTGGTGCACGACTGATAACGCGGCGATGATCGTTCGCCTCGCCGAACATTTATGGAAATTAGGAGTAGTCGCTCCAAGCGATATCTCCTGTGATCCAAACTGGCGAATCGATAAATATAAAACATTTTAACTAACAGTAATTTACTGTTTTGATATAATGTTAAAGATAACTGAGAGGATTAGATATGGAATTTCAAGGTATTACAGTTTACGACCTTTATATGTTGGTAAACTCAAAAGAAGAAAAATATCGTAAAGAATTAGAATCCTTAAAAGAAGTGTTTTTACAAGGTTGGGTTCGCACCAACCGTGATAACGGTTCAATTGGATTTATCGCTTTAAACGATGGAACTTGTTTTAAGAATATTCAACTCGTTTATGATGAAAAGAATGTTTCTGATTACAAGACTTTAAGCCATGTTAATACTGGTGCTGCATTAGCAGTTAGAGGTAAATTAATGCTTACTCCAAACGGAAAACAACCATTTGAAGTTAATGTTTCTGATTTTGAAATCGTTGGCGATGTCGCTGAAGATTATCCTCTTCAAAAGAAAGCTCACTCTCTTGAATTCCTTCGTGAAATTGCTCATCTTAGACCAAGAGCAAATACCTTTAACGCTGTCTTTAGAATGCGTAACGCGATGTCGATGGCAATCCATGAATTTTTCCAACAAGCTGGATTTATGTATATTCACACTCCAATCATCACCGGAAACGATGCTGAAGGAGCGGGAAATACCTTTGGTATTTACACCAATGACAAGAATCCAAAAACCGATTTCTTTGGCAAAGAAGTTGCGTTAACTGTTTCTGGTCAGCTTCATGTTGAACCATTCGCTTTAGCGTTTAGAGATGTTTATACCTTTGGCCCAACCTTTAGAGCAGAACACTCTAACACAACTCGTCACGCATCTGAATTCTGGATGATTGAACCAGAAATTGCTTTTGCAGATCTCAATGATGATATGGAATGCATTGAAGCGTGTATCAAACACTGCATCGATGTTGCCTTAAATGAATGCAAAGATGAAATGGAATTCTTTAACAATTTCATTGATAAATCACTTAAGGAACGTTTAACTCACGTTTTAAATTCTGAATTCAAACGTTTAACATACACCCAAGCAATTGAAGAACTTCAAAAAGCTGTTAAAAACGGACACAAGTTCGAAAACAATAAGATTGAGTGGGGAATGGATCTTCAATCCGAACACGAACGTTACCTTACTGAACAAGTTATTAAAGGTCCAGTCTTCGTCACCGATTATCCAAAGGAAATGAAAGCCTTCTATATGCGACAAAATGATGACGGAAAAACCGTTGCTGCATGTGACTTATTGGTTCCGTATGTCGGCGAACTTGTCGGCGGTTCTCAAAGAGAAGAACGCTATGATGTTCTTAAAAAGAGAATGGAAGAAGTTGGCTGTATGAATGGTCTTGAATGGTATCTTGATACTCGTAAATATGGTGGTTGCCCACACGCTGGATTTGGTATTGGCTTTGATAGATTACTTATGTATGTCACCGGTATTCAAAATATCCGTGATGTTCAACCATTCCCAAGAACTAGTGATAAAATCAAATATTAATTATGGAAGAAAAACAAACCTTAGAAGAAGTAACTGATGAAGCTTTAAAAGAGCAGAAGGAACAAAAAAGCCGAAATAGAATTTTCGGACTTTTGCTCATCATCGATTTAGCGCTTTTTGGTATTCTTTTATATGAAATAATTATGCTCGCGATGGGCAAATAATTTATTCAGGTTTAATTGGTTGAGACGGTGGAGTTACATTCTCCATCGTTTTTCTAAATGCCTTTCTGCTTAATTGGTAAATACGAATTGATCGAGCGATATAGGCTTGAACTTGATATAAGAACCAAAGTCCTCCAACGATCATTCCTGGAACGAATAGATAAGAAACCCAGGCTTCACCTGAAAGGTGTGGAGTGGACAATAGTTTCGGCCAAGTGATTGTAAAGCCATCGCTATTGGAGACGAAGAATACGCTCCAATCATGGACGTAGAATAAAGTATTGAAACCTTCTTTTTCATAATCCCAAATGTTATAAGACCAGTTTCTAGAGAAGATGCAATATAGCAAGAGGATTGTTGAAGATAAAAGCATGATTAGAAATGGTACCCAAGCGCTCTTAAAGAAAACTCGCCAGTTTTTACGAATGCCAAATCGCCATAATCTATTCTCATTTGTGATTACGCCTGCCTCAACGACATCATGAAGCATATCATCAGCTTTTTTAGCCTGATGTGACATGATTTTCCTCACTAAAACCCCAATATATCCAACAATTACGAAGAAAAGAATCAACACCAAAAGAAGGACAATGATTAGTCGTTTATCGTTCTCAGTTAACTTAATCAGTGAGACCATCATCATACTCCTCGATTTTTACTTCTTCATCGACACTAACATCTTCGGTTGTCGGTTCTTCGTTTATTGGTTCAGCAGGTTGATTATTTTGTTGAGCGTAAAAGTTTTGAGCAAATTGCATTTGGCTTTGAGCGATCGCATTTGCAAGAGTTTGGGTTGGATCGGCTTGAGTTTCTGCTCTTTGCATTAAGATTCGTTTTGCTTCAACGTCTTCAGGTAAATCTCCTAAAGGAGTGCCACCCATAAAGAAAACAATCACTGAACGAATTGCAATGTAGATAAAAACAAAAACACAGTAGACTCCATATACCGCCAAAGTAGCAACAATAAGCGGTGATAAAACCACATAAAGAACACCTTGGAGAAATACTTTTAGAAATCCGACCATATTGTTGACCTATTTCTATTGTATCTTTTCTTTTTTCTTCCGCAAGAAAGAAAACACAAGAGATGTTAAACAAATTAACGCGCTTGAGATTCCTAATAAGAGGAGCTGTGATGCTTCTTTTAAATAAGATTGGACCAAGGCGAACACAACAATGTTAATCGCAATAATTATTGCGTAGCCAATTAAATCATAATAGTTTTTGCCATAGATACTCATCGCGATGCGGTAAACCGCAAAGTAAAGTGACATCGCCAAGAATAGATAACCAGCCTCCAATGAGAAGAAATAGAAAAGCGGAATGAAAAAAACAAACGTCAAACCCAAGATACAAGAAGCGATATTGCTGGCTTCATCCTTTTTAGAGTCGACACCAAATTTGTTTAGTTCTTCTTTAACGATAATCTGTGATAAGGAAACTTGAATTAACGAGATGAAAAAGATGAAGGTTGGAACGACGATATTTACGTTCGAATTATTTGCTAATCCAAGAGCAGTTTTAAACGTCTCAACAATATCGATTTGAAGTAAGAAATTTATGAATGGAATTAAAGCGAAAGAAATGCCAGTTTGTGCGAGAGTTGCAGCGAAAATTGCATAAACAGGTGCTACTTTTTTCTTTGTTAAAAGGCCAAAAATATAGCCAGTAATTATTGATGGAAAAACATAGAAAATTGTTGTCTCAATATTCCAAAAAGTTAAGGCTAACGAAAGACCAAAAGTTGCGATAGCGTAAATTGGGAAATATCGATCTTTGCAACATAACTCAACTATCGCTGAAGTAAGTGGCAAAACAAGAACCAACACTAACGAAACGAAGATTGATAATCCCGCTAGCTCAGCCACGATGATATTAATCGCCGCCATTAGAGCCATTAACGGAATTGACTTTGTCAAATTTTCTCTTTCGTAAATGAATTTCATATTTCTTTCATTATTTTCGCACTTTTTTCAGAAATCTTCAGTATATATTGGTATGAAGCGCGCATTTAAACCTCTCTTATTAATCGCCTCATTTTCGATTTGTGGTTGTTATTCAGAAAAAGTTTCAACGTCATCATCGGAAGCATTTATTCTATCGACTTCAAATTATGTTCAACATGATTATGAAGAAATTAGTGACAAGCTACTGTTATGGTCGAACATTTTTGGAATAGATAAAGAAGCTTATTATGTCTATTTCTTTTCAAAAACCTGTTCACATTGCGGCCAAATTAAGGAATTTATGATTGAACAAGCTTTATCTCGGGATGACATTTATTTTGTAGAATCATCAGATGAAGATGTTTATATCAAAGATCCAAAACAAACACTTGGATTAACTTCAATCGAAGGCTTTGGAATTGTTGGCTATCCTTCCCTCGTTAGAATTGTCTCTGGAATAATCACCTTAAATGTTGTTGGTTCTCCTGACGTAAAAAGTGAAATAATGAATTGAGTAAGGCCCTTTAATATGGTAAGATATTACAAAGTAATAAATTATCAATTATTATGGATTACACTTCATTATTAAACGAAAACCAATATAAAGCTGTATCAACCAAATCGAAATACACGCGAATTGTTGCGGGTGCTGGCAGTGGAAAGACCCGGGTTTTAACATATCGTATTTCTTATTTAATAAGTGAAATGGGTGTTGATCCATCAAGCATTGTCGCGATCGCTTTTACAAACAAAGTCGCAAACGAAATGAAGGAAAGAGCCCTTAAACTATTGAAGGGTATGGGAAATGGATTATCTGTTTCAACATTCCATAGTTTCTGTGCGAAATTTTTAAGAAAAGAAATTGACGTTTTAGGATTTCCAAACAATTTCACAATCATTGACGAAGAAGATCAAGTAAAGATGATCAAAGATTTAGCGGTTGAAAAAGGTTATAAACGCAATGACGATATCGTTAAACATACATTAGAATTTATTTCCTATTACAAGTGTAACGGCTGTTATCCAGATAGCATCGTCTTAGATCAATTCGCATCTGAAAACGATAAGAAAGCTCTAGCATTCTTCCTTAAATATGAAGAGCGAAAAGATCAAATGTTATCTTTAGACTTTGACGATTTGTTATTAAAAACAATTCAGATTCTAAAAGAATATCCAGACATTCAGGCTAAATGGAGAAAACGCATCAGCAATATTCTCATCGACGAATTCCAGGACACAAATGATGTTCAATACTTATTGGTCAAACTTTTGATGAGAGACGAAACCGCTCTATATGTTGTTGGCGATCCAGATCAAACCATTTATACATGGCGAGGCGCTAATCAAAGCATCATCCTTGATTTTAATCGTGACTTCCCGTTAGCAGAAACAATTGTTCTTGATCGTAACTATCGTTCCACCAAATCAATTCTTTCGGCTGCAAATAAATTGATCGCCCATAACAAAAAACGTGTTCCAAAAGATTTATACACACTTTCTGAAGACGGAGATGAAGTTGTGACCGAATGTTCATATTCTCGTGAAAAAGAAGCTAAGTATGTAGCGGATCAAATCGAAAACATTCGTTTACGAAATCCAGACGCTAAATATCGTGACATCGCTGTTTTGTATCGGGCTGCATATTTAACTCTTCCGTTTGAAAATGAATTCATGTCCCGAAGAATTCCATATCAAATCTATGGTGGCATCAAATTCTTCCAAAGAAAAGAAGTTAAAGATGTCCTCGCTTATTTCCGTCTTATTTATAACCACAAAGATGATTTAAGCTTTGAAAGAATCGTCAATGTTCCACGACGTGGAATTGGTGATTCAACAATGGATATCCTTAAAGCCGAAAAAGAATCCGCTAACTTATCTTATTTTGAATATATCGATTCGATTGAAAATTATTCAACCGAAGTTCGCCCAAAACATATTGCCGCATTAACTGCCTTGATTAATCAAATTAAAGCAACTGAAAAACGTCTCAATGATAATCTTGAAGCCTATCCAAAGATCTTAGAAGATTTCATTCGTGAACTCGGCTATTTTGATTATCTCGCTAGCGATGATGAAACTGCCGAAGAAAAACTTGGTAACGTTAAAACGTTGCTTGAAAATATCGTTGATTTCTTAAAACAAAATCCAGAATCAACATTTGAAGAATATTTGCAAAACGCAACCCTACAAACATCACAAGATGAAATCAAAGATGGTGATTACGTTTCTTTGATGACAGTTCACGTCGCTAAAGGACTTGAATTTGATTACGTCTTTGTTGTCTCGATGATTGATGGAGTGTTCCCGAGCGAAAGAACAATCGTTGAAAGTGGACATGATGGAGAGGAAGAAGAACGACGCCTTTGCTACGTCGCTTTTACACGCGCAAAAAAGAAACTCTTTGTTTCCTGCAATACTTCATATTCATTTGTTCTCGCTAGCAAATCAATTCAATCCCGTTTCTTTGAAGAAGCTGGATTAAAATTTGCGAAAAAAGATTACTATACACCACCTCCACGCAGATCCATCTTTGATGAATTTGAGGCAGATGGTTATTTCTCTGATGAACCAGTCATTGAAGAAACACCAAACTATTCAAGCGATACAAACTGGCAAGTTGGTGATATCGCTATTCACGATGTCTTTGGTCGAGGTGTGGTGGTTGGAATAATTGATGAAACAATTCTTGAAATCGAATTTGATGAACATGGCCGAAAATCAATTTTAGCTTCACATCCAAAAGTCCACAAAGAAGAGAAGGGAGGGCAAGCATGAGTCCGAAAGAAAGAGCCCAAGAAATAACAAAGTTATTAGAAAAATATAATTACGAATATTATGTTTTAGATAACCCAAGTGTTCCTGATAGTGAATATGATCGTTTGATGAACGAATTGATCGCGATCGAAAAAGAACACCCTGAGTTAATTTCGCCTTTATCACCTACTCAAAGAGTTGGGGGTAAAGTCCTTTCTGAATTCCAAAAAATCAAACATAAGCGCATGATGCTATCGCTTGCGAATGCATTTAACGATGCCGATCTTCGTGACTTTGATAAAAAGATTCGCGATGTTTTAAAAGTCGACAAAGTCGAATATATGTGCGAAATGAAAATCGATGGCTTAGCAATGTCGATTGATTTCGTCGATGGAAAACTTAACTACGCTGCAACACGAGGTGATGGAAACGAAGGCGAAGATGTCACAAACAATGTTTTAACAATTCACTCAATTCCAACTTTGGTTGATGAACATCGTCCATTCGAAGTTCGTGGCGAAGTTTATATGTCCAAGCGCGTTCTTGAAAAATTAAACAAAGAACGTGAAGAAAATGGTGAGCCTTTACTTGCGAACGCACGTAACGCAGCTGCGGGTAGTATTAGACAACTTGATTCATCAATTGCTGCCTCAAGAAAACTTGAAGCATTCTGGTATTACTTAGTAAATGCTGATGAACTTGGTTTCAAACGCCATAGTGACGCTCTCGATTACATTTCTAAACTCGGATTTAGAACAAACAAAGAACGCCGCATTTGTAATGGCATTGAAGAAGTTCTTTCATATATTGAAGAATACACTGAAAAACGTCCACATCTTGAATACGATATCGATGGTATCGTCATCAAGGTTAACGATATTAGTAAATATAATGTTTTGGGCTACACCGCCAAAACCCCAAAATGGGCTATCGCATATAAATTCCCACCAGAGGAAGTTGTAACTAAATTAGAAGACATAATCTTCACGGTCGGAAGAACTGGAAAGATCACTCCTAACGCAGTGATTAAACCAACTAAAGTTGCAGGTTCAACTGTTCAAAGAGCAACTCTTCATAATGAAGATTTTATCCAAGATAAAGATTTAAGAATTGGCGACTACATCATCCTTAGAAAAGCTGGAGACGTCATTCCTGAAGTCGTGCGCCCACTTATTGAAAAACGCGATGGAAGTGAAAAGCCATTTGTGATGATCGACAAGTGTCCTGTTTGTGGTTCTCCACTTATTAGAAAAGACGCTATGCATTTCTGCGTTTCACCAACATGTCCTGCTCGTAAGATTGAGAATATGATTCATTTCTCATCACGTGATGCAATGGATATTGAAACGATGGGCGATAAGGCTGTCGAACTTTTCTTTAATGAAGGTTTCCTTGATTCAATTCCTTCGATCTACGATTTAAAAAATCATCGTGAAGAAATAATTAATATTGAAGGTTGGTCAACAAAATCAATCGACAATCTTTTAGACGCGATTGAAAAATCCAAAGAAAACTCGCTTGAGAAATTATTGTTTGGATTAGGCATTAAAGAAGTGGGTGAAAAGATGGCCAAGATCCTTGCTAAACGATTTGTCGAACTTGATAAATTCTTTGAAATCAGTGAAGAAGAATTGCTTGAAATTCCTGATGTTGGGCCAATCTCTGCTCATTCAATCTTTGAATACTTCCACAACGAAAATAATCGAGAAATGCTCGAGAAATTAAGAGAACATGGCCTTAATTTCAAATATTTAGGCGTGACCGAAGTCGCTCAAGATTCGCCTTTTTCAAATAAGACTGTTGTCCTCACAGGCACACTTTCAAAATATGGTCGTAAAGAAGCGACAGAGCTTTTAGAAAATCTTGGAGCAAAGGTTTCTGGCTCAGTCTCTAGCAAGACCGATTACGTTATATTTGGTGAAGAGGCTGGCTCAAAACTTGATAAAGCACACGCTCTTGGAATCAAAACATTAAGTGAAGAGGAGTTTGAAGAATTACTTCAAAAATAGTAATATCAATAATTGTTATGAAAGAATATAGCATTAACGTTCTCAAAGATGCCGCTAATAGGCTCCTACTCGATATGTCTGAAGAAGAATATAAAACTCTTCTTTCCGAATTTGATATCGTTACTAAACAAATGAAGGCTATCGGTGATAATAAAGATCTCGATCAAATTGAGCCGATGGTTTTTCCGTTCGAAGTATATACAACTGAATTAAGGGAAGATGTTGCCGAAGAACCACTTACCCGTGAAGAAGCACTTCGCAATTCACAACGCAAAGTCGGTGGGCAAATCAAACTTCCAAAGGTGGTGCAATAATGTATCGCGGTTTATCAATCGAAGAGCTCCACAACTTGTTAGTTGCCAAAAAAGTAACTCCTTTAGAGCTTGCCAAAGAAGCAATTAAGCTTGCTAAAGAAGATACTAACAATGCCTTCGAATACATCATGGAAGAAGAAGCACTTAAGATTGCTGAATCTTTAAAAGAACCCGAAGTTAATAACCCACTATGGGGGGTGCCATTTGTTATCAAAGATAACATGTCAACTAAAGATGTCCCAACAACTGCTAGTTCAAATATCCTAAGAGGTTACGTTCCTGTTTTCGATGCAACCGTTGTTGAAAAACTTAAAAAAGCCCACGCAGTTCCAATTGGAAAAACAACTCTTGATGAGCTCGCAATGGGCGGTACAGGTACAAGCGGACACTTAGGCATTACATATAACCCATATGATCGCTCACATACACGATTAGTTGGTGGTTCAAGCTGTGGCTCGGCTGCCGTTACTGCTGATGGCATTGTTCCATTCGCGTTAGGTTCTGACACTGGAGACTCAACCCGTAAACCTGCTAGCTATGCTGGCTTAGTTGGATTTAAACCAACCTGGGGAAGAATTTCTCGTTATGGTTTATTCCCGTTTGCTCCATCGTTAGACACGGTTGGTATCTTTACTCGTAATGTTAAAGACTGTGCATATGTTCTTAATGCAACCGCAGGTCATGACGTTCACGATGCAACCTCATCAGCAAAACCAGTTGATGACTACGCCAAAGACATTGAAAAATGTGATAAAAAATACAAGATTGCTGTCATTCAAGAAATCTTTGATGCAGTTAAAGATGAAGATATTAAGAAAGCATTCTTGGATAATGTTAAAAAGTTAAAGGCTTCGGGATTTGTCGTTGATTTTGTCCATATTGATAACAAAATTCTCTCATCATTATTTGCGACATATTTTGTTATTTCTTGTGCAGAAGCAACATCAAACAACGCGAATCTCGATGGAATTAAATTCGGTCCACTTTCAAAAGGCGATACTTATGAAGAAGTTATGAAGAATGCTCGAACTGTTGGTTTTAGCGAACTCATCAAACGTCGTTTTATTATTGGTAGTTTCGCTTTGATGAAAGAAAACCAAGATGAATTATTTGTTCGTGCTCAAAGAAATCGTCGTTTGATTGTTTCTAAACTCGACGAAATTTATAAAGATTATGATTTCATTTATTCGATAGCCGCTCCAACAATTGCTCCAAAGATTGGCGAAGCAAGCGATCGTTTATCTGATGAATATTTAATTGCTGATAACCATTTGGTTCTTGGTAATTTTGCGGGTCTACCATCTCTTACTTTGCCGCTTGGATTTAAAGACAATATGCCATTCGGTGTTAATGTGATGGGAAGGGCCTTCGACGAAGTCGGTGTCTTCAAAATGTCTTATGAAATTGAGAAGTTAACCGGTCTAAAAAATATCTGTGCGAAAGGAGAACAAAAATAATGGAATTTGAACCAGTTATCGGTTTAGAGATTCACGTTGAACTCAAAACCAAATCGAAAATGTTCTCTACCGCACCAGTCGTATATGGAAAAGAGCCAAACACCCAAGTCGCCCCACTTGATATGGCATTCCCTGGAACCCTTCCAGTTGTGAACAAACAAGCTGTCATCGACGCGATTAGAGTGTGTCACGCTTTACACATGAGTATCGATCAAGAACTTCACTTTGATCGTAAAAACTACTTCTATAGCGATCTTCCGAAGGGTTATCAAATTACTCAGGATAAACGTCCAATCGGTCGTGAAGGTTATTTAGAGATTGAAATTGATGGAAAAGTTAAACGTATTGGCATCGAAAGACTCCATATGGAAGAAGATACTTGTAAACAACTTCACTTTTCAACATTCACCCTTCTTAACTATAACCGTGCTGGTACACCCTTAATTGAAATTGTTTCAAAACCAGAAATGCGTTCTGGTGAAGAGGCGATGAAATATGTTGAACGTATTCGCTCAATCGTCGTTTTCTCTGGTGTCAGCGATGGCAAGATGGAAGAAGGTTCGCTTCGTTGTGACGTTAACGTTTCCATTAGACCAAAAGGAAGTCAAGAATTCGGTACAAAAGTTGAAATTAAAAATATCAACTCGATTTCATATATTCAAAAAGCGATTGATTTTGAAGTTGAGCGTCAAAAGAAACTTATTGAGAGTGGTGAAAAAGTTGTTCAAGAAACAAGACGTTATGATGATGCGAAGAAAGAAACAATTCGCATGAGACTTAAAACCGATAGTGTTGATTACAAATACTATCCAGAAGCTAACATCATTCCAATTCGTTTATCAGATAAGTTTGTTGAAGACGCAATTGCTTCGTGTCCAGAACTTGCTGAATCAAGAAAAGATCGTTATATGAATCAATATGGTTTAAATGATTATGATGCTTCACTTTTGGTGAGTGAAAAATCAATTTCCGATTACTATAACGAACTATGTAAATATTCCAAATCCTATAAGCTTTTAGCGAACTGGGTCAATGTTGATGTCGCTGGTTACTTAAATAAAAACAACCTTTCGATTGAACAATTCCCATTAAGCCCAGAAAAGCTTGCTGGCCTTGTAAATATGGTTGATAAAAATGAGGTGTCTTCCAACCAAGCTCGTGACATTTTTGCGAAGATGGTTGAACAAAATATCGATGCCTCAAAAGCAAAGGAAATTTTAGGAATTTCGTCGCAAATCTCGGACGAATCATACATTTTGAATGTCGTTAATGAAGTCTTAAAAGAGAACCCACAAGCGATTATCGACTACAAAGAAGGTAAAGGAAGAGCAATGGGATTTTTGGTTGGCCAAGTTATGAAGAAAACTCAAGGCAAAATCAACCCAAAACTCACTAGCGATATGTTATTGAAGGAGTTAAACAAGAAATGAAACAAATTTTAGTTACTGGTGGACTCGGATTTATTGGTTCACACACAGTTATTCAACTTATTGAGAATGGTTATGAACCAATCATCGTTGATAATTTAGTTAATTCCAAACTCGAAGTTTTAAATCGTTTAGAAAAGATTACTGGTGTTAGACCAAAGTTTTATCAATACGATGTTCGCGATGAGGCTAACTTAGACAAAATCTTTTCTGAGAATAAAATCTTTGCGGTTATTCACTTCGCTGGTTTAAAGGCTGTTGGTGAATCAATTCAAAAACCACAACTCTATTACGATAACAATATCGGTTCATCCGAAGTTTTACTTCGCGTGATGGCAAAACACAATGTAAAGAAACTTGTTTTCTCTTCTTCTGCAACCGTTTATGGCGATCCAAAACGCGTGCCAATTTATGAAACAGATCCAATTGGCGAAACAACCAATCCATACGCTGAAACTAAAGTTCGTATCGAATACATGCTTAAGGATTTATACGCCAAAGATAAATCTTGGGATTTAGCAATTCTTCGCTATTTCAATCCTATTGGTGCTCACAAATCTGGACTTATCGGTGAAGACCCACAAGGTATTCCAAATAACTTAATGCCATATGTTACTCAAGTTGCAGTTGGAAAACTTCCTCAATTATCCATTTTTGGTGATGACTATGATACACGCGATGGAACATGCATTCGTGACTATATTCACGTTGTCGATTTAGCGCGTGGTCACGTCCTCACTTTAAAGAAACTCGAAGAAAATCCAGGTTTAGTTATTTATAACTTAGGTACTGGTGTTGGCACTTCAGTTCTTGAACTAGTGCACGCCTTCGAAGAAGCAAATCATCTTAAGATTAATTATAAAATTGCTCCACGTAGAGGTGGGGATATTCCAGTTTGCTATGCAAATGTTGATAAAGCCTTTAAAGAAATCGGTTTTAAGACCGAATTCAATATTGTTGATTGCTGCCGTGATTCATGGAACTGGCAATCACATAACCCAAAAGGATTTGATAAATAAGGAGAATTATTATGGCCCGTAACAAAATCTCTCTTAAAACAGTAAATAACGAAATCTTAAATGGTTATTCCTGGACTATTGATAGCCCAAAAGCTAACGTCGTTATTATCACTGGCATGGAAGAATATCTTTTAAGATATGATGACTTTGCAAATTATTTAAATTCCCAAGGATTCAATGTCTATGGTGTTGATCATTATGGACAAGGTGATTCTGTTAATGATGAAAAAGAACTTGGCATTGTTCCAAGATCATTTTTCTCAAAAATGGTTCGTAATGTCGACGACTTAGTTAAACGTGTCCGCAAAGAAAACGGACTTCCAACCTATATCTTCGCTCATTCAATGGGTTCATTTATGCTTCAAGACTTTATTCAACGTTTCTCTAAGGATGCTGATAAGGTTGTTATTTGTGGTACGAACGGTCCAAATGGCGCAGGTGCATATAAGTTTGGTTATCCAATTGCTCGCTTCATCGCTAAATGCCGCGGTGAAAATAGAAAAGCTAAATTCTTAGCGTCCCTTGCAGTTGGAGCATATTCCAAATCAATCAAACATCGCAAGACTCCAGTTGATTGGCTTTCATATAATGAAGATAACAATCAACGTTATTTAGAACATCCAAAATGTGGTTATGGTTCATCCAACGGTTTCTACCGTGAATTGCTTAAAGGAAACCGCCGCTTATATAACAAGAAGTTTATGGAAAAGATTCGCAAAGATCTTCCAATCTTCCTTATTGCTGGTATCGAAGACCCAGTTGGTGCGAAAGGTAAAGGCCCAACCAAATTAGCGGAACTATATAAGAAATATGGTCTAACCAATGTTGAACTCAAACTCTACGATCATATGAGACACGAAATTCTTAACGAACCAGATCATAAAGTTGTCTACGAAGACGTTGTCAATTTCTTAAATAAATAAACAAAGAAAAAACGGAGAAATCATCGACAAATCTCCGTTTTTCTTTTACTTTTTAGCTTTAATAAACTACGACTTCACCATTAACAAAATGGAAGAAATTTCCTTCTTCTGTTGGTGCGGATTCGCTATAGAAATATTTTGTTGCAGCTTCAAACGAGTCGTTGCCTTCTTCAACGGTAATGGTGTTAAATTCTGCTTCGGTTCCTAAGAAGTAAACCTTTGAAATTAAAATATCTTTGAATACGTTTTTCTTAACTTTGGTGATTGGTTGTTCCAAATATGATTTCGAGAGTAAGAATTGATCAGCATAACCGACATAATCTGAAATTTGATATTCAATATGACCGCCGATAGTTTCCTTGGTCATTTCATATTCAGCAGCAGGGCTGATTTTAAGTGATTTAACGTTGTTCTTCGTTGGAGAGAATTGTAAATATGTTACATGGCCCGTCTCGTCATATTCATAAATCGTTATTTCACTGAGAGTTTTTTCAACTATGCAGTAAGGCTTTTCTTCGGTAGATTTTGTTTCTGTGTAACCATATTGATACCATAAACCCGCTTTTTCAGTGAAATCCACCAAACTTACATTGATGTAATCATAAAGGAATGTTTCGACATTGCCTTGGAAGGTGAATTGCCTATTTTGCGGATTAAAATACCCCTTACTTGTCCATTTGAGACTGGCGATTACATCACCATGAGGCTCTTCGGTAGCTTCAACTGTTGAATAAGAAAGTGTAATTGGTGCTTTTTTGTTTTCTTGGTACAGTGCTTTAAGAGCATCAAGACTTGCAACACTTTGATAACCAAGAGCAGACATTGAAACAACATCAGGTTCTGTTGGTGTAGTGGTGCCTCCACCTTCTCCTTCTCCGCCGCAACCAGTGAGCATGCCACACATTAATAATGAAGCGACAATTGTTGAGATAATCTTTTTCATTGTATTCTCCTTTATTTCATCATCGATGAGATGAGGTCTTTAAAGTGTTTAATTCTTTCATCACCATTAGCGAAGACATAAGCTTTAAGCTTAGGCTCAGTTCCAGATGGGCGGAAGATAACTGTCTCGTGATCCTTAAGGAAGAACTTGATAACGTCGGATTTTGGTAATCCAGTTGGCTCACTATGATCTTTATAGAAAATCTTTTCGAGTTTGTAGTCACCAACGCATTCAACTTCACCAATTTCCTTTTTGAAACTTTCTTCGCGGAAATGTTTCATTAAATTGGCCATCTTGACTTTTCCATCAAGACCAGGGAACTCAAATGAAAGAGTAACGGTCTTATAATGGCCAAAGTGATCATAAAGTTGATTGAGTCTATCTAACAAAGTTAGACCTTTGTGTTTATAGTAGTTTGCCATTTCGGCAATTAATAACATCGCGTTAACACCATCTTTATCACGGACATCGTGATTAGAAAGGTAACCATATGATTCTTCAAAACCAAAGATGAAACGATTTTCTTCACCTTTTTGTTCAAGGAAGAGAATTTGTTCACCGATGAACTTGAAACCAGTAAGAATATTGATGACTTTGACACCATATTCTTTACCCATTAAATCAACAAGATCACTTGAGACGATTGATTTAACAATAACTGGGTCTTTTGGAAGTGAATTTTCTTCTTTTCTTGCATTATAAATAAAGTCGAATAATAAGATGCCAATCTCATTACCAGTTAAGATGATGGCTTTGCCATTTTGATTAACCGCAACACCAGCGCGGTCTGAATCTGGATCGGTCGCGACTAATATGTCGTTATTGTTCTTGATCATCAACTTCATACCTAAATCCATCGCTTCTTTGATTTCTGGATTTGGATATGGGCAAGTGGTGAAGTCACCATCTGGTAAACGTTGTTCTTCAACGATATCGATGTGTTTAAATCCATCACGGTCTAAAACAGTGGTGACTGGAATATAACCTGCACCATGAAGTGGGGTGTAAGTAATATTTAAGATACGTGGAGAAACTTCTTTTGATTTAACTGAAAGTGATAAAACAGAAGCGTAATATTCTTCCACTAATTCTTCTGGAATGTATACAATGACTTTCTTAGAAAGTCCTTCTTCAAAATCCATGACTTTAACATCTTCAAACATGTCGAGTTTATTGATGTTTTCAAGGACTTTGTTTGCGGCGGCGATTGTCATTTGGCAACCATCGCTTCCATAAACCTTAAAGCCATTATAAATCTTTGGGTTATGGCTGGCCGTGATAACAATACCGGCGGAGCATTTTAAATGACGAACCGCAAAAGAAAGAGTTGGAACAGGCATCAAACGATCAAAAATATGAACTTTAATTCCATTAGCAGCCAAGACGGCTGCAGATTCTTTCGCAAATAATTGCGAATTATTACGTGAATCGTATGCTATCGCAACAGTTGGATGAGCTTCTTCAGAAAGAAGATATTGAGCGAGGCCTTGGGCAGCGTGTCTAATGACGTATTTGTTCATGCGATTTGTGCCCATCGCCATCACACCGCGAAGTCCAGCAGTGCCAAATTCAAGATCCGCTATAAAGCGTTCTTCAATTTCTTTTTCGTTATTTTTAATATCAGCTAATTCTTGTCTTTCAGCGTTTGATAAATGTTTTTCATTTAACCAACGTTGATATTTCTCTAAAACATATTTTTCCATTTAGGTGATCCTTTTTGAAACTATTTATATCATAACATTAAAATGTTTCGTTGAAATAGGTTTATTCTCATATTAGAATTTTGCTGATAGAGGTTAACTATTATGAAAGAGAAAACCATTGAAAGAATTAGAAGATTCACAACCGATCGAGATTGGGACAAGTATCACACCCCAGCAAATCTCGCTAAATCAATCGTTATTGAAGCGACAGAACTACTTGAATGTTTTCAATGGAACGATGACGAATTTAACCTCGATCACGTGAAGGAAGAATTGGCAGATGTTATCGTAAATTGCCAAAATTTACTTGATAAGCTTTGCTTAGATGTTGACGAAATCGTCAATAAAAAGATGGAACAAAACGAGAAAAAGTACCCTGTCGAGAAGTTTAAATCAGTCGATAAAAAGTATAATGAGTGAGAAAACTAATTGTATTTAAATACAATTATATTTTCAAAAAATTTGCATTTCAAAAGTTCAAATAAAAAATGCGATTAAATCACGAAAAAACATAGAAAAGTTGTACAGTGTATGACTTTTTTATTTTTATTGTTACTTTTGTCTTGATATTTCTATATAATGTAGTCACCCCACGGAAAGAAAATTCCGAAAAAATACTCTGCGAGCAGAGTATATTTTAAAAACGCAAATTAAGGAGAAAAACAATGATTAAAGTAATTAAAAGAGACGATTCTAGAGAAGAATTTAACATTGGTAAGATCTCTTCAGCGATCGAAAAAGCTTTTATGGCAGAACATAAGTTCTACACAAAAGACATTATCGATATGCTCGCGTTACGCGTTACCGCGGACTTTAATAGAAAAGTTAAAGACGAAGAAATCTCTGTTGAAGACATTCAAGACTCTGTCGAAGTCGTCTTAATTCAAGCAGGCTATATCGATGTTGCCAAAAGCTACATGGTTTATCGTAAACAACACGAAAACCTTCGCCAAATCAAAGAAACTAACATCGACTATAAAAACGTTATCAACAATTATTTAAAGATCAACGACTGGAGAGTTAAAGAAAACTCAACCGTCACCTACTCTGTTGGTGGTTTGATTCTTTCTAACTCCGGCGCTGTTACCGCTAACTATTGGTTAAGTGAAATCTATGATAAGGAAATCGCCGATGCTCACCGCAACGCCGACATCCATATTCATGACTTGAGCATGTTAACTGGTTATTGCGCAGGTTGGTCCTTAAAACAATTGATCACCGAAGGTTTAGGCGGAGTTACTGGTAAGATTACATCTTCCCCAGCTGCTCACCTTTCAACCCTTTGTAACCAAATGGTTAACTTCTTAGGTATCATGCAAAACGAATGGGCTGGCGCTCAAGCCTTCTCATCCTTTGATACTTATTTAGCACCATTTGTTAAAGCGGATCATCTTGACTATAAACAAGTCAAACAATGTATCCAATCCTTCATCTATGGTGTTAATACACCATCAAGATGGGGTACTCAAGCACCATTCACCAACATCACATTAGACTGGGTCGTACCAAATGATATGGCCGAACTCAACTGTATCGTTGGCGGTAAAGAAATGGACTTCAAGTACAAAGATTGTGTTGAAGAAATGGCAATGGTTAACAAAGCTTTCATCGAAATCATGATCGAAGGCGATGCTAATGGACGTGGATTCCAATATCCAATTCCAACCTATTCCATCACCAAAACATTTGACTGGTCAGATACTGAAAATAACAGATTGTTATTCACAATGACCGCCAAATATGGAACTCCATACTTCTCTAACTACATCAATTCCGATATGGAACCAAGTGATGTTAGAAGTATGTGCTGCCGTTTACGTCTTGACCTTCGCGAACTTCGTAAGAAATCTGGTGGTTTCTTCGGTAGTGGTGAATCAACAGGTTCTGTTGGTGTTGTTACCATCAACTTACCACGTCTTGCTTATTTAGCAACCGATGAAAAAGATTTCTACGCTCGCTTAGATCACATCATGGATATATCCGCTCGTTCACTTAAAGTGAAACGTAACACAATTACCACCCTTTTAGAAGCCGGACTTTATCCATACACCAAACGTTATTTAGGTACCTTCAACAACCACTTCTCCACCATTGGTTTAGTTGGTATGAACGAAGCATGCTTAAATGCCAGATGGTTAAGAAAAGATTTAACAAATCCAGAAGCTGTCGAATTTGCTAAAGCCGTTTTAAATCATATGCGTGAAAGATTATCAGATTACCAAGAACTCTATGGCGATCTTTATAACCTTGAAGCTACACCAGCCGAATCAACCGCATATCGTTTAGCAAAACACGATAAGAAGAGATATCCAGATATCATCACTGCTTCTGAAAACGGAAAGACACCATATTACACCAACTCTTCACACTTACCAGTTGGTTATACCGATGACATCTTTAAAGCGCTTGATATTCAAGATGAACTTCAAACTCTTTATACATCCGGTACCGTCTTCCACGCTTTCTTAGGACAAAAATTACCATCATACAAGTCTTGTATGAATCTCGTCCGCAAGATCGCAGAAAACTATCACATTCCTTACTACACAATGTCTCCAACATATTCAATTTGTAAGGAACATGGTTATCTTGAAGGCGAACAATATGTCTGTCCAAAATGTGGTCAAAGAACCGAAGTCTATTCAAGAATTACTGGTTACTATCGTCCAGTCCAAAACTGGAATGATGGCAAGACCGAAGAATTCAAGAATCGTAAGGTCTATGATCCAAAGAACTCTCATTTAACTCACGATGTTAGCGAAGAATGCTGCGATCAACCAACTAAGGAAGATAACAGCTCTGAAAAGCTCAACGAAATCTTATTATTCGCGACAAAAACCTGTCCAAATTGTAAGATGGCAAAGATGCTTTTAGATAAGGCTAACATCAAATATCAAGTCATTGATGCTGAAGAAAATGTTGAACTCACCAAAAAGTACAACATCAAAAAGGCTCCAACCCTCCTTGTTCCAAACAAAGATGGTATCGATGTCTTTGAAAATGCATCAAATATCAAAGGATTCATTGAAAGAGTAAACTAACATGGTTGATATAATTGTCGTTGGTGGTGGTCCTTCAGGAATGACAGCAGCGCTTTATGCGCTTCGCTCTAACAAATCAGTTTTGATTTTAGAGAAAGAGAATTTCGGTGGACAAATTGCAAATTCACCTCGAGTTGAAAACTATCCATCAGTCAAAGAAATATCTGGTTTAGATTTATCAGATAAGATGTTTGGCCAAATCATGGATTTAGGTGCACAATTTGAACTCGAAGATGTTTTGAAAATTGAAAAGCTCGCTGACAAATTCAAAGTGACCACAAACTACAATTCTTATGAATGTAAGGCAGTTATACTTGCAAACGGTGTGAAACACCGTCTCATGAACTTGCCAAACGAAGAAAATTTGATTGGTAATGGTGTTTCCTTCTGTGCCGTTTGCGATGGACCAATGTATAAGGGCAAGGAAGTGTATTTGATCGGAGACGCAAATACCGCCCTCCAATACGCCCTTCTTCTTGCCAATTATTGCACTAAGGTTCATATGTTCACCTTATTTGATAAATTCTTTGGCGACCAAATCTTAATTGATAGACTTCGTCAAAAAGAAAATATCATTGTGAAACATAATATGAACTTAGTTCAATATCTTGGTGAAGACAAGCTTGAAGGGCTCGTCTTTGAAGACACTCAAAGCAAAGTCCGCCAAGAATATAAAACCGATAATGTCTTTGTTGCTATTGGCCAAATCCCACAAAACGAAAAATTCGCAAACCTTGTGGAATTAGACAAAGGCTATATTGTAACCGATTCGCTTATGGCGACTAAAACTCCAGGCGTGTTTGCTTGTGGCGACACAAGGCAAAAAGAAATCCGTCAAGTTGTGACGGCATGTAATGATGGAGCGATTGCGGCCTTGAGCGCAGTCAAATATATTGGTTAATAACCACGTAACTCAACTTTATTTACGAATTTCGAAAGAATTTCTTTATATGAAGAGGCCCAGACTTCCTCAACGGAATGAAGGCCTTTTTTTATTACTCCTTCGCGGTCGACAAACTTTTGAAGATATAGTTGTTTGGCCCCTTTAATCATTTCACCCATCTTTTCAATCGATTCTGCGGAGTGATATTCCGCGACGAGGGTTGTTCTAAATTCATAATCAACATTTCCATTGATAAGAATAGAAATCGAACGTTTTATCTTATCCATTTGCGGGTTAGTAACACCAGTGGTAGCGGGATACATTTCTTCACTATTTTTGATATCCATCGCAACGTAATTTATCAGGGATTTGTCGAGCAATTTCTTTAAAACGTCTGGATTTGTTCCATTTGTATCGAGCTTAATTTTATAGCCTAATTCCTTGATTTTTTCGATCTTTTCAACAACATCATCCATCAAGGTTGGCTCGCCCCCAGAAACAACGACAGCATCGACTAATCCAACACGTGTTTTTAGGAAAGACAAAATCTCATCAAACGGAATTGAACTATGAGATCCTAAAACCGAATCGCCATTATGACAAAATGGGCAACGATAATTGCAAGTCGGTGCGAACAAAACAATTGACACGTTTTCATCGTAATCAAGAAGTGAGAATTTATCTATTCCTACAAAATCCATGCCTTTATTATAAATAAATTTATCGAAAAATCTATATCTAACCACCCTTGTTTGATATAATTTGGTTTATGACAATCAAAGAATACGTTAAAGCCCGCAAAGTAGAACTTAAAAATGAGATCGCTAGTTTAAAGGAGCCTCTTAATTTTGTTATTGTTCAGCTTAACGAAGATGAAGCAAGCAAAGCTTATATACGTGGCAAACTTAAAGATTCAGAAGAGCTTGGCATTAAAGCAAGATTATTGAAGCTTCCTGTTTCGACAAGCCAAGAAGAACTTCTAAAAGAAATCGATAAACTAAATCACGATAAGTCAGTTGATGGCTTTATTGTACAAATGCCTCTTCCAAAACAAATTGATGAAGAAACAGTAAAACTTGCTATTTCTCCAGACAAAGACGTTGATGGTTTCCATCCACTAAGCAAACTTAATCCATGCACCCCACAAGGGATTATGAATTATTTAAAACATGAAAATGTTCAACTTTTAGGTAAAAACGCTGTTGTTATCGGTAGAAGCAATATTGTTGGAAAACCGATGGCGAAACTTCTCTTAAAAGAAAGCTGCAACGTAACAGTCCTTCATTCCAAGACAAGTTTTGAAGATATGTATCGATATTTAGAAAACGCAGATATTGTTGTTGTCGCAATTGGCAAACAACATTTCATTGGCGATAAATTCAAATTCAAAGAAAGCGCAGTGCTTGTCGATGTCGGTATTAACCGTGATGAAAATGGACTCCATGGCGATATTGTTCCAGATAGAAAAGTCGCCATTCAAACTCCAGTACCTGGAGGCGTTGGCTTATTAACCAGGTTAGCCCTGATGGAAAACTTACTTAAAATTAAAAGACCCTAAGGCCTTTTATCTTAATAAACTTGAGGCAATAAACTCTCAATTACAAATACATTCCATACATGTAGTTGAGTGTTATATGATTCAATCTTGAAATATAGATCAACTTGTTGAAGAACGTATTCATCATAGATGCAATAAGTTAAATTAGTGATTCCTGCTCCATTAACAAAATATAGACATTTTGCAGTGGTGGTTACAGTTTCATTGTGAGGTAAAGCATCTTCTGAAGCTGGCTCTGTTTCTGTCGAACCAAAATAATATTTGCCACTATAGATACAATAAGAAACCCAACCTTTTAGATGATAAAGTTTGAAATAGTCCTCATTATTTAACACACTAAACTTTTTATCGGATAAGTTGCCGGAATAAATGTGATTTAAAACAGTGGTTGTTGCTTCGGTAGCATTACTAACATTGAACGTGCCTTCACCAGGATTAGAAACATATTTAGCATTAATAGCCAAAATGGCCGGAATCGAATATTTCATCGAGATAATGCCAGTGATTTCGTAATATTTGCCTCTATTTGCATCGACAAATTCGTTAATCTTGTGACCGGCTTGAGCATCATTATCTTGTATACAAACAACACATTCATTATTTGCATCCATGAACATTGCTTTCTCGTGGCTATCAGCGTCTTCCACCTCGCTTAACTGAGCGGTAAATCTAACTAATTCACCATAAGCGTGATATTTTTCTCCGTGTTTTAAAAGAGCGGCTTTTTCTTTAATTTGTCCGATATTTGCAAGGGAAATTGGTAAAGTTGTATTGTATTCGTCATATGATAATTCGTGATCATCACCGAGTCTAACGCATGATTCTTGAATGGTTCCAACTGAAGAGTCATAAGTAAGTTCTAAATCGTTTTCGCCTTCAACTAATTTCGCAGTAACTTTATATTCTTTGAAACGGTAATTATTTTTCATATAAGTCGTGCTTGAACTAACACGATATCCTAAATAACCAGTTTCATCTGCGAACATTAAAATATAATCATTGCCTACAGTGATTCCACGGATAAAGGTTGCTTCAAAAGCGACTACCGTGTTGATTTTACGTTCGCTTCTTATATCTGCTATATCTTGAAGTGTCACAACTGGTGGCACGACACTCGAACTACTCGATGATGAAGATGAACTTGAAGAAGTGTGTGAACTTCCTGAAGTTGAACTTGTATGTCCGCTTGTAGAGCTGCTCGAGCTCGTAGATGTAGATGCGCTTGTATGCGAAGATTCACTTCCTGATGTGGTTTGGCTTGTTGAGCCGCTTTCAGAAGTGTGTTTCTTACCTTTATGATTTGTTGTGGTACAACCACAAATCAGCACTGCTGATAATATTAAAAATAAAACCGACTTTTTCATATTATTCCAGTTCAAATGCTCCTGTATATAGTTGATAGTAATAGCCTTTTTTAGCGATTAAATCGTTGTGGTTTCCACGTTCAATAATCTCACCATGATCAAGGACCATGATTGCTTCAGCGTTTTGAATTGTTGATAAGCGGTGAGCAATGACAAAGACGGTACGGCCTTTCATTAATTGATCCATTCCTTTTTGGACTAAGCGTTCAGTTCTGGTATCGATTGAAGATGTTGCTTCATCAAGAACCATAACAGGAGCGTCAGCGACCGCTGCACGAGCGATCGAAAGAAGCTGTCTTTGACCTTGTGAAAGGTTTGCTCCGTCACCTGAAAGCATTGTGTTATAGCCATCAGGTAAGCGGGTGATGAAATCGTGCGCATTAGCAATCTTAGCGGCTTTGATACATTCTTCGTCACTTGCGTCTAATCGACCATAACGAATATTATCCATGACTGTGCCGGTGAATAAGTTAACATCTTGTAAGACGAAACCTAAAGAACGACGTAAATCATCCTTTTTAATTTTATTAATATTAATTCCATCATAACGGACTTTACCATCCATTAATGGATAGAATCTATTGATTAAGTTTGTAATAGTGGTTTTACCTGCACCAGTTGCGCCAACAAGAGCGATCTTTTGTCCTGGGTGAGCAAAGATTGAAACATCTTTAAGAACAAGTTTCTTACCATCATAAGAGAAGTCGACATGATCGAGTAAAATATCACCCTTAACTTCAGTTAATGTAGTGGTGCCATCCTTGTGTGGATGTTTCCAAGCGAAGTCTCTTGTCCTTTCGTTAGTTTCTTCGAAGGATCCATCTTTATTTTTCTTGATATGCACTAAAGTGACATAACCTTCATCATATTCTGGTTTTTCATCGATAAGTTCGAAGCAACGTGATGCGCCCGCCATACCCATGACAATAAATGTCACTTGTTGTGAGAAGTTGTTGATATTGTTCGCGAACATTCTCGACATCATTAAGAAGGCGATGACCATACCCCAGAATGTATTCATATCAACTGGTTCTAGTCCACGAACTGTCAAGTTATCAAATCCTGGAATAACAAGCATTAAGAAGGCTGTAATTGCAGTTAAGATATACATGAAGTTACCAATATTCATATTGATAGGTCCGGTGACGTTACCATGGATATTAGCCTCGGTTGCATAGTCTTTAAGAAGTCCATTCATTTCATCAAATTGAGCAGTAGATTCTTCTTCATGAGTAAATACTTTAATGACTTTTAGGCCATTAATAGCTTCTTGGATATTTCCTTCAACCACAGCGACTTGACGTTGTTGTTTCATGAAGTACTTAGCGGCCCTTCCACCAATAACTTTAATGGAGTAGAACATCGCGATTGAACACACAATTGTTACTAATGTTAGCCAGATGGAATTGAGGATCATCGCAGTGAAACAGAACACAACCGCAAGTCCGGCTTGAAGTGACATCGGCAAAGCTTGGGAAATGAACTGACGAATCGTATCGATATCATTGGTGAAAAGTGACATGATTTCACCTTTTTTGTGAGTATCGAAATATTTGATTGGTAAATCTTGGAGATGATTGAACATTTCCTTACGGAAACGATTCATAAATAGTTGAGTGACAATCGCCATCGTGCGATTCCACCACCAAGCAGCGAATACACCAAAAGCATAGACACCAGCCATTCCAATCAATAAATATGTGGCGTTAGTGTTTTGAATTGTTATTCCCATCGCAGTAACGGTGTATGAACCGACAAATGGGTTAGTTGACGCAAGCGGATCGGTTGGGAACACCGACATCTTGATTACATTTGTAATAAAGTTAGCGAATATCGAAGATGAAAGGTTTGCGAATGAGTTAAAAACAATGCAGAAAAGAGCAAAGGAAAGACGAATTGGGTATAACTTAAACAACGTTTTTAACAAACGTTTGATTGTGCCCTTCTTGGCTTTTCCTCTTTCCCTAATGTGAACTGGTGGCATTGTTTTCACCTCCAATCCTATTTTGGGAATAGTAAACTTCCTGATAAATCTTACAAGATTTTAATAATTGTTCGTGGGTACCGATTGAATCGATATGACCATCATCTAAAACAATGATTTTATCAGCGTCTTCAATAGAAGAAATACGTTGAGCAATGACGATTTTAGTCATATGTGGTAAGTCTTCTTTTAGACCTTTTCTAATCATCTTATCTGTCTTGGTATCAACCGCGGAGGTTGAGTCATCAAGAATCATAATTTTTGGTTTCTTCAATATTGCACGAGCAATACATAAACGTTGTTTTTGTCCGCCTGAGAAGTTCGCTCCGCCTTGTTCAACGACGGAGTCGAAACCTTCGGGTTTGGCGTTAACGATTTCCATCGCATGGCAAATCTTACAAGCTTTTGTCATTTCTTCTTCAGTTGCGTTCTTATTGCCCCAACGTAAATTGGAAGCAATTGTGCCGGAGAATAAAACATTCTTTTGTAAAACAACCGAAACGTTATCACGTAAAACTTTTAAGTCATAGTTGCGAACATCTTCATCGCCTACGAGTACGGCGCCTTCGCTGACATCGTATAGGCGTGAAATAAGATTAACCAAACTGGTTTTGCCAGAACCTGTTGAACCAAGGATACCGACAAATTCACCAGATTTAATGTTTAAATCAATATTGCTTAAAGCACATCTTTCAGCAGTTTCTTTATATTTGAATGAGACATTTTTGAAGGTGATATCGCCATTTTTTACTTCGTAAATTGGATTTTCAGGATTCCTGATTGATGGTTCTTCTAAAAGAACTTCGCTGATACGACGGATCGCTTCTAAAGACATAACAAGCATTACCATGATCATCGAAAGAATCATGACTGACATCAAGATTTGAATACCATAAGTGATGAGCGATGACATTTGACCAACTGTTAACTTAGCCCAGAAGCTTGAATCGACAGTGGAGCGGTAAATAAAAAACGTTCCTAATCCGATAACCAATATATTGGAAACATGGATTGTCGTGTTAAGTAATGGGTTATTAAGAGCAACAATTTTTTCAGCAGTGACAAAGTCGTCAGTCATATCATCAGAAGCACGATTGAATTTGCCTTTTTCGTAATCTTCACGGACATATGTTTTAACAACGCGGATGCCTGAGACATTTTCTTCAACAGATTCGTTAAGCTTATCGTAACGCTTGAATACGCGTAGGAAGATGGCCATTGCTTTCTTAACGATTAAGAATAATCCAAAGGCGATGATTGGAACGAGAACGACAAAGATACAGGCCATAACTCCACCAGAGATGAACGCCATAATGGCGGAGAAAACCATCATAAGTGGTGCCCTGATGACGATACGAATCATCATTTGGAATGCCATTTGAACTTGATTAACATCAGTTGTCATTCTTGTAACAAGAGATGCACTTGAAAATTTATCGATGTTTGCAAATGAGAATGATTGAATCTTAGCAAATAAATCACGTCTAAGATTCGTGCCCATTCCGACCGATGCTATTGCGGCGGTTCTTCCGCCTAAAATGCCACAAGTTAAGGATAAGCCTGCTAATACCACTAAAAGAACCATGATTCCAAAGATAGTTACATACATGCTAAATCCTAAACCTTCATTAACATAAACGGTCGGTTTAAAGATATCGGAAATGTTATTTAATTCAGTAACGTTACGATCAACAGAGTCGATCAACGCTGACATAAGAAAAGGCATTACACATTCAATCAACGCTTCGAAAATCATAAAAATAGGCGTCAAAATCGCATATTTTTTGTATTCTCTAACACTTCCGAATATGAGTTTAATCTTCTTCAACATAATTACGAGATGAAATTATTATATATACAATAATTTATATTAACAATTCAAAATTTTAGTTTTTGTTTTATAATTATGGGGATGAAATTGAAACACAAATTCTCATTTTCTGAACTGGTTTACCTATTCTCGATTATCTATTACTTAGTTATCGGAATTTGGGTGTTCTGTATTTTCGATCAAGATTTTGCTGATAATGTTAACTTCTTTGGTGTCTTAATTATCTTGAGTAGTGTTCCGCATATTTTAATATACGCGATTAACCAGGAGCGAAAGACTTATCTAATTATTGGATTAGTAGGTTTAGCTTTTGGTATTTTATTCATTGCGAGTGATTTGTTCACTCCTGACCAAGTTTGTATGATTTGGGGTTGTATTGATATTTGTCGTGGTACAACTGAAATTATTGCAATCGCTCCAACCATTAGGAAGAATAAAGCTAATTATTTTGAGATTGCTATTTCTGTTGGCGATATTGTGATTGGTATTTTGCTTTGCATTCATCTTGCTGACGGACTTCGTCTCCACTTGATTTATTTAGCGATTGAATTTGTTGTCACAGGTATTAAAAACCTTGTTGAATTAATCGTTGAAAGAAAGAATAGAAATGAAGGGCCTACTGATAACTAATGGCTATGCCATTGCCGAAGGTATTCAACATCAAGTTTCTCGATTGAAAGAGGAATTTTTTAAACTTGGCGTTAATGTCGATGTCAAAAAGAACAATGAATTATTAGCATACATTGATAAAGGCGATATCAATAATCATCTTGGTGATTACAAATTTGTAATGTATCTAGACAAAGATCGTTATGTCGCTGAGATGCTCGAAAGAAGCGGTTATCGTTTATTCAACAAGACTTTATCAATCGTTAAATGCGATGACAAAATGCTCACTCATATTTGTTTGGCGAACGCAGGTATCAAGATGCCGACATCCATTTCATCTACTCTTTGTTACCATGATAATGGGAATAGAGATTACTTAAATGGTGTTGAGAAAAAGCTTGGTTATCCCCTCATTGTTAAAGAGAATTATGGCTCACTCGGAAAACAAGTATATTTCATCAAAAACCGCGCAGAACTCGAGGAAGTTGAAGATAAATTGATTCATGTTCCTCACATTTTTCAAGAGTTTATTGCCTCATCAAAAGGTGTTGATTATCGTGTGATTGTTATCGGCAATAAAGTTGTTGCCTACATGAAGCGTGAGAATAAACATTCTTATCTTTCTAATCTCGCAACAGGTGGTCACGCAAGTAAGGTTGATTTGCCTCAAGAATATTTAGATGTTGCAGTTAAAGCTAGTAAGATTTTAGATCTTGATTATTGCGGGGTTGATCTTCTAATCGGTCCAAACAATGAACCAATTCTTTCGGAGGTCAATTCCAATGCCTTCTTTGAAGGAATAGAAAAAACTACCGGAGTCAATGTCGCTGGTAGTTATGCTAAATACGTTTTAGAACAAATCTTTAGATAAGATTTTTAAATACTTCTCTTATATCGTCGCGAATAACAATTTTTGCATATGCATCATATGGTGTTGGATCACGATTGATGATGACAAGATTATTTCCTCTAAAGTAATTTAAGATTCCTGCAGCGGGATAAACAACTAGTGAAGAACCAACAACAATTAGTAAATCTGCATTTTCAGTTGCGTGAACAGAGTCATGAATCGCCATTGAATCAATGCCTTCTTCAAAAAGAATAACATCGGGCTTGATAATGCCTCCACATTTTGTACAGTGTGGCACGCCATCTTGAGCCATAATTTGTTCGAGAGTATATTTCTCACCACAATCCATACATGTGTTTCTTTGGGTTGAGCCATGAAACTCAACAACATTCTTAGAACCAGCAACAGTATGTAAGCCATCGATGTTTTGAGTGATAATCATCACATTCTTGCGTTTTTCTAATTTCGCTAAATATTCATGAGCAACATTTGGTTTAGCGTTCTTAAATATCATCTGCTCTTTGTAGTAGCGATAAAAATCTTCAGTGTGATACATAAAAAATGAATGCGAAACGATCGTTTCATAATCATATTTATATTTCTTAATTAAATCTTTATTATTGGCTGCTCCATCCTTTGATCTAATATCAGGAATTCCAGAAGCGGTTGAAATACCAGCGCCAGTAACAACGACAATGTTTTTGGCGTCATCAATTAGTTTTTGAAGTTGCTTAATTTTTTCTATTTGCATGTTTGACCGTTAAGTCCAATTTCAACTTTTTCTCGTGCGGCTTTTCCTAATAATTTTTCAACAATAGCAAGGGCAAAAGGGATTGAATATCTCATGCTTCTCGCTGTGATGAAATTGCTAGAAGTTTCCACCTCGTTTCCAGTAAAATCACCGACAATTCCCGAATTAAATCCCGCAAAACAAGTATATTTCTCATTTGCTAAATAACCTAGTTTTCCAAGGATTGAAGGTGCTGCGCAAATTGCACAGACGAGCTTGTTTGCTTTAACAAATTTTTCAAGATAAATTGGAACCAAATCTGATTCAGATAAGTTTCTGGCTCCGCGTCCGCCACCAGGAAGAACAATGAAGTCGTATGGAGTTGTATCGAATATTAAATTTAGTTGAGCGTCTGCTAAAACGTGTAACCCAAAACTTGATTCAACCTCCAAGCGATTGGTTATTGAAGCGGTTGTTACTTCAATTCCCGCTCTTAAAAGAACATCTCTAGTAGTTAATGCTTCGGTATCTTCAAAGCCATCAGCAAGTAATAGTAATCCTCTCATATATTTCACCTTTTAATATTATAATTTATAATAGTTCGTGGTTATGAAGAAAATTTCTCGATTATTAATTTTATTAACTGCCATCACTTTAACTGGTTGTAATACTTCTGGTGGTGGTTCTAAACCAAAGAAGAGTAGTAGTTATTCTACTTCTGTTTCACCATCCTCGTCTGGAGAATCATCTTCAACTAGCGGTGCACCATCTAGTAGCGCAACATCTGCCACATCATCTTCGTCATCCACTTCTGGATCATCTATTACTTCAATTCCATCCGGAACAGTTATTACTGTTAACTTATCCGGTAACGATATTGATTTTTATGATTATGGAATGCAATTCGATGATGACGGACACTCGAAGAATGTCAAATCTTTACTTGATGCCATTAATGATCAGATTGGTGCAAATATTGTTGCCAGTATCAATGCAACAAGCATGCATGTTGGTTCAGATAACGGGGAACATCAAGCCGCTCACTATCACCTTCAAGTCGGTTCAGGTTCTGCCGCTGGATCCATTACCTTTAACTTAGTTGCCTATGTTTCTAAAGTAGTTATTTCTTGTTATCCATATTTCAAAAATTACAGTGATGGTTCAAACGTTGATACAAACGCAAGAATCAACATTGAAGGCGAGACCCACAATCTAACAACAAAAACAGAAGGCGACCAAGAACTACAAACCTTTGAATATACATACTCAACAGTGAAACAATCTCTGACATTATCGAATAATGCCGGTCAACAAAGGGTATTCATCGAAACAATTGAATTTCATTTCTAAAATAGAGGCGCTTATCTATTAGGTAAGCGTTTTTTATTTATAGCTACTTGATTTTAAATAATAGATAAGATATTATCTTATTCGCAAAGAAGGAAGAAAATAAATGGAAAATACAAAAATCAAATCCATCCACGGTCGTGAAATTCTTGACTCCCGTGGAAATCCTACCGTTGAAGTTGATGTCGTTTTGGAAAACGGCATGATGGCTCGTGCTGAAGTCCCAAGCGGTGCTTCAACAGGTATCTATGAAGCCCTCGAGCTTCGTGATGGCGATAAATCCCGTTACCTTGGTAAAGGTACATTAAAAGCCGTTGCTAATGTTAACGATATTCTCGCTAAAGAATTAAAAGGTATGGATGCATCAAACCCAGACGCAATCGATGATAAGATGCTCCAAATCGATGGCACCAAAGGCAAAACCAAATTAGGTGCTAATGCAATCCTTGCGGTTTCTCTCGCAGTTAACAAATTAGCTGCTCAAATCAAAGGTGAACCACTCTACAAATATTTAGCAAATGGTGGAGATGTCGTCTTACCAGTTCCAATGATGAACATCCTCAATGGTGGCTGCCACGCTAGCAACACTGTCGACTCACAAGAGTTCATGATTATGCCAGTTGGTGCTCCAAACTTCAGAGAATGTCTACGTTGGTGTTCAGAAGTCTATCACGTCCTCGCCAAGAACTTAAAAGCCAAAGGCTTAGCGGTTTCTGTCGGTGATGAAGGTGGCTTCGCTCCAAACCTCGCATCCGATGAAGAAGTCTTATCCGAAATCGTCAAAGCAATCAAAGATGCTGGCTATGTCCCAGGCAAAGACTTCAAGTTAGCAATGGATGCTGCCGCTTCTGAATGGAAAGACAGTGAAAAAGGTGTTGGTTACTATTACTTACCAAAACAAAAGAAACATATGACCAGCGACGAACTTATCGAACACTGGACTAAACTTCTTGATCAATTCCCAATCGTTTCTTACGAAGATATCCTTGACGAAGAAGACTGGGAAGGTTGGAAGAAACTCACCGCTAAGATCGGTAACAGAGTCCAACTCGTCGGAGACGACTTATTCGTCACCAACGTCGAAAGACTTGCTCATGGTATCAAAGTCGGTGCGGCAAACTCCATCCTCATCAAACTCAACCAAATCGGTTCAGTTAAAGAAACCAAAGCCGCTATTAAGATGGCTCACGATGCTGGCTATACAGCTGTTACATCCCATCGTTCCGGTGAAACCGAAGATACATTCATCGCTGATTTATGTGTCGGTTTAGCAACTGGTCAAATTAAGACTGGTGCACCATGCCGTGGCGAAAGAGTTAACAAATACAATCAACTTCTCCGTATCGAAGAAGAACTCGGTAGCAAAGCTAAATACGCTGGTTTAAATGCCTTCAAGTTCTCTAAGTAATTTAGTGAATACAATTAAGAGTCTCGATTGTGAGACTCTTTTTGTTTACAATATTAGCTATGAAACGCAAGATTCATCATATTCCATTTAAAGGCTTCTATACATATTGCTACACCTTTGGAGACATATCTAAAGGCATACCTTTAATCATCCTTCATGGCGGCCCAGGTGGTAATGACGAACGTTATGAACCGCTTGAAGAACTCGCAAAAAAGGGAATCCCTTTAATCTTTTATGATCAACTAGGATGCGGTTATTCAAGAGTCCCAAAAGGTAACGATCATCTTTGGACACTTGAAACATATTTAGATGAATTAGAAAACGTTATTAAGTATTTTAAACTTAATAAGTTTAATATCCTTGGTCATTCTTGGGGTGGAATGCTTGCTCTTGAGTGGGTGACGAAACGTAATCCTGTTGGTTTAGATAAATTGATTCTATTCTCAACCTTACCTTCTACAAAGATTTGGAATGACGAGCATCTTGCAATGGTGGAGTCATTCCCAGAAAAAGAAAAGAACGCGATCATTGGTGATTTGAATGGCTTAGAGGTCGATAAAAAGTGTCTCAAAGCAGGTATCAAACGTTTCAATCAAGAACACGTTTCAAAAAAGAAAGATAAAAAATACAAATTCACTCGTAAAAGATTCCCTAAGACAAATCGCGAAATATACGAGAAAATGTGGGGAAAATCAGAACTTTTTGGTACAGGCACGCTTGCCGATTGGAACACAATTCCTGATTTAAAGAATATCAAAAACGAGACTTTGATTTTATCTGGAAGACTTGATGAATCTACACCAAAAATTAACGAATTAATGAATAAAGAAATTAAGAACTCAAGATGGGTTTTACTTCAAAATTCACATCACATTGGATATGCTGAAGAACCAGAGTTGGTTTTAAACGAGATTTTAAAATTTATAAAATAAATTTCTTAAGTTGTTGTTTTGTAGCTTCATCTGCAAACGAAGCATTAATTGTATTGAGAGCGAACTCACGTAGTTCGTTTTCTTTATATCCAAGTCTAGCAAGTGTCGCGTATTCTTTCTTGACCGAAGTATTGCATACACTCATATCATCAGAGTTGATTGAGACCTTGATTCCCATATCCAAAAACTGACGAATTGGGAGCTCATCATAGTTACTAATCGCTTTGGTGTCTAAATTGGATTTTGGACAAATTTCTAAGCAAATCTCTAGTTTTTTGAGTAATTCGCAAACTTTTTTATCAGCGATTGCGTGGATGCCATGACCGATACGATCCGCCCCAAGTTCAATGGCAGATTTCACTGATTCTGGACCAGAAGCTTCACCGGCATGAATAATTAAGTTAAGACCATACTTTTTAACTAGAGCAAACTCAAATGCGAACAACTCATTTGGGAATAAAGCCTCCGCTCCAGCAATATCTACAGCGACAACTTTGCCATTGCAATATTTTTTCGCGAGTTCGATAGTTTCGACATTAGCTTCCTTTGTATTTTCGCCACGCATCATACAAACAATTAGATTAGATTTAATTCCGAATTTCTTCTCGCCTTCTTTTAAAGCCTCAATCATTGTTTGGATAACTTCTTCTTGGCTTAGTCCTTTAGCGGTGGATAATTGTGGTGCCATCCTAATTTCCGCGTACTTAACGCCATCATCAGAAATTCTTTTTAATAAATCTAATGTGCAATATGAAAGGCCAAACTTACTTTGTAAAACAAGGTTAGGAAGATCGAATCTCTTTAAAAGTTCATTGAGTGAAGGACAATCTTCTGGTGCTTGTAAATAAGACACTAGTTCTTCTTTTGAATAAGTCGGTAATTTGATGTTTTCTTTTTGAGCAACCGCGATAACGGCTTCCGGAGACAATGATCCATCTAAGTGAAGATGGATGTCTGCAATTGCGTATTTTTCGTAATTCATAGTAACTAAATTATATATAAATTTAATCGTTTTTGTGGAAAATAAATTATTTTATATTAAAATACCTATTGCTGAAGGAGATTAAATAATGAAAGAGATTAAAAAAGAACATTTAGATGAATTGTTAAAAGAATATGAACAAGATAAAGCTTGTACTATTGCTAGACACGCTCTTTCAAACCAAGATATCGCTGTTGCGGCAGCATCTAAAGATGCTGTTTCGAAAATGGACTTCAACTTTGATATTGATATCAAGACTGCGTCCGTTAACAACCAAAAAGCATCCGGTCGTTGCTGGATCTTTGCGGCATGTAATGGCATCAGAGATTTAATTGGTAAGAAAATTGGTGTTGGCACATTTAAACTTTCACAAAGCTATATTGCTTTCTATGACAAATTAGAAAAACTCAATTACACACTTGAAGCATTAATTGAAACTATTGACAAGGATTACGATGATCGCACCGTTCAATTCTTAGTCCAAAACGGAATTGGTGATGGTGGTCAATGGGATATGCTTGTTAACATTGTTAACAAATATGGTATTTGCCCAAAGAATGCTTATGTCGAAACATACACTTCAAACAACACTCGAATTCTCAATTCACTTTTAAATGCTGAAATTAGAAAATTCGCTAGCGAAGCTCGTCAAGTCAAAGCTAAGAAAGGTATGAAGGGCGTCGAAGAACTTAAAGAATCATACATGAGACGCTTCTACCGCGCTCTTGTTAGTTGCTATGGCGTGCCACCAAAACAATTTGATCTTAAATACACAGATGATAAAGGACAATTCCAAATTGTTCGTGGATTTACCCCACAATCATTCTTTGAAAAATATGTTGGCAAACGTTTAGATGAGTTTGTTAGCTGCATCAACGCTCCAACCAAAACCAAACCATTCTACAAATCCTATACAGTTCAATACTTAGGTAACGTTGTAGGCGGTAAGATTGTTAAACACTTAAATCTTCCTATGGAAAGACTTAAAGAACTTATTCTTGCTCAACTTAAAGATGGCAAGATTGTTTGGTTCGGTAGTGATGTTTCCTCCTATGGAGACAGAATGCGTGGTGTTTGGGATGACCAAGAATTCGACTTTAAATCATTGTTAGATTTAGATATCAAGATGGATAAGGGCGAATCCTTAGACTTCCGTTCATCCGCGATGAATCACGCAATGTGTATCACGGGTGTCGCGTTCAATGAAAAAGGCAACCCAACCAAGTGGAAAATCAAAAACTCCTGGGGTAATGACCGTGGTAAAGAAGGATTCTTTATCATGTCAGATACCTGGTTTGATCAATTCACATATCAAGCGGTTATCGACCGTAAATATTTAACTAAAGAAGAACTCGCAGCCTACGAAAAAGACCCAGTTGTCTTAAAACCATGGGATCCAATGGGTTCTTTAGCAGACTAATTAAAGGAGAAAAATCATGCATAAATTAGTACTTATTAGACATGGCGAATCCGAATGGAATAAATTAAATTTATTTACCGGATGGACCGATGTCGAATTATCCGAAAAAGGTGTTTCCGAAGCTCACCGCGCTGGTAAAACCTTAAAAGAAGAAGGCTATGATTTCGATATCGTTTTCACTTCTTTGCTCAAGAGAGCAATTCACACAATGAACAATGTCTTATTTGAACTTGATCGTGAATGGTTACCGGTTTATAAATCTTGGAGACTTAATGAACGTCATTATGGCGCGCTTCAAGGTTTAAACAAAGCGGAAACCGCTGAAAAATACGGTGAAGAACAAGTTAAGGTTTGGAGACGTAGCTATGACTGTCCTCCACCAGCCTTAAGTGAAGATGATCCACGTAACCCAGCTAACCAAGCTCAATTTAGAGATGTTCCAAAGAAAGATTTACCACTTCATGAATCTTTAGAGATGACTGTCGCTCGTGCAGTTCCATACTTCGAAGAAGTCATCAAACCAGAAATGAAGAAAGGTAAACGCTGTTTAGTCGTTGCCCACGGCAACTCACTCCGTGCTTTAGTCAAATATTTTGACAACATGGCAGATTCTGAAATCGTTGGAGTTAACATCCCAACTGGTGTCCCACTAGTTTATGAATTTGACGATAACTTCAAAGCCGTTAAACATTATTACTTAATGGACGAAGCCTCTCTTAAAGCAGAAATGGAAGCCGTCGCCAACCAAGGCAAAGCCAAGAAATAATGAAAAAAGAAACCTACGACCGTTTAATCAAATTCCGCGATGATCGCGATTGGTCCCAGTTTCACACTGGAGAAAATCTCGCTAAGTCACTTGTGATAGAAGCCGGAGAACTTCTCGAAGTTTTCCAATACGGTAATAAAGAAAAGTCCGTTGACAAAGTCAAAGAAGAGCTCGCGGATGTGTTTATGTATGCGATGCTTCTCGCAGATCGTTACCATCTCGATATTGATGAGATTATTAACGAGAAAATGGATGCAAACGAAAGAAAGTATCCAAAGGATATGGTCAAAGGTTCTTCCAAAAAATATAACGAATATAAACAAAAATGAAAGACGCATTAATCTTTTCACTTTCAACTAGCAAACAACTCGCAAAAAAGATTTCTGAGAGATCAGGAATACCTTTAGGCGAAAGCCAAGTTGTTAAGTTTTCTGATGGTGAAATAATGTGTCGCTGTCTTTCAAATGTTAAAGGCAAAGATTGTTATATTGTTCAATCGACAATTGCTACATCATCCGATTCACTTTTTGAAGTGTTTATTTTTATTGATTCACTCAAAAACGCTGGAGCAAAAGACATCATTTTAATCACCCCATATTATGGCTACTCTAGACAAGATAGAGTCGCTCAAAAAGGTGAACCTATTACTGCGAAAATCGTCGCAAATCTCTTACAAAGCTGCGGAATTAGTCAATTAATTTCTGTTGATTTACACACCCAACAAATCCAAGGTTTCTTCTCTATTCCAGTCGTGAATTTAGAGACCTCTGATTTATTTGGAAATTATTTTGCGAAACGTTTCAATGAATTAGGTATCAAACACGAAAATGTTGTAGTGGTCTCGCCTGATCATGGTTCAGCTAATCGTGGTCGTGATGTGTGCAGCGCACTTAACAACGCGACCCTCGCAGTAATCGACAAGCGTAGACCTGCGCCCAATAAATCCGAAGTTACCAATGTTGTCGGCGATACAAAAGGCAAAGTCTGCTTAATCGTTGACGATATTGTTGATACAGGTGGCACCCTTAATAATGCTGTCGAAGCTCTTTTCCAAAAAGGTGCCAAAGACGTTTACGTCGCAATTACTCATCCAATCTTATCAAAAGATAAATTAGACTCTCGCATTAAAGAATTTGTCACAACTGATACAGTTGAGAAATCTCTTATGAATGCAACCGTATTGTCTGTAGCAGATTTAATTGCTAAAGCAATCTTATCCGAATAATTCATGAAAAACTTCTATTTAGAAATCAAACATATCGATAAGCAAACTGGCGCAAGATATGGAATTCTTCACACTCCGCATGGGGATGTCGAAGTTCCAATGTTTATGCCGGTTGGTACTTTAGCAACCGTTAAAACTCTTTCTCCAGAAGAGCTAAAAGCAATGGGTAGTGGAGTTATTTTATCAAACACTTATCACCTCCACCTTAGACCAGGCGAAGATATCGTTGCCAAAGCCGGCGGACTTCATAAATTCATGAACTATGATGGCCCAATCTTAACTGATTCTGGTGGTTTCCAAGTATTTTCGCTTCAAGAAAACCGTAAGATCACTGAAGAGGGTGTTGAATTTAAATCTCACCTTAATGGTGACAAATTATTTTTCACTCCTGAATCAGTCATTGGAATTGAAGAAAAATTGGGTGCAGACATTATTATGTCTTTTGATGAATGTATTCCTTATCCAGCGGATGAAAAATATGCGAAGAAATCCGTTGAAAGAACCCTAAGATGGGCTAAACGTGGGTTGGACGCTCATAAAAGAGAAGATCAAGCTCTTTTTGGCATTGTCCAAGGTGGCGAATTCCCAGAACTTCGTAAGAAATGTGCTGAAGAATTAGCTAAGATGGATTTCCCTGGCTATTCAATCGGAGGCACTTCTATTGGCGAACCAAAAGATGTCTTTTCTAAAATGGTTGATTATTCAGTTAAATATCTTCCAATAGATAAACCACGTTATTTAATGGGCGTTGGTTCAATTGATTACCTTCTTGAAGGTATCGCTAAAGGAGTGGATATGTTTGATTGTGTCCTCCCAACCAGAATTGCCCGTCATGGCGCTCTAATGACTTCCAAAGGAAGAGTCAATATTCGTGGCGCTCAATATAAAGAAGATTTCACTCCACTCGATGATGAGTGTGACTGTTATACATGTAAAAACTACACCAAGGCGTACCTAAGACATTTATATGTTGCTGATGAAGCATTTGGTAAAAGATTATTATCAATTCACAATGTTCGCTTCTTAATCCATTTAATGGAAGAAGCTCGTAAAGCCATTCAAGAAGATCGTTTTGGAGATTTTAAAGAAGAGATGATAAAGAAATATGGCGATAAACGAGGTTTCTAAATGGATATATCTTTATTCGATTTTAATTTGCCTCTTGAGTTAATTGCTCAAAGTCCTTCTGAAAAACGTGATGAATCACGTCTTTTAGCAATCAATAAAGATAAGAAAACCTATGAAGATAAAATCTTCCACGACATCATCGATTATCTTAAACCAGGCGATGTTTTAGTAAGAAATAACACTAAAGTGTTACCTGCTAGAATATTCGGCAAGAAAGAAGATACTGGTGCTCATGTTGAAATCTTGCTTCTTCATCGCATCAAAGATGATATTTGGGAATGTTTAGCAGGTAATGCTCGTCCAATCAAAGTCGGTTCTCTCATTTCTTTTAATAACGGCAAGCTAAAAGCCAAATGTTTGGAAGTTAAAGATGAAGGCATTCGCATCATGGAATTCATCTATGATGGAATCTTTTTAGAAATCTTAGAAGAAATTGGCAATATGCCACTTCCACCATATATCAAAAAACAATGTGAAGATAACGCTAGATATCAAACAATTTATGCAAAAGTCTTAGGAAGTGCTGCTGCGCCTACTGCTGGCTTTCACTTTACTGAAGAACTTCTCAAGAAGATTAAAGATAAAGGCATCGAAATTCTCGATATTACCTTACACATTGGTTTAGGAACATTTAAACCAGTTAAAGAAAGTAAAGTCGAAGATCATAAGATGCACTCTGAATATTTTGAAATATCTCAGGAAGTTGCGGATAAATTAAACAAAGCCAAAGCTGAAGGTAGAAGAATTATCGCGGTTGGCACTACATCGACAAGAACCCTTGAAGCAGTGATGCAAAAGTACGGAAAATTTGTTGCTGCTAAGGAAGAAACGGCAATATTTATCACCCCAGGATATAAGTTTTTAGCAATCGATGCATTGATCACAAACTTCCATCTTCCAAAATCAACTTTAATCATGCTTGTATCAGCATTTATGGGCCGAGAATTCACTCTTGAAGTCTATAATCACGCAATCGAAGAAAGGTATCGTTTCTTCTCGTTTGGAGACTCGATGTTTATTTATGGCGAACAAGATTAATTACTACAATAAATCGATGGAAATCCTCAAAGATATTCGAGATTTGCCGAAGAAACCGACACTTTTGCTCCATGCTTGCTGCGGTCCATGCAGCTGTTATCCACTCACTTTTTTGTGTCCACTTTTTGACGTCACAATCTTCTTCAATAACTCCAATATTTATCCATCTGAGGAATATTATCGTCGTCTAAACGAATTGAAGAAGTTACTTGAGATTTATAAACGCGATTATGGATTTGATGTGAAGATTATTGAGACCAAATATGACAATGATTCCTACAACGTTGACCTTGAACCATACAAGGACCAACCAGAGGGCACGGATCGATGTTTCATTTGTTTTGAAAAGAGAATGGATGAAGCCTTTAAATTCGCCAACGAAAATGGATTTGATTACTTCACAACCGTCATGACTATTTCGCGACAAAAGAATGGTCAAAAACTTAACGAGATTGGTGCAAAACTCCAACAAAAATACCAAAACACCAAATATTTCTTTTCCGATTTCAAGAAGAAAAATGGCGCAGAAATTGGTCGCCAACTTAAAAACAAATATGGTCTATATCAACAGCTCTATTGTGGCTGCAAATACACTTACGAAAAACTCCAAAGGAAACTAAATGATGAAAAGGCTGCTTAAGAAATTAGCGAGAATCTTTCTAAAAGTGACCGGTGTCATTCCGTACATGATTTATTTTCGTTTGAAGTTTTATCACGAATTTAAGAAGGACAAATCTCGTCCGCTTAAAGGTGCAGCTATTGTTATTGCGAACCACACCTCAATCCTTGACTACTTCACAATCATGTTCACTTTCCCATTTAGAAAGATCAGAACATTGGTCTCTGAAGCATTATATTCCCACAGAATTCCAGGCAAGATGTCAATGATTATGGATGACATCGTCGTCCATCGTGAACGAAGTGATTTGACATTTATGTCAAAAGCCGAAAAAGCACTTGCAAAGAAGCAAGTTATTTCTATCTTCCCAGAAGGTCATTTGGTTAGAAATGGAAAGATTGATACTTTTAGACCCGCTGTTGTTTATCTTGCTTTAAGAACTGGCGCGCCAATTGTTCCAGTTTATATCGATGCTCACTATAACTCATGGAAGAGAACTAGGGTTATCACCGGACCAAAAATCAACTTAAGAGAATATTGTGATGAAGATAATCCAACACCAGAAAAAGTCCGTGAATTATGTGAGATGTTACGCAAAAAAGTTGAGGCGCTAAAAACGCAGTTATATCTCTACCGTAAAATGAAGACATATAACAAGATTAATTTGCGCTCATGGTTTTTGGATATTGCTAAGGTAACTTTATGGATTCCAAACTGGTTCATTTTCCCAACCAAATTCCATTATATTGGTGGTGCTTCTAGAAAAGACCGTAAGATCAAAGATCGCGGAATGATCGTTTCAAAACACTATTCATTTCTTGATCCACCAATCCTTGATATCCATTATTTTAGCCGTCGAGTTCATATCGTTATTGCCGAAGAGCTATACACCTCTAATCCATGGCTTTTTAAACATCTTTTATGTATTGAATATCGTCGAATTGCCTCTGCTAGCGATCCAAAATGTTTCATGCAAATAATTAATTTTTTGCGCGCTAACGGAGTTGTCGCAATTTATCCAGAAGGTCACATCACTAAAGATGGTGTTGGCGACATTCATAATGGAGCAGCTTATTTTGCGATGATTACCAACTCGCCAATTTACATTTATTGGATGAGCGATCCGTACAAATTCTTTAGATGCAATCATGTTATGATTGGCAAGACCATTTATCCAGATCAAATCTTGACTAAAGAAGAGATGAAAGATAAGGCTAATATCACTAAGATTCAAGCGGTGCTAAATGAGCGAATTTCCGAGCTCGAAAATGAGGCAAAAAAATACGCTCGAAAATCAAAAAAATAGCAAAAAATTTATCGAAAATTGGACCAAAAAGTGGTCCTTTTTTCATTCTATATCTAATAAATATTTAATATTTTTCTTGCGTCATATTATATATAGGCGTATATTTATACACGTTATCGTTTGCGTTGACATGCGAGGTTGCTGACACACCAACAGGCGTTGTCATGATAGGGTGTCAGGTAATTCGTTAATAGAGCAAATCGATAAAAGCCTGAGAAAAATTTATAGGAGGTAAATTCATGGCAAAAGTAAAAACCATTCGGGTTCGTTTGCAAGCCTATGATCACAAGATTCTCGATCTAGCGGTTGAGAAGATCATCTCTGCAGCGAAGAAGACTGGGGCTGGTGTTGTGGGCCCTATTCCTCTACCAACCGAAAAGCAAGTTTATACAATCTTGCGCGCTGTGCATAAGTACAAAGATGCTCGTGAACAGTTCGAAATTAGAACACACAAGAGATTGATCGATATCACCAATCCAACCAAGGAAACAGTCGATACACTTAGAAAGCTCGACTTACCATCTGGAGTAGATATCGACATCAAGTTATAAGGAGGTAAGACATCATGAAACAAATCATTGGTCGTAAAATGGGCATGACAGAAGTCTTCGCTAAAGATGGCACTATGTATGCTGTTACCGTTATTGAAGTCTTACCAAACGTCGTTACTCAAGTTAAAACTCTTGAAAAAGACGGATATGACGCTCTTCAAGTCGGATTTGAAGAAAAGAAAGAATCAAGAGCGAACAAAGCTGAAAAAGGTCACTTCGCTAAAGCTGGTGTCCCAGTCATGCAAGTTCTTGGTGAAATCAAAGGTGATGAACTCGCTAACTTCAAAGTTGGTGACAAAGTTACTGCTGATATCTTCAAAGCTGGAGATGTCGTCGACGTAATCGGTACCTCAAAAGGTCGCGGTTATGCCGGTACCATCAAACGTTGGGGTCATAAGATTGGTCCAAAAGGACATGGATCTGGCTACCATAGAGGACAAGGTTCATTCGCTAACAACGGTCGTAATAACGCGCGTGTTATTCCAGGTAAGAAAATGTCTGGTCACCACGGTAACTTATCCGCCACAATCCTCAACCAATTAGTGGTCGAAGCAAATGCGGAAAAGAATTACATCTTAGTTAGAGGTTCTGTCCCAGGTGCTAAAAAATCGTTAGTGCTTATCCGCTCTGCGATTAAAGTCCAACTCGGCAAACCAGAAAAAGTCCATGATCTCATCGACTTTGAAGCCGAAAAAAGAGCAGCCGAAGAAGCTCGTAAAGCAGAAGAAGCTCGCATCGCCGCTGAAAAATTAGCTGCTGAAGAAGCCGCTAAGAAAGCCGCGGAAGAAGCCAAAGCTGCCGAAGAAGCCGCCAAGAAAGCTGCCGAAGAAGCAAAAGCAAATGAAGCCAAGGTTGAAGAAGCTCCAAAAGCTGAAGAACCAAAAGCCGAAGTTGCTCCTGAAGCGAAAGGAGAATAGTTATGGCAAAGAAAATTACATTAGACGTCTATTCTCAAGCAGGCGAGAAAGTCTCAACTGTCGATGTCTCAAGTTATGTCTTTGGTCAAAAGGAAAATGTCCAAGTTATGCATGATGCCGTTGTGGTTTATCAAGCTAACATGAGACAAGATACCGCTAAGACAAAGAAAAGAGACGAAGTCAGTGGTGGTGGTAAGAAACCATGGAGACAAAAAGGCACAGGTCGTGCCCGTGCAGGATCTACCCGTTCCCCAATCTGGGTTGGTGGTGGAACTGTCTTCGGTCCAACTGGTGTCCAAAATCACAAAATTAAACAAAACCGTAAGGAACACAATCTTGCCTTAAGATGTGCATATTCCTCAAAGGTTAAAGATCTCATCGTCGTTGACTCATTCAAGTTCAATGAAAAGAAAACAAAGAATGTCGTCAAGATGCTCAAAGATCTTAAAGCTGAAGGCAAAGTCCTCATCGTCTTATCTGAAGAAAATGATAACCTCGTCTACAGCGCATCCAATATTGCAACCGCATGCGTTACTCCAGTCGAAAACGTTTCTGTCTACGACTTGATGTACTTCAACAAAGTTGTGATGGATAAAGCAACCTTAAAGGTTGTTGAAAATTCATTAGAGGAGGCAAACTAGTATGGCAAAAGCAACTAAAGCAGTTAGCAAAGCTACAATCCATGATTACGAAGTCATTCTTGAACCAGTCATCACGGAAAAAACAATGTCCCTCATGCAAGAACAAAACAAAGTGACTGTCAAAGTCGCTCCAAAAGCTAACCGCGCGGACGTTAAGAAAGCCTTCGAACATGTCTTCGGAGTCAAAGTCCTCAACGTTAACATTGTAAATGTTCCTAGCAAACAAACCACTAGAGGTGGCCGCTACAAAGGCACAATCAGTGGATTCAAGAAAGCCGTTGTCACTATCGCCGATGGCGAAGCCCTCGACTTATTCAAAGAGTAACCTGAAATAGGGTTTACACATTATAGGAGGTAAAAAATGTCAATTAGAACATTCAGACCGACATCTGCATCTCGCAGAAACATGACGAATCTGACATATGAAGAAATCACCAAATCAACTCCTGAAAAAAGTTTAACAGTTAAACTTAGCAAAACTGGCGGTCGTAATAACCAAGGCGTTATCACAACCCGTCACATCGGTGGTGGTCATAAGCGCAGATATCGTATCGTCGATTTCAAAAGAAATAAAGACGACATTGTCGGTATCGTAAAAGCGGTTGAATATGATCCAAACCGTAACGCAAATATTCTTCTCATCGTCTATAGCGATGGTGAAAAGAGATACATTCTTGCCCCACAAGGCTTGAAGGTCGGAGATAAAGTTGTCTCCGGTGAAAATGTCGATATTAAAGTCGGAAACGCTCTACCACTCAAGAACATTCCTGAAGGTACATTCGTACATAACGTAGAGCTCTCTCCAAAGAAAGGTGGCCAAATGTGTCGTGCTGCCGGAACCAGTGCTCAAATCCTTGGTTCTGAAGGCAAATACGTCATTCTCCGCCTCGCATCTGGAGAAGTTAGAAAAGTCTTAAATAGCTGCCGCGCTACGATCGGCGTCGTCGGCAATGAAGATTACGCCCTTGTTAACAAGGGTAAAGCTGGTAAGACCCGCTGGTTAGGCACCCGCCCAACCGTCCGTGGTTCGGTTATGAACCCTAACGATCACCCTCATGGTGGTGGTGAAGGTAAATCCCCAGTTGGACGTGACGCACCAAGAACCCCATGGGGTAAACGTGCATTAGGCGTCAAGACACGCCGCAATAAAAAAGCTTCTACAAAATTAATCGTCCGTAGAAGAAATGGCAAATAATGAAAGGAGAAATTGAAAATGGCAAGATCAATTAAAAAAGGACCATTCTGTGATGCATATCTTCTTAAGAAGGTTGACGCATTAAACGCTGCCAACAAGAAAGAAGTCATCAAGACTTGGTCACGTCGTTCCACAATTTTCCCATCATTTGTCGAACACACCTTCGCTGTCTATAACGGCCGCGAACATATCACAGTCTATGTCACTGAAGATATGGTTGGACATAAGTTAGGCGAATTCGCCCCAACCAGAACCTTCAAAGGACATCACGGCAACAATGCAGAAGATCGTGCTGCAGCCGCAAAGTAAGGAGGTAAATATGGCAGAAGCAAAGAAAACCGCTGCAAAGAAAGCCCCAACCAAAAAGGTTGAAGAGCCAAAAGTAGAAGCAGCAGAAGCTAAAGAAGTTAAACCTGCTAAAGAAGCCAAGAAAGAAGCGAAAGCGAAAGTCGAAGCTCCTAAGAAGCCAGTTGTAACCTCCGCTCGCGCAGTCGCGTATGACGTCCGCGTCACTCCACGTAAAGCGCGCTTAGTAATTGATTTAATTAGAGGATTAAGCGTTAACGAAGCATTAGGCGTTCTCGCCAATGTTAATAAGGCTGCATCCCCAATCGTTGCCAAAGTTGTTAAATCAGCTGCTAGCAACGCAATTAATAACTTCGGTATGGATGAAGATAGACTCTATGTCGCTGAAATCTATGCCAACGATGGATTAAGAATGAAACGATTCCTTCCAAGAGCTAAAGGATCAGCATCAGGCTTAGTCAAACGTACCAGCCACATCACTGTGGTGGTCAAACAAAGATAGGAGGAAAAATCGATGGGTCAAAAAGTTAGTCCTGTAGGTATGCGTGTTGGTATCAATCGCGATTGGCATTCTCGCTGGTTCGCCTCTGATAACGAATTCGCAACATTCCTTCATGAAGATATCAAAGTCCGTAAATATCTTTCCAAACAATTAAAAGAAGCTCTTCTCTCTCATATTGAAATTGAGAGACGTAAAAACGACAAGGGTCACGACGTGACAATCATGTTATTCGTCGCTCGTCCAGGTGTCGTCATCGGACAAGAAGGCGCTAACATCAATCGCCTTAAAAAAGAAGTTAGCAAAATGCTCAAAGGCTCCAATGTCAAACTTGAAGTCGTCGAAGTCAAACAACCAGACCTCGATGCTCAATTAGTTGCTCAATGGATCGCCACCGAGCTTGAAAATCGTGCCTCATTTAGAACCGCGCAAAAGAAAGCCATTCAACGCGTTCGTAAAGCTGGTGCTAAAGGATGCCGTACTCTCGTCTCTGGTCGATTAGGCGGTGCTGATATCGCTCGTAGCGAAGGTTATAAGGAAGGTATCATTCCATTAACCACACTCCGCACCAACATCGACTTTGCAATCGCTGAAGCTGTCACTCCTTATGGCCGTTTAGGTGTTAAGGTCTGGATCTGCTTAGGCGAAAAGAAAGACGAAGAAAAAGACGCCAAAGGAGATAGATAATATGTTACAACCAAAAAGAGTTAAATATCGTCGCCCTCATGGCATCAAATATGAAGGCTTATCCAAAGGTGGAAACGAAGTTTCATTCGGTGAATATGGTTTACAAGCCGTCACAGGCGCATGGATCACAGATCGCCAAATCGAATCCGCTCGTATCGTCTTAAGCCGTTATACCAAGAAAGAAGGCAAGGTTTATATCAGAATCTTCCCACATCTTGCTAAAACTAAAAAACCAGCCGAAGTTCGTATGGGTTCAGGTAAAGGTAATCCAGAACAATGGGTCGCTGTTGTTAAAACCGGACGTGTCATGTTTGAAATGGGTGGTGTCCCAGAAGAAGTCGCTCGCGAAGCCCTTCGTCTTGCCGCCTATAAACTTCCAAACAAATGCCGCGTCGTCAAAAAGGAGGGTAAGTAAATGAAAGTCAATGAATTTCGTGATATGAGTAACGAAGAACTTAATGAAAAAGTTTACTTACTCAAAGAAGAATTATTCAATCTCCGTAGAAAGAAAGCCGTTGGCCAACTTGAACACGGTGAAGAAGTTAGAAGAGTTCGTAAAGATATCGCGCGTGCCAAAATGGTGCAACGCGAAAGAACTCTCGGTGCTAAATAAGGAGGATTAGACCATGGAAAGAAATAGAAGAACATCACTTCAAGGTGTCGTCGTTTCTAACAAGATGAGCAAAACAATTGTCGTCGAAGTCGAAACTCACAAAAAGCACCCAAAGTACTTAAAACGCGTTAAATACTCTAATAAATATTACGCGCATGATGAAAACAACGTCGCCAAAGTTGGTGATACCGTTACCATCATGGGTTGCCGTCCATTAAGTGCAACCAAAAGATTCCGCCTCGTCAGCGTCGATAAACATGCGGTTGAATCCATTAAAGAAATGGAAGCCGAACTCGAAGCTAAAGAGGAAGCGGTCTTGGAAGAAAAGCCAGCTCCAAAAGCTAGTGAAGTCAAAGTAGAAGAGCCAAAAGTTGAAGCTCCTGAAGTAAAAGAAGAAGCTCCAGCGAAGAAGCCAGCTGCTAAGAAAGCTCCAGCTAAAAAAGTAGCTGCAAAGAAACCAGCCGCGAAGAAACCTGCTGCTAAAGCAGAAGAAAAGTAGGAGGTTAAGTTATGATTCAAACAGAAACAAACTTAGTCGTCGCCGATAATAGTGGTGCACGTTCTGTACGTGTCTTCCGTCTTAAAGGTGGATCTACTCGTAAATCATGTAGCATCGGTGACATTGTCACCTGTGCCGTTAAAGAAGCCATTCCAAATGGACGTGTTAAAAAGAGCGATATCGTCAAAGGTATCATCGTCCGCACCAAACATGCGATCAACCGTCCAGATGGTAGTCAAATCGCTTTCGATGATAACGCTGTTGTCTTAATCGACAATGAAGGCGCGCCAATCGGAACCCGTGTCTTTGGCCCAGTGGCTCGTGAACTTCGTGATAAGGGTGAAGGTTATATGAAGATCGTCTCCCTCGCCACCGAAGTCTTATAAGGAGGACGTTAAGATGAAAATTATCAAAGGTGATAAAGTAATCGTCATCGCTGGTAAAGACAAAGGCAAAACTGGTATCGTTCAAGCGGTTTATCCACGTGTTAACAAAGTCGTTGTCGAAGGCGTTAACGTTCACAAAAAACACAAAAAACCAACTCAACAATCTCCAGAAGGATCAGTTGTTGAAATGTATGTGCCAATCGATGCAAGTAATGTTGCCATCGTTGACCCAAAAACAAAGAAAGCTTCCCGCATCGCTTATGTAATCGATGACAAGGGCAAAAAGAGTCGTGTCTCTAAAGCCAGCGGAAGCAAACTTAACTAGGAGGAAAAGTCATGGCAGAAACCAAGAAACCTGCAGCAAAGTCTGCAGCAGTCAAGAAACCAGCTGCTAAAAAGACTGCTACCAAGTCCGCTCCTAAAGCCGAAGTTAAAGAAGTGAAAGCTGAAGCTCCAAAGGCCGCCCCAAAAGCTGCTCCTAAAAAAGCATCAAAAGGCGCACCAAAAAGAGTCAACTCAACTCGTCTTCTTGACAAATATAATAACGAAATCAAGAAAGCCTTGATGGAAAAATATCATTATTCTTCCGTTATGCAAGTGCCACATCTTGAAAAGATCGTTATCAACGTCGGTGTCGGAGAAGCCCTCACTAACAACAAAGCAATCGACGAAGTTGTTAATGAACTCGGACTTATCACTGGCCAACACCCAGTCACCACCAAAGCAAAGAAATCTATCGCAAGTTTCAAACTTCGTGAAGGACAAGCGATCGGTGTCAAAGTCACCTTACGCGATGTCAGAATGTATGAATTCTTCGATAAACTCGTTTCTATCGCGCTTCCACGTGTTAGAGACTTCCGTGGGGTAAGCAAAAACTCTTTCGATGGTCATGGTAACTATACCTTGGGCGTCAAAGAACAACTTATCTTCCCAGAAATCGACTACGATAAAGTCAACAAAATTAGAGGAATGGATATCGTTATCGTCACCTCGGCAAATAGTGATGATGAAGCCTTCAACTTACTTGATGCTCTAGGCATGCCATTCCATAGATAAGGAGGAAATAGCAATGGCAAAAACTTCAATGAAGGTCAAATGCGCTCGACCAAAGAAATTCAAAGTGCGCGAATATACTCGTTGTGAACGTTGCGGACGTCCTCACTCAGTCTATTCAAAATTTAAATTATGCCGTGTTTGCTTACGCGAACTCGCTTATAAAGGCGAAATTCCAGGCATGAAAAAATCAAGTTGGTAATTGAAGGAGGAAAATAAATTATGATGACAGATCCAATTGCAGATATGCTCACTCGTATTCGTAATGCGAACGCTTTACGTTATGCCTCCGTCAGCATGCCATCTAGCAAAATGAAAGTTGAAATCGCCAAAATTCTTCTTGAAGAAGGATTCATCAGCGACTTCAAAGTCTCCGGAGATGTTAAGAAAGAATTGTCCATCTCATTAAAATATGGCGCGAATGGACAAAGAGTTATCTCTGGTCTTAAAAAGATTTCCAAACCAGGCTTACGCGTTAACGCTGGTGCAAACAAGCTCCCACGCGTCTTAAATGGCTTAGGAATCGCAATTATCTCAACCAGTAAAGGAGTCGTTAGCGACAAGACCGCTCGCACCTTAGGTGTTGGTGGTGAAGTGCTCGCTTACGTGTGGTAATAAATATGTCACGTATTGGTTTAAAACACATCACTCTTCCAGCTGGTGTGACCGTTGAGGTCAACAATGGGGTTGCAACTGTTAAAGGCCCAAAAGGTTCTTTAGAAGTTAAAGTTCCAGAAGTTATCAAAGTTTCCGTCGAAGGTAGCGAGGTTAAATGCACCCGCGCTAACGATGAAAAACACACCAAACAACTTCATGGTACAACTCGCGCTAATTTACAATCAGCAGTAACCGGTGTTACTACTGGCTTTAAGAAAGAACTCGTCATTGTCGGTATTGGTTATCGTTGTCAAATGAGAGGCGATGCCATCGTTATGAACGTTGGTTACTCTCACGAAATCGTAATCAAACCAGAAAAGACAGTTAAAATTTCATGCCCATCCGCTACTGAAGTAGTGGTTGAAGGTATCGATAAACAAGCAGTGGGACAAACTGCTGCCTTAATTCGCGGAACACGTGAACCAGAACCATATAACGGAAAAGGTGTTATGTATAAGAATGAACACATTATTCGTAAAGAAGGTAAACGTGCTGCCAGCGCTAAGTAGGAGGTCGGAAAATGAAAAACGAATCAAGAAATGCTGTCCGTGTTCGTAAACACGAACGTGTCAGAGCAAAAATCAGCGGAACTGCTGAATGCCCAAGATTAGTGGTTTTCCGTTCCAACAAGCACATTGAGGCGCAAATTATCGATGATGTTAAAGGCTCTACATTAGTGTCTGCCTCTAGCGTCCAACTTAAACTTAGCAATGGTTCAAACGTCGAAGGTGCCAAAGTTGTTGGTGCTAAGATCGCTGAACTTGCTAAAGCAAAGAAAATTAAAAAAGTCGTCTTCGATCGTGGTGGATATATCTACCATGGCCGTGTCGCTGCGTTAGCAGATGCTGCCCGTGAAGGCGGACTTAAGTTCTAAAGGAGAAAAACAATGGAAGAAGAAAAGAAAGTTGAAGCTCCAGCTCAAGCTGAAGAAGTAAAAACTCCTGAAGTTGCTCCTAAAGAACAACCAAAAGGAAATCGTCCACATGGCGATCGTCCACGCGGTGATAGACCACAAAGACGTGGTGATCATCGTCGTCCAAGAAGCGAAGAAGTCAAAGAATACGAAGAAGTCGTTGTCGAAATCAATCGTATCGCCAAAACCGTTAAAGGTGGCCGCAGAATGCGTTTCTCCGCTTTAGTCGTCATTGGTAACAAAAAGGGCAAATATGGATTTGGTACTGGCAAAGCTGCTGAAGTCCCAGATGCAATTAAGAAAGCCCTTGAAGCTGCAAAGAAGAACACATTTGAAATTCATATCGTTAAGGGTGATACCCTTTCCCATGAAGTCATCGGTAAATTCGGTGCTTGCTCTGTGTTCTTAAAACCAGCTCCAGAAGGTACAGGTATTATTGCTGGTGGTCCAGTCCGTGCCATCTTAGAACTCGCTGGTGTCCGTAACGTCACCTCCAAGGTCTATGGTAGCCGTGCTCCTATCAACATTATCCGTGCTGCTCATAATGGTTTATCAAACCTCAAATCTTACAAACAAGTTCAAGCACTTCGTGCTAAAGCTGAATAAAGGAGGATCTACCAATGGAATTACATAACTTAAGTAATGCTAAAGGCGCCAAGACCAAAGCATACCGCAAAGGTCGTGGTTTAGGTTCTGGTAATGGCAAGAATGCCGGTACTGGTAACAAAGGTCAAAAGTCCCGTTCTGGTGGCTTAAAAGCTCCTGGATTTGAAGGTGGACAAACCCCTTTATACCGCCGTTTACCAAAATTTGGTTTTACAAATAACGGCCACAAAGAATATGCTATTGTTAATCTTTCTTCATTAAATGCTTTCAAAGAAGGTACAGTTGTTAATCCAGCTCTTCTTAAAGAAGTCGGTTTAGTTAAGAAAGAATATGATGGAGTTAAAATCCTAGGCAATGGCGAACTCAAAGTGAAATTAACAGTTCAAGCTGCTAAATTCTCTAAGTCCGCAGTTGCTGCAATTGAAAAATTAGGCGGCAAAGCCGAGGTTATCTAAGCATGAAAAAAATCGCCTCAATCTTCAAAAACAAGGAAATTGTCAATCGTATCTTCTTTACGATCGCGATTCTCTTTGTTATCCGCATCGGTGCGGCGATTACGGTGCCAGGTGTTACTGTTAGTGGTGATTTGGCTAATGCTATGAATAGCGCGAATGCGGTGTCCTTAATGGACCTCCTCGGAGGTGGAGCTTTGCAAAACTTCTCCATCTTCGCTCTCGGCGTATCTCCATACATCACAGCGCAAATTATCATCCAACTGTTACAAAAGGATGTTCTTCCGGCCTTAACTGAACTTTCTAAACAAGGTCAATATGGTCGAAAGAAAACTGAGATGGCGACTCGTTATCTCACCCTTATGCTTGGGGCTGTACAAGCTTATGGTATTATCAAGACCATGGAAAACAGTGACTATATCACTGTCAACATGGAACTTAACTTCTGGTCATATGCCTATATCATCGTTATTCTTCTCGCAGGTGCGATGACAGTTATGTGGCTTGGTGACCAAATTACTGAGAAAGGTTTAGGTAATGGTATCTCCGTTGTTATCTTCGCAGGTATCGTTCGTTCGCTTCCAATTCAAATCGGTTCGGCAGCGAATATGTGGATCGGCACCAACTATAAAGAGTCAACCGAACTTATCAAAGGTTCATTCCAGTTTGCTCTTTATATCTTGGCGTTTGTCCTCATCTTAGCCTTTGTTGTCTTCATTGAATTAGCAAAGAGAAAAATTCCGGTTCAACACTCTGGCAAAAGCGGTGGTCAAACCGCCTCGATGGCCAAAGCGAGTTTCTTACCAATTAAGATCAACTCCGCTGGTGTTATTCCAGTCATCTTTGCCTCTTCAATCTTGATGGCACCATCGATTATCGCTTCCTTTATTACAAGTGATACTCCAGAATGGCTCAAAATCTTCTCTTATTCTGAAATGGTTGACATGGGTAATGGCTTTAAGTTCCCATGGGGCTTATTAATCTATATGACCCTCATCGTCTTATTCACATTCTTCTATGCCACCATTCAAATTGATCCAGAAAACTTAGCGACCAACTTCCGTAAAAATGGTTCCTATATCCCAGGTATTCGCCCGGGTAATGAAACCGAAAGATATGTTCGCAAAGTTGTCAACCGCGTGACCTGTATTGGCGCGATTGCCTTGACCTTTATTGCGGCTTTACCAGTCGTCTTAACTCTCTCAGGCATCTTCGGCAATAACTCCTCACTTGCGATTGGTGGTACTGGATTAATCATTGCGGTCGGTGTTTCACTTGAAATCTCCGCCCAAATCGATGGCTTGCTCGCTGGAAAGAGTTTCGACGAAGTTCAAGCGACAGCCGGAAGGGAATAATAACTTATGTTAAACATCATCTTAATGGGTCCTCCAGGTGCTGGTAAGGGCACACAAGCTAAAATCCTCATTAAAAAATATGACATTCCACATATCTCTACAGGCGATATGTTCCGTGAAGCAATTAAGCAAGGAACTCCGCTAGGAAAACTTGCGGCATCATATATCAATGATGGACACTTAGTCCCAGATGATGTCACGATCGGACTTGTTAAGGAACGCCTTAGCAAAGATGATTGCGCGAAAGGTTATTTACTTGATGGCTTCCCACGTACGATTGTTCAAGCTGAAGCCCTTGAAAAGCTTACAGAAGAAATCAATCGTCCGATTAAATATGTCATCAACATTGACACCCCAAAAGAGGAACTCGTTGCTCGTATATGTGGACGTCGCGTTTGTAAAAAATGTGGTGCGCCATATCACATAATCAACGTCAAACCGAAAGTTGATGGTGTCTGCGATATCTGCGGTGGTGAACTTATTCAACGCCCAGATGATAATGAGGAAGCTCTTAACACCCGCTTAGAAGCGTATACAAAGCAAACCAAGCCTCTTCTTGAGTATTATGAGAAGAAAGGCTTGCTTAAAACATTCTCAGGCAAGGACCGTGATGAGCTCACTCCCCAACTATTTGAATTATTGGAAGGTAAATAATGATCATTATTAAATCTCCTCGTGAAATTGAATTAATGAGAAAAGCAGGGGAAGTTGTTGGCAAAGTCTTCAACGCTCTTGAAGGAAATATCAAGCCTGGCATGTCAACGCTTGATGTTGCTAACATTGCTGAAAAAGTAATCCGTGATAACGGAGCTTACCCAACCTTCCTTAATTACTCTGGCTTTCCTGGAGCAGTCTGCGTCAGCGTCAATGATGAACTTGTCCACGGGATTCCTTCAAAAAAAAGAATCCTTAGAGACGGGGATATCGTTTCCGTCGACGTCGGAGCAACTCTTAACGGATATGTTGGAGATGCATGCCGCACTTATCCAGTCGGCATCGTAAAAGAAAGCGTTCTTCGCCTTATTGAAGTTACTCGTGAGAGTTTCTTTGAAGGTTGTAAGTTCGCTCGTCCTGGCGCACACTTAGGTGATATATCACATGCGATACAAGCCTATTGTGAGGCCCATGGATACTCTCTTCCAAGAGAATACACCGGTCATGGAGTTGGTTCTTCATTACATGAAGATCCATATATTCCTAACTATGGTGTCGCCGGAACCGGTCCAATTCTTAAGGAAGGAATGTGTTTAGCAGTTGAACCAATGGTCAACGAAGGGCATTTCGCTCTTCGAGTGATGAAAGATGGTTGGACTGCTAGAACAAGAGATGGCAAATTGTCTTGTCATTATGAAAATTCCATCGTCATAACTAAGGATGGATATGAAATCCTAACTCAAGCGAAGAAGGAGGAAGACTAATTATGGCAAAAGATGGCGTCATCGAGGTGGAAGCGACAGTCATTGAGACTCTTCCGAACACAATGTTCAGGGTCAAACTCGAAAATGGCATCGTAATTCTAGCCCACGTTTCTGGTAAAATCCGCATGCATTACATCCGCATCTTACCAGGCGATAGAGTTACCGTCGAAATGTCACCGTATGATTTAACACGTGGGCGTATCACATATCGATACAAAAATTAGTAGCATAGGGCTACAGGAGGAAAAACAAATGAAAGTAAGACCTTCAGTCAAACCTATGTGCGACAAGTGCAGGGTAATCAAACGTCATGGCAAAGTCATGGTCATCTGTGAAAACCCAAAGCACAAACAACGCCAAGGTTAATCATAGGAGGAAGTAAATTCTATGGCACGTATTGTCGGGGTTGACATCCCAAATGAAAAGCGTGTTGTTGTCTCTATTACCTATATTTATGGTATTGGTCATTCAACCGCTCATAAAATCTGTCAAGCTGCAAAAGTTAGCGAAGATATTCGCGTTAAAGATCTCACTGAAGAACAATTAGGCGCGATTCGTAACGAAATTGCAAAATACAAAGTTGAAGGTGATCTTCGTAGAGAAGTCGCTCTTAACATCAAACGTTTAAGCGAAATTGGTTGCTATCGTGGAATTCGTCACCGTAAAGGTTTACCAGTCCGCGGTCAAAGAACAAGAACCAATGCACGTACCCGTAAAGGTAAACGTAAAACAATTGCGAATAAGAAAGTCGCATCACAAGGTTAATGAAAGGAGCTTGAAACTATGGCAACAAAAACAACTGCTCGTAAGAAAAAAATCAAACGATCAATTACCAAAGGTGTTGCTCACATTCACAGCACCTTTAATAACACCATCGTTACCATTTCTGATGAACAAGGTAACGTCATTTCCTGGAGCAGCGCTGGTGCACTTGGCTTCAAAGGAGCTAAGAAATCGACACCATTTGCCGCTCAATTAGCAGGCGAAGCGGCTGCAAAGGTCGCATTCGATCAAGGCCTTAGAAGCGTCGATGTTGACGTCAAAGGTCCAGGCCCAGGTCGTGAAGGCGCCATTCGTGCACTCGCACAAGCTGGTTTAGCTGTTACATCAATCACTGATTCAACACCTATCCCACATAACGGCTGCCGTCCACCAAAAAGACCACGCGGATAATGGGAGGAGCACACAATGTCAAACTTAGCAAAACCATTTGAACAAACCAGTTTCAAAGTCGCGCAAATCGACGAAGCTGAAAACTATGGTAAGTTCGTCATCGAACCTCTCGAAAGAGGCTATGGCCTTACAATTGGTAACTCTTTACGTAGAGTCCTTCTCGCTTCCCTTCCAGGCGCTAGCGTCTGCGGAGTTGAAATTGAAGGTGCCGAACACGAATTCAGCGCTCTTAAAGGTGTTGAAGAAGACGTTACCGCTATTATCTTAAATCTCAAAGATTTAGTCCTTAAAATTGATGATGAATCAAACGAAGAAAAGAAACTCGTCGTCGATGTCAAAGGACCAAAGGTCGTCAAAGCTGGCGACATTGAACTTCCAGCTTTCGTTAGCGTCGTCAATCCAGATTTAGAGATTGCTCACGTCGTTAGCGGTGGAAGTCTCAAGATGACTATTTACGCTCGTAGAGGCCGTGGATATGTCACCGCAGAAGGTAACAAGGAATTCCGTGGTAAAGTCAGCGTTTCTAACTTAGGTTATATCGTTACTGACTCTAACTACTCCCCAGTTACTCGTTCATCTTATCAAGTCGAACCAACCCGTGTTGGTCACGATTCCCACTTCGACAAATTAACACTTGAAGTTTATACGAATGGTTCAATCCTTCCACAAACTGCTGTTGCTTTAGCAGCTCAAATGTTAATCACCAACCTCAACCCATTTGTTGAACTTGAGAAGACTGTTTCTGAACTCAACATGATCAAGGAAGAAGTTGAAGTCGAAGATAACAAATTTGAAGTTATGCCAATCGAAGAACTCGACCTCTCTGTTCGTAGCTATAACTGCTTGAAGAGAGCGGCGATCTCAACTGTGGCAGAATTAACTCAAAAAACCGAAGAAGAAATGATGAAAGTCCGTAACTTAGGTAAGAAATCCCTTAAAGAAGTTAAGGAAAAACTTGCTGAAAACGGTTTATCATTCCGTGAATACACCCCAGGAGAATAATTATGGCAGCACAAGGACGTAAAAATGTTCATGGTAAAGCCGGTGTTAGATTCAAAGCCGGATATACCAAATCAAAACATGAAAACAAACTTCGCACTCTCGTTACTGATTTAGTTAAATATGAGAGAATTACCGTAACTTCTGGCATGGCTAGAGAATTAAGATCTTTAGCTGAACACATGGTTACACTTGGTAAACGTGGCGATTTACACGCTCGCCGTCAAGCAGCCGCTGTTTTAAAAAGTGAAGAATCCTTGAAAAAGGTCTTCGGCGAACTCGCAGTTCGTTATGCTAATCGCAATGGTGGCTATACCCGTGCTTATAAGTGCGGTGTAAGACTTGGCGATAACGCGCAAAAAGTCTTAATCGAATTTGTTAAATAATTTGATTTGAACAAACTAAATTGGAGAGGTTAATTCCTCTCCTTTTTTCTATCAATATTTCTATATAAACCATTAAGTTAGGTTTATAATACGAGTATGGCAACAGATTTACTTGAACCTGAATTACTTTATAAAAGAGAACTTAAAGAAAAGCATCATCAAAGTGTGGTGGACTTTTTTAGTGAGCTCGTCGCTAAAAGTGGAGTTAATAAAGATGAGAACAAAGCTTTATGCGAAAAGATATACGCTCGAAAAGCTGATGCTTCTAAACTTTCCCAAAGACTCGGAAAAATCAATTCTGTTAAAGTTATTGGGATTTTGTCGATAGTTTTTGGCGCAATTATCGGTTTAATCGGCGGAGTTTTATTTACAGTTCCTGCTATTTTAGCGGCGATTATTTGTATCGTTATTGGAATAGCAATGATTGTCGGTGGAATTCTGCTAATTGTTAAGGTTTACCGTAAAAGAGCCAAGAATTACCAGACTTTACTAGATGATGCAAATAAAGAAGTTGAAGCGATGATTGCTGAGGCATATAAGCAAATGGCGCCGCTAAATGCACTCTTTGATGAAGAAATGCCAGCCCAGCTTATGGAAAAGACAACTCCACTCATCAAGATGGATCGTCTTCTTGATAACAAAAAGCTCGATTTCTTGGTAAATCACTATGGATATAATTATCGCGATAAAGAAAATTGTTCGGTCGTCGGCTTACAATCCGGAACAATTTTAGGAAATCCATTCGTCTTCTTCAAAGAAAGAGAAATGATGATGAGTCAACATACATACACAGGCACATTACTCATTTCTTGGACAACAGTGGTGCCTACCAAAGATGGCATGCGAACAGTTAGACACACCCAGACACTTGTCGCAAACGTTACTAAACCAAAACCAGTTTATTCTTTGGACACATATTTGATGTACGCGAATGATGCTGCTCCTAACCTAACTTTCTCAAGAAGACCGTCAAATATCAGGGATTTTGACGAAAAAGGATTAGAAAAGTATGTTCGTAAGCATGAGAGTGATTTATCAAAGATGGCCGAAAAAGAAATGGAAAAAGGCGGTAATTACACTCCACTTGGGAATCCTGAATTCGAACTATTTTTCGGTGGTCTTAACAGAAATAATGAAGTTGAATATCGTTTGTTATTTACTCCACTTGCTCAAAAGAGCATGCTTCAACTGATGAAATCAGATGTTGGCTATGGCGATGACTTTACTCTAGTAAAACAACACAAAATCAACTTCTTAACTTCTAGACATTCGCAAGGCGTGTTATTTGTAGATGTTTCGATTTTCTATGACTTCGATTTTGAAAAGATTGAAGAGAGATTTATCGAGTTTAACGATGAATATTTCAAGTCAGTCTACTTCGATTTAGCGCCACTTCTTTGTATTCCTTTATATCAACAACACAAAGCTCAAGAATATATTTATAAGGGTACAATCCCTTCAAATTACTCAGATATTGAACACGAAGTGATCTCGAATCGCTTCGACGTTAGAGAATTCTGTGATCCAGAAACAGACACAGAAGTTATATTAAAAACAGATTTTATTTCCGCTCGTGGCGAGATCGATGCAGTGAAGGTTAGAGCCAAATCCTTTAAAGCAATCAAGCGTCTTGAAGTCGTCCCAACTCTTGGTGGCGATGGCAGGATGCATGGGGTCCCAGTCACGTGGTTTGAATATATTCCTCTTGAAAAGGAAACGATTATTGATGTTGCTCATATTGGTGGAGACCGCATCAAATTCAACCAACTCGGAAATAATAATGTGATTTATAATCGTGGGCTAATATCTTATAATCAAGATAAGCCTCTTAATATTTCTATTAACGAATTAAAATCACAAATGGCTAAATAGTAAAGGAGATTTTATATGGCTAATGAATTAGACGAAATGACTGGTCCAGTTAATGAAGCTGGACGTGACATCAATGTCATTGAAAAACAAATCCCAGTTAAAGTTGGTGTCGGCTCAACAATTTTCCAAATCTTATTATGGGTCTTTGGCATCATTCCAGGCGTCATCTTCCTCTTTGTGAAGATCAGCGCCGGCAAGAAACTTTCCCAACTTCAACAAAAGGTTCAACAAGCTGCTTCGCAAGTTGATAACTATCTCGAACAAAGAGTTATTATTTTGCAAAACGCCGCAAAACTCGTGGAAAAGGGTATTGATTTTGACAAATCAACATTCACTGAAATCGCTCGTTTACGTGCTGGAGGCGCTCAATCCTTCTCTGAAACCAACGCAGCGATGGAAGATGTTCAAAAGAAGATCAATGTTGCTTTGGAAAATTATCCGGATTTAAAAGCTCACCAAGAACTTGCTGATGCAATGCAACAAAACTCATACACCCAAAGAGAAATTACAGCAGCAAGAGAGCATTACAACGATGTTGTTGCTGAATGGAACAAGGCTATCTTCGAGTGGCCAGCCAAACAAATTGTTGCGGCAAAACGTGGATATACTACCCGTATTCCATTCTCAGTTTCTAAAGAAGTCAAACAGAAAGCTCGCGAGGTTTTCTTCTAATGCAATTAGTTATTTTAGCAGCCGGAATGGGTAGCCGTTTCGGTGGTTTAAAGCAGATGGAACCAATGGACGAAGCTGGCAACTTCCTTTTAGACTACTCTGTCTACGATGCGAAAGTTGCGGGTTTTGATTCCGTTGTCTTCATTATTAAGAAAGAATTTTACGAAGCTTTTAGAGATTCGATTGGTAAACGTGTTTCTAAACTCATTAAAGTTGATTACGCTTTCCAAGATTTAAATGACTTACCAGCTGGATTTAAGTGTCCTGAAGGTCGTGAAAAACCTTGGGGAACTGCTCATGCGATTTACGCGGCAAGAGAATTCATCAAAGATGATTTCATTATCATCAATGGTGATGACTTCTATGGTCGTGATGCCTTTGTTGTGGCGGCAGATTACATCCGTTCCTTGCCAAAAGGTTCAAAAGGTAAATATGCGAACGTCGCTTTCAAAGTTTGCAATACAATGACCGAAAATGGTTCAGTTAAACGTGGCGTCTGTTTTGAGAAAAATGGTATGTTACAACGTTTAGTGGAATCTTCAATTTCTCGTAATGAGCAAGGCAAGATTATCTCTGCTCCACTTGATGGCAGTGAACCATTCGAAGTTAAAGAAGATCAACCAGTTTCAATGAATCTCTTTGTTTTTAACAAAGATTTAATGGATCGTCTCAATGAGAAATTCCCACTTTGGTTAAAACAAAACATTGGTGATCTTAAGGCTGAATTCTTAATTCCAACCGTTGTCGATGAACTTGTTCATGAAGGTAAAGCAACCTTAAAACTTCTTTCAACCTCCTCAGTGTGGTTTGGAGTGACTTATCGCGAAGATAAGCCAGGTGTTGTTAAAGCCCTCAAGGCGCTCGTCGATAAAGGCGAATATAAAGCCGGACTTTATTAATTAAAAGTCAATTATGAACTGGAGAGACAATGTCTCTCCTTTTCTTTTTTCTTTGTCTAGTTTTCCCTTTACTACGTAAAATGTAAAGTCTTTTTTTCGGCCAATATATTTAGTAAAATATTGACGAAAGGATTTTATTATGGATCAAAAATACGTTAAGGAATTTGAACCAGGCTTTTCTCCATTAACCGTCACCGAAGAAGCAGCAAGATGTCTTCTTTGTTTAGACGCTCCATGTTCAAAAGCTTGTCCTGCTGGAACTAGCCCAGATTTGTTTATTCGCTCGGTTAGATTCCGCAATTTTAAAGGCGCTGCCGAAACAATTCGTGAAAACAACGCTTTGGGTGCAATTTGTGCAAGAGTGTGCCCAACTGAAAAATATTGTCAAAAAGGTTGCTCAAGAAGTGGTATTGATCGTCCAATCGATATTGGTCGTATTCAACGCTACGTCACCGACTTTGAAGAAAGTGTTGGTATGAACATTCTTGAACCAGGCAAAGATAATGGCAAATCCGTTGCTTTAGTTGGTTCAGGTCCAGCTGCTCTTCAAGCGGCGGTCTCATTTAAGAGAATGGGCTACAAAGTAGACGTGTATGAAAAAGAAAAAGTTTTAGGCGGTATGCTTAGACTTATTCCTGAATACCGTTTACCAGATAGAATTGTCGATGTTGAAATTAAGCGCATCGAAAAATTAGGTGTGAAATTCCACACTGGCGTGAACGTTGGTAAAGACGTTTCCGTCGAAGAACTTAAAAAGAATCATGATGCAGTTGTCTTAGCTCCAGGTTATAGCTATGGCAAGATGCTTCCAATGTTCGAAGGTAACAAAAACGTCATTTCTGCCGTTGATTTCTTAAGAGAAGTCAAAGCCAAGAAAGGCGATGTCAAAGTACCTGCTAACGTCTTAGTCGTTGGTGGTGGTGACGTCGCGATGGACGTTGTCTCAACCCTCAAACTTCTTGGTGTCGCTAATGTCACCGATGTTGTCTATGAACAATTCGTTGAATTTAAAGCCAGCAAGAAAGAACTTGAAGGCGCTCAAAAATTAGGCGTTACGATTATGGATGGTTATGTTCCAGCCAAAGTCGAAGGTAAAGTTGTGAGCTTTGCTCATCGCGTTATCAAAGCCGAAGTTAAAGTCGAAGCTGACTTAATTATCCTTGCAGTTGGCCAATATCCAGATGTTTCTGGTTTAGGCATCGAACTTGTTAAGGGTGAAGTAAATGAAGGCAAAAACTATTTCACCAAAGATCCAAAAGTCTTTGTTTGCGGCGATATCGCTCATTCAAAATTCGATAAGACTGTCGTTGGTGGTGTTCGCACTGGTAAAGAAGTTGCGCTCTACGTCAATGCAGCTTTAGGAGGTAAATAAAATGGTAAAGAAAGATTTATCCATAACATTCCTTGGTGTTAAATTCCCTAACCCATTCTGTTTATCCTCATCCCCAGTTGGAAACTGCTACGACATGTGCAAAAAAGCATATGAAGTCGGTTGGGGTGGTGTTGTCTTTAAGACAATTGGTCCAAAATCATATTTCATCGATGAAGTTTCTCCACGTTTCGATAAGCTCAACAAGGAAAACACTCCATTTGTTGGTTTCAAGAACATGGAACAAATCGCTGAACACTCCTTAGAAGAAAATCTTCGTGATTTACGTAGATTAAAGAAAGAATTCCCAAATCAAGTTCTTATCGCTTCAATCATGGGTAACGATGAAGAAACTTGGGAAGACTTAGCTCGCAAAGTCACCGAAGCCGGTGCAGATATGATCGAACTTAACTTCTCCTGCCCACAAATGACATCTCATGCTATGGGTAGTGATGTTGGTTCAAATCCAGAACTCTGTAAGAAATATTGTCAAGCCGTTAGACGCGGAACCAAACTTCCGTTTATGGCGAAAATGACACCAAATATTACCGATATGGTTCCAGTTGCCAAAGCTTCGCTTGAAGGTGGAGCGGATGGTATTGCTGCTATCAACACCATTAAATCAATTTGTAATATCGACTTAGATAAGAAGATTGGTTTACCAATCGTTGATGGAAAATCCGCAATTTCCGGATATTCTGGTAAAGCGGTCAAACCAGTTGCCCTTCGTTTCATTCAACAAATGAGAAGCGCTCCAGGTCTTGAAAATCTCGAAATCTCCGGTATCGGTGGTATCGAAACTTGGGAAGACGCTGCCGAGTTTATTCTCGTTGGTGCGAAGACTTTACAAGTCACAACAGCCATCATGCAATACGGTTACCGTGTTGTCGAAGATATGAAGAATGGTTTGATGCACTATATGGAAGAACAAGGTGTTGACCATCTTGAAGATCTCGTTGGCTTAGCCAATAAGAACATCATTCCAGCGGAAAACCTCAACCGTGATTATATTGTTAGACCAGATATCGATTTAGATAAATGCGTTAAATGTGGTCGCTGCTACATTTCCTGCTATGATGGCGGTCACCAAGCCATTGAATGGAATGAAGAAAAACGTGAACCACGTTGTAACACCGATAAATGTGTCGGCTGTCTACTCTGCGGACACGTCTGTCCTGTCGGTGCGATTAAACCAGGCAAGATTACAATCAAACCGGGTCGTAAAACCAAAGCCGAAGACGTTAAATTATAGTTTAATTCTTGTAGAATTAGGAGCGGTATCATGCCGCTCTTTTTCTTGGTCTAATTCTTTTTTGTTTGCTTTTTAAAAAAGACTTTTTTTACAATTAAGGCATGAAATCAAAGTCGTTTATGATTCCACTTGCCTTGTCCGCGTTGATGTTAAGCGGATGTTTTTCTAATTCAGGAAGTAGTAAGAAAAAAGGACAATCTAGCAGCGGTGTAGTTTCAACTAGTGGTGGTAGCTCTAGTTCTAACCAAAGCAGCGCTACTAGTGGTGCTAGTTCAAGCCCTTCTGCTTCAACAAGTATTTCTTATCCTGATGATCCATACATTCCAAGTAGTGGCAGCTCAACTCCTTGGGTAGATGACTTGAACGCTGATTTTTCAATTACTAATTCTAAAGGCGAAAAGAGCGGTTTTACATACTCAAATGGCACTTATACGATCACTACTGCTGATACATATACCTTAGAAGGTGTGCTTACTGGTCAGATCAACATTGAAGTTGGTGATAGTGATGAGGTTACCCTTGAACTTAAGGGTGTTAAGATTACTTCCACATCATACGCGCCAATATATGCGAAATCTGCGGCCAAATTGAAAGTTAAAGCCGTTAAAGATACAACTAATTTTATCTATGATAATCGATCTGCAAAAACTAGTGATAATGACACTCAAGGTGAAGGCGCTATTGCAGCAAAATGCGATTTAAATTTGATTGGTAGTGGTCAACTTCTAGTTGAAGGAAACTATAACAACGGAGTTCATACTTCTAAAGATCTCAAGATTAAAAATCTTCAACTTAGAGCTTATGGCTATCAACACGCGATTAGAGGTGGCAATTCCATCACAATTTTAAATAACTCAACCGTTATTGAGGCAACAGGTAAAACTGGTTGTGGTTTAAAAACAAATGACGCCGGCACTACTTCAAAAGGAAATCAAAAAGGCACAATCGCCATTTATGGCGGTAATACAACAATCAACTGTTATAACGATGCAATTTCAGCAGCTTATAATGTTGATATTTCGGCTGGCACAGACGAAGATAGTGGTGAATTATCTTTACCAACAATCAACGTTTATACCGGTAGCAAAGCTACCTTAACCAAAGCAACTTCAACTATTTCTCCGCACGGAATCAACGCAAATAACGAGGTTAATATTTCAAATGGCAGCATCTATATCGAGGCTGCGGCTGATGGACTTCACGCTAATAAAGTTGCATTGACTGATTCCAATGGAGTTTCAACAGGACAAACCGGAAAAGGAAATATCAATATTTCTGGTGGAACAATTACCATTAAAGCCACCGATGATGGAATCCACGCAGATATCGAATTAAATATCTCTGGTGGAGTCATTAACGTTCTACAATCAAAAGAAGGTATTGAAGGTTTCAATATCACAATTAGTGGTGGCCACACAGTCACAACTGCAAGCAATGATGGCGCTAACGCTGGCGGAAAAGTTGGAACCGGAACCCCATCATTTGTGGTCTCAGGTGGATATCTTGAAATTAACGTTTCTCCTAATGGAGATCTTGATGGAATTGATAGCAATGGTACTTATACTCAAACGGGTGGCATTGTCATCACAAAAGGACCAAACTCAAGCAATATGTCCGCTCTCGATCATCAAGATGCTGCAAATATCTCCGGCGGAACGATCATCGTTTTAGGTGCAATTGAAGGCCAAAGCGGCGGTGGTGGCGGATGGTGGTTAGCAGACCGCGGTCCTGGTGGTGGAATGCCTGGAAGTGGAGAGGTTACTGTCGGATCGAATATGCTGACATATTCATTGTCTCTTCATTCACAAGGAAGTCATACCATTACAGTTAGCGGACAATCCTACACGTTCACTAATTCATACACTTATGGAAAAACAACCTGTTATAGTGATGTCGCTGTAACAGGATCTTAATAGATACAAAATGGGCGCACAACCATGCGCCTTTTGTTTATTTCTTACGTGCCTATACGGGTTGATAATCTTTTTTATTATGCTACAATGTAAGCGGTTCCATATGCATATAAATTGATACATTAAAACCGCAAGCAACATAGTTGCTTTTTAAAACGTTTAGGAAAGGAAGTACAAATGTACAAAAGTAGTTATCTAAACCGTGTTCTCCGCGAAGTTAAAGCGAAGAACAAAGAACAAAAAGAATTCATCGCTGCTGTTGAAGAATTCTTTGATTCAATGGACTTTGTTGTCGACAAAGACCCACGCATTGAAAAATATGCAATTCTCGAAAGACTCGTCGTCCCAGAAAGAATTATCTCAATGCGAGTTCCATGGGTCGATGATCGTGGAAAAATCCGCGTCAATACTGGCTATCGTGTTGAATTTAACTCCGCCATTGGTCCATACAAAGGTGGAATGAGATTCGATAAGTCTGTCAATTTATCAATCCTCAAATTCTTAGGATTTGAGCAAACATTCAAAAACTCCCTCACTGGTTTACCAATGGGCGGTGGTAAAGGTGGAGCTGACTTTGATCCACGCGGCAGAAGCGATGGCGAAATCATGAGATTCTGCCAATCAATGATGTCTGAACTTTATCGTCATATCGGTCCAAACACCGACGTTCCTGCTGGAGACTTAGGTTTCGGTGCGCGTGAAATCGGTTATATGTTTGGCTATTATAAAAAACTCCGTGATGAATTCTCTGGTGTCTTCACTGGCAAAGGAATGTCATATGGAGGTTCACTTGGCCGTCCAGAAGCAACCGGTTATGGCCTCCTCTACTTTGTAGAAGAAATGCTAAAAGCCTTTAAGAAAGGTCCAATCACCGGCAAGAAGATTGTTGTCTCTGGTTCTGGTAAGGTTGGTGGCATGGCTGCTGAAAAGATTAAACAACTCGGTGGCGTGCTTGTCGCGATGTCTGATATCGATGGTTACGTCTATGATCCAAAAGGTCTTGATGTTGACTATATTGTCAAAAAAGCTAAACAAAAAGGCTTATTCTCAAAAGAATACGCTGAAGATCATAAGGGTGTTAAGTTCGTTGCTGGCCCACATGGTATGTGGTCAGTTCCATGCGATATTGCGCTCCCATGTGCAACTCAAGGTGAAATCCACGAAGAAGACGCTAAACTTCTTAAGAAGAATGGCTGTTTCATGGTTGTCGAAGGTGCGAATATGCCATGTGACGTCGAAGCGATTCGTTACTTCAACTCCAATGGCGTCTTATTTGCTCCAGGCAAAGCCTCCAATGCTGGTGGCGTCGCTGTCTCTGGCTTAGAAATGTCACAAAACGCTATTCACTTATCTTGGACATTCGAAGAAGTTGATGCTCGTTTAAAACAAATCATGAAAGACATCTTCAAGAAATGTCACGATACTGCCACTAAATATGGTCAACCAACCAATATTGCTCTTGGAGCAAACATTGCTGGATTTGAAAAAGTCATGGATGCCATGATTGCTCAAGGAGTGTGCTAATGGGTTTTACAACCATTAAAACTCCACATATTCTGCTCCCAAAATCCGGAACAGATATGAACGCCTGGGCAGTTATCGCGTGCGATCAATTCACTTCGCAACTCGATTACTGGCAAGATGTTGAAAAAATCGTTGGAAACAAAGTTTCTACTTTAAGAATGATGTTTCCAGAAGCTTATTTAGGCAAAGTCGATGAAGAAAAATTCATCAGAGACACAAATAAGACGATTGAAAAATATCTTTCTGATGGCACTTTAGTTGACCAAGGTGAATGTTTCATTTTAGTCGATCGTTCAACTCCAGTTGTCAAACGTCGTTTGGGATTAGTTATCGCGATTGATTTAGAGGATTACACTTATGAAAAAGGTGTCAAATCTCTGATAAGAGCCTCTGAAGCGACAATCGTTGAAAGAATTCCTCCACGTCTAAAAATAAGAAAAGACGCAGCGGTGGAACTTCCACATATTCTATTCCTATTTGATGACAAAAAGCGTGAGATTATTGAAGGCTTGTACGCAAAGCGTAACAGCTTTGAAAAAGTCTACGATTTTGACTTGAATAAAGATGGTGGTCATATCACTGGTTACAAGATTAAAGATACCAAACCAGTTATCGCTCAATTTGAGAAACTCTTAAAAGGGAATAACAACGGTTTACTCTTTATCGTTGGTGATGGTAACCACTCTTTAGCGACTGCGAAAGCGCATTGGGATAACATCAAAGTTAATCTTTCTAAAGAAGAACGCGAAAATCATCCTGCCCGCTACGCACTTGTTGAAGCATTAAACATCTATGATGAAGGTTTGATATTTGAACCAATTCATCGTGTTATCTTTAACCCAGAAGCAGATTTTGTGCCTGGTTTAGAGAAAGTTCTTGTTGGTGAAAACAGCACTTATTTATATTCAACTACCTTTGGTAAGAAGAAAATTTCTCTTCCAAAAGTCGGTCCAGAAGCTTATAAGGCTGTTCAAACATACATTGATTCTTATTTAAAGAATCATAAAGGCGCCTCAGTCGATTATATTCATGATGAAGATCAAACGATTGAAGTTGCTAAAAATAATCCTGGTAGCGTCGCGCTAATCATGCCTGCGCTCACCAAAGGCGATATCTTCGATTACATCGCCAAAGACGAGGTCCTTCCAAGAAAAGCCTTCTCGATGGGCCACGCCGTTGAAAAACGTTATTATCTAGAATCTAAAAAGATTAAGTAAGGAGGTAGATTCAATGGGTAGAATTTATAACTTCTCAGCCGGTCCAGCTATGCTTCCAGAAGAAGTATTAAAAACCGCAGCTGCAGAAATGCTCGATTACCACGGATGTGGTATGTCAGTTATGGAAATGTCACATCGTTCCAAAGTCTATCAAGGAATTATCGATGAGGCAGAAGCTGATCTTCGTAAATTGATTGGCATTCCAGAGAATTACAAAGTCTTGTTTATGCAAGGTGGTGCAACCTTAGGTTTTGCGATGATTCCAATGAATTTTATGGTCAAAGGCAAAGCTGATTACATCAACACCGGTGTGTGGACAAAGAAAGCTATTAAAGATGCAAAACTTTATGGTGAAGTTAACGTCGTTGCTTCAGGCGAAGAAAATGGTTTCAAAAAGATTCCAGATGTCAAAGCTATGAAGTTTGATAAAGACGCTGACTACGTCTATATGTGTGACAACAACACAATTTACGGTTCCAAATTCAAAGAATATCCAGAAACTGGCGATGTACCATTAATTTGTGATATGTCTTCATGTTTCTTATCAGAACCAATTGATGTTAAGAAGTTCGGTATGATTTATGCTGGCGCTCAAAAGAACGTTGGTCCAGCTGGTGTTACCATCTGTATCATCAGAGATGATCTTCTTGCCAGAACTCCAAAGAATCCGCTTCCAGCCTATCTTGACTATAGACTCCATGCGGAAAATGGTTCAATGTATAACACCCCACCAACCTATGGTATCTACATTTGTGGTTTAGTCTTCAAATGGTTACTTGCTAATGGTGGCCTTAAAGCTCGTAAAGAAGCTAACGAAAAGAAAGCAGCGATCCTTTATGAGTATTTGGATAGTTCCAAACTCTTTATTCCATATGTCGATAAGAGCTGCCGTTCATTAATGAACGTTACCTTCCGCACTCCAAGCGAAGAACTCGATGCTGAATTCCTTGAAGGTGCTAAGAAATACAAATTCACAAACCTCAAAGGACATAGATCAACTGGTGGTTTACGTGCATCGATTTATAACGCAATGCCAGTCGATGGTGTTAAAGCGTTAGTCGCTTACATGAAAGAATTCGAAGAGGCTCATAAATAATGAATATTCTTTGTCTTAACAAAATTTCCCCAGTGGGAATGAAGGTTTTACCTTCCTCATACAAAGTCACTGAAGATATCAATGACGCTGATGCGATTTTAGTTCGTTCCGCAGCAATGCACGAAATGGTTTTACCAAGCCGTGTCGTCGCTGTTGCTAGAGCTGGCGCTGGTGTTAACAATATTCCTCTTGATGCTTACGCAAAAGCTGGTGTTGTTGTCTTTAACACTCCAGGCGCAAACGCTAACGCTGTTAAGGAATTAACAATTGCTGGCATGCTTTTAGCGGCTCGTGACATCCGTGGTTCCATGGAATGGGTCCAAGCTAATAAAGGTGACGAATTGATTAACAAATCAATGGAAAAAGCCAAAGGCGCTTTCGCTGGCACTGAAATCATGGGCAAAACCCTTGGTGTTATCGGCTGTGGTGCAATTGGTGCTTTAGTTGCTCAAGCAGCTGGTGGACTTGGTATGCACGTCATTGGTGTTGAACCAAGTGCCGCTACTATTGAAAAGAACAAACATCTATTCCCATCAGACATGGAAATTGTTTCCTATGATGAACTTTATAAACGCGCTGACTACATCTCGATTCACGTTCCATTATTAGATGCCACCAAAGGCATGATTAATAAGGATGCGTTCGCAAAGATGAAAGATGGCGTCATTATTGTTAATTGCGCTCGTGATGCAATCGTCAATGACGATGACTTAAAAGTTGCTATCGAAGCAGGCAAAGTTCGTAAATACGTTACTGACTTCCCAAATTACAAGACCGCTAACATGAATGGTGTTGTTGCGATTTCTCACTTAGGCGCTTCAACTGAAGAAGCTGAAGATAACTGTGCAGCTATGGCAGCTAAACAAGTTGTCGACTATGTCGAAAACGGCAATATCATCAACTCAGTTAACTTCCCACGTTTAGACCTTGGTAAGAAAGAAGGAAAACGTGTTGTCGTCTTATTTGAAGGTGACAAAGTCAAAGAAGTTTGCGACATTGTTAACAAAGCAGGATCAACTAAACTTGCTTCTGGTATGAAAGGCGCTTTCGGTGCTGTCTTAGCAGAAGTTAAAAGCGACGTTGATGAAGCAGCTTTAAAAGCTGTTAGTGGCGTTAGCAGAGTTGTTGTTATTAAATAACATCTTCGTTAAATGATTAAGAGGATGCAACAAAATGCATCTTCTTTTTCTACTTAAGTAAAATATCTGTTGCAACAACCTTGTCATTTATAAAAAAGGATTG
>OMVV01000002.1 GCA_900314585.1 uncultured Erysipelotrichaceae bacterium
GATTGTTATATATGAACCAACATTAAAAGATGAAGAATTCTTTAATTGCAAAGTTATTAAAGACTTTGATGAATTTAAAAAATTATCCAAAGTCATTATTGCAAATAGATATGATTCACCCCTAGATGATGTTAAGGATAAAGTGTATACAAGAGATCTTTTAAGAAGAGACTAAAATTTTTATCGAATTAGGCATTATGTTTTTAGCAACATCTATTTCGACCAATCTATAATAGAATTGAAAGCAAATATCTTATTTGATAAGATTTTTAAGCGATATTATGAAGAATTCCCAAAAGATGTATCTTCCATTTAAAAGAATTATCAGTCTTTTTGGTTCATTTGTTGGGATTTTAGTTTGCTCTGTGCTTTTGTGGTGGTGGATTATTGTTGTGAATATAATTGCCACAAAAGGACACCCGTTTTTTGTTCAAGAAAGATATGGCAAGAATCAAAAAGTTTTCAAGATAATCAAATTCAGAACTATGAAGATTAATGTCGATCCGAACTTGGCTCCAAGCGAAATGAGTAAGGAACAACAAAAAAACATGGATACAAAGTTTGGTTCTTTCTTGCGAAAAACATCTTTGGATGAAACGCCGCAATTGTTCAATATTTTTGTTGGCCACATGGCATTTATTGGTCCTAGACCAGGAAGTGCTCATAACGAAGAGTTTCTTAGAGAGTGCAGATTAAAATACACGCCAAATGCCTTTGATGTTAAACCCGGCATCAGCGGATATGCTCAAATCAAAATGAAAAGAGAACACGATCCTGAATTTAAAGCCTTTTGGGATCATCGTTATGTTGAAAGATTATCACTTTGGTTTGATATTGGAATTTTTGGATACACAATATTAAAAATATTTGGTGCCGTTAAAGGCCGTTAATTCATCTAAACACTTTTGTTTTTAACAAATTGATATCTTTGTTTATAATAAATACAACCATCAAATGGTTTTCTTATGAAAGATATTTGTATTTTAATAAATTCATGCATCAATTACTCTGACATGTGGGGTAACATTGAATTTTTATATAACAAATATTGGAACAATCATCCCAATATCTTTTTATTAACCGATAAAGATGGGGATACAAAGAAACAACTAGAAACTATCACTTTTGATGGTGATATGTCTGATAGACTGATTTTCGCGCTTAATCACATCAAAACAAAATATGTATTTTTATCATTTGATGATTACTATCCAAAAAAGCAAGTTAACGTTCAAAAAATCGAATCACTATTAGAACTGATGAAATCCAAAAACCTCGACTATTGCCGTGTTTTTTATGATCCTAAAGTCTCTGGCAAACCTCAAAGTAATTTAAAATTTAGAGATCTTCCGCTTGAAAAAACTTATGAAGTGAATTTTTATCCGGCTATTTGGAAGAGAACGTCTTTAATCAAACTTCTAAAATCAAATGAAGATATTTGGAAAACCGAGGCACGTCTAACGAGAAGAGCTAAAGAAAATGGTCTTAAATGTATCTATGTTAAAGAAAATGGAATTTTTGATTTTGTTGATGTTGTTAGAAAAGGCAAATACTTGCGGAGTGCATATCGCCATTTAAAAAGAAACAATCTTTTCATTTCTGATAGAAAAAAAAGAACCATTAAAGAAACATTACATCTTAATACCCGTATATTTTTATCCAATCACCTTCCCAAAGGGATGAAGGAACATTTAAAAGAAAAAGGCCGCAAAAAAGGATCGATTTATTACTCTGATTATGCCGAAACAGACGACTGAGCTACCAAGAATATTAATTGTCGGGACATTGCCATACAATCCCAACGAATCTTCCCGTGCTTTGGATACGTATTTTCATAATTTTCCTAAAGATAAATTAAGGATGATCTTTTCAAACAGTGCAATTCCACAAAAAGGACATTGCGGTTCTTTGTTTCAAATAACCGATTATGATGTCTTACAAAGATTACTTGGAAAAGAAAAAGAACCTGGAAGAATATTTGAGTATGATAAACTTGGTGACAAGGCAATATCTTCTAGTGAAGATAAATTAAAACGTTATAAAAAGAAAAATGCTTTTCGCTTTTATGCCCGCAAAAGATTGTGGTCAAAAGATAGATGGCTTTCAGAAAAACTGACAAAATGGGTGGACGAATTTGTTCCAGAAGCAATTTACATCTGTTTTTCTGATGATTATTTTATTCTCAATATTGCTTATCATTTCGCTAAAAAATACAACATCCCTATCATCGCACAAATTGGAGATGATTATTATTTTAAGAAAAACAAAAACCTATTTTTAAGGCCATACCTAAGAAATTATAAGAAGTTATTTAGAAAAATTATGAGATTGGATGGTTTTGGAGTGTATATTTCCGATAAACTCGCAAACAAATACAACGAATCATTCTCATTACAAGGATATCCATTCTACCTTTCGACAAATATCAAAACTAATAAGCAAGATGTTAAATATGAGTTTAACTACTTTGGAAAAGTTGAATTAGGAAGAGATAAATCACTCGCTATTCTTGGTGATGCTCTCAAATTAATCAATAATTCGTATAGAGTTAATGTTTATACCTCAATTATTTCTGAGAAAAAACAAAAATTGTTATCGAAGCATAATTGTGTTGTAAAAGAATTTTTGCCATATGAAGAAGCCCAAAAAATTATTAATTCTGGCACATTTAATATCCTTGCGAGTGGCTTTTCTAAAAAGGACATCGAGTCAACAAGATATTCTCTTTCAACAAAAGTGTCAGATCTTTTATCTTCATGTGGCCCTATTATCGCAATAGGCCCTGATGACGACGGAGCAATTGATTTTCTCAAGGAAAAAGATTGCTGTATCATGATTAACAATAAGAAAGTTGATATAATTTCTTTAGAAAAGCATTTAAAAGATAAAAAGTTACTTAAAACGAATATTGAAAAGGCTAATGAAGTATCAAACAAATTGTTCGACATCGAAATAAATCGAAACAAATTTGAGAAATATTGCTTAGAGATTTGCAAAAGATAATATGGATAATTACTCAGTTTTAATGTCTGTCTATCACAGGGAAAAACCTGAATTTTTAAGGCAGGCAGTTTCTAGTGTGATGAATCAGACAATTATTCCTGATGATTTTGTTTTGGTGTGCGACGGTCCATTGACAAATGAACTAGATTCAACCATTTCGTTTTTAAAAGAGCAATATCCTTGTCTAAATATCATTCGTTTAAAAGAGAACAAAGGTTTAGGAGAAGCTTTATCTATTGGCATCACTCATACGAAAAACGAAATTGTCATGCGTATGGACAGTGATGATATTTGTTTGCCGCATCGAGCAGAAACCCAGTTACCATATTTAGAAAAATACGATCTTGTTGGAGGAGCAATTTCTGAATTCGAAGATGATCCAAACAATATTATTGGTTATCGCTATGTTCCTGAAAATTATAATAAAATTATAAAATTCGCCAAAAAGAGAAATCCTTTTAATCATCCGACCACAATGTATAAAAAAGAATTAATTCTAAAAGCCGGAAATTATAAAACTCTTCTCTACTTAGAAGATTATTATCTTTGGATAAGAGTTTTGATGACGAGCGATAAGGTTTATAACATTCAAAAAATTCTCGTCAATATGCGTTCTGGCAGAGAAATGCGTGCCAGACGTTCTAATAAAACAGCAAGGAAATCCATCAAATTTTTGCGAAAGTACATGTTCGAAAACAAATTTATTAACTGGTTTTCATATTGTTGGTATTCAATGATATATGGAATTGTTCTTTCGCTTCCATTAAGTTTCAAAAAAATTTTTTATAAAAGGCTCCATAGAAAATGAAATTAAAACAACTGATCATCCCTATTTATAATCGCTTTCTTTGCCTTGAAAGTTTTTTGTTTCCAAAGTTGAGAAGTAAAAGATTATTTAAGAAGATGGTGGGCTACAAATGTAATCTCAAAAAGCCAGAGACTCTCAATGAAAAGCTTATGTATAACAAGCTTAATCTGTATTGGAATAATGAGTTAGTCAGTCAATGTGCTGATAAATATCGCGTTAGATCATTTGTTAAAGATAACGGATTAGAAAAAATTCTTAACCCTATTTATGGCTCTTGGGATAGTTTTGATGAAATCAACTGGGACATTTTACCTCAAAAATTTGTTTTAAAACTCAACACAGGAAGTGGCTGCAATTTAATATGCCTAGATAAGGCAAAATTTGATATTAAAGCAGCAAGAAAAATTGTAAAAAAATGGTTCGAAACCAAACACGGATTATTGACTGCCGAACAAGGTATCTATCAAAAGATCGAGAAGAAGATAATTGCCGAAAAATTTATTGAAACACCAGACAATTTGCCGCCAAGTGATTACAAGATTTTCTGTTCATACGGAGATGTCAAATTGATATATGTGGCGAGCGACCGATACGATCATAAAACTAAATTTGATTTTTACTATCCGCCTTGGGAATGGATTCCTGTTCAAAATAGTCACCCAAATGCAGGTCCTAAAGAAAAGCCGAAACACCATGATTTGATGCTTAATTATGCATCAATATTATCAAAACGTTTCCCTCTTGTTCGCATTGATTTCTTTAATGTTGATGGAGTGATAATTTTTGGAGAAATAACCTTTACTCATATGGGTTGTGTTCATCCATTCACTCCTGAATCTTTTGATAAAAAATTCGGTGATTTGTTTCCTTCGGTTTTTGATGCAAACACGATTAAGTAAGTCATTCAAATTAAAAAGATAGTCTAATCAAAGATTATCTTTTTTTTATAGTTGTGATAGAATAACGTTCAATATGAGTAGTTTTAAGAATTCAAAAATCTTTAAAGGAATAAAAAAACTATTTACGGATAAATTGTTTTTGTTTTCGTTAAGTCTATATATTCTCATTCCAATTACTTTTCTTGTGGTTAAGAATATAGATTGTGACTACCGAACTGCCGGCATTTATGTGTGCTATGAAAACAATAAATTGAGTGCAAAGATTATTTTACAAAAAGACAATAAGGCTATCGTCGAAAACTACAACCCCGACGCAAAAAACGACGACGAAGTCGTTCATATAGATAAAATTGTCCAATGGGAATATCGTGTTAGCTCTTGGAGCGATAATTTTGATCCTGAAAAATATCATTATCTTTCAAAAGAATATATTCTTTTGGAAAATGAAGAGAACACCACCCATGTCGCTTTTTTTAAAATTGGAAAAAACTTTTATTCATCGTATTTAATTCCTGAAGAAAGAGGAGGAGGTCAAAAATGTTACATAAAAGTTTAACGTTAACACTTCCGTTCTCTTCAATGTTCAAAAGGATTAAATCATTCGTTTTCGACATCATTTTTTATGCGATTGTCGGTTTTTCATTCCTTGGCTGCGCTGATTTTTTTGGCCAACAAGGAATTTGGATTTTAATAAGCCTAATTTTGATGGCTATTTTTATAGTCTTAAAAGGCAAGATTATCATAAATATTTTTATGGTACTCTCGGTATTATTTCTCGTTTCGTATTCCATTGCGGCGGCAATCTATTCTAGAGATAGTTTGCTTTCTTCGATTCTATATGGCTGTTTATTGATTGGGTTAATTCAATTTTTTAATTGCTTTGATGATAAAAAGAAATTTGTTACCTGGATGATCGGAGCATACGTAAGTGGCTTATTTGTATCTTACATTTTGATTGTAATCAGTACTTATTTGCATCAAGGAGCAAGTTTTTCTGGCGATGTCATTAACCATTTTTGGACAGACGATTACGGAACTCGAACCGGAATTTCATTGTATGAAATCGGTGCTATTGGCGTTTTGGTTGCTGTTTTATTTTTCAAAAGCAATTATAGAAAGTGGTACACAATTCCTTTGATTATTTTTGCAATCGTTGTCTGTTCCATCATTTCTTTGCGTATTGGGAACCGATCATTCTTGGTTGCTCTATTTTTCCTTTTCTTTGCTACGATTGCTTTTAAAATGTTTGATAGAAGATTTGGTGGTTTTTGGACAGCAGTTCTTATTGCTTACAACATCTTATTTGTTGCCTTCTTTCTTCTTTACTTCTTGGTCTCTTCAAAAACAATCGTATTACCTGATAGTTTGATGGCGATCAAGGTTATTAGAAGAATCTTTTCAGAAGATTTAAGCAAAGGAAGACCAGAGCTTTGGGGAGAATTTTTCTCTAATTTCTATAAATACCCATTTGGTGGGTTAACTAACGCCATGTCTAATAAATATGCTCACAACATTTTCTTAGACTTTTACACCTTTGGTGGTGTTTTCTCGTTCTTACTCTCTGTGACCTTTTTCGTATTTTTATTCATTGATTTGTTCTACTTTTTACGTTTGAGCAATCATTCATTTTTTGAGAAAGGCCTTTTGCTTTGTCTCGTATTCGCAATCATGGGTCTAGGTATGGTCGAGCCGATTTATCAAGCTAACCCAAACTGTGCAACACCACTTTTTGTTATTTTCTTATATGCGCATTACTGTCATCAAACCGAAACAATTTCAGAAAGGAAAACAATATTTATGAAAGAAAAACGCGAATTTACATTCTTTAGAAATATAGGATATTTCTTTAGAACTATTTCGATTAACTGGGGTGATAAGAATAATAAGGTATCGCATTCTGCAAAGATTAATTCTAAATCACTTCAGGGCTTCAATAAGATTGGAAAACATACCTATTTCGAAGGAGAACTAGGCAAGTATTCAATCATTGAATCAAATTGTTCATTGGTCGCAAATATTGGTAGATATTCCTTTATATCATCCAATGTATCTATTTACGAAGATTTCCCGACTGAAAGTGCATTTTCAAATAGTCCATACGCAAAGTATGTCGAACAAAAACAAATTGACACTAAGAAAAAAGTTAAAGATGTTAAACCACTTACAAAAATTGTTATTGGGGATGACGTATGGATTGGTGAAGGTGTTCGCATTAAAGCCGGTATCACTATCGGCGATGGCGCAATCATTGAATCCAATTCCGTTGTTTTAGAAGACGTAGAACCATACACCATCGTAGGCGGTCACCCAGCAAAACTTATTAAGCAACGTTTCTCTTCAGTTAAGAAAGGCAAGATTATCAAGAGTCAGTGGACTAAACGCGATTTAGAAGATGTCGCTGAAATGGATATTTTTACAAAAAAGGCAAAAAAATGAGTTATTCTTCAGCGATATTATTAATTACCTATAACAAGCCCGACGCATTGGAGGATTCTTTTAACAACCTCTTAAAAGTCGATTTCCTAGGAAACAAAGTCGACTTAATTATCTCAATTGATAATTCCGGTAGCGATGATGTTGAAAATGTTGCCAAAAAGCTTCAATGGCCCTATGGCGAAAAAATAATTAAAACTTTCAACGAAAGACAAGGCTTAAAAAAGCATATATTGCAGTGTTTTGAATATGCCGAGACATACGACGTCTTGTTCTTGCTTGAAGACGACATTTATTTTAGTGAGGCAATGTACTCATTCGGTTACGGTGCTGCTAAGTTTTATGATGACAACGATCAAATTGCCGGCATTTCCTTGTATGGTTTTCAAGGTAACTGGCAAAACTGGGCATTTAGATTTGAACCATTCAATTCAGGATACGATAACTATTTCATGAGATTAGGCCAATCATGGGGAGAAGTAACCACCAAGAAACAATGGTTAGCTTTTAAAAAATGGTTTGAAAAGAATAGCGAATTCATCAAAGATGAAATCAATGTTGCTTCTGTCAATCGTTGGCCAGATTCATCTTGGCTTAAGTACTATCACCGCTATTGCATTCTTGAGAATAAGTTCTTTGTTTATCCATATGTAAGCGTAGTCTCAAATAGTAACGGAGTTGGTATTCATAACTTCAAAAGTTGTAATGACTTTCAAGTTGAACTTCAAGGAAGAAATAAAGAATACAAATTCCAAAAGTTTGATTTAAGTGATAAAAACACAATCGTCTATGACGAATACATGAACCCTATTTGGTTAAAACACTTCATTGATGTTGACGATCAAGATCTTAGTATTGATTTTTGGTGTTCTAAAAGAAAATCACAACTAGCAAAATATACATTAACTGCTGGCTATTATGGAAAGAATTATATAAAGAGTTACTCTTTATCACTTCACCCAATCGAACTATCAGTTATGAACAATGTTAAGGGTGAAGGCATTTATTTGTACGAAACAAAAAATATTTTAAAAAAGAAACCAAATCTTTATAACTTGATGAATTATTCATTAAGAACTTCGGATTGGAGACGAATCAAGTTTTATAGTACAAAATTATTCTTTAAAACGCTTTTTGAAAAACTTAACAAAAAATTGCATCGAAAATGAGTGAAATAAAAAGGAACAGAACTTCGACAAACTTTATCTTTTATACAGGATATCAAGTTCTTTTATATGTCATTCCCTTCATTGTTTCGCCATTTTTAACAAGAACTCTTAGAGAAGATTCTCTTGGATTATTTACGTTTTCAAATTCAATTATTACTTATTTTGTTTTACTTGCAAATTTAGGTATTGCTAGATATGGGCAAAGAGAAATTAGCCGTGCCAAGGCCAATCAAAAAGAGGTCTTTTGGTCATTGTATTTAAACCATCTTGTTTTCTCATTTCTAGCATTAGGTATTTATTCGATTCTTTTGTTTACTATCTTTAAAGACCAACTCAACGTCTATGGCATTTGTGCTTTGTACATTGTTAGTGCGTTGTTTGATGTAACGTGGTTATTTTATGGTCGAGAAAATTTTAAACTTGTCACGGCCATAAATGGAATTTTCGCCATTATAAAAATGGTTTTAGTTTTTCTTCTTGTAAGAAGCCCAGAACATCTTTGGATATATCAAACACTTTATTATGGCGCATTTTTAGGAAGCAACATTGTTATCTTTACAATTGCACTTAAATTCGTAGGAAGACCAAAAATCGATTTTCATGCTTCACTTAAACATACGGTTCCCCTTCTATATTTTTCATTAGTAACCGTCGCCGTCACTTTGTACACAGTGTTCGATAAGACACTTATCGGGATATTTTTAGATAAAACAGAAGTCGCATTCTATGAATATGCTGAAAAAATAATCGCAATTCCTAAGATGTTTCTTTTAACCATAGGAACGGTCTTGTTTCCAAAAATGTGTTCTTTGGAAGCTAAGAATGACAAAAGTAAAATGTCCCAAATTCATATTATTAGTTTATTTTTCTCAATCGGAATAGGAATTGGAGCAATCTTTGGTTTAATCGCATTAGGCAAACCTGCCACTACTTTGTATTATGGTGAAAACTTTGCTAAATCTGGCGAGTATATTGTGTATATGTCTCCAATTATATTATTTGTGACTCTTGGTGATATATTTAGAACGCAGTTTATTATTCCAAAGAAGCGAGATACTTTCTTTCTTATTTCCGTCTCGGCAAATGCCGTTATTAATCTCATATTAAGCTTTGCTTTGGTCGATCTAATTGGTGTTTATGGTGTTATCATTGGCACGGTCGTTGCTGAATGTGTTGGTTGTGTAGCTCAAATGATTTATTGTAGAAAATACACATCATTTAAAAAAATAGTCACATATTCTATTGTTTTCATCATCTTTGGATTTGCAATGTTTGGTGTGATTAGTGGATTTGATAAGCTATTACCAATTTCTGGTATGGCTAAGACGTTAACATTATTTGGCATTGGCATTGTATTCTATGCCATCTTATTTACGTTGTTTCTTCATTTTGAAAAAACAAGGAAATGGGGTTCGCTACTATGATGAAAAGACAATTACCAAAGTTTCGAATTTCTAAATGGATAATGCTATCGTTTGCTGTTTTGCTCAACAGCTTCATTATTGTCTATTCATGCATTGATGAGGCTATTACTGCATCTTGGAACACCACCTTTACTCATTTCTTTACAAACATCATCAATGATTTAACTCACAAAGAAGTTGTAACAACACCACTCGAAGATATTGAACTATCTTTTTCTTCTGTAGAAACCGAAAAATATAATTACATTTCAGGTTACAAAGTTGAAGAAGTTCCTCTAGGAAGTGCGAAACAAATTGAGTGTAGTTTTTCACCAATCGACGCAACCGATAAAGCTATAACATATTCAGCTAATCCAAAAGAGTCGGTTGTATTAAATCAATCAGGATCAGTTTTATCTGTGGTTGGTATGAAGGCCGGCAAATGTATTATTTCTGCCACAAGCAACGATGGAAATCTCGAATCTAGTATTGAGATAGAAATTGTTGAAGCAGTTGCTCCGGCAGCCTTTGATATTTCATTAAATAATAAAATAATTCCTTTAGGAACAACGCAGACAATCAACATCGATATTGATGGAGGTGTTTTAGGTCATAATGAAGTCATTAATTTTCGATATTACGACACAAGAAAGTTAACTTATTCATCAACCAATAAAGGAGTTGCAACCGTCGATAATTATGGCGTTATCTATCCAAAAAGTATTGGATCTACCACGATTTCGGTTTCAAACGGAACCATTACAAAGACTATTGATGTTTCTACTACTTCCGGATCTACACCAACCCCATATTCAAGTCTATCTATTTCGGGCAGCAATGTTTGTTATGCAAATGATATGATTTTGGGTCAAAATTCTAAAACAAAATATCGTTATCCGTTGATTCCAAAAGATGGTGATGTTGAACTCGATCCAGAAGGCTTTATCTGGAAATCATCAAATGAATTACTAGTAAAAGTTGACAAGCACGGTGTAATGCGCGGCTTTAGGAAGTCTTCTTCACAAGATGAAACTGCCATTATCACCGCAATTTCCAAATTAACTGGTCAAGAAGTTACTTATAGTGTGGTTGTTAAAAATCAATTACCGACCCAGATGTATTTTTGGTTTGTAATTAATGAAAAAGAGATTTGGAATCATAAAGAACACACATTCTTTGTTGGCGATCATATAGTAGTGTACTTTGCATATTCACCAAACACCCAAACAAAAGATGTAGTCGCCACGAGTGAAAATGAATCAATTGTTTCAATTTCAAATGAGGGTTCTTCTATAACTTTACACATGCTTAGCGAGGGCGTTTCGTTGATTCGAATGACATCTGTTATTAACCCAGAATTAACAGTTGAAATGCAATGCACCGTAATGAAACCAGGTGCAATCAATGATGAAAATGTCAGCACGCTTGGGGTAACAATTAGAAAATCGCTAGGTCACGCAGCGGTATTTATGGCCGCTCAAATCTTTACATATTTAACGTTCTTTATGTTCTTCTATGACAAGAAATGGTGGTTCTATTCATCAATTTCAGTTGGAGAAGGTCTCTTCTTATGTGGATTATCTGAGTTAATTCAATATTTCGTTCCTTCACGAAGCGGAAGTTTCTTAGATGTTTTAATTGACTTCGCAGGTGTTGCGGTAGGTGCGGCTCTCACATTCCTTGGCATTTATCTTGTTAAAAAGATAATTGAAAAGCGTAAGCAAAAAGAAAATAATAAGTAACAGTTATGATCAACCTAAAAGAAATTAGAAATATTAAAGAAATCATTCATAACCCATCTTATGAAGATCTTTTTAACGATGAAATGAATCAAGACTTAGAAGGATATGAAAAAGGTCAACTAACTGAGTTAAACGCAGTCAATGTTATGACTGGTATATATACTGGTCGTAGTCCTAAAGATAAATATATAGTCTACGATGATGTATCTAAAGACACCATCTGGTGGGACTCCCCTACATATTCAAATGATAATCATCCTGTTAAAAAAGAAGTTTGGGATGAATGTAAGAAGATTGCTCTTAATCAATTGAGTAACAAAAAGCTTTATGTTGTCGATGCCTTTTCAGGTGCGAATCCATCCACCAGAATGGCGGTGCGTTTCATCATGGAAGTCGCGTGGCAAGCCCACTTCGTATCAAATATGTTCATCAAACCTTCTAAAGAAGAGTTGGATAACTTTGTTCCAGAGTTCACTGTTTACTGTGCTTCCAAAGCCAAAGTATCTAACTATAAAGAACTTGGTCTAAGAAGTGAAACCGCAATAATGTTCAATCTTACAAGTAAAGAACAAATCATCCTCAATACTTGGTATGGAGGAGAAATGAAAAAAGGTATCTTTTCAATGATGAATTATTTTCTTCCATTAAAAGGTATTGCTTCTATGCATTGCTCCGCGAATACGGATTTAAATGGAGAGAACACAGCAATATTCTTTGGATTATCTGGAACAGGCAAGACAACCTTATCAACCGATCCAAAAAGACTTCTTATTGGTGATGATGAACATGGTTGGGATAATGAGGGTGTGTTCAACCTTGAAGGAGGTTGCTACGCGAAAGTCATCAACCTTGATAAAGAAAGTGAACCCGATATCTTTAATGCGATTAAAAGAAACGCTTTGTTAGAAAATGTAACAGTATCTAAAGATGGTCACATTGATTTTAATGATAAATCAGTTACTGAAAACACGAGAGTGTCCTATCCAATTAATCATATTAAAAATATCGTTAAACCAATCTCAAAAGGTCCACATGCGAAGAATGTAATATTTCTTAGCTGTGATGCCTTTGGAGTGTTACCACCAGTATCAATATTGACTCCTGAACAAGTTCAATATTATTTCTTAAGTGGATATACATCCAAAGTGGCGGGAACTGAACTTGGAATTAAAGAACCAGTTCCAACCTTCTCAGCGTGTTTTGGTCAGCCATTCCTTGAACTTCATCCTCTTAAATATGCAGAAGAACTTGTTAAACACATGAAGAAATCAAATGCGAAATGTTACCTTGTTAATACCGGTTGGAATGGCAAAGGAAAAAGAATATCAATCAAAGATACACGAGGTATCATTGACGCCATTCTAAATGGAGATGTATCAAAGTCAAAAACAAAGATGATTCCAATCTTTGATTTAGAAGTTCCTACATCTCTTAGAGGTGTGGATTCATCCATCCTTGATCCACGGGATACATACTCTAATGCTGATGAATGGAACAATAAAGCACTTGCGTTAGCAAATAAATTTATTGATAATTTTAAAAAATATGAACAAGATGAATCTTGTAAATATTTAAAGAAGTTTGGACCAAAGTTATGAATCACATTGATGAACTAAAAAAGATGAAATTACATCTAGATATATCTAGGGGTAAGCCTTGTAAGGCTCAACTAGATTTATCTAATAAGATGCTTGAAGTTATTCATTCAAGGTCACCTTTTTTAGATGATAACAATTATGATGTTCGTAACTATGGCGAACTCACTGGTATTCCAGAAGCCAAGAAGTTAATGGCTGATATCCTCGAAGTTCCTGCTGAGAACGTTATCGTCTACGGTAACTCTTCTTTAGCGATTATGTTTGATCAAATATCAAGAAGTTACTCCAAAGGAGTATTAGGCTCCACTCCGTGGTGTAAACTTCCAAAAGTTAAATGGATATGTTTAACCCCTGGATATGATCGACATTTCGCTATTTTAGAATACTTCGACATTGAAATGATTGATGTTCCTTTAAAAGAAGATGGACCAGATATGGAAAGAATCGAAGAGCTTGTTAAAGATGATTCTGTTAAAGGTATCTGGTGTGTTCCAAAATATTCAAATCCAACTGGCATAACATATTCTGATGAAGTGGTTAGAAGACTCGCGAGACTAAAACCATCCGCGAAAGATTTTAGAATATATTATGACAACGCTTATGCATTGCATAACATTGATGATCAAGACGATAAATTACTTAATATCTTTGAAGAGGCTAAAAAGGTTAATAATGAAGATATCCTTTATATGTTCACCTCTACTTCAAAGATTACCTTCCCTGGTGGAGGTATCTCCGCTTTAGCGGCATCTTCATCTAACCTTGAAGAAATTAAAAAACAATTGTCTATTCAAACAATTGGATTTGATAAGCTAAATCAACTTCGTCATGTTCGCTTCTTCCAAAATAAAAATGGAATCGTTGAACATATGAAAAAACATCAACAAATCTTAAAAGAAAAATTTAGTATTGTTTATGAATACCTTGATAAGGTTAGTGACTATGTTTCATATAACAAAGCGCGAGGCGGTTACTTTGTAACCATTAAGGTAAATCATAATGCGGATAAGATTGTTGATAGATGCTTAAAACTTGGAGTGAAACTCACTGAAGCAGGTGCGACTCATCCATATCATAAAGATCCAACCAATTCATATATTAGACTCGCTCCAACGTATCTAAGTAATGATAATCTAAGACTAGCGATGGATGTAATAACCACCGTAATAGTGGAACAAAGCAAATAAAGACACGCATTTATACATGTGTGTTTTTGCTATAATATGCTAAAATTAACTCGTTAAGTTTTTGATATGGACTCTAAAAGCGCTGAATATATTGATCAATTCGAAAACGAGGATTTCGTCCCTTTAACAACCGAGAATGATCCAAGCGAAGAAAATAAGAAACAATCGGTTCTTAAATTCTTCATTTATTTTTTGATCATCATTGTCTTAACTGGTTTAGCTCTTTTTCTTTCCTTATACAAAGACTATGAATCCGTTATCAATGCTTTAAAGCATTCTGATTGGCGATATCTTTTAATTATCTTAGGTTTAGTCACTTTAACTTATGTTATAGAGGCATTCACCGTCTTTGCGTTCTCACGTTTATACACGACTAAATACAAGTATCATCAAGGTCTCGCCGCCGTTATGGTCGGCGCATTTTATAGCGATATCACCCCGGGTGCTTCCGGCGGTCAAATCATGGAAGCATATACGATGAAAAAGCAAGGTATGGAAGTATCTACTTCTGCGTCTATCCTTATTATGTCTTTCATCGTCTATCAGATTTGTTTGATTATTTTAGGTGCAGTTGGTTTATTCTTCTCTAACGGCTTACTTATATCCATCGCAACCTTTGATTTAAACATCAATGGAGTGATCATTCCAATCCCAACCATTTTATTTACCATCTTAGGTTTTTTACTTAACCTTATCGTTATCTTAATGCTCTTTTTGATGTCTTATTCACATAAGATTCATAACTTTATTCTTCATAGGGGTATCAACTTCCTTGCAAAGTTAAAGTTAGTTAAGAATCCAGAAGAAAAAAGAGAATCACTTCGTATTCAAGTTGAAAACTTCAAGATTGAACTTCGTCGTTTACTTTCTAACATCCCAATATTTATATTGATGATCCTTTGTTGGACAGTTGTCCTCATTATTAGATTTTCAATTCCATTCTGGGCAGGATTAGCGTTAGATGGATATGGATATTGCCTTAACTCCGATGGCTCACTTTTGATTAAGTCAATTGTGGACTCACGTGGACAACCAGTTGGATTCGCTCCTGTTATGTCTACAGGTGGACCAGATATTCAAAGCTTCTGGCAAGGTGTGTTTTTATCTTCATATCACCAGATGGCAACTGGTCTTGTGCCAATTCCAGGTGCGGCGGGTATTTCTGAATACTTCTTCTCCACAATCTTCTCGAAATATTATATTTCGTCATATATCACCACCGCCGCGCAGATCATTTGGAGATTTTCAACCTTCCACATTGTTTTGTTGATCGCTGGTGTGGTTGCCGCGACATATCGTTCTTCTCCGAAGAATCAAGTCCATCACGCGAACCGCAAGAGCTTTGTTACCTTGCAATATCAAACTTATGCTGAACGTAAGATGACATCTGAGACGATGTATGATGCCTCTGCTTTAAGCGCGCGAGCGGTCCAGGAACGTTTGAAGGCACTCGCGAAGCAAGAAAACAAACTCAAAGAAACTGATGAAGTAAAGAAAAAGGAAAAACCAAAGAAAATAAAACCTGAGAAGACTAAAAAAGTTAAGAAAGCGAAAAAAAGAAAACATACTGACTATGATGATTGGGATGAGATTCAAGCAGGAGATGAATATTGATGAACATTTCAAAAGTCATTAAGCGAATCAAAATCGGTGAAAAGAAAGTTGTAATCATCTTTGATGATGAGTCTAAACTTGAGATTCGCCCAAACGTCTATACTGAATTTAATTTCTTCAAAGGAAAAGCGATGTCAAAAAAAGACATCAAGGAAGTTGAAGAAGTTAATCAAATCGATGAATTTGTATCCTATGCGACTAAGTTATGCGCCTTAAAAAGCTATACGAAGTCAAAGATCAAAGAGAAACTAATCAAAAAAGGGGCAAATGAGGCCCAATGTGACAAGGTAATCGATGTGTTGATAAAATATCAACTCCTCGATGAAAAAGCCTTTATAAAGGAATATCTTGAATATGCTACTTATCGTAAATATGGATATAACCGCATCAAAGATGAACTTTATAAGAAAGGATTATCTTCTTATCAAATTAATAACGTTAAATATGATGAGAAAAGAGATCTTACTCTAGCAAGAGAGCTTGTGAAACCATATGAGAAGAAATATAACAAATATTCCTACTCAGCGATGAAGTCACATATATACGCTGCTCTTCTTAGACAAGGCTATACCTATGATGTTGCCTCAAAAGCCTTAGAAGAAGTATCTCCGATCGACTTAAAGAAAGAAAAAGAGTTACTAAAGATTGAATATCAAAAAGCCAAACGTAAATATGAAAGTAAATATGGAGATAAAACATCAAAAGAAAAGATCATTCAGTATTTGTTAGCTAAAGGCTTTATGTATAAAGACATTATTTCACTTAAGGAGGAATAAATATGAAATGGATTAAAGATTTTGTTGATGGTGACCGCATCATTGGTCAACTTTTAGTGACCAGCGCTTCTAAAGGCGTCACTGAAAAAGGAATGGCGTACATTAATGTCACTTTCCAAGATAAAAGTGGGACGATTGAAGCAAAGAAATGGGACGCGAGCGATGAAGACTTATCATTACTTATCCCGGGTTCAGTTGTTCTTGTAGACGCGCGTGTCAATTTATATAAGAACGTCAATCAGCTTAAGATTCAGTCAATATCAAAGATTGATGATATCTCTGAAGTTGATTTATCAAACTTCCAAAGAGTGTCTCCTCTTCCTTTAGATGAAATGAAGAAAAGATTAGATGCTTATTTAAATTCATTCAAAGATAAGGATGTTGAAAAGATTACAAAAGCAGTTATCGCGCATTTCTATGATAAATACATCACTTATCCTGCTGCGGTGAAGATTCATCATGAATTTGGTAGCGGCATCCTCCACCACTCCTTAGCGATGGCGGATTTAGCAGAAGATATCGCGAAACGTTACCCACAAGTTGACCGCGATCTTCTTGTCGCAGGTGCGCTTATGCACGATATAGGAAAAACCATTGAATATGAAAATCCACTTATGCCAGTGCAAACAGTTGAAGGCAAGCTTTGTGGGCATATCGCAATTATGTATGCTGAGTTTAAGAAGATTGTTGATGAACTTAACATCAAATCCGAAGTTCCAATCCTTCTTGAACATATGATTTTAGCTCACCATGGCAAGATGGAATGGGGCTCACCTGTTAATCCTGCGACCCGTGAAGCGTGGTTATTATCTCAAATCGACTTAATCGATTCCCATATGATGGTGCTTGATAAGGCCCTTGATCCAGTCAAAGAAGGCGAGTTCACTCCAAGATTATGGGTTATGGATGACGTCAGCTTCTATAAACCAAAGAAACGTTAATATCAAAGAGGATGCGAAGGCATCCTTTTTCTTTAACAATAAATTGTTAAGAGGATAAACGAAAACACAAAGAGTTTACTGTAGTATACTTTTTTGCTATTTTGTTATCACAATGATTTTCACTTCTTACGACTATATTGATAAATATATTGAAGTATTGAATTATTTGATCGCGAGATCAATAAGCGAGCAATACTCTTTTGATCATATTGAGAAAACTATTGCTAGATCCCTTCCATTTACAAGATTTGAAAAATCAGATGTCACCACCATTGCTTTTTCAAGCCCAAAAGAGATTTACTCTGAATTGTTTCCGAATATCAAAGGCGATTTTGTTATTAATCCTAACGATATTTACGGTTGGATTGCTTTCGCCTATATCAATATCTTCTTAAAGAAACAGGTTACCTTTGAAACAATCTTTGCTGCCCTACCACTTGAAAAGATGCTTCTTTATTATGGTCCATATCATGAAATGGATATTAGCCAACTTCTTGAACTGTTCGATGAGAAGGTTGGTAAATCACATCTTGATTTATTTATGAAGAAAAGCGATATGTCTTGCGTTGAACTTGCAAAGCAAACAAATATTCCATTACCGACAATAAAAGCGTTGCGATACGGACATCGCGATATTGCTAAAATGGAACTATATCGAACAATTCTTATTTCTTCAGTACTTCATATTAAAGTGGAATCACTATTAGATAAGATTCCCCTAGATTTACAACAAATAGAAAACTGACCCTTAGGTCAGCTTCTTTTTTATTTAAGTTCTTTTGATATCTCTTGTGCGAGCACTGGAAGGGAGAGATCTTTAAGATTGTTATTTTCCTTCATTTCAATCTTGAAGCCCTCTTGTTTCTCGTACCTAGGGATAACGTGAACATGGAAGTGAAATACGCTTTGTCCAGCCTCTTTATTAACATTAGTTAAGATATTCACACCTTTGGCCCCTAAACGGAGCATTTGGGCTTGGCCAATCCTTTGAGCGACATCCATGACTTTATGCATCACTTCTTTTGGAGTTGCTAAAAAGTTATCATAATGGACCTTTGGGATAACTAAGGTGTGACCTTTGGTGACTTGGGAAATATCAAGGAAGGCTAAAACATCATCATCTTCATAAACTTTATGTGATGGGATCTCACCTTTAACAATTTTACAAAAAACGCAATCGTTCATCTTTTTTCTCCTATTAAAAGAGGAGCACAAGCTCCCCTTTATTTAATTAATCTTCGAATAAATCTGGATATGTTTCTTTTAGATATTCATACACAGAAGTATCGTGATATGTGAAGGTGTAAAGCTTGAGGTATGAGGTATACGCATTAGTTGTGTATGTATCCTTTGTACCTAAAATCTTTGCGATTTGACGCGCGACTTCTTCAGTTTTGAATGGATGATCTGGATCGGTATTTAGATAGCTCTTATCAGAATTGATGTTGAGTTTAGAGGTTGAAGGTGCTTCAATGATTTCAACAATGTGAAGAGCAGAATTGCTATCATCTGATAAGATGAAGTCATTCTTTTCATCAGAGATTGTGGTTGGAGTTAAGTATTTATGACCCTTAACTTCATCAAAATATGATTCACCTTTAACATAGGACCAATCCTTCTTATCGAAGTCGTTGGACACTTTGATGTTGAAGAGACGGTTTTTGACATCTTCTGGAAGGGAAGATAAAGAACCATCTTTATCATTTTTAACATACCAGCCATCGTCAGCGTAATCTTCTAAGGCAAGTTCGGTAATCTTTTCCATTAAACCGAGTTCTTTGGATTGTTTACCGCTTTTGGTGAATTCATTATATTGAGCAGTGTCTTCACTTGAAGCAAAACGAGTGGCTTCGCCAACAACTGCTTTTTCATAATTCTTTAAGATTTCACCGAGTTTGGTCTTTTCGTAGTAAGAAAATGCAGCATCAAAACCATACTTTTCAAGTTCTGGTCTTGGGTCGAATGTTTCGCCAGTAGCTTCACATTTAGCAACGAATTCTTTTTTCGCGCCATAGATTTCATCTAATTTAGCTTCAGTTGCAGCATCCACATCAAGTGGTTCAATAGCAGGATAGATGACACCATAGACGACGTGAGTCTTAATGCCACCAAAACCTTTGACCCAGCTGATTAGACTATCGTAGGAAACATCGTTTCCAACAACTTCGTCACTCTTTAGATATGAATCAACAAAGAGGGACATTAATCTATAAGCGGTATTTGGATCTTCGCTAGAATATTTGATCGAAACATAGTTGATCTTACGACCATAGGCTCTACCTAAGGCAGAGTAGTTGTTATCGATAATATATTCTTCGATGAGTCGATCTTTATAGACATCTGGGATGATTTTACGAGTGATGTAATCTTCGTATGTATCTTCAAAGTTAGTTAAATATTTACGAACATTTTCTTCTTTGAAGTCATTATCGACGAATTCTTTCTTGAAGGCGAATCCTTCTTGAACATTACCATTTTCATCAAATCCTTTGATGTCATATGTTTCTTGACGTTTGGCGCGAGCGTATTTTTCTTCAAGGAATTCAGTCTTATTGACTGTGTCTTTGTATGATTCGGAGGAGATTTCATCAAAGATAACCTTGTCGATACGACGATTCAAATCATCATAGAAATATGATAAACGGGAGAGTCGAAGAGCATCTAATGTTGCTTCATCGTTATGGGCCACCACTGCATCACTTTCTTTGATGAATTGATGCGCGTGGCTATTGATGTGGGCACGGGCCTTATCGAGGTCCATTGTGCCACTTGGGAAGATCGCTTTAAGTTCAGCATAGCTGCCGAATTCTTTTTCCGCGATTTTTTCAAGTAAGGCGGAGACGACCTTTTCATTCTTATTGGATGAAAGGGCATCATAGATTTCACCTAACTTATTTTCATCATCTGGATAGGCATTACCATCCTTCATGACGATTGGAGTTTCATAATTAGCAGGAACTGCTTCGATGTTATCACAGGCGGACAAAATGAATGCGCTAGATAAAGCGAAGATTCCAGTGAGAAGTAATCTCTTAGAAGTGTGCTTTGCCATCGTTGCATAAACCTCCTACTTTGTTCCAAGCATCAGCATGTGACCCGTTATTTGGATCGCCTGCGGCAGTGTGGTTGGAGAATCCAATCGCACAGGCAAGTGGGACGACCTTCTTTTGTTGAATGCTGGTCGCTTGATTGAGTGTATTGACATAAGATGTCCATTTGTTTTCCCATTCAACTTTTTCGTTGTAGGCTTTGTTTTGTTCAGAACGGGACATCCATTTGCTTAAGCCATCTGCCAAAGCAGCGTCTTGGAACGCTAATCGACCGTTGGTGAAGTATTTTCTAAACATAAAATGTTTTAAACCATCGGTATCATAACCCTTAACGGCGTTGAGGACTTCTTCAGCGCGTGATTTAAGGGTCGCGTTATCGTTATTATTACCGGAGAAGTTAACGTATGTTTGATATTTATTTGTTGCTCCGGATCCATCAGGATATGTTGGGTAGTTGTCTTGGGCTGGGAAGTATGTTGTGTAATAGTTCTCAAGCGAGGCAACTGAGACATCGGATGCGCTACCATTGACGAATTCGAATGGTGAACGGTTGATGACGATGAAGTGGATACCTTGGTATCCACCTTCGCCAGCAGAACCACCTCTAACGACGAGGATTGGACGATACACAGTGGTATTACCAAGTTTAAAGCCTGCTGCTAAGTATGTACCAGTGAAGTTAACACCATCTTCTGGACCAAAGGTATGGAAACCTGTACCAGTAACACCACCATTTAATGTAGCAGCATATGGAGTACCACCAGTTGGATAGACTTTGTAGTCATCAACTAATGTTGGATCGGCAGTTTCAGGTGTAACAAGCGCGAATGAGTGACGGTTGAAGTAATGGTTGAAGAAGACGTTTCTTGGATAGAAGTTGACATCTCCATCATTAACTTTTTGTCCGGATGCACCGGTTTCGCGTTTCGCGTTGGATTCAAGAACTTGGAACGCTCCAAATGGGATTGTGGCAAAGCCACCAACGCCAGAAAGAGTATCTCCATCATCTTGTTGATCTGGATCGCCAGTATATTCAACTCCGTCGACACGAACTTTATATTCGTGAGCTTTTAAGTATGAGTTGTTCTTATAATCAACAATGGTTGAACCAAAGTTCATTGAAATCTTTGATGCTTGTGCGTCAGTTGTATGACCGTATAAGTTTTCAAAGGCATACATCGCGTATTTAAACTCATCAATGTATTGAGCGGTCTTATCAAGGTCAACTAAACCTAGGTCTCCTTGAGGAGCAGAGTCATCACTTAAACGGGCTGCACCTTTGAAACTACCATAGGTATTGTCTCTAAGAGCATCAGCGACGGTGAATAATTTCTTAGCGTTAGCTTCGGAAATTGTCGCATTCGCATAGTTAGTGGAATCAGCATCTTCAATTTTCACAAGGATGTGGGAGACGTGATATGGGACCTTATCCGCGAAGTAACCATTCCATGGATTGGCTTCGTAGCCAGCTGCTCCACGAGTACCATTCTTAAGAATGGACATGTTGGTGGCAACTTTCTCGAAGTTATCATTGAAGGTTTCTTCTTCATATTGATAAAGATAATAGTCGAATAATTCGCTTTCGTTTTCACAGTTCTTTTCTTTTAAGATAGCACTGAACTCTGTGTCATAAGATGTGCCATTGGACTCAGCCTTTTTGGAAGCAGTTTGTTTATCACCATCGACTGCGACTTGGGCTTTAGTCTTCAAACTAGCGAGTTGGTTTTTACCGAATTGTGGTTGATCAGCATCAACTTCAGTAAAGTAGTTCTTAATGATGATTTTATAAACTGCATCGAAAACGGTTTGATAGTTTTCAGAGTTTTTGAATTCATCACTGAGAAGGTCATCAGCTGTGTACTTGATAACGCTACCATCTGCACCAGTGTAGGTTAATATGACGCCTTCTTCGGAATAAGAGACATCACTACAAGCGGCAAGTCCGCCAACAGAGAGTAATGCGCTCATTAGCCCGATGGCTAATTTGGATTTTTTCATATTCCCTATTTTTCCTCCTTTTTCAAACATAGTGTTTATATTCTATGCCCAACTTTGTATAAATACAACAAACAATTTCATCAAAGGCAATAGATTAATCTATTATTCAGTGCGATTTTCTCGATTTTGATGGAATGTCACAAAAACAAAGTTTTTGAATTAATTTTTAATCATATGATTTTACTTTTTAATTGCTATCAAATACAATATGTTCACTTTCAAGGAGGAAGGGATATGGCAATCTTAAAGATCAAAGACCTTGTCGTCGCGGTTAAAGATAAAGAAATCCTTAAAGGATTAAGTATTGAATTCTCGACAAATGAGACCGTCGCATTACTTGGCCCAAATGGAAATGGTAAATCCACTCTTTTACAAACAATTATGGGTAATCCAAATTACGAGGTTAAAAGTGGATCAATTTATTATGACGATAAAGATGTTTTATCTCTTTCAACTGATGAACGTTCTAAACTTGGTCTTTTTCTTGGTATGCAATATCCAAGTGAAGTTCCAGGTGTCAATAACTCCGATTTCTTGAAAGCTGCCTTGAACGCTCATAGGGAAAAACCAGTCTCATTATTCGAGTTCTATAAACTACTTAATAATGTGTATGAAGAAATGCACATTCCTTTTGAGATGTCCACTCGAAACTTAAATGAAGGTTTCTCTGGTGGCGAAAAGAAGAAAAATGAAATCTTGCAAATGCTCGTTCTTAATCCAGATTTAGTCTTACTTGATGAAATTGACTCTGGCTTAGACGTTGATGCAATTCAAGTTGTCGCTTCAACGATCAAGAAGGAACAAGCAAAACGTGGATTCGTCATTGTTTCGCATTATGCGAAATTATATGAATTAATTAATGTTGATAAAGTATATATCTTGGTAAACGGCAAAGTCGTCAAAGTTGGCGATAAGTCATTAATTAAGAAAGTCGATCAAGAAGGCTATGAATGGTTAAAAGATGAAGGCGTTGAATTCCCAAATGATGAAAAGATGTCTTCTGTTTCCATTGGTAGCTGCGCGACAAAAGAAGCTTTGAAAGGTAAATAATGGATTATAAAAACATCATTGTTTCTAATCACAAAAGCGAACTAGTTGAGCTCGATGATATTTCATCACTTAACATCGAAGTTAATGACTCTTCTAGCCTTGTTTTAAAGCTTGCAAATTTCTCAAAGAATAAAGACATTTCCTTAAACGCGAAAATTGGAAAAGATTCCAGACTTGCGGTGATTTTTGCTGATTTTGCCCAGTCTGACATCAACTTCAAAAGTGTTGTTGATCTCACCGAAAAAGGTGCGAATTGCTCTTGGCATTTAGCGAGCCTTTCTAACTCTAGTTTTAAGAAGAAATTTGATGTTTCTTTCAATCATTTAGTTGGTGAGACCACCGCTTTAATGGACAACTATGGTGTCGCTAAGGATTCATCCAATATTATTTTTACCGGATGCAACCATATTTTTAAAGGTTCAAAGAAAGCAATTACTAAACAAAATGCAAAAATCATTGTTTTTGATAAAGATGCGAATGGAACAGCTTCACCAATCTTAAAAATTGATGAAAATGATGTTCAAGCTAGCCATGGTGCGGTCGTTGGACAACTTAATTCTGATCACATGTTCTATTTAATGTCACGTGGACTTAGTCAAAATGAAGCCAGAATGGTTATTACTTTAGGCTATTTAAAACCAATTTCAGAAAATTTCTCAAAATCAATTCAAGAGAAGATTGAAAATGCAATTAAGGAGGCAATGTAATGTTTGATCCTTATAAAATAAGAAAAGATTTTCCAATGTATGTTAACAAAGTTAAGATGCAAGGTTTTCCTCTTGTTTTCCTCGATAATGCCTCCACTACATTTAAACCACAATGTGTCTTAGATGCGATTGAGAAATATTATGGTTTTGAAACCAGTAATTCGCATCGTGGAGATTATGATCTTTGTTATAACGCGGATGTAAAAATTTCTGAAACACGCGAATTAGTTGCAAAATTTATTAACGCAAACACTAATGAATGTGTTTTTACATCAGGCACAACGATGTCGATTAATTTGATCGCTTATGGATATGCGATGAAATATTTAAATAAAGAAGATGAAATTCTTTTATCGGTTGGTGAACACGCTTCAAATGCACTTCCGTGGTTCGAAGTTTCAAAAGCAACCGGTTGTAAATTAAAATTCGTCGAATTAGATGAAAAAGGACGCGTCACCACCGCTAACATTCTTAAAACAATTAATAGAAACACCAAATTAGTTTGTATTGCTCAAGTCGGTAATGTTTTAGGTTATCTCGTCGATATTAAGGAAATTGCAAAAATTGCCCACAAAAATGGAGCATTATTAGCATGTGATGGCGCCCAATCAGTTCCACATATGAAAGTTGACGTGAAGGATTTAGATGTTGATTTCTTATCGTTCTCCGCTCACAAAATGTGTGGTCCAACCGGTATTGGAGTGCTTTACGCTAAGGAAGAATTACTTGAAAAGATGTCACCAGTATTTGTTGGTGGAGGAAACAACGTAAACTTCCATTCAACTGGTGAAGTTAATTATTTATCTGCTCCAGAAAAGTTTGAATCTGGAACACTTAATTTAGAAGGTATTTTTGGCTTTAAAGCTGCCCTTGAATATATTGAAAAATTAGGTATTGAAAATATCGCTGAATATGAGCAAAATCTCCGCAAATATGCGATAAGTAAGCTAAAAGATGTTCCTAATTTGAAACTCTATAATGAGGATGCTGATGCTGGAATTATCACCTTTAATTTGAAGGGTGTTTTTGCTCAAGATTTAGGTACATATCTTAATTCAAAAGGAATCGCTGTTCGCACTGGTCAACACTGCGCAAAAATGTTACCAGAATTCTTAAAAGATCCTGCGACCGTGCGTGTTTCTATTTATTTTTATACAACAAAAGAAGATATCGACTACTTGGTTGATACATTAAAGACAGGAGGTAATTTCTTAGATGCCTATTTTGCTTAATCCTCAAATGATGAGACAAATCATCATGGATCATTACGAAAACCCACAATTTAAGAAAACTCCACAAAATTTGGATGGTTTTGAGAAACTTCATATGTCTTCCGCTAATTGTATTGATGACATTAATGTTTATGCAAAAGAAGAATACGGAAAGATTAAGGAATGTTTTTGGGATGGTGTCGCATGCACTATTTCAACTTCATCCACCGATATTATGTGTGGCCTTGTTATTGGTAAGTCCATGAAAGAAGCCAAATACATAATTGAACAATATAACAATATGATTCATGAAAAAGAATATGATGATTCAGTTCTTGATGAAGCAATTGTTTTTATGAATACATCCAAGCAAGCTGCACGTATCAAATGCGCGACAATTGGTTGGGACGCTTTAGACGAAATTATTTGTAAACATCACCATGAAAAATAAAGATTTTGAACAAGATTATAAATACGGTTTTAAGGACAAAGATGTCTCCATTTTTAATACTGGAAAAGGATTAACTGAAGACATTGTTCGTGAGATTTCTAAACTCAAAAATGAACCCGAGTGGATGCTTGAATTTCGCCTTAAATCTTATAAAGCATTTAAGGAACTTCCAATGCCTTCCTTTGGTCCAAATTTAGATTTCTTAGACTTTGATTCTTATACATATTTTACTCGTCCTTCAACTAAAGTTGAAAAAGATTGGAATGATGTTCCAGAAACAATTAAAAACACCTTCCAAAAACTCGGCATACCTGAAGCTGAACAAAAGTATTTAAGTGGTGTTACAACTCAATATGAATCAGAAGCCGTTTACCATAATATGCTTAAGGAAGTTGAAGATAAAGGCGTTATCTTTTTATCAACCGATCAGGCTTTAAAAGTTTGTCCTGAAATCGTTAAGAAATATTTCAATACAGTCGTCCCTTATCGCGACAATAAATTCTCCGCTTTAAATGGCGCTGTTTGGTCTGGTGGATCATTTATTTATGTTCCTAAAGGAGTGAAACTAGATAAACCTCTTCAATCCTATTTTAGAATCAATAATGAAAAGTCTGGACAATTCGAAAGAACTCTCATCATTGTTGATGAAGGTGCGGATGTCCATTATGTCGAAGGTTGTACCGCTCCAATATACTCAAAAGACTCATTACATGCTGCTGTCGTTGAGATTATTGTCGAAAAAGGCGCTAAATGTCGTTATTCAACCGTTCAAAACTGGTCAAATAACATTGTTAACCTAGTTACTAAGCGTGCTTTAGTTAAAGAAAATGGTCAAATGGACTGGATTGATGGCAATATTGGCTCCCAAACTAACATGAAATATCCAGCCTGCATTTTAGCTGGCGAAGGCGCTCGTGGAAATTGTATTTCCATCGCTGTTGCTGGTAAGGGTCAATATCAAGATGCTGGTGCACGTATGATTCACCTTGCAAGTAATACTTCTTCAACCATTATTTCTAAATCAATTGTTAAAAATGGTGGCGTTGCTAACTATCGTGGATCAGTTAAACACATGAAAGGTGCATTCAATTGTAAATCACACGTTGAATGTGACACTTTGATTTTGGACGATATTTCAAAATCCGATACAATTCCAGTTAATTTGGTCCAAAATAACACTTCATTTATCGAACACGAAGCGACCGTTTCGAAGATTAATGAAGATCAATTATTCTATTTAATGTCACGCGGAATATCACGAAAAGATGCAACTCAGATGGTAATTATGGGCTTTATTGAGCCATTCTCAAAAGAATTACCAATGGAATATGCTGTTGAGTTAAATCAACTTATCAAAATGGATATGGAAGGTAGCGTTGGTTAATGAAAGAGTATGAAGTAATTGTTGTTGGAGGAGGACACGCTGGTGTCGAAGCTTGTGCTGCCGCTGCGCACATGGGTTTATTCACACTTTTAATTACTCTTAATAAGAAAATGATTGCTAACATGCCTTGTAATCCAGCGATTGGCGGCTCTGCAAAAGGTATTGTTGTCCGTGAAATCGACGCTCTTGGCGGAGTGATGGGTTTTGCGGCCGATTATGACTATTTACAGATTAAAATGCTCAATACTGGCAAGGGTCCAGGAGTTCAATGTTTGCGTGCTCAAGAGGATAAATATAACTATCCTCATTTTATCCAAGAATATTTAGAAAAAACCGCAAATCTCCACGTAATTGAAGGAGAAGTGACAGGTATTGACTATCACGATGATGTCGTTACAGGTGTCATTTTGAAAGATGGAACACTTATCAAGTCTAAGGCTGTCGTTATTGCTACTGGAACGTACATGGAATCACGAATTTTACGTGGCAAAAAGTCCATTGTTGCAGGTCCAGATGGCGAAAATCCATCGATCGGATTATCGAAAGCTCTTCAAAAGATGGGACTTGAGATTTTTAGACTGAAAACCGGTACTCCACCACGTATCAAAAAGAGCTCAATCGACTTCTCAAAAGCGGTTATTCAAGATGGAATGGAAGGTAATTATGCCTTCTCATATTTGACCACCAAATTCAAACCACTTAACCAACAATTACCATGTTATTTGATATATACGAATGAGAAAACTCATGACCTAATTAGATCAAATTTGGACAAGACAGCAACTTATAATGGACTTCAAACAGGTGTTGGTCCAAGATACTGTCCTTCAATTGAATCTAAGGTTATGACTTTTGCTGATAAAAAGCGTCATCAATTGTTCTTAGAACCAGAATTTAAAGATGGTGAATCAATCTATATTCAAGGTTTCTCCACTGCTATGGATGAGAAGACTCAAGAAGAGATGGTTCATTCTCTTGAAGGCTTAGAAAATGCTGAATTCTTAAAGTATGCATATGCGATTGAATATGATGCTTTGAACCCCCTTCAATTTGATTTAACTCTTAGAGTTAAAAAATTTAAAGGTCTTTATGGAGCAGGTCAAATCTGTGGTACTTCCGGTTATGAAGAAGCTGGTGGTTTAGGTATGGTCGCAGGTATTAACGCTGCTTTATATGTTTTAGGTAAAGAACCATTCATCTTAAAAAGAAATGAATCATATATTGGTGTTATGATTGATGATCTTGTTACTAAAGGAACTAACGAGCCATATCGATTACTTTCTTCAAGAGCAGAATATCGTTTATTACTCCGTCACGATAATGCCGATTTAAGATTAACTCCTTATGGATATAAATTAGGTTTAATTTCTGAGGAAAGATACAATGCTTTCTTGAAGAAAAATGAGAATGTTAACAAAGCTAAAGACATTTTAGAACAAGTTCATTTAGGATCATCCAAGAAGGTTAATGATTATCTCAAAGAACACAATTTACAAACTCTTAATTCTGGTGTTTCGGGATTAGAATTTTTGAAGCGTCCTGAAATTCATTATCAAAATGTTTATGACTTAATTCCTGAAGTTAGAGACATTGAATTGGACTATATTGGCGTGGCCCAACTTGAAGTTTCAGTTAAGTTTGAAGGTTATATTAAACGTGAACAACTTGAAGCGAATTCATTTGCGAAATTTGAAAACTATAAACTTCCAGAAGATATCGATTATCTCCATATGGATGGTTTAGCAATAGAAGCAAGGCAAAAATTGGATAAAATCCGCCCAACAACGGTCGGACAAGCAGGTAGAATCTCGGGAATTAATCCTACCGATATTTCAGTTTTGATATTAAACTTAAAAAGAGCAAAGAAATGAAATTACTCGAAGCATTCAAATTAAACGAAAATCAACTCGCTAGCTTTGCTAAGTACAAAGAACTTCTTTTAGAGTGGAACAAGAAATTTAATTTAACCGCGATTACTGATGAAGATGAAATTGAAGAAAAACATTTTGTCGATTCATTAATGCTTTTAAATTATGTTTCTTTAGATAATAAATCTCTTCTTGATGTTGGTTCTGGTGCAGGTTTCCCTGGAATCCCTTTAGCAATTGCCTGCCCAAAAGCAAAAATCACCCTTTTAGAATCTAATGGTAAGAAAGTTACATTCTTAAAAGAAGTTGTTTCACAACTTAAGTTAGATAATGTTGAGATCGTTCAAGCTAGATCAGAAGAATTTAATAAGCGTGAACAATTTGATTATGTTACCGCTCGCGCAGTTAAGGAATTAAATATTCTTTTAGAAATTTGTTTCCATCTTGTTAAAGTTGGTGGAGCGTTCATCGCCTATAAATCAAGCAACGTTGATAACGAGATTGAAAACGCCAAAAAGGCTTTTAGAGAGCTTGAAATTGGTAAGATTGAGAAATATTCCTATAACCTACCAAATTCGCAAGATATCCGCGTTTTGCTGGAACTTTTTAAAAAGAAACCTACTAAGAAAAAGTATCCAAGACAATATTCAGAAATTGTTAAAGCACCTCTAAGATAGGTGTGATATAATTTATTTGTTTCAGGGCAGGGTGCAATTCCCGACCGGCGGTAAACTCCGCGAGCCGAAAGGTTGATCTAGTGAGATTCTAGAAGCGACAGTATAGTCTGGATGGAAGAAATATTTTATATTTAAGTGCCCTGATACAGGGTATTTTTTATGGAAGATATTAAGGTTTACGTTTTTGCAGCCGCCTTACTCGTGTGGTTAATTTTCACTGTTCGTTTTTATTATAGTGAACACCACATTTCATCTAAGATGGGTGTTAAGTTCATCGTTAGGGTTGGTGTCTTTGGCGCTATCTCTGCGGTTTTATATATTTTCATTAAATTCCCAATTCCAATCTTCCCATCATTTTTAGAAATTCATATTGATGAGATTCCAATCTTTATTGCTGGCTTTGCGTATGGACCGTGGGCTGCTGTGTTTGTTACTTTAGTAAAAACAATTATTAAGTTACCTCTCACATCGACGATGTGTGTTGGTGAACTTTGTGACTTCTTATACACTTTAGCGTTCGTTGTACCTGCTTCAATTATTTATAAAAGACATCGCTCAATTAAGGGCGCGCTTGTTGGACTTGCCTTTGGTGTTGTTTTCCAACTTATTGCCTCAGTCCTTGGAAACATCTACATCATCCTTCCTTTCTATATGAAAGTAATGGAATTCCCAAAAGAAGCTATCTTAGCGATGTGTCAAAAAGCTAATCCAATGATTACTAACCTTGAATGGGCATATGGATTATTTGCAGTTTTACCATTCAATCTCATCAAGAATACGATTGTGGTGGTCTTAACTTTCTTAATATATAAATCAACTAGACGATTTGTTGATAAAATGGAAAGATAAAAAAAGAACCACTTTGTGGTTCCTTTATATATCGAATCAGTTATTATTCAACTTCGATTGCCCCGAATGGACATTCAAAACCGAGATCTCCATCGATTTCGGAGACAACAGCTTTTGCTTTGCCTTCATCATCGAATTCGAATACTTCTGGGCGGGAGCCAACGCATAAACCGCAGGATCCGCAGACATCTGAATTAACTTTTACTTTTGGCATGTTTTCTTCCTCCAATTGAATAAATTATATAAAAGAGCGATAAAACGTTCAATAATTCGTTGATGATTTTTTAGGAAGTAGTTTATAAACTAAAGTCAAATCTTAAAAAGCAATTCATTTATTAATGAAAAGATAATACAATATTTGCGTATGACTAGAGTTGAAAAGTATCGCGAATATCGTAAAGAGATCGTCAATTCTTTCTACTTTGAAGAAAAGACTGGTAAAAAATCAGAAGTTTCCAAAAAGATTTCTGAAGCCACTCTTAACAAGGACACCACCAACAACCTAAGTGTTGACGAGGTCCTTGATGCATACGAGATATATGACGAGCAAGGCGAAGTTGATAAAAAGAAACAACTAAGCAAAGTTCAAAGAAAACAATTAATTAAATTATTAATTGCGATCGGTGTGGTTGTTGTGCTTGTCGCTGCAGTTATCGTCGTTGGAATTCTAGCTTTTGGAGGAAAATAAAATGCGTAAAATTGTTGTTGCAATCGATGGCCCTGCCGCCAGTGGTAAATCCACTGTTTCAAAAGCAGTCGCTAAAGAATTAGGTTTTACCTATATTGATACAGGAGCAATGTATCGAGCATTCACCGAATATGTTTTAAGAAAGGGTGTCGATCCTCAAAACGAAGCTGAATGCGTTAAATTAATTCCAGAAGTCACAATTGATTTATATCCAGATGGAAAAGTTATGTGTTCTGGAAAAGATGTTACACGTGAAATTCGTGAACCACATGTTAGTGGTAATGTTTCATATATCGCTTCATATAAAGATATTCGTTTAGCCCTTGTTGAATTGCAACGTAAAATGGCGGATAAACAATCAGTGGTGATGGATGGCCGCGATATTGGAACATATGTTCTTCCAAATGCGGATGTTAAAATTTATCAAGTTGCCTCTGTCGAAGAAAGAGCGAAGCGTCGTTTTCTTGAAAATCAAGAAAAAGGCATTCCGTGCACTTTAGAAGATGTCATCGCTGACGTCGAAAAAAGAGATCGAATTGACTCTTCACGAGCGTTCGCTCCTTTAAAACCAGCTCCAGATTCAATTCGTTTAGATACATCTAATTACACAATTGAAGAAACAAGAGCGAAAGTCTTGGAAATTATCAAAGAGAAAACAGGTATTTAATGAGCTTAGGTGTTGTCGCAATTATTGGTAGTCCAAACGTTGGTAAGTCAACGATTTTTAATCGTATCGTTGGGCGTAGACGCGCGATCGTGGACGATCAACCAGGTGTGACACGCGATCGACTGTATGAAAACGCTGAATGGTTGGACCGTCAGTTCCGTATCATTGATACAGGTGGAATTGAAATTGCCAATCGACCATTCCAAGAACAAATTAGAATCCAAGCTCAAATCGCAATTGATGAAGCGGATGTAATTTTATTTGTTGTCGATGGCAAGAAAGGTCTTTCGGATGATGACCGTATGGTCGCGAAGATGCTTTATAAATGTAAAAAACCAGTCGTTCTTGCGGTTAATAAAATCGATAACAATTCAATGATTTCAAATGCTTCTGAGTTCTACGCTTTAGGCTTAGGAGAACCAATTCCAACTTCTGGTGAACACGGCATTGGCATCGGTGATATCTTAGACAAAATCGTTAAACAGCTTCCTAAAAAGGAAGAAGAAGATTTTGGTGAGGCGATTACTTTCTCGATTATTGGCCGACCAAATGTTGGAAAATCATCTTTAGTTAACGCTCTTTTAAAGAAAGAAAGAGTTATTGTTTCTAATATTGTTGGCACGACCAGAGATTCAATCGACACCTTCTTTAACCGCGATGGACAAGATTATGTTGTTATTGATACTGCTGGACTTAAGAAACGCGGAAAAATTTATGAAGCGGTGGATAAATATTCAATGCTTCGTGCATTAGCGGCAGTTGATCGTAGCGAAGTTGTTTTGCTTGTGATCAACGCTGAAGAAGGAATAATTGAACAAGATAAGCATGTAGTTTCATATGCTGTTGAAAATAAAAAAGCGATTATTATCGTTGTGAATAAATGGGATTTAGTGAAGAAAGAACAAAACACTCAATCCGAATTTGAGAAAAAGATTCGAAAAGAATTCCAATTTTTAGAGTACGCGCCGATTGTATTTGTCAGTGCGAAAACATCATCAAAAGTTGACAATATCTTTGCAAAAATCCAGCAAGTTCACCTTGCATATGACACTCATATCGCCACTTCTTTACTTAATGATGTCATTCAAGATGCGCAAGTAATGAATGAAGCTCCAGACTTCAATGGTGGACGTTTAAAAATCTATTTTGCTAATCAAGCGAATTCTTGCCCACCGACATTTGTGCTCTTTGTCAATAAACCAAAGTATGCTCATTTTTCATATTTAAGATATATTGAGAATCGATTACGTGACTCATTTAATCTTGATGGGACACCAATTGAGATTGTCTTACGCGAACGCGTTTAATTTTGTTGTTAATTAATAGACCTTTATATAAAATATAACCAAGGAGATTTTTATGAATAAGACAGATTTAGTTGTTGCGATAACAGAGAAGTCAGATTTATCTCGAGTTGAAGTCGAATCAGTAGTTGATGAATTCATTCGTTTAGTGGAAGAAGGAATCCTTAAAGGTGAGGAAGTAAAAATATCTAACTTTGGTGTTTTTTATAAGAAAGCTCGTCTTCCTAGAAAAGGTACAAATCCAAGCGATGGCTCACCAATTGTGATTCCAGCGAATAATACGGTTGGGTTTAGAACATCAAAAATATTAAAGGAAAAATTGAATTAAGAGTCTTATGACTCTTTTTATTATGAATAAAGAAATATTCTTAAGTTTAGCAAAACTATTCAACGATCATGGTTATCGTCTTTTTATGATTGGCGGGACAACCAGAGATTATTTACTTAATAAAGAAGTACTTGATTACGACTTCGTTAGTGATGCTACGCCTGAGGATATGAAATCTTTCTTGAAAGACGCAAATTACCATTTTGAAAAATTTGGAACAGTTAGAGTCAAAGTTGATGGAGTGCACGTTGATATCACCACCTTAAGAAAAGAAGGTGAATATATTGACTACCGTCATCCAAGTAAAGTTACTTATGTAAAAGATATTGAAGAAGACTATGTTCGTAGAGACTTCACAATCAACGCAATATACATGGACGAAAACTTTAATGTCATCGATCCAAGTGGACTTGGTTTAAAAGATCTTAAAGATAAGCTAATCCGTTTCATTGGTGACCCAGAAAAACGAATTAAAGAAGACCCACTTCGCATCTTACGTGCGGAAAGATTTGAAACAAATTTAGGATTTAAGATTGAGGATAACACCTATCTTGCAATCAAAAAGAATCGACATTTACTGGATAAAATTAATCCAGATAAAATTAAAGAAGAATATCGCAAAATGAATAAAAAATAATCCTCTTTAAATTTATTTAAAAATCTCCTAAAATAATAAGCACCATGTCAGTGACACAAATGGAAGCGCTAGACTTCCGATATCTCCTTTTAGAATATTACCGTAAGCTCAAACTTAATGAGAATGAACTTGCTGTTGTTTTAATGATTGATCATTTATTAGGCCAAAAGAATACCTTTATTACTCCTGACCTTCTTTCATTAAAGATGTCTTTATCATCTAAAGAACTCGATAAGATTTTCGTTTCTTTAATTGAAAGAGATTATTTAGTGTTCGATACTGGCAAAAACATCAAAGTTTCCCTTAAACCATTAAAGAAGAAACTATATGAAGTCTTCGAAGAATCAATGGCGAAAGAACACGAAACAAAGATCAGTGAAGAAAAATCAAAAGTTTTACAAAACATTTATCAAGTCTTTGAAAAAGAATTATCTCGTCCACTTTCACCTCTTGAATTCTCATTAATTGGTGAATGGGTTGATCATGGTTATTCTGATGAAAGAATTATTGAAGCATTAAGAACCTCACTTGGCAAAGGAAGAAAATCTCTTAAATCAGTCGATAAGATTCTTCTTCAATGGCAAGCGCGTGATGATATTGAAAAAAGCGGCAACACCGCAATTAAAGATGACTGGGATAAAGACATCGAAAAAACGATGGAAATTATCAAAACCAAGTGGCTCGATGACTAATAAACAAAACGCAATATTTTCATATTTGGATGAATTATATCCAGACGCTCATTGTGAATTAAATTATTCAAAAGATTACGAATTATTAATCGCGGTGATGTTATCAGCTCAAACTACAGACAAAGCGGTTAATAAAGTGACCGCTATTTTATTTGATAAATATAAAAGTGTTGAAGAACTTAGCAACGCTAAGTTGTCAGATATTGAAAGCATCATTTCGACAATTGGTATGTATAAAGTGAAAGCTAAGAACGTGATTGGAATCGCTCAAGGTTTAGTTGAAAAACATAATGGCAAAGTTCCTCACGATAAAGAAAAACTCACAGCACTTCCAGGTGTTGGAAATAAAACTGCAAATTGTGTATTAGCAGAACTATTCAACGAACCTTATTTAGCGTTAGACACCCATATGCAAAGATTTGCTAAAAGAATGGGTATCGCTAAAGAAAAAGATTCCCTCGAAAAGATGGAGAAAAACTATCTAAAATTTATTCCTGAGAATAGATTAATAAAAACAAACCATCAAATTATCTGGTTTGGTCGATATAAATGTAAGGCAATTTCTCCAAACTGCGAAGATTGCAAATTAAAGGAGTTTTGCAAGAAATAATCAGTTTTTGCCGTAGATTTCTTCAATGACAGGTAGATAATCAAGGCGTGGCGCATAGCCGCGTTTTATTTTGTGTCCAACTTCGACAAATTTTTCGTATGGAATTGATTTACGATCTCCATTTTCATAGCAATCAATAACGTATTTTGCGTCTAATAAATAAACTTCATCTCGAAGGACAAATTCAATGATAAAGAAGGCAATTCCGCCTTGTTTTAGAACTTTTTTAAGATGCTCGATTTGATGTTTAGAGATATTTGCTAATGGAAAAGATGTTTTGGATTTTGTTTGTTTTGCTTCGAAATCGATATAGCGACCTTTGTAGACTCCGTTATAGTCAGTGGTTGATTGTTTTTCAAAATAAGCATTGGTGATAATTGCACCTTTTGAATAATCAACTTTAACGATATTAATTGGAGTGGGTCTTTTAGTGATCAAACATAAATCACGTTCGCGGTAATATTCATTAGAAGCGTTGATATCTTCTTCAAGATCCATACCTCGATTTGCACTAGAAAGATGACGTTTCAAAGAAACTGTCTTTTTATCTTCAGTTTTCTTAATTTGTTTTGGCGAATAGCTTTTGCCGTTTGAATATTTGATCATTCTAGTGATTTTTTAACGTATTCTTCAAACATTGCCTTATCGACAGTTTTACCTTCGAGTAAATCTTGAAGTACGTTATGAACAGGTTCTGGGAGATGTCTCATCTTCGATAAGACTTTCATATATTCTTCTTGGAGAATGTCTTTTCTTTTATTTAAAGCATCGTAAAGATAAACAAGATTTAATGCGTCTGATAATGCGTTATGTTGTTTACCTTTGAAGTTAAGTTCAAACACTTTAAGGAAGTTCGCTAACGAGTAGGTGTTGTTGTTTTCATCTTTAACATAGCATGATGCAAACTCTGATAAATCAAAGTGATGCTTGATGATAACTTGAACATCTTCTTTTTTAACATCTAAGTTATATGCAAGTGATTGAGCGATAATTCTTAAGTCATGATTACCGAAGGTAACATATTTACATTTAGTGAAATCTCGACCCATATATTTCTTTAAATTTGCTAACGCTACACGGAATGGAACACCATCATTTTTAAGATCGTTATCAGTGATGCCAGTTAAGTCTGTAACAACTTTGCCAACTCTATTTTTTGATTTAACAAGAGTGTATATTCCGCGATGAATCTTTCTAATTGAACCATCTTTACGGATACTGACTTTAATCGCACCAATTGCAATCATTTCATGAGAAAACTGAGTGCCTTCTAAATCTAGAAAACATAATGTTTTAACGTTGTTTAATTGTTTTAATAAGGCTTTCATTGCGTTGTTATTATATCACAACAAATAATTCATAAATGAATTGTTTTTATAATTCGATTCTAATATAATTTACTTTATAGCGGAATAATAACGATGAATTATAATTCAAAATCATTATTGGATGTTAAATTCTCAAAAAATGTCAAAGGTTATGATGCCTATGAAGTTGATGTGACCTTAGACAAGGTTATTGAGGATTATGTTCAATATGAAAAGCAACAAGTAAAAGATCGTGAAACTATATCCGCTTTGGTTAAAGAGAATTCTAAGTTAAAAGAAGACGCTAGAAAGAGCGAAGTTGAGATTAGAAAGCTTCAAAACGAAGTCGATTCTATTCCCGATTCACCTGATGTAAATCGTCAGAATATCGCCTATCTAAAAAGAATCGCAACCTTAGAAAAAGCTCTCTATAAAAAAGGAGTAGATCCTAAAAAAATATAATCCGACCTGGATAATTGCTGGCATTAGCTAGAGGAAAGTCCATGCTCGCACCATCTGTGATGATGGTAGTGATTGCGCTAGCGGAAAAAATAACGCTAGGTATGCAGGAGTGCATAACGGCGGAACTATTCTAAAACTTCGGTCATGAAAATGTTCCTTAAGGTGCCACAGAGACGAGTTCAGTAGAAATATTGAAGTGAAACGTTGGTAAACCCCGCAAGCGAGAAACCCAAATTATGGTAGGGGAGGTTGTAGCGGCGAATCGAAGCCAGCTATAGCACGCATTGCGTAGATAAATTATTATCCTAGACAAAACATGGCTTATAGGGTCGGATACTCACTAAAAGGAGAAAGACAATGAATCTTCCAAACAAAATTACACTATCGAGAATTATTCTCATCCTCGCGATGATTATTTCCTTTTTTGTTCTTGCGATTATTGAAGCAATTCCAGAAGCGAGCTTTATTGCGCCAAATTTAGGGAATTCACCGATAAATCTCGTTTATTTTATCTTTGCAATCGTCTTTATTGTTGCGGCCGCAACTGATTATTTAGATGGTCATTTAGCCCGTAAACTTAATCTCGTAACTGACTTTGGAAAATTCCTTGATCCAATCGCTGACAAACTCTTAAATGACGCGGTGATGATTTTCCTTTTGGTTCCACAATTATCTTATGCCCCACTTCAAAGACATGACCCAATTGCACTTTCTATCTTAATGGTTTGTGTCATCGTTATGATTGGTCGTGACTTAGTTGTGGATGCTTTAAGAATGATTGCAGTGAAAAACAATGTTGTTATCGCTGCCAACAAATTTGGTAAAGCTAAAACCGTCTTACAAATGATTGCTATTCCGATGCTTCTACTTAACGATTGGCCGTTCTCTTACTTTGATGGTTCTTGGCCAGAAGCATTACAGGTTTCCAACTTATTCTTCTATGCTGCGACAGCAATGTCACTTATTAGCGGAATCATCTACGTTATTCAAAACAAACAAGTTTTCAAAGGTGACAAGTAATGGTCGAACTTGTTGAATCACTTAAAGCAAAACATCTTACCATCGGTTCAATCGAATCTATGACCGGTGGTCTTTTTGCTTCCTCAATTACTTCTGTTCCTGGCGCTAGTAAAGTCTTCAAAGGAAGCGTTGTTTCTTACTCTCCATTAATTAAAGAAAATGTCGTTGGAGTTAAAAAAGAAACAATTGATACCTTTGGAGTAGTTTCCAAAGAAGTTGCTTATGAAATGGCGAGCAAAGGAAAGAAGCTTCTCGATGTCGATATTTGTGTCTCTGTAACTGGTAACGCTGGGCCGACTGCTGAACCAGGTGAAGCAGGGGTTGGAGAGGTCTATATTGGACTTGCTTACAAAGATCAAACCATCGTTGTTCACAAATGTTTTGATGGAAATAGAGAAAAAATTCGTGAAAAAACTCTTCTTGCTATGCAAGAAGAAGTGTTACAATTAATACGAAAGTAAAAGTTTTTCGAACGAAATTGAGAATAAACACAGTATATATTGGTGAAAGGAACAATACATCATGGCAAAAGATTCTAAAAAAGAAATGAGCCTTAACGAAGCCCTCAAAGAAATTGAAAGAAGCTTCGGAAAAGGTTCGATTATGAAACTCGGCGATCGTCCACATGTCGACGTCGATGTTATTCCATCTGGTTCTTTAATGATTGATAATGCGTTAGGCGTTGGCGGATACCCAAAAGGCCGTATCATTGAAATCTTCGGACCAGAAAGTAGTGGTAAAACCACTTTAGCGTTACACGCGATTGCAGAATGTCAAAAGAAAGGTGGCACCGCTGCCTTTGTTGACGCGGAACATTCTATTGATCCGTTATACGCACGAAACTTAGGCGTCAATATTGACGAACTTATCCTCTCCCAACCAGATAGTGGCGAACAAGCTCTCGAAATCGTTGAATTGCTCGCTAATAGTGGTGGAGTCGATATTATCGTTGTTGACTCAGTTGCGGCACTTGTCCCACAAGCAGAGCTTGATGGAGCAATGTCCGATAACTCGGTTGGTTTACAAGCTCGTTTGCTTTCAAAAGCAATGCGTAAACTCGCTGGCATCCTTAACCTTAAAGGTTGTACAGTTATCTTCTTAAATCAACTTCGTGAAAAAGTTGGTGTTATCTATGGTAACCCAGAAACTACAACCGGTGGACGCGCTCTTAAATTCTACGCGAGTGTGAGAATTGATATTCGTCGCGCTGAAGCAATCAAAGATGGTTCAACTATTGTTGGTAACACCGTTAACGTTAAGATTGTTAAAAACAAAGTTGCGCCACCATTTAGAAATACTCAAGTTGATATCATCTATGGAAAAGGCATCGATAAGAATTCCGAAATCCTTGAGATGGGTGTGCAACTCGGTATCTTAAAAAGAGCCGGCGCGTGGTATGAATACGAAGGTAATCGATTCGCTAATGGTAAGGATGCGGCAAGAGGATATCTTGAATCTCATCCAGAACTAGCGAGCGAACTCATTAGCAAAATCCAAACTGGCGAAGTTAGCAAATAAGTTAAGAAGGGACACATAAGGTGTTCCTTTTTTATAAACAAATATCTATCTATTTAAAATAAGTTATTTTATAATAGTGACGTATCTTCGGATACTTATTACCATATATCGTAACTATTCGGGCTGTCCCGTCTAAATACATAATCAAGTCATTCCCTAGGATGATTTTAGGTAATAATCTCGATTATAGATTGGACTTTTATTTCCATTGGAAATAGACCACCAATCATTTACATATTTATAGGAGGCACATTATGGAAGATAATATGCGAATATTGTTTGGTGTTTTAGCTATTGTTTTCGCTTTAGCCGCTGGTGTTGGTATTGGATATTTCTTACTTAGACTTATCCCATCTATGAAAGCCAAAAACGCGGAGAAAAAGGCTGAGAAAATTATTCGTGATGCCGAAATTAGAGGCGAACAAATTCGTAAAAACGCTCAACTTGATGGTAAACAAACCATCGCTGAAATGAAGCAAGAAGCGGAGAAAGATATCCGTGAACGTAAACAAGAATATGCTCAGCTTGAGAATAAACTTAATCAACGTGAACAAAATATCGATCGTCGTGACGCAAACTTGCTCAACAAAGAAAATGCTATCGAAGAGAAAAATGAGTTATTAAATCGTCGTCTTAAAGAATGCGACCGCAAGGAAGCTCAACTTCAAGAAAAGATCGATTCAATTATTGAAGAACTTGAAAAAGTTGGTCAATTATCTGTTCAAGAAGCTCGTGATGAAATCTTCGCACGCGTTGAATCAAAGATGACTCGTGAAATCGCTTCATATATGAAGTCAAAAGAAGAAGAAGCGAAAGTCACTGCTGAAGAAAAGGCCAAAGAATTACTTGGTCTTGCTATTAGCAAATATTCACAAGAAGAAGTTCAAGAAAGAACTGTTTCAACCATTCCACTACCAAGCGACGAAATGAAAGGTCGTATTATTGGTCGTGAAGGTCGTAACATTCGCACCCTTGAACAATTACTCGGTGTCGATTTAATTATCGATGACACTCCAGAAGTTATTACAGTTAGCTGTTTTAACCCAATCAGACGTCACATCGCTGCCAAAGCTCTCGATTTATTAATTCGTGATGGTCGTATTCAACCAGGTCGAATTGAAGAAATCGTCGCTAAGGTTCAAGAAGAAGTTGACGCCGATATCCAAAAAGCTGGTGAAGAAGCTGCATTTAAGCTTGGTTTACCAAAACTTAATCGCGAACTTTTAACCTATGTTGGAAGACTTAAATATCGTACTTCGTACGGTCAAAACGCTTATGACCATTCTATGGAGACTGCTTATTTAGCAGGACTTATGGCCGCTGAACTTGGTTTAGATCAAAACTTAGCTAAACGTGCTGGTTTACTCCACGATATTGGTAAAGCCGTTGACTTCGAACAAGAAGGTAGCCACGTTGAACTCGGCGCTCGCTTAGCGAAAAAGTATGGCGAACCAGCCGTTGTTATCAATGCAATCGAATCTCACCATGGTGATGTTCCAGCTAACTGTGTTATTTCTAACTTAGTGCAAGCCGCTGATACATTGTCCGCTGCTCGTCCAGGTGCACGTAGTGAAACCCTTGAAAGCTATATCAAACGTATCGAACAACTCGAAAGCATTTGTAAAGGCTTCGAAGGTGTCTATCAATGCTACGCAATGCAATCTGGTCGTGAAGTTCGTGTCATGGTTATTCCAGATAAAGTTGATGATCTCGCCGCATTTAAGATGGCGAGAGACATCCGTGAAAAGATTGAGACCGAGATGACCTATCCAGGTCAAATCAAAGTTTCAGTTATCCGCGAATATCGCGCTATTGAAACTGCAAAATAATTATGAAGATTCTTTTCTTAGGGGATATTGTCGGCCAAAACGGTCGTAATGCTATTAAGCATAACGTTGAAAAACTTGTTAATAAGTATCAAGTTGATTTTGTTATCGCTAATGGAGAAAATACGACCCATGGCAAAGGACTTATCGAAAGACATTACAACGAATTAATTGATTCGGGTATCGACTGTATTACTTTAGGCAATCACTATTTCTCAAAGAACTATATTGCTAATTACATCGATCAAGCCGAATGCTTAGTTCGTCCACTTAATTTATTAAATAATTTTGGTGGAGTTGGTTCACGTCTATTCGATGTTGGTGGCACAAAAATTAGAGTCACCAATATTTTAGGAACGGCTTTTATGAAAGAAGAAGTCGCTTCTCCTTATAATTCTTTAAAAGAATTACTCGATTCTATCCCCGAGGAAGATTCAATTCACATTGTTGATTTCCATGCGGAAGCAACGGGTGAAAAGATGTGCTTTGGTTATGCCTTTGACGGCCTTGTAAGCGCAGTCTTAGGCACCCATACACATGTTCAGACTAATGACGCTCGCATTTTGCCTAATGGTACAGGCTTTATGTCTGATGTAGGTATGTGTGGCGCGGCCAATGGTGTTCTTGGCTTTGATAAACATTCAGTTATTAACAAGACACTATTTGGTTCAGATGAACGTTTTACCATCGATGTAGATGATACTGAGATGATTAATGGTGTAATCCTTGAAATTGATGAGATATCCAAGAAATGCGTGGAAATCTTCCCAATTAGAGTGATTGGAGATAAATAATGGCAAAAACCATTTTTAAATCGCTTCCAGAAGCTAATTTAGAAAGAAGGAGAAACATCTCCTTTAATTTTAACTACGATGAAATACTTATTCCTGAGCCTTTAAAAGACTTCGCGAAAGGTAAAAAGTACTGGATACATACCTATGGATGCCAGGCCAATTACCGCGATGAAGAAATTATGGCTGGGATCCTTGAAAAATCCGGGTTTTGCCACGCTAATAAGGAAGAAGACGCTGATTTAATCATCTTAAATACATGCGCTGTTAGAGAAAATGCTGAACAAAAAGTTTATGGTAAAATTGGTAATCTCAAAGCGTATAAACTCGCAAACAAATCTGCGATCGTCGCTGTTTGTGGTTGCATGGTTCAACAAGCTGAAGTTATCAATCACATCAATCACACATACCATCATGTCGATCTTATTTTCGGTACCCATAACATTCTTGATTTACCAACCCTTTTAAATGAAATAATTACTAAGAAAATTAAGATTGTTGACGTTAAATCTTTACCTGGTGATATTCATGAAAATTTACCAAGTGTTCGCCAATCAAATTTCAAAGCATTTGTGAACATTTCTTATGGTTGTGATAAGTTCTGCACATATTGCATTGTTCCATACACAAGAGGTAAAGAAAGGTCTCGTAAAATGGATGATATCCTTACAGAATGTAAGGAACTTAAAGATTTAGGCTACAAAGAAGTTACATTATTAGGTCAAAATGTTAATGCTTATGGCAAGGATTTAAATGATGGATCTTCGTTTGCAAAATTACTTGATGAAGTCGCTAAACTAGGCATTCCACGTGTGAGATTTTTAACCTCTCATCCATGGGATTTTTCCAGCGATATGATCGATGTCATCGCTAAGCACGATAACATCATGAAATATATCCATCTTCCGGTTCAATCTGGTAGTGATGAAATCCTTCGTTTGATGGGAAGAAGATATACTTCTGAACAATATTTAAAACTTGTTAATGAAATCAAAACCAAAATTCCAAATATTGCTTTATCAACAGATATTATTGTTGGTTTCCCAAATGAAACCTATGAGCAATTCCTTGATACATTAAAAATCGTTCGTGAAGTTAAATATTGGTCAGCATTTACTTTTATTTATTCTCCACGAAACAACACCCCTGCAGCGAAGATTAAGGATAATGTTACTCCAAAAGAGAAAAATCAGCGTTTCCAAGAACTTGTTAAGACATTAGAAGAAGTTATCGGTCCAATTAATGATTCATTAGTAGGTAAAACATTCCCGGTTCTTGTCGATAGTGTTTCTGAGAAAAATGATGATATGCTTTCAGGCTATACTGAACACAATAAATTAGTCCATTTTAAAGGTGATAAATCTCTTATTGGGCAAATTGTAGATGTCAAAATTGTTGATTCACATATGTACTACTTAAATGGAGAATTAATCAATGGACAAAATTGAAGAATCTCTCCAAAAAGTTAAAAAAGAATTATTTAACAATCCATCTGTTAAAGAATACTTTCGCTTAAAAGATATCGTTAAAAACGATAAAAGTATAAATAAATTAAATAAAGAGATAAAACTTCATCAAAAACTTATGTGTCAAAACAAGAATAATGATGAGATTTATTTTAAGGAAAAAGAGTTATATGAAACTAATCTAAAACTCTTAGAATCTAATCCTATTTACGTTAATTTTAATGAAATAAAAGAAGAGGTTAATTCCTTACTAGTTGAAGTGAGGGAAGCTTTAAATTAAATCTTATGATTATTGTTATTACTGGACCAACATGTTTAGGCAAAAGTGAGACCGCATTTGAGCTCGCGAAAGCCATCGACGCTGAAATAGTAAACGGCGATGCTTTCCAATGCTATAAAGAGATGAATATCGGGGTTGCGAAGCCTCCAAAAGAATATTTAAAGGAAATTCCTCATCATCTTTATTCTTTTGTTGATGTTGATCACAATTACTCAATCGCTGAATATCAACAAAACTTAAGAAAATGTATTGATGAGATAGTTTCTAGAGGCAAAAACGTCATTATTGTTGGAGGGTCTGGTTTATATATAAGATCCGCTCTATATGACTATGATTTTAAAGAAAACAACATAGTTGATATGTCCAAATATGAAAAGATGGATAATCGCACTCTTCACGATGAATTAAGAAAAATCGATCCTATTGAAGCAGAAAAAATTCATATGAATAACCGTAAGAGAGTGTTGCGTGCTATTGAAATCTATCTTTCTAGCGGTGAAACCAAATCATCACTTATTGAAAAGCAAGATCACAAGTTAATTTATGATGCGAAGTTCTTTGTTCGTGATATGGATCGAGAAGTTTTATATCAAAATATTGGACAAAGAGTGGATAAAATGATTAAAAAAGGTCTCGTTGATGAGGTCAAAAATTTGTACCGAGAATATGGTGATAAACCACAAGCTTTTCAAGCGATTGGCTACAAAGAAATCATCTCCTATTTTAAAGGTGAAATTAACCTCGAAAACGCGATTGAATTAATCAAGAAAAATACTCGAAATTATGCTAAAAGACAACTCACATACATTAGGCATCAATTCCCAGTGACATTTTATCAAGATAGCCGAGATTTGCTGGAGATAATTAAACATGAATGATTACTTAACACGTTCGCAAATGTTGCTCGGAAACGAGAAAATTGACTCCTTTAAAGGCAAGGTAATTTTGCTTGCTGGTTTAGGTGGTGTTGGAGGTACTGCTCTAGAAGTTTTAGCGAGGTCTGGATTCACTAATTTTGTTCTTGTTGATTTCGATAAAGTTGATCCAAGCAATTTGAACCGTCAAATTCTCTTCACCGAAAACGATATTGGCAAGGATAAAACTGAAATTGCCAAAAACCGTATTTTATCCATTAATTGCGGGCTAAACGTTCAAATCATTAATCAAAAAATTGATGAAAATTTTGTTTTACCATCTGATTTGAAAATCGATTTTATTGTGGATGCAATTGACTATATTCCTGGCAAATTATGGCTAATTCAGTTCGCATTAAAGAACAACATTCCATTTATCTCTTCACTAGGTATGGGAAATAGAATTGATCCTTCAATGGTGAAAATTACTAATTTAAATAAAACTGAAGGTGACCCACTTGCACGAAAGATTCGTTATGAGTCTCGTCAACTCGGTTTGGATTTAAGTAAGATCAAAGTTGTTTTCTCTACTGAAGAACCAATTTTAGTATCTAAGACACCAGCTTCAATGATGATGGTGCCATCTGCTGCTGGTTTATTAATAGCAAAATATGTAATAACCACTGTTAAATAAATTATTTATAATAAACACGAGGTTCCAACCATGATGCAAACAATCGACAAGATTGCTAAGAAAGCAAACATTGATGAAAGATATATCGATTTTTATGGCAAATACAAAGCTAAAGTCGATTTATCTATTTTTGATGAATTAAAGAATAAGAAAGATGGCAAACTCGTTTTAGTTACCGCTATCACTCCAACGAAGACCGGTGAAGGTAAAACCACAATGTCAATTGCCTTAACCGAAGGTTTTGCTAAGATTGGTGTTAATGCAATGCTTGCTTTAAGAGAACCATCAATGGGTCCTGTTTTTGGTTTAAAAGGTGGCGCTACTGGTGGTGGACTTGCTTCAATCGAACCTAAAGATGATATTAATCTTCATTTCACTGGTGACATGCATGCGCTCACAAGTTCTATTAACTTAATTGCAGCAGTCATTGATAATCATATTTTCCAAGGTAACGAGTTAAACATTGATCCAAATAAGATTGTTTGGACTCGTGCTTTAGATATGAATGATCGTGCACTTAGAAGTGTGACCATTATGCAGGATGAAAAGAAAGGAACCCCAAGACATGATTCCTTTGTTATTACTGTTGCCTCTGAGATGATGGCGATTATGTGTCTTGCTAACGATCCAGAAGATTTTAGAAAACGTGTCAATAACATTATTGTTGCATATACATTTGACGATAAGCCTGTCTATTTAAAACAATTACGCATCTCTAACGCAATCATGAAATTAATGAGAGAAGCATTAAAACCAAACCTTGTTCAAACTGTTGAAAATAATCCAGTTCTTGTTCATGGTGGTCCATTTGCAAATATTGCCCATGGCTGTAATTCAATCATCGCCTTAAGGTTAGCTTTAAAACTTGGTGATATCGTTGTTACAGAGGCTGGCTTCGGTGCTGACTTAGGTGCTGAAAAATTCTTTGATATTTGTTGCCCAACAGGTGGACTAAAACCAGATGGTGTTGTAGTGGTCGCTACAATTAGAGCACTTAAAGAACACGGTGGTGTTGCTTTCGAAGATTTAGAAAAACCAAATGTCGAAGCTCTGAAAGCTGGCATCGTTAATCTTCAAGTACATCTCGAAAACATTTCCAAGTTTGGATTACCTGTTGTTGTGGCAATCAATCACTTTGCTTCAGATTCAAAAGAAGAAATCGATGAACTTACTTCATGGTGCAAGAAAAATGGCTATGAAGTTAGCTTTGTTGATGGCTTCTTAAAAGGTGGAGATGGCTCAACTGACTTAGCGCATAAAGTAAGTGAAATGCTTGCAAAACGTGGATCAAATTACCACAAACTCTATGATTATAATTCACCAATTAAGGATAAAATTGAGACAATTTGCAAGGAAATTTATCGTGCGAAAGATGTTGAATTTAGTGAGACTGCTTTAAGTCAAATTGAACGATTCTCAAAACTTGGATACGCAAATACGGCTGTGTGTATGGCGAAAACTCCATTATCACTTAGCGATGATCCTAAAGTATTTGGCGCACCAATTGGTTCAACCATTCATATCCGTGAAGTGAAATTATCTAGCGGTGCGAACTTCATTGTTGCCTTAACTGGTAAAGTAATGACAATGCCAGGACTTCCAAAAGTTCCAGCAGCTGTCAAAATGGAAGACGAATAATGAAAACATTTGATTATAAACTTGGCGATATTGTGGAGATGAAAAAGCCACATCCATGTGCGAGCCATTCCAAACTATTTGAGATTGTTCGTGTTGGTGCTGATCTTAAAATTAAGTGTCTCGGATGTGGAAATATAATCATCATCACTAGGGATAACTTCAATAAGCGATTTAAAAAAGTTATCGAAGATAAAGAAAACTAGATTTAACAAAATACCGATTTATCTACGTATATATATGGTAGAAGGCTATGTCGGTATTTTTATTTCAAAACGTATCTAAATCTTTCAAAACCTACGATGGTGATTTTTATGCTTTGAAACATATTAATCTTTCACTATCTTCCCCTGGACTTCTTTCTATTGTTGGCAAATCTGGTTCAGGTAAATCTACATTATTAAATCTATTAACTGGAATTGAAAAACCGTCTTCTGGAAATCTTGTTTTTTGTAATAAGCCGATCAACAAAATGTCGGATCGAGCTTTTTCAAAATATCACCTCAAAGATATTTCGATGGTTTATCAGCATTACAACCTATTTGATGAGATGTCAGCAAAGGAAAACATCTATATTCCTTTATTGATGCAAGGATTAAGTAGAAATAAAGCTGAGAAGAAAGCCACCGAATACCTTGAACGATTTAATCTAACTTATTTATCTAACCAAAAAGTTAAAACTCTTTCTGGCGGTGAAAAACAACGTGTCGCAATCATTAGAGCAATCATTACTAACCCTAAAGTACTACTTTGTGATGAACCAACGGGTGCGCTTGATGGAGAAAATTCTGATGCAATTATGTCTTTACTAAAAGATTTATCTAAAGATATCTTAGTTATCAATGTTTCTCATAATCGCCCACTAGTTGAAAAATACTCTGATCGAATAATTACTTTGAAAGATGGTGAAGTAGTGGATGATAAGGTGATTAATGAATACAAAGAAATTAATGCAATTAGCACAAGTTATAAATACTCATCTTCTTGGACTTCTTTGTTCACTAAACTTAATTTAAAACTAAATCTGAAGAAGAATCTTTTCTCAATATTAGCGTGTACAGTTGGGTTTTCCGCTATCTTTCTTTCAGTTGGGTTTTATAGTGGTAGCCAAACTTCACAAGAAAACGCGCTAAGAAATAATTTGTCGATTTTACACGCGACAGCATCCGAAAAGACATTTTATGAAATCGAGAATTCTCCTTTATCCTTTGAGAAGATGGTTAGGCCATCCGATGAACTTTTGCGGGCAAATTTGAAAGAATTTAAGAATATTAAGTATGAGCCAAACCTCTCATATCTATTCCCAAATTATCCAAATGGAAAGTATCAAGATGAAATAATTGAAAACTTCCAATTAATTCCTTTATACGACATATCGCTAGAAACGTTTGGCAAGGACCTACTTGTTTGTGGCGAACCTCCAAGTGATGTGATTGATGAAGTGATCGTGAATGAAGAATTTGTAAAACTTATCAATAAACGAAAAGAAGATGTGATCGATGACTTGTTCAACATTTCATACGCGACATCAATTTCATATAACACCGGTGATTATGAGAATCCGCTCATCAAAGATGATTTCTCATTTGATTATGATTTAAGAATAACGGCGGTGGTAAAAGAGTTTTCTTTCTTGAACACTCCAAAGGTTTATTATTCTTATCCGGCATTGAAGAAAGAACTAGGGACTTTGTATTTAGAAAACATTTCTGACTATCAAAGTGAGCCTGTTTCTTATCTTGACTACATTCAAGACTCTGATGATGATAATCAGATTTGTTCTTATTCATCCGAAATATTTATTTGTTCGATTGATGAAAGTTCAGCTTTCTTTGAAAAGATTAAGAAATTAAGTGAAAGTGAATCGACATTTCAAATTGAATCGCAAGCTTATGATATCCAACAATCATACAAGACATTTATTGAATCTTTTTCGACTGCTCTATTTGTGTTCGCGATAATTGCATTCTTAGGTGTGAATTTTATTTTAGGAATGATTTCCTTATCAACCTTTATTGAAAATAAAAAGAATAGCGCAATTCTAACTTGTCTTGGAGCGAGAAATAGATCAATTCAATCCATATACTTACGTGAAAACTATATTGTTGTTTTAGTTTCAATTGTTATCTCCATCTTTTTAGCAATCCTTCTTCAATTTATTTTGAATAACCTTATCAGCAAGAACTTTGCTTTAGATAACTTGATCACTATTCCATTTATGTCGTTTTATGGATATCCATTTGCGTTACCAATTTTGCTAATCCTAATCGCTTTAGTGTTCTCAACCATTTTTACGCTTACTCCAATGCTTATATATCGTCACATGTCGATCGCTGATGAATTGAGGGATGAATGATGATTGAAATTAAGAATTATTCAAAAAGATTCGGCAATAGGATTATTTATGATAATTTGTCACTTTCACTTCCTCGCAAAGGCGTTATCGCTATTGTTGGAGAATCTGGAAGTGGCAAGACGACATTATTAAATGCAATCGCTGGATTAGATTTTGATTATTCAGGCGATATCATTATCGATTCAACCAACTTAAAGAATCTAAGTGATGACGCTTCAAAGGATTACCGAATTCATAATATCGGATATGTTTTCCAAAACTTTAATTTATTAAATCTAGATAATGTTGAAACAAATATCGTTCTTCCGTTTGATTCAACGACCAACGAAAGCAAAGTTATTAAGAAAAGAAAGGTTAATGAGTTAACTTCCATGTTAGGAATTGAAAAGCTCAATAACCAGAACATCAACAAACTTTCTGGTGGAGAAAAGCAAAGAGTCGCGATAGCAAGAGCAATTATCAATTCTCCTAAAGTTGTTTTGTGTGATGAACCAACTGGCGCATTAGATGAAAAGAATAGTGAGCAAATCTATCAAATATTAAGGAAAATCTCTGCTAAATCGCTGATTATCATCGCTTCACATAATCTTGAGGGAGTGAAGAAAATTGCTGATAAAATCATCAGGGTTAAAGATGGGCAAGTTTCAATAAGCGATTCTAAAGATATTGAAGAAGTTGAAGATAAAAACTTCCTTGAAAACAATCAAGTAGTCAATGTTGCGCATCTAACACCAGAATTTAAACTCAAACATTCATTTCAAAAAATGAAATCCAAAAAGTATCGAAGTTTGATTACAAACGGGATGCTTTCGTTATCTCTAACTGGCATTGGCTTATCGATTATCTTGTCCACAAGCGTTTCTAATCGAATTCAAGAAGCCTTTGCTGGTTTAGTAAATGGCAATCAAGTGGTGGTCACTACAAAACAAGAAGCGCAGAATTCTTTTTCAAACGCTTATAGTGCACCTCTAGACAAGGTTCATGAAATCAAACAGAAATATGACTATTACATTGAAGACGTTGGAGCGACCTACCTTGTCAACTTTGAAGACTTCTTTAAAGATGGTAATGCGATTAATGTTACTTCAACTGCTTATAAAATAAGCATACCAGCGTTATCTGCTCGCTCAATCAATGATTTTAGATGGATTGACAATAATACTGTTTTATATCCAAATCCAGTAAACAATTTAAAGAAAGATGAAGTTGTCATTGGATTAACTTATCAAGATATGGTTAATCTTTGTTTCAATCTTAAGATTCTTCGTAACTTTACTTCACTTGGTCACTATATTCATGAAAACCAGTTATTCATTTCTTTATCAGTTATAAACAATGATTGGCAATATGACGATGAACAACTCTTTGAAGTTAAAGCAATTTGTGAATCAAACAAAACAATCTTTTATCATACGAATAGTTTATGGAACCAAGATGTCTTTGAATCAATGATGCTACTTCCAAGTGATGATGACTCTATTCATTACTTCCCTTGGGAAATGGTCAAAGTCTATTACTTCAAAACAAATGGTGATCCATCTATATTCCTCAACACAATTTTTTATGATCCAAATTATCAAGACTATGTCTTTGAAAGAACAAACTATAATTACAATCCGCTTTTATGCATGCCAAATCAAATATGTGAAGAGAAAAGAGTCTTCATTTATTTAGCGGATAAAAATGGAATTAATCCTGGACATATTCAGTCGCTAACTAAGTTAGATAACAATATTAAGGACTATTATTTCAATAGCGATTTTGGATATGCGAGTTATGCATCTAACTTGCTAAGTGGGTTCGCAAAAAATGTATTTATTTCGTGTGACGAAAGCAAAATCATCGAAGCAATCGACGCGGACAGTCAACTTCAAAATGAAACCAATCTTCAAATCGATTTACCTGATGATGTTGTGCAAGGAAACTTCCTTAATGGCATGTCAGGTGGATTAAGATTCTCATCAAAGATTGATAACCTGCTTGTAGGAAGAAAACCCGCAAATCTCCACGAAATCGTCGTTTCAAAGGGTTTAGCAGAGAAGATTGATAAAGACAAAACAGGACTAGGAAAATACGCTTATATCGCGGGCGAAAATAATGAATTTCTGTCTGATGAGGATTTTCTTAATAAAGAATATCAAGTTGATAAGGTAGTTATCGTTGGAGTCACTAAAGAAGAAAAGAACTATATTTACCACGATCAAATGTGGACGATATCGTTCTTTAGAGATTGTCTAGGCGTTTCTAGCTTTTATCTAATCCCAAAATCGGCAGTTATTGAACTTGATATGAATGTTGATTCGAGCAAACTCATCGAAAAATATAACAAAACCTATCCTCAATATAACTTCACTTCACCGGTTAATGAGCTTTCTAAAAGTGTGGAATCCACTTTAAAATACGCAAATGCGATTATGATTGGCTTCTCACTCTTAGCAACTTTAATCTCAGTTTTATTATTAGGAACAGTAGTGCTTCTAAATATCCTTGAAAGCAAAGATGAGATTAGATTATTTGAAGTTATTGGCATAAAACGAAAGGACATTAACTCACTTTTCATCTATCAATCATTGATTCAAGGATTGATTGCGTTCTTCTTCAGTGCGATTGAACTTGTGATTGTGGATTTTGTTATTTCCAAAGCTTTAGGTGACACGCTTCACACTTCCTTAGCGTATTCATTCAATTTTCTACCAATCGGCATCGTCTTTATCTTTGCGGTTGTCTTACCTTATCTAACTTCCCTAATTTTAATTAAGGTTTTGACAAGGAAAACTAAAAATGTTGCTAAAAGCAAACTTAATTGTTAATCTTATACCATGAAAAAGAAGTTATTTTTCATCTTCCCACTATTCGCACTCTTCATTACAGGGTGTGGTTTTGGTGGCACCAGAGTCATCAATTATAACAGTGATTCCCACGAGCAAATTGACCCACTTCAACCAGATGAAGGTGATGGCTACAAAATGGTCAAAGATTTTGCTTTTAATTTACAAGATGTTAAGACCACAACCAACCAACATTGTTTGCCATCCAAAGGTGATCAATATTTATTGGTCGTGCCAGTTCAATTTAAAAATGGTGAACGTTGGACATCATCAAAACTTGATGTTATTCGCAAAGGCTTCTTTGGACAAGCCGCGGATACTTCATGGCAATCAGTTGGTTCATTCTACAATGCATCAAGCTATGGCAATTTAACAATTAGAGGTGAAGTCGCTAATACTTTAGCGATTGATGTGACTGTTGAAGAAGCATCAACCCACATTATTAACGATCAACCTTCACCAGACGATATTGCGATTTCATATTTCAATGCTTCAAGTGCATATAACAATCTTCGCAAACAATATGACAAGAACGAAGATGGTTTCATTGATTCAGTTGTTTTCATTTATTCGAATGCAATCAATTCAGACGCTGGATATTGGGCGTGGGTGTATTGGAATTCCGAACGCGCGAGCGCCGAAAAACCAGTCATCAACTCATACCTCTGGATGTCATATTATTTCTTTACCGATTCAGATTATGCTGGATATGGTAATGGAATTGATGCACACACCGCGATTCATGAAACTGGTCACTTATTAGGATTAGATGACTATTATCAATACGATAAAGACAATAAGTACGATCCTTCTGGAGCGATCGAGATGCATTCATATAACATCGGTGATGATAACATCTATTCTAAATTCGCTTTAGGATGGGTTAATCCATACTTTGTTTCGACGACAGGTTCAGTAAATCTTTCGCTTCGTACATCTGCCTATTATGGTGACGCTATCATTTTGAATGATACCTGGAACGGAAATTCGATGGATGAATATATCATGATTGAATACTATTCACCATATGGAATGAACATGATGGATTCCCAAAATATCTATAAACCAAATGGTAAGAAAGCTAACAGGATGTATACTGTTAGTGGCTTTAGAATTTACCATATTGATTCTCGTATTATCGAGATGGAAACTCGTGGTAGTTTCAAACAATATGTTGATACAATCGGTCAAGGCTATTATGCAGTAGGTGCATCAAATTCACCTTCCCGCAGCAGACTCCCTGGAAAAGATGCGATTGATTTTAAGTATGTTCATTTGTTAGAATCTAGTGGAGTAAATACATTTAAAAGTGGCGGAATCGCTACAAATGAGACGTTATTTAAGAATGGTTCTTCATTTGTTGCCTCGACTGAATTTTTCCCAAATGGTTCCAAATTTAATGACGGAACAGAGGTCGGTTATAGGATTAGTGTCAACGAGTGTAATGATGAATTTGGCTCGTTAACCATTTCTAAAATCTAATTATTCACACTCTTTATAGTGTTGAATATATGTGAACTATGTTCACAGGAAGGCCTTTTATGAAGGGAAAAGTTATTCGTTTTAACAAGAATAAAGGTTTTGGCTTTATCAAATCTGAAGATGATAAAGACGTATTTTTCCATTATTCTGAACTAGTCATGGAAGGTTTCAAAGACATAGCTGTTGGTTCGGACGTTGAGTTCGATGTTGTAGAAACCGATAAGGGACTACGTGCAAACAACGTAAAGAAAATATCTTAAATTTATTTAGCGTTGTTTACTCAAAGGAAGCCTTTTTAGGCTTTTTCTTTACTTTAGATAATCGCTACTATAGAATAGTAAAACCTAAGGGAGGTTACTATGTCTTTAAAAGCAGGAATTGTCGGTCTACCTAACGTTGGAAAATCAACCTTATTCAACGCGATTACAAACTCGCATGTTGAAGCGGCTAATTACCCATTCGCGACCATCAACCCAAATACTGGTGTTGTCAATGTTCCTGATGAAAGACTCGATTTTTTAGCCGACCTTTTTAAACCAGAAAGAAAAATCAATGCGACCTTTGAGTTTTACGATATCGCTGGTTTAGTTCGTGGAGCATCCAAAGGTGAAGGCCTTGGCAATCAATTCTTAGGTCATATTCGTGAATGCGATGCGATTGTAGAAGTGGTTCGTTGCTTTGATTCTAGCGAAATCGTTCACGTTGAAGAATCAATCGATCCAAAACGCGATATCGAGACGATCAATCTTGAACTCGTTATGGCGGACCTCGCCACTGTTGAAAAGCGAATTGCCGCAGTTAGCAATAAAGCTCGCGTTCAAAAAGATAAAGAATCCATCTACGAGATGTCTTTGCTAACGCCTTTACAAGAACTTCTTTCTAAAGGTGAACCTGCTCGTAAGATTTCCTTCAAAAAGGAAGACTTTGAATATGCGTTTAAGAATTATCATCTTTTAACTCTTAAACCAATCATTTATGTCGCGAATGTTTCTGGTGATGATTATATGGATTTAGATAACTGCAAATATCTTTCCATTGTCAAAGAAATTGCTGATGCAGAAGGCTCACAAGTTATTCCTATATCCTGCGAAATTGAATATGAAATCTCAATGCTTCCAAAGGAAGAAAGAGTTGAATTTCTTCAATCATTAGGTGCGACTGAGTCAGGACTTGATAAAGTCACAAAAGCTGTTTATAAATTGTTAAATTTATCGACATTCTTTACAGTTGGTAAAGATGAATGCCGCGCGTGGACATTCACAAATGGTATGCTTGCTCCTGAATGTGCAGGCATCATCCACAGCGACTTTGAAAAAGGTTTCATTAAAGCGGAAATCTATTCCTATGATGATATTCATGAATATAAATCCGAACTCGCTTTAAAAGAAGCAGGTAAACTTCGTATGGAAGGCAAAACCTACGTGATGAAAGATGGGGACTGCGTCTTCTTCAGATTTAATATTTAGGAGATAGAGTATGTATCGAATTGGTTTTAGTGAAGATATCCACCCAGTTAAAGAAGGTCGAAAACTCGTTTTAGCAGGTGTTGAGATTCCAAGTCCATTTGGTTTAGATGGTCATAGCGATGCAGATGTAGTGACTCATGCGGTTGCCGAATCTATTTTAGGCGCGCTTGCACTTGGAGACTTAGGAACACATTTCCCAGATAACGATCCTAAATATAAAGGCATTTCTTCAATCCTTTTATTAAATAAGGTTGTCGAAATGATGAATGAAAAAGGCTACAAAGTTAATAATGTCGATGTTCAAGTTGCTTGCGCTTCTCCAAAACTTTCTCCTCACGTTTTAAAGATGAGAGAGTCCTTGGCGAAAGCTTTAGAAACATCTGTTGATAGTGTTTCCATCAAAGCGATGTCATTCAACAAAGTTGGAGCGATTGGAAAAGGCGAAGCGATTCGCGCTCAATCGGTCGTTTTACTCATCAATAAATAATGCTTGAACGCACACGAGTGTACACATATAATATTGCCAATGAATATTGAAGAAACCCTGAAAATTAAGATTATTGAAGCGTTTAAAAAGTTAGACGTTTCTTTAAGTCCAAGTGATGTTGTCATCGAGAATTCTCGATCACCAGAACATGGTGATTACGCGACCAATGTTGCGATGAAATTTGCATCACGTTTACTCAAGAATCCTCGTGAATTAGCGACATTTATTGTCGATAATATCGACAAATCTTCTATCGATCATCTTGAAATTGCTGGTCCAGGATTCATCAATTTCTTCATGAAAAAAGACGCGATGAACGAAATCGTTAAACGCATCATTTCTGAAGGTGATAATTATGGTCGAGGCAAAGCCGGTAAGAAGATTAACGTTGAATTTGTTTCCGCAAACCCGACTGGCGATCTTCATTTAGGCCACGCTCGATGTGCAGCGGTGGGTGATTCAATTTGTCGTCTATATGAATTTGCTGGTAATGAAGTTACTCGTGAGTTCTATGTCAATAACGCGGGTAACCAAATTAAGACTTTAGGTTTATCTTTAGATATTAGACTTCGCCAACTCCATGGTGAAAAAATCGAGCTTCCAGAAGATAGTTATCATGCCGGTGATATTATTGACATTGCAAAGCAATATGACAAAGAATTCGGTAAAGAATATGTTGTTAACGATCCAAAATGGTTAGCACATTTAACCGAATATGGCATGAAAGCCGAATTAAAGAAAATTGAAAAAGACTTAGAGCTCTTTAGAACTAAATTTGATATTTATTCATTTGAGACTGATGTTCGTAAGAACAATCACGTTGAAGATGTTTTAAAAAATAAATATGCGAAATATTCCTATGTTCAAGATGGAGCAACTTTTTTAAAAACCAGCGACTTTATCGATGATAAAGACCGCGCGGTTGTTAAATCAGACGGTTCCTTCACCTACTTGATGCCTGATATCGCATATCACCTCATTAAACTTTCAAGAGGATACGATCAACTTATCGACGTTTTAGGCGCTGATCATCATGGTTATATCAACCGTATGAAATCTGCCTTAATGATGCAAGGTTATTCCAAAGATGTTTTGGAAGTTGAACTTGTTCAAGTTGTCCGATTAATCAAAGATGGTGAAGAAGTGAAGATGTCAAAACGAACTGGTAATGGCATCACATTACGTGAACTTTGCGAAGATGTTGGTGTTGATGCGGTTAGATACTTCTTTGTGTCTCGTGCGGCGTCAAGCCATCTCGATTTCGATTTAAATCTCGCTAGCGAGCAATCATCCAATAACCCAGTTTATTACGCTCAATACGCTCATGCTCGTATTTGCAAGGTGCTTGAAAGCGCTAGTGACATCAAAATCGATGTTAACGCTCCACTATTAAAAGAAAAGAAGGAAATGGATTTATTAAAACTATTAATCGATTTCCCGAAAGTTGTTGAGCAAAGTGCGCTTAAACGCGCTCCACACATGGTAGCAACGTACATTCAATCTTTAGCAGCCGCCATCCATGGCTTCTATAGCGAATGTCGTGTTATAGATCGTGACAATTTAGATGTCACTTCTTCAAGACTTGCTTTAGCAAAAGCGAGCAAAATTGTTCTTAAAAACGCTTTAAATTTATTAGGAGTTGCAGCTCCAGAAAAAATGTAAGGAAGGTATATAAAAATGTCAAAATCTTTTATCGAATACGCTTATGATGTTATCTCTAGTAGCGACAAACCATTAGCCCTTAAAGATATTTTTGAAAAGGCCCTTGAATTAAGCGAGCTTAAATTAAGTGCGGCTGACCAAAAACTCAAAATGGCGAAACTTTATACTTCATTAACTGTTGATGGCAGATTCGTTCTTGTCGATGGTAAATGGGATTTATCCGAACGTTATACATTCTCTCAAATTCACTCTTCAGATGTTGACTTTGATGATGAAGATGATGAGGCTGATGAAGAAGAAAAAGAATTGCTTCGTCAAGAACTTGGTGAAGAACAAGAAGACGATAATGAACCAGAATCCGATGATTTAGATTTTGATAAACCAACTGCAAACGCGGAAGAAAACGATGAGGATTTCTAATTAGAAATGATTAAAAAAGAAATAAAAGAAATTTATAAGCTGATCAAAAAGTATGATGTTATAACCATCTATGGTCACATTAATCCTGACCCAGATTGTTATTCTTCTTCTTTAGCCTTACGTGAACTTATTCGCGATAACTTTAAGAATAAAGAAGCATACGCTTTAGGATTTGGCAGTGAACGTTTATATGACCGCTTAACTCGTTATGATGAAGTTAGTGATGATAAGATCAAAGAATCATTAGCGATTATTTGTGACTGCTCTGAAGTTGAACGTGTCAGCGAACAGCGTATTCGCTTAGCGAAACAAATCATCAAAATCGATCACCATATCGAATCCAAGCCATTCATTGGTGTCAAATGGGTTGATACCGATTCTATCGCTTGTGCGCAGATGATCGCTGAATTCGCTCTAGCGTATAAACTTAAAATCTCCAAACTCACCGCGGAACTCATGTATTTAGGTATCTGCACTGATTCAGGCAGATTTAGATACGCACCAACAAACGCTAAGACTCATGCGATCGTTTCTAAACTATACAAATTAGGAATAGAACCAAAGTCAATCTTCGCAATTTTATATCAATCTGAAGAAGCGTTTGTGAAATATCAAGCTTTGCTTGTCACTAAATTCAAAAAGACCAAACATAACGTCATTTATTGCTTTGCAGATGTTGACGACTATCAAAAATATGGTCTTACATACGAACAAGTTTCCAAAAACGTTAACGTCTTAGGTAACGTTATTGGCTGCCCAATTTGGTGTTTGTTTACTCGTTCACCAGAAGGACAAATTCGCATTGAATTTAGATCGACCGGCTTAGATGTCCAAAAAGTCGCTCTTAAATATGGTGGCGGTGGTCATAAACAAGCCGCTGGTGCTAGACTTGAAAATCAAAAAGATTTTAAGCTCTCTATGGAAGTTGTTAACGACCTCGACAAGTTAGCAGAAACAGGAAAGTTTGAATAAGATGTTTGAAAAAGAACTCGAAGTCGCTCTTGAAGCTGCTATCAAAGTCGTACCAACAATTTTAGAAATATATAATTCCAATAATCTTGGAGTGGAAATAAAAGATGATAATTCGCCTGTTACTAAGGCGGATAAAGCTGCGGATAAACTTATCCGTGAGCATCTTTCAAAATACTTTCCAAGCTATGCTTTATTAACTGAAGAGTCAGTTGATGATAAGTCTCGACTCGCTAATGATTATGTTTGGATTGTCGATCCAATCGATGGCACGAAAGAATATGTCGCTCATAGTGGTGAATTCACAGTCAATATCGGCTTAGCCTACAAACACGAACCGGTTTTAGGAGTAATTGTTATTCCTGTAACTGGTGAAGTTTACTATGCCTTAAAAGGCAAAGGTAGTTTTTACCAAAAAGACGGCAAAATTACAAAAATCCACGTCAATTCTCGCGTGAATGAGCTGACGACACTTGTGTCTCGCTTCCATTCTAATGATGATGAACAAGCGATGATAAGAAAGCATTCCGACCGCATCAAACATCAACGTGTTGTTGGCGCATCTATCAAAGGATGCATCATTGCAAAAGGCGAAGCGGAGATGTCATATCGCTTCTCAAGCAACACCAAAGAATGGGACACTTGTGCGATGCAAGCTATCGTTGAACAAGCTGGTGGCTTAATTCTTAAATTTGATGGTGAACCAATTAGATATAACCGCGAAGATGTCTATAATCGTGGCGGCTATCTTATTTGCAATCGTAAAGAAAATTTTTTAATCTAATAATAAGGAGACCTAAGTATGAAACTTAAAAACTTTATTTGCATATTAGCGATTCCATTTTTAGTATCTTGTGGTAGCTCTGGCGCTAGTGGCGGCGGAGGTGGAGGCGGAGGTAGCTTTGACTATGATCCACCAACCATCGATGTTGATTCAATCGCTGTTCCTCAGTTAAAGCGAGATACCTTAACCGGTGAAATTAAAGAAGATGATAACAAAGTTTATTTCGATTTTTACGAAGTAAGCGACTATCACGGCGCAGTCAATTATAGCACTGATGAAAAGACAATCGGTTTAGCCAAGATGGCTGATTACTTCTCTAAGAAAAGAGCCGAAAACCCAGGTGGTACGGTCGTTGTTTCTAGCGGCGATATGTTCCAAGGTAGTGCTGAATCCAATTTAACCCGCGGTTACTATGTTAACTATGGTATGAACATCATGGGTTATGAAGCGATGACGCTTGGTAACCATGAATTTGACTGGGGTCTAGATTGGCTAAGAAAGAATCATGCTTGCTCAATTGAAAACTATTCCATTCCATACTTAGGCGCGAACGTTTTTGATAAATCAACTGGCAAAATCCTTGATTTCTTACAAGCCTCAGTCGTCATTGAACGTGGCGATTATAAGATCGGTGTTATTGGTACCCTTGGTGATGGCGCAAATTTATCCATCATGCCAAGTTTAGTTGAAGGCCTTGAATTTAAACAAGAAGCTCCAATCGTTAAAGAAGAAGCTAAACGTCTTAAAGAAGAAGTTGGTTGTGATATTGTTGTTTGGACATCACATCGTGGCGCAGAAGAACTCGTTCAATCTGGCGTTATGAAAGCGGATGGCGTTGATATCGCCTTTGGTGGTCACACCCACGAAAACTCACCAGCCGAAGGTCAAAGCGCAATTTCAACCTCTGATGGTCTTAAATTCTTACAAACTAAAAACTATGGCCGTGGCATTGCTCACGCGCAATTATCTATCGATAAAACAACTAAAGAAGTTAACGCCGAAATCGCTGAAGTCGATGCTAAACCATATGAATATCCAGGTTTAGTTGATCATGCTGAAGTTAAAAAAGTTTGTGATACATACAATCAATACATCGATCCAATTAAGAGCCAAGTTATTGGTAGCGTTGATGCTGAACTTGATATCTCTGAAACCTATTCATTAACTAACTACTGCGTTGATACAATGCAACTTGTTGCAAAACATTTCGCATCTGAAAATGGTGGCTACGACGTTGTCGCTGCCTTCCATAACGCGAATGGTGGTGTTAGAGCTAAGCTTCCAGCTGGCGATATCACTTATGGTTCAATCTATAAATCATTCCCATTTGATAACGAAATTGTCTTAGTTAAGGCTAGTGCAAAGAAGATGAGAAGTTACATGTCCAAATCCCGTTCTTATGGTGTTTGGCATGATCTTAAGATTAAAGATTTAAATAGCTACTTTGTCGATGGTGAATATTACTACTTTGCAACCACCGACTTTATGGCGACATCTAAATCATTCGCCTTTGAACTTAGTGAGGCTGATTTAATTCGTACCGGTTACATCGTCCGTGATGCAATCGCAGGAAGAATTCTCAATCAAAAGACAATTAAAAAATCAAAATTCACCCGCACATCAAATCCACAATTTGATCCGGTGACAAATTAATAGTTCATTTGTAAATGAAAAGAAGCTGACTTACGCAGCTTCTTTTTCTTCTTTCTTTGGCATTTGAGATGCTAGTTTAACGTCGATGACGCCCGGCACCTCTTCCATTAGAATTATCTTAATTCCATCCGACAATGTTGAATCAATGAGCATGCAGTCTTGGCAAGCGCCCGCCATATTGACGTAGACGATACCATCGATAAAATCGACATACTCAACATCCCCTCCATCGCGTTGGATGAAAGGTCTAATTTTATCGAGTGTTTTTTGAATTAATTCAACTGTTTCGTTCATAAAGCAATGAATATTATATTCACTTAATCTATTTAAATCAATAAATGTGATAATATTATTACATGGTCAAAAAACGCGACAGTTTCAAACTTACTGTTTCTCATTATAAGATTCTTCAAACAATCAAAGAACTTAATGATTCTCATCTATATCCGACTGCTAGAGGAGTGAATAATATTTTGATGGGAAAACCAGATAAAGAAACAAAAATCTATTCCCATTTGAAGACTTATGGAACCCTTATTTCTTTCCCAGGTCGAAAGCTATGTTCATATATATTAAATATGACTAGACGCAATTATCTTGGTTACATCTACGATAAGAAAAGTGATGGAATGTATTTAAGAATCACTGAGAAAGGTGAAGGCGAACTCATCCATTACGAGAAGCGCCATAAAACTTCGTACCGTAAAAAAGAGCCACATCATAAGCCAGAAATAGTTGAAATTAAATAAAAAGAAAACCGCATTAGCGGTTCTTCTTTAAGTAAGAATATGAATTCTTTTGTTCGGTTATTTGTTTTTTCTCACCCATCATCGTTTTGACTGAGACATAAACGGCAACAAGACCATTGAGAATTAATAATGCGCCAACGACGTAGGCAATCCAGCCGACGCTCACAAGTGTATGACCGAAACCATAGACATGTTTTTTGCTTGCTTCCATACAGAAGAAGAGAATAGCGGTTGCGATATTAAGAAGTCCTCCTAACATAACAAGTGCGCTGGTCTTCTTTGAGAAGAGATAGGAGAGAAGGGCTAACGCCATCAAGACGATTGACGCAATGCCTAATCCGCTAACACCGTTCATATGAGAATTTGTTTCATATCTGGTATCAACAGCATGGAAGAAGAATTGATATCCACTAATTGATCCAAGTGAATCATAGTTTACTGGAACGATAAATTGTGGAATTGCTAATAATCCGCATGCAAGAGCAATAACTGCAATTGATGTAATAGCGAGTAATCTTACTTTTTTATCCATCGTTATCTCCTTTATTTGGCTGGGGCGACTGGGATCGAACCAGTGAATGGCGAGTTCAGAGCCCGCTGCCTTACCGCTTGGCTACGCCCCAATATAAAAGGTGGCGTTTTTGGTAAATGGTGCCCGGGACCGGAGTTGAACCGGTATGAGTTATTCACTCGAGGGATTTTAAGTCCCTTGCGTCTACCAATTTCGCCACCTGGGCTTATAAATGGTCTCCCGTAGACGATTCGAACGTCCGACCCCTTGATTAAAAGTCGAGTGCTCTAGCCAACTGAGCTAACGGGAGATGATGCAATTTAGAAAATTGCTTTGATATTATTACATATTAACTTAAATTAATCACAAGATTAAAACACACAAGAAAAAACTCGGCAGATACCGAGTTATTCTTAAATAGCTAGCTAATTACCAAGTAGCAATTAAATCTGTTAAATATTGTAATTGAGCGGATAAATAATCTTTATCACATTTAAGTTCTTTCCAATATGAACCCATCGGAATTCCACCGACAGATATAACTGAATTCATGATATCCCATCTAGTGAAGTTTACTTCTTGAGATACCGATAACGAAACGGCTTCTTGATCGATGAAATTCATTAAATTTGTTTCAATAGACCCTTTGATCGCATCCCATTCTTCCTTAACAATTGATTTGAAATATGGATCATTAATTAATCGACTGTAATAAAGATGATTAACGAGACTATGATTTGGATTTGGTCGTTCTCCATTATACCAACCAACACCTAATGACCATTCCGCATCCCACATTGGGCCATATTTAAGTTTGCTGCCATCAGTATTGTCATATTTATAGATATATCTATTTGTATCTTGGTTAACGATAATATTTTGCGCAAGGAACCACTTTGCCCATTCATGAATATCGATGTAATTGCGATATCCAGTAGTCGGGTCAAATGCGGTTTCATCATCAGCATATAAAACTGATTCGAATTCATTCATCAAATTCTTTGTGTAGTTCATTTGTTCATCACTGATTTCATCATCAGGGAATTTGAAATTGAATGAATGCCCACAATCAGTAGTGAATTTCAATTCTTCATCATCGTATTGAGAGTACTCTAATATAAAGCCATCATCAGAAACATTGACACGGTCGATTCCTTCTTTGACAGTTTCAGTTAGCATGTAATTGCCGACATATTCTCCATTGATAATTAAATCGACGAAACGATAGTCGATTGTATATTCCATGCCAAGGAGTTCGCTTGTCTTAAACGCAATAGCGTTTCTTAGCAAAGTTTTATCGGAGTAATTTGCTAATAATGCCCAGCTTTTATTTTTATTCATACCAAGCAATGATTTCTTCGCTGATAATTTGAGTTTGTACGGTTTCTTTGGATAGTTCCAAGTCGCATTACCACGTCCTTTAATTTCCATTTCATATTCATTGACACTTGAATCAGTGTTAATGATTTTCATACCACCAGAAACATAAGTTTCCTTGCTAGCTATTGGCTCATTATTTGTGTTAATCGAAATTATTGGTAAACCAGTATTTAAAGAAAGCGTCTGTAAGACTTCATTGCAAAGATCACAAACGACTTCAACTTTGTAATCTTCATAATTTTCGACTTCATCACATGAATAATGTTTTTCTCCATCATGTAAACAAACATGAGGTTCGCTGCTAGAAGTTGTTGATGCGGTAGAACTAGTGCTTTGTTGAGTAGTGGTTGGCTCTGATGGAGGAGTCACGTCTGAGGTTGAACTTGAAGTTGTTCCGCTTGTAGTAGGTACAATTTCTGACTCACCACATGAGACTAAAAGTAAGCTAAAAAGTAATATTGTTATTTTTCGAGCTTTTAAGTGTTTGTTCATTTGTCTACATAATAACCACATGTGAAATATGTGTCAATTTTAATAAAAAACACCATAACGGTGCTTGTAGACTGGTTGGGGTGGCTGGGATCGGACCAGCGAATGCAAGAGTCAAAGTCTTGTGCCTTACCACTTGGCTACACCCCAAGAAGTGGTGGAGGAAGGTGGATTTGAACCACCGAACCCGAAGGAATTGATTTACAGTCAACCGCGTTTGGCCGCTTCGCTATTCCTCCACTTTGCTGTCAATGGTGGATGTTAGAGGGCTCGAACCTCTGACCCCCGCCGTGTAAAGGCGATGCTCTCCCAACTGAGCTAAACATCCAATTACACTTTGACGTGCTTATAAAATATATCATTATGATATAGGCAAGTCAACGTGATTTTTGTGTAGTTTAATAACCCTTTTTGCCAAGGAGATGGAACATGTTCTTTTTATAAACTTCAACACCTGGTTGGTTGAATGGGTTTACATCAAGAAGATATGCTGACATAGCACATGTTTTCATAAAGAAATAGAAGAGATAGCCCATATTGAAGGCATCAAGTTTATCTACTTCAATGATAACGTTTGGAACATTACCGGTTTTGGTGTGTGCTTCAAGAGTACCTAAGAAAGCTTTTTCGTTAACAAAATCTAATGTTTTGTTTTCAAGATAATTTAAACCATCAAGATTTTCTTCATCATGTGGGATAACAACTTTGTTGTTTGGCTTCGAGACATAAAGGATTGTTTCAAACAAGATCTTTGAACCATCTTGGACAAATTGTCCTAAAGAGTGAAGATCAGTGGAGAAGGTTGCAGAATCTGGAAGAAGCCCTTTTCCATCTTTTCCTTCTGATTCACCGAATAATTGTTTGAACCATTCACCAAGTTGACTTAGACGTGGTTCATAGGAAACGAACATTTCAACTGGTTTCTTATGGGAATAGAAATAGTCTCTGATAACGGCATATTTATAAGCTGGATTTTGCTCAATTGATGGATTTTTGCAGTCTTTTTCGGCTTGTAAAGCACCTTTCATAAGATTGTCGACATCAATGCCTGCACAGGCAAGTGGGAATAGACCAACGGCTGTGAAAACAGAATAACGTCCACCGATATTGCCTGGAAGATTGAATGTGACATAACCTTCTTTGTTTGAAAGTTCTCTGAGAGCACCCTTGCTTGAATCGGTTGTAGCGAAGATTGCTTTACGAGCTTTTTCTTTACCAATTTTTTTCTCGAGGAGATTCTTAACTAATCTAAACGCAATAGCTGTTTCTGTGGTGGTGCCACTTTTAGAAATAACATTAATTGCGAATTTCTTGTTTTCTAAATAGGAAAGAACATCGTGAACATAATCACTAGAGAATGTTTGACCTAAGAAAATAATTTCTAATTTGTCTTGTGATTTTAAACCATTGAGAGCTTCAAGTGCTGCTCTAGCACCTAAGTAAGATCCGCCAATGCCACAGACAACCAAGACTTCATAATTGTTGCGAACTTCTTTAGCGTATTTCTTAATTGCTTCGAATTCGACTTTATCAAAAGTTTCTGGATATTTGACCCAACCAGTGTAGTCATTACCAGCACCTTTGTTTTCTTCGATCATTTGATTGATGCTATTAACTCTTTCTTTGTATGAGTCATAATCAATCTTAGTTAAAACATGTTCATCATTAACTCTTAACATAGTTAAATCTCCTTTTTAGCTTCTTCGATCCATTCTGGGAGCTTGTTTTTTAATGCAGTGAAATCAATGTATTGAGGGTCGATTTTTTCTTTCTTAACCCCGTTACGATGATATTCATCTTTTTCTTCTTGAGTTATTTGTGACATCGAAAGTTTCAAGAAACCATCTTGTTCAATATCGATAATCTTTACTTGATAAGTTTTTCCGATTCTTAAATATCGGGAAATGTTTCTAATATATGTGTTAGCAATTTGTGAAATATGAAGAAGACCCTTTTGTCCATCTTCGAAGATCATAATTGCTCCGAAAGGCTTAATTGAAATAATTGTGCCTTCGATAATTTGGTTAATTTTGTAAGTGTTCATCTTTTTCAATATACGCTTTGATAGCGTTGGTATCCTCTAATCTAGTGATCTTAGCTAGTTTCTCTTTACCAGGGATGATGGCAACTCTTTTTCCTAACGCTAGGAGAAGTTGAGTATCATCAGTAGCATTTAAACTGGCTAATTCCTCGTGTGCTTGTTTAATAATTTGGGTGTGAAATGCTTGTGGAGTTTGAATGCGATATAGTTTGTCACGATCAGCAAAAGCAGTTAATTGTTCGTTTTCAACTTCGACGATTGTATCAACCATTTTTAAGGCTGGTGCTGCACCATCGAAATCTTCAAGTTTCACCAGCAATTCGTGGATAATCTCATCATCGACGAGTGGTCTAGCAGCATCATGAATTAAGACGTTTCCTTCGCTTGGGAGAGCATCTAATCCGTTATGCACGCTTTCTTGACGTGTGTTTCCACCATAAACGATTTTGCTAGCTTTAGAAAACTTGTACTCTTCAACAATTTTTTTGATTTGATCAGCATCATCCTTGTTAATTACGAGGACAATTGAATCAATTTCCGAATTGTTTTGAAATGTTTTTAATGAGTAAAAAATCGTTGGTTTGTCGTGGATTTTGTAAAATTGTTTTTTTATTGATCCACCAAATCTAACGGAGTTTCCAGCCGCAACAACAATCGCGAAATTTTTCATTTATTCTCCACTTAATTTGCGGAAGGTTTCTTCTTCTTTTTGCTTTAATTCGTTATCAACAGCAATTTGTTTGATAATGGATTTAACAGTGTTATCTAAGTTTGAACCTTCTGCATAGTTAGCAGTGAAAGCAAAGTTAACACGTTTTTCTTTAACGAGTCTTTGAATAATTGCTTTGTCCTTCTTAGAATAGATGGCAATTGATTTACCACCTGAGTTCTTGAGAACTTGCATACATGGAACGTCAGTCATACCATCACCAAGATAAATCATATTGGTGTATGGGACACGGTGTTCTTTTTCTTTTTGGTTAATCTTGCTGTCATCTCTTAAATCAGTCGCACCTTTAGATATTCTAAAGAGGTATTGAGTCTTTTGAGTGTAGTTAACAGCTTGTTTTGGCCAAACTGGTTCTTGGGTTTGTGGATCAAAATAGAATTCACAACCATAGATTTCTTTGAAATGTTTCGCTATCGAGCAGCCTTCAACAATTTCTTTTGTACCAGAACTTAGTAAATAGTGTTCAACTTTTACATCATGTTGTTGACCATATTTATTGATTCGTTTGAACCAATTCTCAACGCCAGGGAAAAATTCAATATTTTTACCGCACTCATTAAGGAACTTTTTAGTGAGTTTAATACCTTTTTGTTTTGCAAGGTAAATCATCATATACATATATGAGAGGATTCTTTCAACTTCACTTTTCTTTGAAAATTCCCCAGTTGCGCCCCAGAATTCATCAGGTTTCATTCCTAAGGCAGGAATAAAAGAATAGTTTTGCATGTCGGTTGTCGATAATGTTTTATCGAAATCATACATAATTGCGACTATTGGTTTTTTCATATGTCTTACCTCGCTTAAAACATTACCAAAAGGTAAATGTGATGTCAAATTATGTAGTTGGCAATTATGCCAAATTATAACTTCTTGTATGGAAGAGGATATTTACTTGTTAAAGCAATTTCTTTTTGATGAATTTCTTTAAGTTTGGCTTCATCATCTTTGTTTAGAATTGCTTCGTCAATGTATTGAGCGACTAATTCCATATCAGATTCGACAAAACCACGAGTGGTAATAGCAGCAGTGCCAATTCTGATTCCACTTGTAACCATTGGAGGAAGTGGATCACCAGGAATTGTATTTTTGTTAACGGTGATTCCAACTTTATCGAGAAGCTTTTCAACTTCTTTTCCGGTTAATCCTTTTGTGGAGTAAGTATCGACTAAAATTAAGTGGTTATCTGTGCCACCAGTAATGAGCTTGTAGCCACGTTTTTTAAGAGCTTCAGCAAGGGCCTTACAATTGCAGACAATTTGCTTGCAGTATTTGGTGAATGAAGGTTCAAGATCTTCAGAAAAACATATGGCTTTTGCGGCGATAATGTGCATTAATGGGCCGCCTTGGATGCCAGGGAAAAGGCTTGAATTTACCTTCTTATAAATCTCTTCATTATTGGTCAAAATCATACCACCACGAGGACCGCGTAAAGTCTTGTGTGTTGTGGTGGTGACGATATCGGCATATTCACATGGATTTGGATGTAAACCAGTGGCAACTAAACCAGCGATGTGAGCCATATCAACCATAAAATAGGCACCGACTTCATCAGCAACTTTCTTAAAGTAAGCAAAGTCGATGATTCTGCTATAAGCAGAGGCACCAGCTAAGATGAGTTGTGGTTTTTCTTTAAGAGCGAGTTCTCGCATTGCTTTATAATCGATAAAACCATTTTCATCGACGTCATAATGAACAAAGACATAATCGCTTCCAGAGAAAGATAATTTGTGACCATGGGTGAGGTGACCACCATTTGAAAGTGACATTGATAGGATCTTGTCACCTTTGTTTAATAAAGCACGATAAGCAGCCATGTTGGCTTGGGAACCAGAATGAGGTTGAACATTTGCATATTTAACGTTGAATAATTTTTTGGCGAGTTCTTGAGCTTCTCTTTCAACCATATCGACGTTTTCACAACCGCCATAATAACGGCGACCTGGATAACCTTCCGCGTATTTGTTGGTTAAAATTGAACCACAAGCTTCTAAAACATCATTGGAAACATAGTTCTCTGATGCGATTAATTCAATGTTGTTTTCTTGTCTCTTTAACTCGGCATTAATAAAGTTTTTTATGACTGTATTATTCATATGTTTTACCTCAATTGTTTATTATCATACTTACTTATAGTAAAAATGTAAATAAAAAAAGCAGACTTATCTGCTTAATTTTTATAAAAATGGTGCAGCGAATGAGAATCGAACTCACACGGGTTGCCCCATACGCCCCTCAAACGTACGCGTCTACCAGTTCCGCCATCGCTGCAGCGATAATAAATATATCACTAATAATCAGATATTCACAAGTGAAAGATTTTACTTTTGGCTTTCCTTATATTCTTTTAAGGCTTTTGCTAATTGATCTGGACAACTTGTGACACCTGTTCTTGAACCACGGCAAGGAATTCCTTCGAGCTTTTGAATAACTTCGTCTACATTCATTCCTTCGACAAGTTTTGCGACTGCTTGACGATTGCCATGACAGCCACCAAAAATCTCGACGTGTTTAACCACACCGTTATCGACAGAAATGCTCATTCTTTGAGCACAGACATTCTTTGGAGTGTATTCAAAATTATCCATTATTCAACGATTTCTCCGTAGATTTCACCAGAGCACATACCGGCGTTACTTTCATCAGTATCGATATGCATTGCTAAAGCAAAATCATCTCTAACTCTAATAACGACATCATCGAAGATAACCTTACGTCCTTCGCGTCCAGTTGCGACTTTGACGATTTGACCATTCTTAACGCCGAATTCTTCAGCATCCTTTGGAGTCATATGGATGTGACGTTTAGCAACAATGACGCCTTCTTTAATTTCGACTTCACCACAAGGACCAACAATTTTGATACCTGGAGTGCCAGCAATATCACCTGATTCACGGACTGGTGCTTGAATTCCAAGAGTTCTTGCGTCAGTTAATGAAACTTCAACTTGGTTGGCTTTACGAACTGGTCCAAGGATTGAGACTCCTGTGATTGTTCTTTTTGGTCCAACTAAATCAAGTTTAGTGAATGAGGCAAATTGGCCTGGTTGAGAAAGCATAGCTTTAACTTCAAGTTTGGCACCTTTACCACATAAAATTTCCAATGTTTCCTGGGTGACATGGATATGTCTTGCAGATGTTTCAACTAAGATTTTTTTCATAATAAATACCTTCTTGCGAGTAGTATTGTAGCATATTTAAAAAATATTTTGCTTTCTTTATTAAATTAAAGAATATAAAATTTTGGAGAAAGGAAGCGAAAATGGAAAACGAATACATTTCAACTGAACAAATTGAAAAGTTAATTGACGAAAAAAACGTTAAAGAAATTCGCCGTATTTTTGAAGTGGTTCCGACTATCGACCTTGCTGAAGCAATTTCCGATATCGAAGACACTAAGAAAATCATTTTCATTTTCAAGACCGTCAAATCCGAATATACCGCTGAATTATTCACTGAACTTAAGCCAGAAATTAAAGAAGACATCATTAACTTGATGTCCAATGAACAACTTGCTGAAGTTTTGGAACAACAATTTACCGATGACTTAGTCGACGATCTTGAAGAACTTCCTGCAAATATTGTTACTCGTGTTTTAAGAAACGTTTCAAAAGAAAGACGCGCAACAATCAATAAACTACTTAATTATAAAGAAGATAGCGCTGGTTCAATCATGACCACTGAGTTTGTTGTTCTTCTTTCTAATTTAACTGCGGATGAAGCGATTGCGACAATTCGCCAAACTGGTAAAAACAAAGAAACGATTTATACATTGTTCGTCATGGATAAACAACGTAACTTAGTTGGTATCGTTGACTTAGATGATTTGATCTTTGCTAAAGGCGATACAAAATTAACGGAAATCATGAACCGTGACTTTGTCACAGTTAACGTTAATGATGACCAAGAAGAAGTCGCAAATACCGTTAAACGTTATGACTTAAACGCCATTGCTGTTTTAAATAATGATGGTCGCCTCGTTGGTGTTATCACCGTCGATGACGTCATGGATATTATCGAAGAAGAAACAACCGAAGATATCTCGAAGATGCAATTAGTTACTCCTTTGGAGGATTCATATTTAGAGACCTCACCATTTAAGATGGCTCGCAAATGCATTCCGTGGATTGTTGTTTTATTAATCCTTGGAACATTCTCATCAATGGTTCTTTCTAAATTCGAAGGGCAAATTGCTACTGTTGCAATCTTAGCGGCATTTATTCCAGTCTTAATGGACACTGGTGGTAATGCTGGTGGACAGACAATCGCCCTTATGATCCGCGGTTTATCCTTGCAAGAATTTGGACCACGTGATTTCTTCCGCATTATTAGAAAAGAATCGATTTCTGCGGCGATAATTGCTGTTTGTGTCGGTATTTTTGCCTTCGTTTGGTTCTCGATTGAACAATACTTTGGCATCGTCACTAACTCTGGTTTAGGTGAGCCAGCATCCATCTGGCTTGGTAATTGCTGGTCAGCTGAATTCTTTTTTGAAGTTATCAAGGTTTCTGGCCTTGTTTCACTTACATTAACAATTGGCATGTTCTTGTCTAAGATGGTCGCGGTCCTTCTCCCAATGGGTGCAGCTGCGATGAAGAAAGATCCAGCGATTGTTTCTCAACCATTATTAACAACAATTGTGGACGTTACTTCCCTCTTAGTTTACTTTGGATTTGCGTCCATTATATTTAACCTCTAAGTTCATCCTAAGATGAGCTTGCTATTGAATAAGATTTATTAAGACTTTAAAATCTATATTGAACTCAACATAGAGTTAAGGAGATAAAAATGGCTAAATTTTTAGTTACTGGTGGAGCGGGTTTCATTGGTGGAAACTTCCTCCATATTATGGTTAATCGTTATCCAAATGATGAATATGTCTGCATTGACGCTTTAACATATGCAGGCAATATGGAAACCCTTGAACCAATCATGAAAAAACCAAATTTCAAATTCGTTCATGAAAATATTTGTAACCGTGAAGCGGTGTTCAAATTGTTTGAAAAAGAACATTTTGATTACGTTATTAACTTTGCAGCGGAATCACACGTTGACCGCAGCATCGAAAATCCTGAAATTTTCTTAAAGACAAATATTTTAGGCACTCAAGTTTTGATGGATGCTTGCCGTAAATATGGCATCAAACGTTTCCATCAAGTTGGCACCGACGAAGTATATGGTGACCTTCCACTTGATCGTCCAGATTTATTCTTTACAGAAACTACCCCAATCCACACTTCGTCCCCATACTCTGCTTCTAAAGCAAGTGCGGACCTTCTCGTTTTAGCGTATCATCGTACCTTCAACCTCCCAGTAACAATTTCCCGTTGTTCAAATAACTATGGTCCATATCACTTCCCAGAAAAGTTAATTCCATTAATGATTCAAAAAGCTTTAAAGAATGAACCATTACCAGTTTATGGAAATGGCGAAAACGTTCGTGACTGGCTCTATGTTGGCGATCACTGTAACGCGATTGACCTAGTTGTTAGAAATGGCCGTGATGGTGAAGTTTATAACATCGGTGGTCATAACGAAAGAACCAATCTTCAAGTTGTTAAAACAATCTTGAAAGCACTTGGTAAACCAGAAACATTAATTACCTATGTTAAAGATCGTCCAGGCCACGACTTACGTTATGCGATGGATCCAACAAAGATTGAAACTGAACTTGGTTGGAAACCAGAACATAACTTCGAAACCGGTATTCAAGAAACCATCAAATGGAATTTGAATAACAAAGAATGGCTCGAACACGTGATGAGCGGCGAGTACCAACACTGGATGGAACGTTATAGTAAATGAAGAAAACCCTCCAACTCCAAGGTCTAAGAACAATTGGCTGTTTTCTCATTGTTGCTTGTCATGCGGCATTTAAATTCGATGGCGGAATAGGAAACGCTATATTTTTCGCCTTAGCCGGATTCTTGGTCGTTAAACCTTTCATGGAAGAAGATTATAAAATTAACTCCTTTAGGGAAGTATTGGTTTTCTATCTTAAAAAGATCGTTACTATTTGTATCCCTTATTGGTTAATTATTTTTTCAACAAACGCTTTGTTTGAAGGGTGGACTAATATTTTTAAAGGCGAATGGGACAAGGTTTGGTTGGCCGCTTGTTTTTACGATTGTCCAGCTCATTTTTGGTTTTTACAACAAATACTTGTAATGTATTTGTTCACTCCCTTAATAATTTTACTTCACATGGGATGTAAAAGAATAATTAAGTGGAAATATTTTAATATCATTTTCGGCGCATTTTTGATTGGCTTGGCTTTGATTTTCTATTTCTTTGTTAACGAGAATGTAATCTTCTTCTATTCAGGTGGCGCCAAAGCTCCGTTTAGAGTTTATTCCTATTTGATCGGAATGGGATTTGCATATTTCTACACGATTATTGTGCAAAATAAAATTACTCTTAACAAACTTGCACAGCACCTTGCCGCGATTATTCCTTTTTCGTTAATCGTTTTATCAATATTTAGCGTTTATATTTTCAAAATCAATGTCGGATGGACTTATCAATTTCTTAGTGGTATTTTAGCTGCCTTAGTTATTTTCTTACTTACATGGCTCAACAATAGTTGGTTATCGATTGGCCTTAGATTTAAGCCGTTGGTGGAAATCGGAAATGTAACTTACGTGATTTATATTATCCACGTATTTGTCATTCCTCAAATCACAGCCGAAACTCCAAGATATGCTTTAATTGTTGTACTAATCGTCTCTATTGCATTAGCTTATCTGCTTCAAAAGGTGCTATTTGATCCAATTAATAAACTATGTCAAAAATTTATTTACCCAAAGATATTAGGAACTCAAGCTCAATAGAACAACCTCAGGGTTGTTTTATTTTTAGTCGTAAGCAGTGGGATAAATAGCAACATCGTTAAGAATAGATATTCGCCTGTTTGAGGGAAAATAACGACGCCGCCTTCAAGGAAGGAAAGCACTAAAATTGTAAATACCACTAATATTGAAAAAGTGGATAACCATTTATCGTCTTTGAATACTTTTGTAATTAAATAAATTCCATAGGAAAAGATTGCAATCCAAATGAGTAAGAAGGATATGCCACCATTACCTAAAAGTTCAAAATATGTTGAGTGAGCTGAGTCGGTATCGAAAGTGACGTAATAAGCCACATCAGCACAGTTATATTTACCAAGAATTGCATTAAAGATGCGGTAACCAGCTCCGCTGAAGCGGTTAAAATAAGACATTTCAATAAGACAATATTCCCAAATTTTATAGCGGGCATCCATTGTGCTTTTCCCAAATTTTTCTTGGAAGATATTTTCGATTAAACCCTTGATAGTTTCTGCGGTTTTTGGAATCGCTAATAGAATGACATTTATTAATAAAATTCCTCCAATAATTGAGGCTAATACAATCCAATTTCGTTGTTTATTGTCTTTGTATGTTTGAAGGAATCTAATAATACCAAAACCGATTAATAAACCAACACTTATTCCCATTGCAATTTTGCATTGAGATAAGAATATTGGAATTTGAAGAACAATCATCAAAGCCAACCAAATATGTCTGTAATGGCGAATTGCAACATATATCAAACCCAATAAACTACAAATCATAAAAATACCATAGGTGTTCTTTGACGGATAAAATGAGTGTAGGGCCAAGGATGGAAGTTCAGAAAATGATTCCATGTGAAATAAGCCGACAATCTTATCAAATTCGGTAGTAAGGCTATAAATGACAGATGCTAAATTAAGTAGTGAGAACGCAATAACAATTGTGAAAATAACACTGTCATAGTTTGGAACAACCTTTGGAATGAAATCAATAATTAAGAAACACACCAAAAGGACTAATAAGAACGAAAAGATGTCTTTGACATAATCAAGCGTTTCCATACTATATTCAAACGAATATGTTGAACCATCTGTTATAACCACACTGTAAGTTTGGCCATTTTTAAAAGTCAAAATCGTTATTAGTTGAATAACAAATAAGACGCCTAAAATAGACGTGAATATGATATTTGGTCGATACTTATTTTTAACCATCTCAAAAACTATCAGTCCAGAAAATAACAAGACCGCTAACGAAACCGCTCCTATTAGTAAACCTAATGGAATTGGATCGGTCATATCCTCACTGAAAATAACGTTATCACAAATAACGTATAGCGAAAGTGCCATCGTAAGAGCAATTGCGATGAATTCGATAATTATTTTCAATGTAAAAATTTCTCTTAGTTTTTGGATGGTGTTAGTCATTAATATGCAACCTTGCCGTTAGCAACATTTAACAAATGTTGACCATAGGCATTATTTTTCATTGTCTCGCCGATTTCGATCAATTTTTCTTTGCTGATCCAACCATTGTTATAGGCGATTTCTTCGATACATGAAACTTTTAAGCCTTCATGTTCTTCAATCATCTTAACAAAGTTAGATGCATCCGCTAAAGATTCATGGGTTCCTGTATCAAGCCAGGTAAAGCCACGACCGAATAAGACAAGATTCATCTTACGATCTTCTAAATAAAGATTATTTAAAGTGGTGATTTCAAGTTCGCCACGCTTGGATGGTTTAACCATCTCGGCCATCTTGGAAACACCTTTTGGATAGAAATATAATCCAACTACTGCGTAGTTAGTAGCAGGATTAGATGGTTTTTCAACAATCGAAACAACCTTCTTGTTTTCATCAAAATCAACAACGCCAAAACGTTCTGGATCGTTGACATAATAACCAAAGATTGTTGCATCGCCGTTTTCGGCGTTTTCAACTGCACTTCTAAGAGCTTTCTTAAAACCGTTTCCGTAGAAGATGTTATCTCCTAAAACTAAGCAGCATGGTTCATCACCAATGAATTCTTTTCCAATAAGGAAAGCTTCTGCTAATCCGTTAGGAGCTTTTTGAACTGCATAGGACAAGCTAATGCCCATCTTAGAGCCATCACCAAGAAGAGCTTTGAATCTCGGAGTGTCTTCTGGGGTAGAGATGATAAGAATTTCTCTAATACCCGCGAGCATAAGTGTTGAAAGCGGATAATAAATCATTGGCTTATCATAAATTGGTAAAAGTTGTTTACTGGTAACAAATGTTAATGGGTAGAGTCTTGAACCAGATCCTCCCGCTAAAATAATACCTTTCATATCGTTAACCTCTTTCGTTTTATAAACAAATTAAAATTTATTTTGACGACACTATAATATAACACGCAACCGTGAAAGTATACTTATAAAAATAAAAGCCTCTTTAGAGGCTTATTATTAGTTGATTTTCTTATTTTTGGAATTCTTTGCGGCGAACTATTAAGTTAACAATTCCACCGACTACAACACCAGCTACCAAGCTTAATAAGATGGCAATTGGAATTGAAATAGAGCCCTTAGTTTGAACAACACTAGAATTGTCATAAGCAACGCCAGTTGTACTTGAATAAGATTTTCTAAGAACTTTTACGTATGATTCTGTGCAATTAGATAATTTCTCTTTTGTGGATGCTAATTTGCTTTCGAATGCAGCTTTAGAAGCAATAAATGCAGGATCGGTATTACCTTTATTTGCAACCTTTAAATCGATAGCAGCAATCTCGGCTTCAATTGCAACATTTCTTTCAGAAAGCGATTCAAGAATCTCTTCTGCTTTATCTAATGAAATTTGAGTTGAAGTAATGCCGCTTAATGTGGCTTTTAATTCAGTGATTCTCGCATCATTATTTGCTTTTTCAGCAATTAGTGATTCCTTGGTATCTGCAAAAGATTTTGCTTCTTCAGATTCATAATCTTTAACAAATCCTTTTTGTTGGACAGTTAATAGGTAGTTTTTAAGAATAACATTAGATTCACCGGCAATTTCGGTAAGTTGAGCAACATTATTAGAAATCATCGATGAAACAGAGACACCGACAGTTTCTGATTTGTTAATTTTTTCATATGAGCTGAGTAAAGAATCGACGTGAACAATTAGATAATTGATTTGAGCTTCGTATGTTGAAGCACTATCGAAGGCAATGAGGCTTGATTCATAATTAGATTTATCGAGTAATTCTTCATCTTTTTCAATTGGATAGCTAATAACTTTATCGAAGAACTTCGCGGCTTGTGAACCATTAGCGAAATATTGAGAAGGAACGGATAAACTGTATTTTGGAGTTTCCTTTTCGCCTTCTACAGTCCTAGTTAAAGAAACTTTACCGGAATTGAACATCTTATCAATGTTGATACTTGCGAATTCAGCATCAGAGGCCGCCACCCTTTCAAAGTTTTCTTTGAATGCGATTTCTGTATAGTAGAAATCTGAGCCATCAGCGTACATGTTGGCATTCAAATCAGATTTGTTATAAGAAAATGTCGAAACGTAAGTGCTTTTTAGTTTGTTATAACCAAAATTGATTGCTAATGTTCCAACAACCATGACGCCAGCGGTGATAGCTAAAAGCAATTTCCAACCGCCGAAAGCGACCTTCATTATTTTTCCAAATGTAATTGGTTTTTGTTCTTGTTCCATATTTAGACCTCGCTATTTGTATAATATATCATTTCCTAAAATAGTTAATAACACTATTTTCTAAATTCTCCCAGCTTCCCAACTTTGGCATCAGATATTCCGAGTTTGATCATCTTGCGTTTTTCTTTCTTGTCATCTTCAAACAAAGACATTTTGATTCGATCAATTTTCAAAGTTTTAAACGCAAGTTTTTTGTAATAATCTGGATGTTTGTGCTTAAGGTAATAAGCATTTCTAAATCGATAATAATATCGAATTGGAGAATGATTCATACAATCAAATTTGATACCCAAAATATTTTTCTTTAGTGGGCTACCAATTTGATGGTTTATATAATATTCGTATGATTGGATTATGTTGAATCCTTTTTCTAACACTCTTCGATCGAATTCAAAGTCAACATAGTCGATAAACAATTCGCTCGGGAAGTGTATGTCATACTCTTTAATCAATTTAAGGTTAATAAAATTACCTGAAGTAATTGCGTCAGTGACCAGCTTTTCAGAATGATCCTTGACCAATTCATAATCATGATTGGTCGTTAATGCGAATATGGCATCTTTATTTAAGTCAAGTTTTCTAAGTCGTTCAATAATAGCAAGATGTTGTTTGAATGGATAGGTGCTATCTTGATCTAGTGTCAAAAGAAAATCATTATTGTCAACGATCGACATTTGAAGCGCATCTTCGAGAGCCTGAGCAATACCTTTGTTATGGAAATAAGGAATGTATCGAATTCTATTCCCACTCACTAAGTTATTCTGTGCTTTATTTGAATTGTCAAAGATATAAACATTATCAAAATAATTCGCTAACGAAAGAGCGTGTTTAATATTGTTTTCGCTTGGATTATAAAAAATGACGCTAACTGCTAATTTCATCATTTATCTCCTAACAAAGTTTTCACGAATGAATGAAGACTATATTTTTCACTCAAAGCGTAATTATCATTAAATGGCTTTTTGAAAAACGGTGAATCAAAATCAATCTTGTCGCCATTTTTACAAATTAAGATATTGTCTTCACAATAGAATGGATACTCTTTGATATGCTCGTTATTAGTGATTAATTTCTTTTTCAAATGAAGAGTCTCAATTGTTCTAAGGGTTAAACCGGTTTGTTTGCCCATAACGATGTCGACAACAATCTTTGAACGATTAAAAATTGATTCAACTTCTTGGGCTGGTAAAAAAGAGTATGAGAAATCATTTTTCTTAGCGCCTTTAAATGATTTATCGAACAGTTTGTAATATCTATAAACAAATTTTGATTGTAAGTACATAAGACAGAATTTTCGAGAATAGATTTTATCTAATTGCGACACAATATTATGTAAATCAGCATATTTACCTTTTTTAACAGTAACTACTAATGAGTAGTCTAAGTCTTCTTTTTCCTTTGAATTGGAATATGAATAAAAAAGAGGCAAGAAGTTCAAATTGAAATTCTTAACGTCCCCACTATCGAAAGTATAGGCACGATCAAAGAATGCAAAGTTGTCCTTGGTAATTGGGAAGTTTGATATAGCATCCCAGTTATAAAACACCAACTCAGTGTTTGGAGAAGCTTCTCGAATTTGTTGATAGTGTTTGATGGAGAAACATTGGCCAATAATGACGATTAATTTGACTGGTTGATTTTCCTTACAAAAATCGACTATTTTCTTAAAATAACGATTTATTTTTCCAGATTCTAAAGCAGGAGACAGCCTTAAAAGCATCTTATCAATTTTCTTTTTTGAAGGACGATCGTCGAACCATCTGCATTTATAGCCACAACGAACAATCTCATCAATAATGATTTGCGATAAGTTAAAATGAGCTGGAGATATTAAAACGATTAGTTTGTTATCCATTAACCTTTTCCCATTTTTTAGTTTCAAGATTGTAGCGTTTGATGATACGCGCTGGATTACCTACTGCCATTGCATAATCATCAATTGATTTTGTAACAACTGAACCAGCACCAATAACAGCTTTTTTACCTACAATAACTCCGGGCAAAATGATTGATTTATCACCAATCCAGCAGCCATCTTTTAAGGTAACTGGTGCGATTTCTAATTTGTTATCTAAATAAGATTGTGACTCGGGATTAAGACCGTGATTATGTGACATGACAGAAACATTTGGACCAACAGTGACATTATTCTCAATTGTGACCTTATCGGTGACCAAACACATAAATCCATCATTAATGTAGACATTATTTCCAATTAAAAGTTGTGGAGAAAGCTTTTCTCCGCGATATTTTCCATAACAATTGATAGTGATATGGCGACGAATCCTAGTGTTTTTACCAATGCGGATAAATCTACAACCTCTAAGGTGCTTTTCAAAGCCGATGAAAGATGTAATTTTTATCTTAAGTCCGCATAAACGATACCATGTCATAAATATAATGTTATACATTAGGATAATAAGTTTTTTCATTTAGTTAATTCCTCCACTAAAGAGTCTGCAGAATAATAATCTGGATTAATTTTATATTTACATTCGCTGCGAATTTTGTTTTTATCAAGCGAATCGCTAAAGACAAAGAAATCATTATCGTTATAAAAATCAAAATCGACGATGTGCTTATTTGTTGTGATTATTTTCTTGTTCATAATCATGCCTTCGATTACACGCATAGTAATGCCTGTTTGAGTATCTAATGGTGTGTCGAAAATAGCTCTTGTTTTTGAAATAATTTCAAGCTTTTCTTTATTACTGATTAATTTGGTTGAAACATATTTCATTTTTAATTTTGGATTTTGAAGTTTAAAGAAAAGATAAGCGAGCTTATTTTTAATATAAAGATGATAGAAAGGTCTTAGTTCGTTTTCTTTACAAATATCTAATAACTGAAGCAATTGTCCGTATCTTTTTTTGCTATAAGAAGCAATATAGAAAATGTCATATTCTTGTGGTTGATTTTCAATCTTTGCTTCCAATAATTCCTTTGAAGCAAAAGTCGGGCGATACTTAAATCCATATTCTTTGCAATCAACAATGTCGAATGAATAGATTTTATCAAAACAGCTAAAGATATTTTTGACTTGTGGATAAGTTGTAACGGCATCCCAAAGATATAAAATCTTTTTTGCTTTTTCGTGGTTCTTAAAAATAGCGTTAACATCATCGCTAGTAAAGGTTGTTGGATTGATGAAAATAAAAACATCAACATCAATGTCTTTTAGTTGTTTTTGAATGAATTCAACATGGCGTTTAATAAAACGTTTTTGATAAGCTTTGGAATACTTAAAACGAAATTTACTAATTGATGAATTCTCAGGTTTATATGAGAAATGAAAAACGTTATAACCTTTTCTTTTTAATGAAGCGATTATTTCATCATTGTACGTGTAAAACGGTATGTTAATTAAGACCGCGTTTTTCATATTCTTTTAAAATCAATTTTAATTTTGAGTCATCACCATAAATTTCTGGTGAATCGTATGGCCGATCTGGGAAGACGCCATATTGTAGTTTTATATTCAGATTGTTTGCTTTGATGAAATTTTCAACCATTTCAGAGAGTGGCTTTGATTCTCCGCTACAAGCATTAATAATGCCAGTCACTTTTTGTTGAGTTGATATCATTGCAATGTATTTAGCAAGTAATTTGATATCGATGAAGTCATATCTGTTTTTGCCTGAATTGAACGGGAAGGTTGTCTTGCCATCTTTTGCGGCATCCAAAATTTTTGAAAAAATTGAGTGATTATCTTTATCAGATCCAGTGATATAGAAGGCGCGAATCCAATATAAATTGAAATCATGGTCATCTTTTAACTTAAACATCATTTGGCGAAGTTCGTTTTTTGCTTCTCCATAAGGAGATAGTGGTTTACATGGCGTGTTTTCATCGATTTTACCAACGTGATAACCAACTTCGTGCATCGACCCCATAACAGCAATATTTTTAACACCTGCATCAACAAGTGATTTTAAAAAATCAAAATGCTTATCTAAATCACCTAAATGGGTTGAGGCAGAATGATCAAAGCCGTTTCTCCACGCTAGATGAATTACAGTATCTGGATATTGATAGAACTCTAATAAATTATCGTGTTTATCAAAAATTGATGAATTAATCTTAATTGCGTTTTCGACTTTTGAAGTATCGATATCGCAAGCGATAACTGTGTGACCAAGCTCATTAAGAGCATTTACTACATGAGGGCCAATGTAACCATTCGCACCAGTTACCAAAACCCTTAGTGGGGCATCGCCACGTTTTTTGAGTTCAGCAACATATCTTTTTAATGCGTCTTGCCACGGAGGAAGATGAATTAATCCAGCTTTCGTTAAGGATGATTTACTCATCCTACTATTCAAAGGTCTTTCAGCTTGGTTTGGATTGATTCGTTTATATTCTTCGCTGGAAACGTGATTTACCTTAACGTTAAGATGCGCTTCTTTAAAAATAGCTTCTGCGAAATCAGCCCATGAACAAAAACCTTCATTTGTCGCATGGTAAACACCATACTTATCAGTTTCAATCATATCGACTAAAAGTCTTGCTAGATCAAATGTATATGTTGGCGAACCGATTTGGTCAGCAACAACATTTAATTCAGGATGTGTTTTGCCAAGTTTTAACATGGTCTTAACAAAGTTATTGCCATTAACGCCAAATGCCCAAGAAATACGAACGATAAAATGTTTACCCAATGTTTGTTGAACAAATGTTTCTCCTAGCAATTTGCTTTGGCCATAAATTGAAAGTCCATTCTTTGGCGAATCTACTTCAAACGGTTCGGTTCCTTTTCCATCAAAAACATAGTCGGTGGAAATATAAACCATTGCCGCATCAACTTTTTTACAAGCTTCTGCAATATTTTTAGTGCCATATGAATTTACGCTAAAGACTTTGTCTTTGAATTCTTCTGCTTTATCAACAGCGGTCCACGCTGCATTATGCATAACAACAGCCGGCTTGTATTTATTAATAAAAGCATCAACGGCTTTAGCGTCCGTTATATCTAAATCTTGTATATCAATGCCCAAAACGTTTCGATATCCACGAGACTTTAGTTCGTTAACAACATCAAAACCAAGTTGGCCATTAACACCTGTTACAATAATTTTTGAATCTAAATTAATCATTTTATAAATCAAACGCAATCTTTTCTTCTTTTAGTGTTTTGTGATGTTTATCCTTTTCAGATAATTCAATGTTTTCAACGTGAGGCCATTTAATATTAACATCTGGATCGTTAAACATAATTCCACCTTCATCTTCCGGATGGTAGACATCATCGCATTTATAGACGAATTCGGCGGTATCGCTTAAAACAACAAATCCATGAGCAAAGCCTCTAGGAATTAATAACATCTTTTTGTTTTCGGCAGTCAAAATTTCACCAATCCACTTACCATATGTTGGACTATCTTTTCTTAAATCAACTGCCACATCAAAAACCTCGCCTTCGATAACACGAACAAGTTTTGTTTGAGGATGCGTTTTTTGAAAGTGAAGACCTCTTAATACGCCCTTATGAGATTTAGAATGGTTATCTTGGACGAAATTAAAATGTAATCCGACCTTCGCAAAATCATTTTCGTTATAAGTTTCCATAAAGAAACCACGGGAATCTCCAAATACTTGTGGAGTAATAATATAAACACCTTTAATGTTCGTTTCTTCGAATTTGAGCATTATCTACACCTCGATTTCTTAATGTATTATTGCTTAATGAAGTATGAAAATCAAGTAGTCTAACAATTACTTGTTACTTATTAACCTTGGTTTGTGATAAAATTATGACTTGTATGGACAACGCAAAAAAGATTAAATTCCCGTTAGTTCTCAATCCATTTTACATCTACGCAATCATATGGATGATAGTTTTGTTTATTCGTTCATTAAATATCAATCACATCTATCCAGCCACGCCTGTCAACTTGTGGATTTTTATCTTTTTGACAATCATTTTATCTTTGTTTTTTGGATATGTTTATCATCAAATTATCCTAAAAAATGCATCAAAAACTACTTTTGAAATAACAGGTAACTATCCCGCTTATTTTTTGGCAACAGTTTGCGTTCTTGGTATCATCGCATCCATCATTTATTCCCGCAATTTGCCAATATTATCGACAATCCGTGGTGATGCACAGTCTTATCGTGAATTCGGAATTCCAACCGTCACCCCACTGATTATATGTTGCGCACTAGCTTTGAACGCAATCACATCCGTTAAGCTATTTTATGGAAAAGAAAAACGCGTGCACAATTTGATTATTCTTCTTATTTGTTATGTTATTTTCTTACTAACATTCTCTCGTGGCGCACTCATCATCTGTGTTGCTTCTTCATTCTTTATAGCGATTTCAAGAACCAGATTTGGTTTTAAGAAAATAATTGGAACAATTATATTCGTTCTTATATTTGCTTTTGTTTTCAACATCTTTGGAAATATCAGACAACAATCTGCATGGAATGATTCTTCATATATTATGGGTTTAGCTAAATTCGATGAGAATTATTCGTGGTTAAGCAATTTTTCGTGGGGAATTATTTATCTTGATTCGCCACTCGGAAATGTTGCATACAATATGGAAAATGTTTCTTACATCAATGATATTGATGGTTTTATTTCCCAACTCATTCCAGACCTAATTAGTAAACGAATTTTCTCTGGTTATGATTCTCAATTAGTCTTAGCATGCCCAGGTTTGAATGTCGCCTCTATGTACGAAGGTGGATATAAATTCTTTGGTTTATTTGGCATGGGCATTCAATTTATTTTGATGTCAATGATCATCTTTATCCTGGCTGCAATTTCTAGAAGAAGAACCGAAACTCTCTTAGCTGTCTCTGTTTATTTAACAATTCTTTCAGCCATGACTTTCTTCTCTAATGTTTTTGTTTATTCTGGATTTTCTTTTGCTGTTTTGGTCATTTTAATATTTGATTTTATTCGTTACCCAAGTCCTAAACACGTTTCACTATCAATTAATGAAAAACAAACAATATAGTTGTAATTTTTAAATTACATCTTTATAATAAAGTACGCTTATCAAGAACTGCGCTAAAAGGATGAAAAAACGCAGTAGCAACTCTCCCAGGCGAGTAAGTGCTCTTCCTTAGCAGTGGCCCACCCACTGAGCGATAAGAAACGAGATTCACAAAAAAGTGACTTTCGATGGTGGGAGTCATTTTTTTCTTTCAAAGGAGTTGAATCTTATGAAAAATCTGAATCTATTTACTTCCGAATCAGTCTCGGAAGGTCATCCAGATAAAGTTTGTGATCAAATCGCTGATACCATTTTAGATGAATGCTTAAAAGTTGATCCAAAAAGTCGTGTTGCTTGCGAAGTTTTCGCGACAAAAAACTTTGTTTTGATTGGTGGAGAAATCTCATCTAAAGCAAAACCTAATTACAAAAAGATTGTTAAAGATGTTTTAAATGACATCGGATACACGAAGAAAGAATACGGTTTCTCGAGTGATGAAGTTGTTGTCGAAGTTCGTGTTCAAGAACAATCAAGTGATATCGCTATGGGTGTCGATGCCAAAAAAGATGAAGAGATTGGTGCAGGCGATCAAGGAATTATGTTTGGTTATGCGACCAACGAGAACAAAGGTTATATGCCGCTTCCAATCGCTATTGCTCATAAGCTTGTCCGCATCGCTACAACGTTAAGAAAAGAAGGCAAATTTGAGCACGCTAGACCAGATATGAAGTCTCAAGTCTCGATTGATTACTCAGATCCAAAAAATCCGCGAATTGCCACGATATTGATGTCTATTCAACATGATCCAGATATTGATATGGATGAGTTTAAAGGCTATGTTAAGAACCATATTATGATTCCGGTTGCGAAGTCATTTAAGCTCAACACTGACTTTGAAACAATCATTAACCCAACAGGCAATTTCGTTATCGGTGGTCCAGCTGGTGATACTGGCGTTACTGGCCGTAAAATTATTGTCGATACTTATGGTGGTGCTGGTCATCACGGTGGTGGTGCATTTTCTGGAAAAGACCCGACAAAAGTCGATCGAAGTGCCTCATACATGGCTAGATACATCGCCAAAAACTTAGTGGCATCAGGTGTTGCAGATCGTCTCGAAGTTCAACTCGGTTATGCGATCGGCAAAAACGAACCAGTCTCCGTTCACGTTGATACATTCAATACTTCTAAATATAGCGACGATGAGATTGTTCAACTTATTTTGAAAGTGTTTGATCTTAGACCAGGAATGATTATTAAAAACTTTTCACTCACCAAGCCAACATTTGAATATCACAAGCTAACCAATTATGGTCATTTTGGCCGACCAGATTTGAATCTGCCTTGGGAAAAACTTGATAAATTAGAAGATATTAAGAAAGCATTAAGCAAGTAGTAAAACTTTTTATTTATTCACTATATTTTTATATATAAATTTGCCATAATATAAGTGTAATTAGCTACATAGCATAATTTGGAAAGGAGATGCACTTTTATGAAATACCAAATTATTGGTAAGAACATCGAAGTCACCGACGGAATTAAAAACGCTGTTGAAAGCAAACTTTCCCGCATGGAAAAATATTTCGTCATCAATGAAGATGTCACTTGCCGCGTCGTTGTCAGATCCTACAAGGTAGGAGCAAAGGTTGAAATTACAATTTTCACTCCTCACATGGACCTCAGAGCCGAGGTTAGCAACGCAGATTTATATGCTGCTGTCGACTTAGCCATCGATAAACTCGAAGGTCAAATGAGAAAACTAAAAACCAGAATGGACCGTTCTAAAGGCGGTAAAGTTTCTTTAGGTAAAGCTTTAGCGTTTGAAAACATTGAAGTTACTGAAGAAGAAATTGAAGAAGATGATCAAGTTGTTAGAACTAAATCAAAATATCTTGATCCAATGACTGTTGATGAAGCAATTATGAGAATGGAGGCAATCGGTCACCCATTCTTCCTCTATTTAGATGAAGAAGATGATCGTATCAGTGTCGTCTATGAACGTGAAGACGGCGGTTATGGTATCTTCCAAGCTGAAAACCCTTTAAGATAAGTCAAAAGAAAGAGGAGATAATCTATCACTCCTCTTTTTCTTTTACAAAAAAGTTGCCTTTTTAGAATAATGTTAATAAAATTAACGAAATGCCAAAACTACTTGCGACAGATTTAGATGGAACATTGTTCTATCCCAAGAAAAGAATCCGTTTAGTGTCGAACCGCACTAAAAAGATGATTCAAAAATTCATCGATGATGGAAATCATTTCGTTGTCGTCTCTGGTCGCAATATTGGTCCGTGCACCCGCGTCTTCAAACGTCTTGATCGTGAAGGAATCGCGATCGGTTGCAATGGGTCATTTATCACTCAAAATGGAAAGATAATTCATAAGCAAACTTTTGCACCCGATGTTCTACATCGAGTCATTGAATATATTGAATCTCATTTCCCAATCAAAGGATTATACGTTATGGCGGACAATGATGAATTCGTCCAACGTGAAAAGTTCTCTTCTCTTTTCTATCGAATCGTTAATACACTTTGGTATATTTACCAAGGTGCACTTAAAAATCCATATCATATTTCTAAAGATCGTTTCTATGAACTTATCAACCAGGGCAAAGTTTATAAACTTATGGTTATGTTTGGGGTGAGTAAGAAAGCTAAAAAACGTTCTGCTGAAGCAAACAAAGAATTATTTAGAGAATTTGGCCATGAAATTGAAGCGAGTTGGTCCAATGAATTTATTGAGATTTCTCCATATGGTTGCTCTAAATCAAATGGATTGAAATTTATTGAGAATTATCTTAAGATAAATCACAGCGACATTTACGTCGTCGGGGATTCTGGTAACGATATTTCAATGTTTAAGGAATATCAAGAACAATCATTTTGTATGTCCCACGCACCGCTATCGGTCTCGAAGTATGCGAAACATACAATCAAAAGATTCGAGAACATTGAAACATATCTTTATCAAGATATAGAAAGGAAGTAATTATGAATAATTACACTGCTGCTATTGGTAGCTTCATTCGTTACGACATGATCATCTTCAATACTCTTGAGTATACGATGAAAAAAGACAAGTACGATGTTGCAGCCTACAAAGCTCGTAAGGAAATTATCCGCAACGAACTTGATCAAAATACCCCATTACATGCTTGCTTAGAGAATTCAGGTGAAGCTGGTGCAAATCTTACCAAACGCATCAATGAACTTCTTGATGTCGTCTATGGAAACGATTCAACCATCTTAAAACTTTCCCAAGATGGAAGTGAACTTCACGTTGATTATTCCCAATGCGTAACTGTCTTTGAACACGTTTTACCAATTCACGAAGAACTTCGTAAAATCATCGAGGCTCATATGAATGGTGCGCGTAAAGATGATAAGATGGATGAACCATCCTATGTTGATTTAATCTCTAAAAATGAATATTTTTACCGCGGAATGGTCAACATGCTTCTTTTAGATCAATTTGATCACCTCTTCGCTGAATATAACAAAGCAAGAAACGAAGCTAAAGGAGCGATCACTCCTCAATCAAACTTCATCCAAAACGACATTTCTCGCGTTGTGAATTTATTCCACTTTGTCCGTAACAATGCGGTCGCTAGAAGTGCTGACTATTACGAAGTAATCGATCCACTCTTTGCATTAATTGAAATGACTGGTGGTCGTCGTGATCTTCCTGAAGGCAAGAACTTTGGTGATGTCTTCACTAATGTGAAACAAATTACTCGTGAGCACGCAAACAAATGGGAAATCGCTTGGAAACCTGTTTATGATAACTTCAACAAACACTTCCAAGAAGAAATCCAAAAGATGCAAGCTAATGCTAAACAAGCTTAATTGATTTAATTTTATTAAAGTGATATTGTATTTGAGGTTTATTTATGAAAGATAAAGTTAGCGGTAAAGAATTTGCTTGGTATTTATCCGGCGCAACCATCGCCGCTTTTGGTGTTATTTTAATGATTTTTGGCATTATCGGCCATCATCTTTCAACTAACGCTGATAGCAACTTTATCAAAACTGCTGAAAATGCATTAATCAATGGAATTCATATCCCATTCGATTTTAGAATTTGGGGCATCCTCATCTTCTTATTAGGTGTTGCGGTTGTTATCTGTGCTTTAGCGTTTAACGCTAAGAAGACAGACCGTGAAGTTGAAAAACAACTCCGTAGACAACAACGTCAAGCTGCTCTTAAAGACAACACAATCGAAGTTAAATCAGCGGTTGAAATCATTGAAGAGCCAGCCCCTCAAGAAGCCCCAACTCCTGAAGCTAAATAAGTTAAATTCAATTGATAAGGTGTCTATCGACACCTTTTTCTTTTCTAAATTTTCTAGATTTGTTATTATTTGAATATGCTTAAGGAATACGACATTTATTTATTTGATTTCGATGGCACTCTTTTTGATACCCTTGAATCTTCAATATATGTTTTTGAAGAAGCCTATCGTCGTATTGGAGTTTCAATCGACCGCGATAAAATCTTGGGTTATACCCGCGAACCAATTCCTAATTCTTATAAAAGAGTGATGGGAAGCATGGATGGTTATCCTGCTTTTATAAAAAGCATTGATGAACTTGTCTTTTCTGATAAAGTAACTCAAATGGCAGAGATTTATTCTGATACTACATCAACAATTGAAGAATTAAAGAAACAAGGTAAAGTTGTTGGTATTGTTACCTCAAATGCGAAATCTCACATTATTGATGTTTTGAATCGTTTCGACTTAACAAAGTGTTTTGATATTATCGTTGGCAATCGTGAAGCACCAGTTCCAAAGCCATCACCAGAGCCAATTTTAAAAGCTCTTGAATTCCTTAAATATAAAGGAAGTAAGAATAGAGTTATTTATGTTGGAGATTCCCTTAATGATGCGATTGCTGCGAAAAATGCAGGGATTTCCCCATTACTAATTGATCGACTTAATGAATTTAAAGACTCTGGTTACCCAGTAATAGATTCATTAGATGAAATAATAAGATAGAACAATCCAAATTGCTAAAACGACAAGGATAATTCCACCGATTAAATTGGCGACCTCGTGTCGTCCTTTTAATAACTTGTGAATTTGCTTCGCTAAGATGATACCAACAATACAAATTGTAAATGTGATCACCATAATAATTGAAACATGTAACCAGACAGTTACATTAGTGGATAAGTTAGCATGTAAAACGAAACCAGTTGCCAAGGCATCGATAGCGGTTGCAATACCCATAACAAACACTTCTTTATAAGAGAAAAGTTTTCGATGTTCAACTCTTTCTTTGTTCATTTGAATCATAGATTCAATAACCATCTTTCCACCAATAATTATTAGTAGGCCAAATGCCACCCAAGTAATAACGAGTGAAAGTACTTTTGCGGCTTCAATTCCACCTTGTTCACCAACAAAGTAAATAACAATTTCAAGAAGCCAATATCCGATCAAAGGCATCAACGCTTGTAAAACAGCGAAAGTTCCTGCGATTAGACAAGATTTCTTTTTGTTTAAATCAGTATAAATAAGTCCATCAGTAATAGAGACCGCGAAAGCATCCATGCTTAAAGCAATGCCAAGTAAGATGATTTTGATAATTATTTCAAACGACATTATTTTACCTTCTTAGAGTGATATTTTGCTTCAGTAGAAACAATAGGTACTGCGATAAAGGCAGTTAGGATAGCAAAGCCATATGTTCTTGGGAAGATAAAGAAGCCACTTTCAATGATTGAATAAATGAGTGAGAAAACGATCAACATAAGCGAAAGCACCATCAAACCTCGATTATTTTTGAGATTTTTGATTGCCATATAAATGAGCATTCCAAGGATAATTAGAACAACAACTAGCATCAAAATGCCACCATTGCCAAGATATTCAAGTGCAGCGTTATGAGTGGAAGTGTTGTTATTTGGCCTTGCGCTTGTTGGATCAGTAACGTTAAAACGAATCAAGATTTCGCCAAATAAATTAAAACCAACACCCGTAAACCAGTTTGCCAAATTGATTGATTCAATTGTTCGCATCCAAATCCATGAACGAGAATGAATCGATCTAAAGTTATAGCTTTCAAGCATGAAATCGATAAAGTTATCTAAGTTATTGGTTAAAACTAAAACAACAGTTGTGACAATAATCGATGTTACAAATATACCAGCAATCAAAGATGCAGTAATAATCTTTCGTTTACGAGTTTTGCCATATTTATCTAAAAGATAATAAACAAGATAAGCGAGGAATAATAACAATACTGAAATGGTTAATGTTCGGCAGTTTGTCATGAAGATATTCACGTATAAAATAACCATTGGGATAAAAAAGAACCAACGTTTATAGAAGTGGTGTAGATAGATCAATGCGATAAACGCTACTGAAAGCATAATCGCAAATACATTTGAATTCATGAATACCGATTTTGGGAATCTCATAAATGCATGATCAATCACAAAATAGTTTTGCCAGAAGTTTGCATAGCAATCCCAATCAACAACAAAGGAAATCACCATGAATATTGAAATAATTGTCAATGTTACAAAGGCGACAACTTTCAAGAATTCATCTAATTCGAATAGTTGATATCCAAAATCAATTAGGACAAAACACGTTAAACAAAGCACCAGCGCTTCTAACGAGAAAATTAGTCTTGTTTCTAAATCGATATAATATGTGAAAGCATATGTTCCACCTTCGATTCCATCGAAGACATAATATCCATAATCTTTAAATGTTGCGATACCAACGATATTACCAACCGCTACTATTAAAAATAGTGATAACAAAATCAAATTCGGTTTATATTTCTTACGGAAAATGTTTATTAAAAACAAAGTAACTAAGCTAACTAAAAAGATGCCAGTATATAACCTAACATCGTTTCCAGTGAACTTTTGAGTAGGGTTATCACCAAAAAGTACTTCACCATTACAAATAAACAAACCAGCAGTGATGGTTAATAGATATAAAAAGTAATTTCCAATCTTAGCAATCTTCCCAGCCATAGATACTATTTTACAATAGTTTATATAAAGTTAAAGAACGAACCTTGAAAAGATTCGTTTTTGGAAATTATTTAATTATTGTTTTAACTTTCTAAGAAGCTCTTTTTCTTCTTTAGGCAAGTCAACTTCAAAACTCTTACCACTTAGATAAGATAATTTGCCATCAAGAGATTTAAAACCAAGTGAGCAAGAGTGCAAAAATTGATTTTCAAATTTATATTTTTCTTTAACGAATTTGTTGAGCGAAAAATCACCATATTTTGAGTCACCAACAACAGGGTAATTTTCACTAGCTAAATGGACACGAATTTGATGAGTTCTTCCTGTCAATATTTGAACGCGAACTAGTGTGAAATCTCCGTAAAACTCGATTGGTTTAACAAAAGTAAGCGCACTTTTTCCGGATTTAGAAATGCGCACAATTCCTGTTTTTTCATCTTTCAAAAGTGGTGCATTGATCTCTAAATTTTTGGTTAATTTTCCTTTAACTAACGCCATATATTCTTTAACGATATTTTCTTTATTTTTGAAGAGATCTTCTAATTGTTGAAGACTTGTTAAATTCTTAGCAAAAACGACTAATCCTGATGTATTACGGTCAAGTCGATGAGCAGGAGCAGGGGTGAATCCTTTTTGAGAAGGATCATATTCTCCTTTGAAATATAAGTAATTCAAAACATCATTTGTAAGAGTGTTTGATTTTTCATTGATATCTCCATGAACCAAAAGACCACGAGGTTTATTGACAATGATGATGTTTTCATCTTCGTAAACGATTTCATGATTGAGATTAGCCTTTTTGACTTCTTTTGACTTACTGAACTCTTCCAGTTGAGCGTCAGTGATATAGATCGATAATTCATCCCCTTCTTGAAGGATATAATTCTCTTTTACCCAATGCTTGTTAATTTTGACATCTTTCTTTCTAAATAATTTATAAATAAAAGATAAAGGAGCCTCGTTAAGATACTTCTTTACAAACTTGTCAACACGTTGATTTGAATCTTTCGATGTAATAGGGACTAAAATCATACAAATATGATTATACTTTAATTTATTTTCTTGTATAATACTAAAAGCACGGAGGATTACCCAAGAGGCTGAAGGGGCGGGCTTGGAAAGCTCGTAGGTGCTGAAAGGTGCGCTAGGGTTCAAATCCCTAATCCTCCGCCATTTCGATTGTCAGGACACGTACAAAAAAGTGCGTGTTTTTTCATATTTTTAACCATTGCTACCAAGTTATGAATTATTATTAGAAATAGGAATAATGAAAAGACATACATTCTTAGTTAAACAAAGATTAAGAGTAGGATTATCTCAAGCGGATGTTGCTGCTAAATTAGGTTATTCTGCTCAACTAATTTCGCTTTGGGAAAAAGGAAAAGCGGTCCCTGATTTAAGCGTCGCATCAGCGTATGCCTCGATTTTAAAAGTCGATTTGGCTGGTTTTATTAATTGTAAAAACCACCATACCAATCCAAACTGCGATAATCATATTTTTAATATTGAACAATTCGCGACATATTTTAGATTTTTAAGAAAAGACAAGAAACTACTTCAAAGTGAAATTGCTAAAAAATGCAAAACCAACATCAAAACGATTTCTTCTTGGGAGAATGGCTTTTCAACTCCATCGATTGATAATTTTAAAAAATTATGCGTAATCTTTCACGTCTCGTTTGATCAATTTTATTTTGGAAATAACAAAAATATCCAACCAGTCCCTCTGATGAGAAAGAAAATTGTTATTCCGATATTTGTGCCAACTATTGTTTTAGTGTGTGTTGGTGGTGCTGGAACTGGAGTTGCGATTCAAATGAATGCCAATCGAAAAGCCGAACACACCACACCTCAACTATCAACATCTGTGCCAACATCATCTCCAGCGTCGACCTCAACACCAGCACCAACATCAACATCGCTAGAACATGTTCATATTTTTTCAAAAACAACACTTTTGCCAACCTTTGAAGCTGATGGCAAAACAACCTATGTTTGTGATGGCTGTGGTTATTCTTATGAAGAAACAATTCCTCATTTAGAGCATAACTATGATCCAGATTGGACATGTAATAAACATTATCACTATCACAAATGTTTAGATGACGGTTATGAGCATCTCGTTAGCAACAAAGAAGAACATTCTTTTTCCGGAGAAACGATTGGTTTAGTAACTACGTATACTTGTGGTGAATGTGGCTATAGCTTTGATACATCTGACGATATCGCGGTTTTAGATATTTATAGCGAAAGCAACAACTTAATCTTTAGTATGTCTAATCCTGAAGACTTCTTTGTCAAAGTGCTCAACCCAAGTAAACACGATCCATATAGTTCTTCTTACATTATCGAAATGGTATCAGGAGGAGACGGTTTAGTATCTGTTTCCTCTGGTGCCTTGTTATTAAGTGAAGTAGATGAAGATTTCACTATATTTAGAATTCCAAGCACATTCTTCCTCGGGATATCTTTCATACAATATCCTAATACAGTATTTGATTTTTACTTTGCTCACATTAATTCGAAAACAGTCACATGCGATAAATATCGAATTACCGTAATTGACTAAAATCCAAAATATTTGAGAAAAACCCCATCCATTTGATGGTCTTTTTCTGATACATAAGCGAATATAATTTTGTCGACATATATGGCTAGCTTATTCATTTAGAAAGTAGGTTAAATACATGAAAGTAAATAAGGTGCAGGCAATCATCTATATGTTTTCGTTGCTACAAAAAAGCAAAAAGATAACAAAAGATGTAGTTTGCCAAAAGATTTTAATAAGCGATGTCTCTTTTAGAAGATATATTCAGGAAATACGCGCATTTTTAATCAATTTTAATGAACCTTATGAATTGATTTATCTTAAAAAAGACGATGCATATTTATTAAAAAAAATATCAATTTAAGTTGTGTATCAATTTTAAGCACACACACTATTTAAAATTACAAATGGAGGATATTTAGATGAAAAGATTTAGAAAAACACTTATGACTCTAGCGTTTTCTATGGCGCTTTGCCTTGGTGGATGCAGTTCCCATAAATGTGATTATTGTGGACAAAAAGCAACCTGGAAAGCACAGGAAACATTCCTAGGCGAACCAATGGGTGACCCCGTTTATGTTTGTTCAGATTGCAAAAGATTAGGCTATGGCCCAAAAGCATCTATAACAGGAAATAGAATTACTTGGACACAAATCTAACGAGGCAATATTATGGAAGAATTATCACTTCAAAGCTTGGAAAAAAGAAAAGAAGAGCTGCAAGAAGAAATTAGAAGTAATGTCAGTAGACATAAGAAACCAGTTCTCCCAATAGTCTTTATGGGAATCTCGTTCCTTGTTGCTCTTATCTTCTTAATGATTTTTATAGCAACTACAAAGATTGCTTTCATAGTTGTAACAGTAATCTTTGTGGTCATTGGACTAATTTTATTGTTCATAATGATTGCAATTATAAACGGGAATAAGCCAATCAATTTAGAAGTCGCTAAATGTCGTAGAGAATTGAGTGAAGTAAATAAAAAGATTGATTTTTGTCATATGAATCAACCAACTCTGGATAGCAAATCTAATGAGACCAAAAGTTCAGTTACATCACCTTCTTCTAACACCAAATATGCCGAAAGTGAGACTGGTGATCAAATCGTCTTCAAAGGCGTTAGAGGTGCTCAAAAGGTTTTGGATGTTTATGAAGATAGAATCGTTCTAACTCAAATTCAAAATGTTCGTTCTTTCTTTACACATGACCTTTTCAAGGGATCAAAAGAAATTTATTATGCGGATATGACCTCAATTCAAATGAAGATAGCTTCAGGTTTTATCCTTGGTTATATTCAATTTGAAGTCCCCGGAATTCACTCTCGCGACAATTTTACAAGCGAAAATAGTTGGACTTATGATACAAGTTTGCAAAGCAAGGCAAACGAAATTGCGGCCTATGTTAAGAAAAAGATTTCTGAATTTAAAAGAGGAAAAGGCGGCGTCACGACCGTAGTGCAAAATCAAGCCTCGGTTGCAGACGAGATCGCTAAATTTAAGAAACTCCTCGATGACGGCGTTATTACTCAAGAAGAATTTGAAGAGAAGAAAAAGCAACTTCTCAAATAAGGAGTTTATATGAAAAGACTTATTAGTTTATTTGCACTTTTTCTGTTAGCTTCATGCAATAGCTACACAACATCATCAGGAGTTATGTCCACAACTTCAACAAGCGGCTCTGTTCCAACATCTAATTACGCTTTTATGGAAAACAAATTTTACATTGTACATGTCGAACACGATTCTGGGTCTCTTGCCCCAGAAGGAGCGACATTCTATATAAGCACGAGCGGAGAATATTCGAAATTCACCACCAAGGGTGTTCAGAAGTATGACTCAAACGATCAATTAATGGGTGAATGGAATGTTTATTATTTCTATAACAACACGTATTACCTAGATACGTATTTAGATGTTAATGGCACGCATTCTTCTGATTATTCAAAATTTTTCGTTATTTCAGATGATTTAATAATTGGAGAACCAAAAAGTAGCAACACCAGTACATATAATTACCATCAAAATAGATTTGTCACCATAGAATTTGCTAATAACAATAATATTGAAGTTCGTAGCTACAGCTAAGCGTTACAACCAACACAAAAGATCGAACAATCGATCTTTTTTACAAAAAATTTGACATTTTTTCTATACGAAAGATTTTTTATCCAGGTCCGGAGTGAGTTTTTATTAATCTTTATTAATGAGTGCGTACATTGAAATTTTAGCTTTATTATCGATTCACATATTAAATGCATAAAACCCATATCCGGTTGATAGCATCTTGTCAACTTTGTTGACTTAAATCATAGAGTGTTTTATAATCGCTTCAGCGATATCGAATTTCAGGTCTACAAAATGAAAAACAAACGTATTCCAACTTTCGAAATTACAATTGAAGTTAATAACAAGTTATCTTATAGAATAATTAAAAGAGCATTTGACATTTTACTATCCTCTTTAGGTATTATTCTTTTATCTCCTTTATTTTTAATAATCGCGATTTTAGTTAAGACAACCTCAAAAGGTCCAGTCTTCTATGTTTCTGATCGTATTGGTCGTAACGGATATACCTTTAAATTTTATAAGTTTAGATCAATGAACGTCGATGCTGACGAACAATTAATTAAACTCTTAAAACACAACGAAGTTGAAGGTGGTGTTACTTTCAAAATGGAAGATGACCCACGTATCACCAAATTTGGTAAATTTATCCGCAAAACCTCGTTAGATGAGCTTCCACAACTCTGGAATATTTTCCTTGGTCAAATGACAATTGTTGGCCCACGTCCATGTACAGTTCGTGAATTTCACCTCTACGATGAACGTGATCAACAACGTTTAGCGGTTAAACAAGGTCTTACCGGTGAATGGCAAGTTAATGGTCGCTCCAACACAACATTCAAAGAAATGATTGAGATGGACATCCATTATTGTGCTGCTCGTTCAATTTGGTACGACACCAAAATCTTCTTTAAAACATTCTTAGCAGTCTTCAAGAAAGAAGGTGCTCATTAATGCGTATTCTTCATGTTCTTAAAACTGGTACTATCGGTGGCGTCGAAAAGATGTGTCTCGATATTGCTAAAAAGTGCCCAGAGCATGAATTTTTATTTATAAAAGATGTTGGATCTATTCCTGAGGAAATCCGTAAAGTTGGCAATAAGGTTTATACCTTCTTCCCAGAAAAGAAGAAATTAACTTGGCGATGTGCGCATATCGCTCGTAGAAGAATCGATAAGATGATTTATTACAATCGTTATGATGCGATCGTTTTCCATCATGGATCAAGATTCCTCTGGTCTCTTGCTAGATACATCAAGAGATATTTCTCTTTCTTAAAGGTATTCCTTTATATCCACTCTGACTCACAACTTGTTCTTTCAGAAGAGCAAACTGGTTTTAGAAATCGTCGTCGTAAACTTGTTCGCGCTGCTGAATCGGTTAACGGCATTTTAGCAATTTCAAACTCTGCCAAAGAAAGAACAATTGAGATTCTCCCTCAATTAAAAGATAAGATTCACGTTGTCCATAACGGCGTCGACTTACAAGAATTTTCTTGCAAAGGACTTAAGAATTTTCATAATCCACTTCGTTGTATTTATGTTGGAAAGATTTCCCAAGATAAAGGTATCCTTAATCTAATCGTTGCGTTCAATAAATTTGAAAACGCAACATTAACTGTTGTTGGTATGGGTGATGTTTATGATGAATGTCAAAAACTCGCTAACGAAAATGTCAACTTCATTGGTCGTCGTGCTAATGTTGCCCGTTTATTAAACTCACACGATGTCTTTGTTCATTTCCCACTTCTTCATGAAGGATTTGGTATCTCAATTGTTGAAGCGATGGCAAAAGGTCTTCTTTGCATCACTAATAACAAAGGTGCGCTTCCTGAAATCTTAGAAGATGGTAGGGGTGGAATTATTCTCAATTCCTTAAGCGAACTTGAAGGCACTTTAAAGAACTTAGATGAAGAAAAAACCCGAAAATTGCGGGAAAATGCCTTAGAAATCTCTAAGAAATACTCGATTGATAATACAATTGAAAATCTCGAAAAAGTTTGTCGAGAATTCTAATTTTTAATAACTTCTTCTCGATACGTATCAGCAGTATCGGGATTATATACTTCTGAAATCCACATCACTGTATGTGAATTTTTTTTGCCAACATTTGTAATTTGATGTGTATAGCCGACTTTAATTTCAACTGGATGAGGTTTATCACCCGAAACGCGATCTTTTAACAATTCATTTGTTTTGATATTACGTTGAATAATTTCACATTCACCAATAACGGTGTAAAAGATTTCTTTCTTATAGGTGTGGTAGTGGCCGCCTTTACAAATTCCTGGGTAAGAAACATTGTCAGAGATTTGGCCCCATTTCTTAGATTTATAAAGTTCTTCAAACCAACCTCTATCATCTTTTGCATAGTTAAATGAATTACCTTCATCCGAAAGATAATCACAAAATGTCTTAAATAGCTTCAATTCAAATTCATCATGAATGAGTGGAAGGTGTCTTTCTGATTCAATTTCGCCTTTAAAGTAATAAAGTAAATCAGCAAGTTTTCCTAAAGAACAATCAAAGATTGGTTTAACGGATTGTATCTCTTTCTCGCCTTTATAATTACCTGATTTAATAACGTTAATAAAATCTTCAACAATGTCATCAACATAGTTATAGTGAACAACATAATTGCGGTCACGAATTTCGATAGGGAGATTGTGAGCGATGTTATAACAAAATGTCGCACAAGCGGAGTTATAGTTTGGTCGACCCCACTTACCAAAGACATTTGCTAAACGATAAACATAGACAGGAAGACCAGAATCAAATAAAAGATCTTCCGCCATTTTCTTGGATTTTCCATAATCATTATCAAGTGATGCTTGAATCGAACTAGACATGATAATGGGAATAGATTTCTTTAATTCTTTAATGGTGTCGATTAACTTCTTAGTGAAATTTGTATTCCCATCATAGAATTCTTCCACTTTTAATGGACGATTTATTCCCGCGAGGTGAACAACGAAATCTGCGAGATTTACAAAGTTTTTTAAATCTTTGTCACTATTATTAAGATCGTATTCAAGAACCTCAAAACCTTCTCTAAGTAGTTGTTTAGAGACATGCTTTCCTAAAAATCCTTTTGCGCCAGTGACAAGTATTCTCATTCTTTTCTCCACACCATTTTGTTAACAATACCGGTGTATGATTGGATTAATTTGATGACTTTATCAGATACATTTGTGTCCGCATAGACATCGACTGGTTTACAACCTTCTTTGTTTAGTAAGGCAACTTCAACAGCTTGAAGAAGTGATTTTTCATCAATTCCCGCTAAGACAAAGCAAGCAGCATCTAAAGCCTCTGGTCTTTCGGTTGAAGTGCGGATTGAAACGGCCGCAATCGGTTTCTTAATGCTCGCGTAGAAGCTTGATTCTTCTGGTAAAGTTCCAGAATCTGAAACAACCACGAAGGCATTCATTTGTAAGTTGTTGTAATCGATGAAGCCTAAAGGTTCATGCATAATTACTCTCTTATCAAGTTTAAAACCAGTTTGTTCAAGTTTCTTTTTACTACGTGGATGGCAGCTATAAACAACTGGCATATCATATTTTTCTGCTAATTTATTGATCGCATTAAATAACGAATAGAAGTTTTTATCGGTGTCGATATTTTCTTCACGATGTGCGCTTAACAAAATGTATTTACCCTTTTGAAGTTTCAGTTTTCCTAAAATATCGCTGCTTTCGATTTGTTTAAGGTGTTTAGTGAGGACTTCAGCCATTGGTGAGCCTGTGACATAGGTTCTTTCTTTTGGAAGGCCACAATCAGCTAAATATCTTCTCGCGTGTTCGCTATAGGCTAAATTAACATCAGAGATGATATCGACGATGCGACGATTTGTTTCTTCTGGAAGACATTCGTCTTTACATCTATTTCCGGCTTCCATATGGAACACTGGAATGTGGAGGCGTTTTGCCCCAATAACTGATAAGCAGCTATTGGTGTCACCAAGTACTAAGACAGCATCTGGTTTTTCTTTAACTAAGACATCATATGATTTAGCGATAATATTGCCCATTGTCTCGCCTAAGTCTTTACCAACTGCGTCTAAATAAATATCTGGTTCAGCGATTCCTAAATCTTTAAAAAAGATTCCATTTAAGTTGTAATCGTAGTTTTGACCAGTGTGGACTAATAAAGTATCAAAATAGACTCTCGCTTTATTAATCACTTCTGCTAAACGGATGATTTCTGGGCGAGTGCCAACGATAATCATTAATTTTAATTTGTCATTGTTTTTAAAAGGCATTGTAGTTTCCTCCTAATCATGTTGACGAACTGGTCCACCAAATAGTTCCAGCTTCTTTAATAATTTTTTCATACCTTCGACATCGAGTCTACCGGTGTTATGTGATGTATAGGAATCACCAAGGTTAAGTTTCTTATTACCTTTAGAGAAGTATTTATCATAGTTAAGATCACGGTTATCCGCGACAATTCTATAGAAGTTACCGCAATCAACCGACTTAATCATTTCTTCTTGAGTGACTAATGTTTCATATAGTTTTTCACCATGACGAGTACCGATATATGTGATACCAGTCTTGCTACCAGTTAATTCGATAATTGCTTTTGCGAGTGTTTCGATAGTAGCGGCAGGGGCCTTTTGGACGAATAAGTCACCTTGTTCACCATGTTCAAAGGCGTAAAGGACTAAATCAACCGCATCATCAAGAGTCATCATGAATCTAGTCATATCTGGATTGGTGATGGTGATTGGCCTACCTTCATGGATTTGATTTAAGAATAAAGGAATAACGCTTCCGCGCGAGGCCATGACGTTACCATAACGAGTTAAACATAAGACAGTGTCACCTGGAAGAAGTTGTCTACTTCTGGCGATAACATTCTTTTCCATCAAAGCTTTGGAAATACCCATCGCGTTGATTGGATAAGCAGCCTTATCAGTTGATAAGAAGATGGCTTTCTTAACGTGGTTACGAACACAGGCGGTGATAACATTATCAGAACCAATGACATTCGTACGAACCGCTTCCATTGGATAGAATTCACAAGACGGAACTTGTTTTAAAGCAGCAGCAGAGAAGACATAGTCAACCCCTTTAAAGGCATCGATGATTGAATCAAGATTACGAACATCACCAATAAAGAATTTGAGTTTGTCATTCGCGTATAACTTGCGCATATCATCTTGTTTCTTTTCATCACGGGAAAGAATACGAATCTCTTTGATATCTGTGTTTAAGAAACGATCGACGACCGCGTGACCAAAGGAACCAGTTCCACCAGTAATAAGAAGAACCTTTCCTTTTAATATAGTTGTATCTTTAGAAGCAAATTCTTGAAGCTTCTCTTTCACTCTTTCAAGTTTAAGTTGATCGGCACTGACTTCGTCAGATTCATAAGAAACATAAGTTCTAAGTGACATGCCAACGATATCAGCAGCCTCCTTTTGAGTTAACTTGTAATTTTTGCGTAATTCTTTTAATGTCATAATTGCACCTCAGTTGCCTATATTATATATATTCAATTTTCTAAATCAAAGAAAAAGTGCAATAACTGCATATTTCTCAAATATCAGATATCAGCAATTTCTCTTTTTAACAAATGTGTTGTATAGTATCTACAATGGCTAAAAAAGAACATGATGTTTCTAAAGAAAGAGTCGACGAAATAAAATCTAAGAAGTCGGTTGTCGCTTTTTGCGCGTATTGCGATAAACCAATCTATGTTGATGAAGAATATAAAGAAGTTTCATATTTTGATGATGCTTCTAAGAAACGTTATAACAAGAAGAAACTCAATGTTGGATACGCTCATGTTCATTGCATCGAAGAAAAAGAAGCGGCAGTGGAAGAAATCAAATCTTCATATCGCCGTAAGCAACAACTTGCTTTAGCAATCTCAATCGTCAGTGGTTTCATTTCATTAGTCGCACTGCTTTTAATTTTGATCTTTTTAGCTAAGTTACATATCGCATTAAAAATCGTTCTTCCTTTAGGAATTGGTTATGTTATCACTAGTTCGCTTTACTTATTCCTAAGTGAAAATCGCATCAGTGAAATATATAAAAAAGTCGTTAGTTATTTAGGCTTTGTGCCTATCAAGATATACGCTTCATCTTTAGATAGCCTTGCCTGGTATATCGTTTTGAAGATCTTGATGCTAATCATTCTTGTGCCACTTGCATATATTTCAATCATCTTGCTAAGTGCGATTTTTATCACAATATCACCATTTTTATTTCCGTTTATCATCACTCATCGCCACAAAGATTCTGAGCTTTAAAAAAGTAAAAGATATCTTTAATAGAATATAAATTTAATTTATAATAATGCCTAAAGAGGTGTTTTTTATGAAAAGACTAAAAATGCTAAGCTTGGTTCCAGCATTATGCTTATGCTCTTGTTCACAATCAACTCCATATGGCTTATATGAATTCCGCCTCGGTAAAACCGACGGTGCCCATTTTGGAGTGTCTGTAGAACTGCTTGAAGAAGCTAATCCTGACCACGAAGGCGCGAAGAAGATGTATTTAGCAGCAGACTTCGGAAGCGACTTCAATATTGAAACAGTTATTGATGAATATTCATCTGATATCCCATTTCTTGCGGATATCGTTAAAGAAATTGCCAAAGCAATCCTCCCGGAAGATGGTCGTTTTGAAGGTTATTACACTTTAACAAATATCAACACCAGTTATGGCACTAGAGTTAAAATCGGCTCTGACTTTATCATTAAAACCCTCGCTGAAAAATACCCTGCGTTAGCAGACATAGAAGAATTATACGATATTTCCACCCCAGAAATTATTGAGATGGTGCTTTGCACATATCTAAACACCAAACAAATCACCTTCCAAATTCCAGTATCACTAGCAGATGTTCAACAACAACTCGCTTGGTATGGTTATTTTATTGATTTTTCAAGTGACCGTCTTATCGTGGACTTGGATTTAGCTAAACTTCCAGGTGCGCAAGGTGAAGAACGTATTGGAACGCATCCTGAAATTATTAAAGATAACAAAGGAAACGTCCTTGTTAACCAAATCGATCAAGTTAATCAAACATTCCAATTTGAATTTTCGCACACATTCTTATATCAACCTGATGAACTCGGTTTTCCAGAAGCGGTTGGTAGTTTTGTAACCAAGTTAAATGAAAAGAATGAAACTGTTCTTTATTATTCTCCATTTGAAGAAGGTGGCACCAATATGGATATTGAAGGTAAGGTTTATGTCACCTCATTCCTTGATGAAAGAGTCACGAAGGATATCAAGTTTAGTTATTCAACTAACTCAAAAGAAGTAATTGTTACTCCTAACGGCAAACAAGGTAAAGATGAAGGTTTCATCGATAGTAGTGGAAATGAATTCACCTATTCCACATTTATGGAAAAGCCATTCACATTTAGAGATTTCCATGATGTCCGTCTTGGTTTAGCGAAGGTATAGTATGGGTAAAGATTTTTCTAAAGAAGAAGTCATTATTGATGTTGACCATTTGACGAAAGATTATGGCTTTCATCGTGGAGTTTTTGATGTATCCATCAAAGTCCATCGTGGTGAATGCTATGGCTATCTTGGCCCTAATGGCGCGGGTAAATCGACGACAATCCGTCACATCATGGGCTTTTCTAAACCTCAAAAAGGTTCAATCAAAGTGCTCGGTATCGATACCTTTGGTCACACCGATAAGATATTAGGAAGAGTTGGTTATCTTCCTGGTGAGCCATCAATTCCGGCTGGATTAACAGGTTGGGGTTTCATCAAGATGATGCAAGATATGCGCGGCGAAGAAAACAAAGAACGTCTCGATTATCTGCTTAATCTTTTTAAGCTTGATCCATCTCCAAACGTCAAAGAGATGTCCCTTGGTGATAAACGTAAACTCGCCGTGGTCACCGCCTTTATGAATGACCCAGATGTTTTGATTTTAGATGAGCCAACTTCTGGACTTGATCCAGTGATGCAACTCGTCTTCATCAAATTCATTGTTGAAGAAAAGAAACGCGGTAAAACAATTCTTTTATCAAGTCACATCTTCTCAGAAGTAGAAGCGACTTGCGATAAGATTTCCATCATCAAAGATGGAGTGCACGTTTCCACCTTCGATGCTGATGAAGTTAAAAAGATCAATGTTAAGGTGTATGCTTTAACGTTTAAAGATAAAGAAAATATGGACAAATATCTAAGCAAATGTCCATTTGAAATCGTTAAAAAGAACGAGAACCGTTTGAGTGCCTATGTCAAATTTAAAGATGATCAATATAAAGAATTCATCGATTCAGTCATCGGCATCAAACTTTCTTCATTCGCCGAAAAACCATTCACATTACAAGATTACTTCATGTCCTTCTATAAAGAAGAAAAGACATTTGGTGGTCTTGAAGGTGTCGTGGGTAACAGCAAATAGGAGGTACTTAGATGAGCAAAGACATTTATGAACACGCTAAATCATTAAAAAATGTACCTCAAAAAGATATCGCAATCGAGGTCAAACATTTAACCAAAGATTATGGCAAAGGCCGCGGGGTTTTTGACATCAACTTTGTTGTGCCTAGAGGCACAACATTCGGTTATTGCGGCACAAACGGAGCAGGAAAAACAACCACTCTCCGTCACATGATGGGTTTTCTTAAACCTGATAGTGGTGAAGTCATTATCAATGGCATGAACGCTTGGAAAGACGCTGAAAAGATTAAAAAATTGATCGGCTATCTTCCTGGTGAAATTGCCTTCCCACCTTTAGAAAATGGTTCAGCCTTTTTAAAGGCTCAAGCCGAGATGCTTGGTATAACTGATATGTCAAAAGCGGAAAAAATCATCAACGCCTTACAGCTTGATCCAACCGCTAACTTAAAAAGAATGTCCAAAGGTATGAAACAAAAGACTGCGTTAGTCGCTGCCTTCATGCATTCACCAGAAATCATCTTGTTAGATGAACCAACCACGGGTCTAGATCCTTTGATGAGAGATGCCTTCATCAACTTAATCAAGGAAGAAAAAGCTCGTGGAGCGACAATCGTCATGTCTAACCACATGTTCGATGAACTTGAAGAAACATGTGATTATGTCGGTTTCATCAAAGATGGTCATCTTATCGATATCGTCGACTTAAATGAAATTCATAATCGTCCTTATCACGAATATGTCATCGCCTTCCAAGATAAGAAAGGCTTCGATAAAGTTGACGCAAGCCAAGTTGAAGTTATCGAAACATATCCAGATTACTTCGCTTATCTTGTTCGCGTGCCAAACGAAAAGATTGATGGCATGTTCCGCGAACTTCATAAGTTCAACATCAAATTCATTAAAGAAGTGCAATACACTTTAGAAAAATATTTTATGGAAAAAGTCGTTGGAGGTCTTAGCAATGAAAGCAAATAAAGAAGTCACCACACCAAAGAAGAAAAAAGAATTCATTTCTAAACCACTTTTTAAACAATCTTTGAAATCAAATTTTGTTTTGTGGTTAGTCTTATCCTTAGGATCTGCGGCAATATTTGTCATCATCAATCTTGTCGTTGGCACCAAAGCGATATTCACAAATATCGATATGGGCACCGTCCAAACCTATGTTAAGGATGAGGGGCTATCTTGGTTACAAATCCTTGGCTTACTTGAAAATATGGGCTTCTCTTTATCTCGTATTCAAACAATGTCACAAATCGACCTTAACTCTGTTATGAACGACCTCGTTTATAAGATCGCTGGCGTTCTTTTACCAATGATTTATGTCATGATCATTTGTAACAAACTTATCGCTGCTCAAGTTAGCGATGGTTCAATGGCGTATGTACTTTCCACTCCAACCAACCGTAAAACGGTTGTGAGAACCCAATATGTCTTTATGATCGCTTCCTTAGTTGCAATGTATCTTGTTATTTCTCTTGGCGCCTACATCTCTGGCTCAATCGCCTATTTCATCACTAAACCAACCAACATTAATTTTGGAACCCTTACATTAAGAACATTCCTTTATTGCTTTGGTAGCTTTGCCGCAATGTTTGGCTTAACTGGTATTTGTTTTGGAGCATCTTGCTTCTTTAACAAATCCACCTACTCAATTGCTGTTGGTGGTGGATCTTGTGTCTTAGCCTTCCTTTGCTGTATCTTAGGCTTATTTGGTAATAAAGTATTCGTCAGCGTTGGTGTTGGCGTTCAAGCGATGAACTTCTTCAATTACCTCACGATTTACACACTTATTGATACTGAATCGATGTCTAACTTTGCGAAATTTGTCACTGGCGCCTACGGCGGAACCCTCTCCTTTGCGTGGATGTGGGAAGCTGCTATCTTACTTGGTTTAGGCGCTGTTTTAGCCTTCGCTGGGGCTGTTAAATTTGTTAGAAAGGATCTCCCATTATAATGGATAAAGTAGATTCGAAATTACATCGTCGTCAAGTCGCTTTGATGAAGAAGAGATTTGATGTCGACGAAGTTAATAAAGTAGTTAAGCTTGACTTATCATATGATGATGTTAATGAAGTTCTTCAATCTAACATCGACACATATGTGCCAACTTTCGATCGCGAAAAGTTTGGTAAAATTAAGGAAGTCATCTCTGAATTTCCTCAAGAATATAAAGCAGATTTAAATATCAAAATAAAAGATTATGGTGAAGTTAAACCAACCGAAGTGATGGATGGTTTTAATGATGCAGTTGAGTTAACTCACTATTCAGGTAACAAGGAATACAAAAAGAAATGGGTTCAAATCACTTTCTTATTAATCGCTGGTATTTTGCTTCTTAACATTATGGCAAAAGGCCTCATTGAAAACTGGCTTGGTTTGTCCGAAACCGGAACCTCAGTTTTTAAAGAAGTATTCGATATCACTTCGTGGGTGTTTATTTGGGAAGCAGTTTCCTTGATGTTTCTTTCTCCGTCTGAAGACCGCACAATTTCCCTTACTTTAGCGCATCGACTTCGTCATGTTGCCTTCTTAGATAAAGATAACAAAGTCCTCGTTCAAGAAGATTACCGCGATTCATATGCCGACACTGCGAAAGAAAGAAAACTTCGTTCAGTCGGTAAATATGCTCTTCTTATTACTGGTGCAGCGTTCTTTGCTTTAGGTGTTTCAAACTTAATCACCTTCTTTAGCACCCTTCCAACCTACTTTGTAGTGGATGCAGAAGATGGAGCGATTGCCATTATCTTCAATGTCGTCATGGCTCTTATTTCCTTATCAATCATTGTCTTTGAAGCTTTGGGTGGTTTTGCTGCCATCAGTGCATTTACTGGTAAAGGTAGAATGTACCGCACAGTTCTTCCGTTTGGTATCATCGCTGTCATTATCGAAGGACTTGCCTTAGCAGCCTATGCCTTCCTTGGTTTTTCACTTGTGATGCCAATCATTGGTTTAATAGTGGCGATTTTATATGTCTTAGGTGCTATTTTCCTAATTGTCACTAAAGACAAAGAGAGTGAAAAAGTAAGCGAATAAAAAATCTATACAACCTGTAAGGTTTTTTGATATACTTACTAACGCACTCTGTTGGACCCGTAGCTCAAAGGAAGAGCTATCGGCTCATAACCGATTGGTTGCAGTGTCAGGATCTGCCGGGTCCACCAAAATACGGAGATTTACCCAAGTGGTTGAAGGGGTCGGTCTTGAAAACCGATAGGAGGCCCACGGTCTCGCTAGAGTTCGAATCTCTAAATCTCCGCCATTTACGAATATATCCTCTAGAAATAGGGGATTTTTATATTTTCTAAAGAAACCAATTGAATAAAATTATTCACTGAATTATCATTTTATCAAGAAGCGAAAAAGGGATGAAAATCAATACCCAATCTTTGATTTGGAATCCCTAACTCTCTCTTGAAAACAGTTGATTGTTACACTACGTAGTGTGATAATATAAACGGATACAGGAATACTGGGATCCATCGAAGTGCGGGAATTGACTCCCGTTTTCTTTTTATCACGATGGACAAACAGATTCGTAAGCTAGATATTTATGTAGACGAAAGCGGAAATTTCGACAAATTTTCAAAACACAATTTAATCTATTCCGTTGCTTTTGTGATGGTTGATTCAAACGATGAAAACACTAAACCTCTTTCTGTGTTTGAAAACAAATTGCTCAATATAATTGGAGGTGAACATTTTGTTCACACTGGTAATCTTGTTAGAGGCGAAAAACCATATCAAGGAATGCAGTTAAGAGAGAGACAAGATTTATTTTACGTTTTGTTTTTGTTTGCAAAATTTTCAAAGTATAGAGTTGCTTGTTCAATTGCCGAAAAAAGGGATTTTTCAGCGGAATTGTATGAAGGCATTACTGATTCAATAATCGCTACAATTAGGGAATTAGAAATTTATATCAATGGATTCGATAGTGTAATTATTCACTATGACAACGGACAAGAATTTCTTAAGGGAGTTTTATTAACAGCGTTTAGAGGGATAACAAAGAAGGTCACAATCGTAAAGACGCTTCAACAAGAAAACCCGTTTATGCAGGTTGCTGATTTATTTAGTTATTTCGAACTAATCAAATATAAGATTTCTAAAAGTGGTCTCAGTAAACACGAAATCAATTTCTTTGGTATGTCGCGTAAAATCAAGAAAGATTATTTAAAGCCTTTGGAAAACAAATATATTTAGTAAGTAGTCTTAATTTGTAATTACCTTTACATATCCGATTATATTCAAATATAATAGAACTAGTTTTACGGTTAATAGAAGAAAACAATCTAGAAGTTTTTTCCTTTAACTTGTCCTGCACTTTTGTGTAATAGCGGTAAGACGAATCTTAAGGAAAGGAGGAGAAATTACTAGGGCTATTAGTAATTAACAAAACATGAAAGTTAAAAAATTATTAAGCGTTCTTGGTTTAGGCTTATTCGCAGCAGTCTCTGTTGGCGCGGGTGTTGCCCTAAATAAAGGTGCGAAGGCTGAAGCTGTTAAGGCTGATGATCCAAAAACCGCTATGTTTTCGCTTTATTTGAACGCATCTAGCTTAGAATCATCTTACACAACAAGCTATTATCGTGCCCATGTTTGGGGAACGAATATCGATGAGAAGTTAGAGATGCATCCGACCGGTCAAGATCATATTTATACCGTTATTGTGAGTTTGACCGATGCTCAAGTTGTTTCTAATGCTCAATTCATTTTTTATCAAAGTGAATGCGAATTTCCTGGTGATAAATATTCTGAAAATTTGAATTTATATTCATCAGATACAGGATCTTCTGAAATTAGCAGCAGCGTTAATAATGGTATTGCCTATTTGTTCACAGGTACTACGGATTGGGCTGATGGACATTGGGGTATTAGTAGTAGTCGAAATTTAATTCAGGTTCCACAAACTAGTTACAAGCCAAATATCAGTGGCACTGAGGTATGGAGTAATTTTGTTTTAGAACCAGAAAAAAACCGATATGCCTATTATGGTGTTGAAATTGCTGCTAGATGGACCGATATTATCGGATTTGATATACCTCACACAGCATTTTTCAATCCTTATTCTATGTTCAATGATTATGCTAAGGCTTGCACTGACGAAGTCTCTGGTGCTGATAACTGGACATATTTAAATGAACCAGGAACCTATGATCTCTTTATCGAAAATTCGTTTGATGGTAGTGGCATTATTTCAATTAGAAAACGTGAAGCTCCAACAAATTCTTATATTTACTACTTGAGTAATACAAATTTTGGTGAGGGCGATACTCCAAATAGCATTTATGCTTGGGGTGGTGAAGAGCAATTTGGTTCATGGAGTGGCACTAAAATAATGTCCGTTACTGACGTTCAAGAGGTCACAAATCATGGTGTCCTTCACTTTGACGGCTCTGATCAATATATCTATAAGATTCCTGTAAAGATTGCTGGATATCCAAATGGCGACACCAAAATCAAATTCAATTATGAAGGTAGTGATGTTGGTGCATCTGAACATACTCTAGCTCCTCATGCAGCCTTTGGCTGGGATTCATATAATACCAACGATGGCGCTGCTCTTGATTGGCTAGTTGAAGCAGAAAGAATTCGTAATGCTGTTCCTGCAGGTGAATTTAAACCATATTCTGTATGTGGCATTTCACAATCAGATGCTACAAACTTAATTAATGCTTACAACGCATTGTTGGTTCCTCAACAAGCTAAAGTTAGAAATTCATCTGCTCTCACATATAAGCCATCAGATAGTAGCGTAGAAGAACAAGTTTCCTATGCGTTAATTTTAGCGCAACTTGCCGAAATCTCTGGCATTGATGCAGCAGGTGTTAGCAGACCAACAACCATTAATAACAACTTTGAAATTGGAACAGATAGTTCGATCGCAACAATTGTTATTATTTCAGTCGTTTCAATCAGTGTTATCTCATTAGCAGCTATCTTAGTTGTTAAGAAAAGAAAACACGAATAATTAATTTTATTAATTAAAAAAAGAAGCACGGGAGTTAAATCCTGTGCTTTTTCTTATGCTTTGTATTTTAGATATCTTATTAGCATTATCGCTGAAGTTACTATCATCGTGACGCCCACACCTAGAGGGACATAACTATTGATTATCACCATGACTGGCGCATCGTTATAAGTAAGCACTGTTCTAGTGATAAATTCAAAGATAATAACAACATCTGCTAAAGCGGAAATAAAGATCATTTCTTTTAAACCAATAAGAGTGATATCGCTTTTTTCTAATGCGGATTTGAGTTTGATAATCGATAAGACAAACATAACAATTAAAAAACCAATTAATAATGAGGCAAGCCATGGTTCATATGTATTTTGATTTGAGATATCAATACCATTGATTTTAAGTACGGCAAAGGCAATGAAAATGAATGAATACATGATGACTGCTATGCTCATTACTAAGTATGCTTTCTTTTTCTTATCTCTTGTTTTCGTGTAATTTCTTACGAATGCAAGTTTAGTGATGAACACCATAAGAGTGGACAAAGATGCGACCATAAGAACCATTGATAAAGTTAGGATTGCTAAGACCACTTTATAAATAAAGCTTCCCAATGTTACAAGCATCGATAAGAATGTGTTACGTTTAGTTTTGAGTTTTGATTTTGCCATATCGATAAGTATTATATGTCTTATTTAGCCTCTTTAGGAATGAAATAATTTTGATTTTACTAATAATGCTCGTATACAATATTAATTGTTTTTATGGATGATATTCATAAGAATAGCCTCACTAAATCATGGAAATAGTTAATCGTCCATTAGGAATGTCAATCATCGTTTGTAACTTTAATGCGAAGTTAGAGTCGATTTTACTTACCCTTTCTTCATGTATTTATCAAGAAGGTGTCGATTTTGAAATCATCTATACTGATGACGCGTCAAAGAATAGCTACAAAGATGAAATCACTAACTTCTTTAAGCGACATAATTTTCCAAATTATAAGTTAGTGTGCCACTCATCTAATCAAGGCACACTTAAGAATTTGATCGATGGAATTAAAGAAGCTCAATATACCTACGTTAAATGTATTGGAGCAGGTGATCTATTTTACGATAACTCATCTTTAAAAAAAGCAATGAATGTTTTTGCCTTTAATAGTTCGGATGTTGTGATCGCTAAATCGGTATATTTCTTTGATGATGGTAAACAGATTAAAGAATTTGATTTATCAAACCCAATTGATTCATCTCCATATAAAAGAGGAAACCAAAAGAAAATTCAAAAGCGCTTAGTGATGAATCAAGACGTTATCTTAGGAGCGTCTATCTTCGCTAGAAGAGATTACTTATACGAACTATATACAAAGTTTGTTGGTAAAGTTAAATACACTGAAGATTCACTTATCGTCTACGCTTCAGCGATGGGCGCTAGAGTTGCCTATTTAGATAAATATGCAGTGATGTATGAATATTCAACTGGCATATCAACTTCATCAAAATCTCAGTTCCAAAAGATTATCGCTGATGAAACTGAATCAGTTTATGAAACCATTAAAGCTGAAAGTAGCGATAAACGTATCCAAAAGTATCTAAGAATTAGGCAGAAAGTTCGCTCTACAAAAGGCAAAGTAAGTGGAATGATTAAGAAATTTTTCTTAACTCCATCCCAAATCAAGATAAAATATAAGAGCAAAACTTTGAAAAAAGAAAAAGCTGACTTTAGCTTCTACCTTAAATGTAAGGAGGAAAAATAAATGGATTATAAAATAATCAAGTTCCAACAACACGGTGATGATCGCGGACAACTTGTTGCTTTAGAAAACGATAAAGAAATTCCATTTAACGTTAAACGTGTCTATTACATGTATAACACCGTTAAGGGAGTAAGACGTGGTTTCCATTCCCATAAGAAACTAAAACAAATCCTCATCTGCACTTCAGGTAGTTGCAAGATTCATCTTGATGATGGTCATGAAACTAGAGAGATCACTTTAGATAAACCATATGAAGGATTATTTATCTCCCATAATTTATGGCGAGAAATGTATGACTTTTCTCCTGATGCTGTCTTAATGGTTTTAGCATCAGAAATGTATGATGAAAGTGATTATATTCGTGACTATAACGAATTCTTAAAATCAGTTAAATAAATTTATTTATTAAGTCCTCTAAATATTTTCTTTAAAGTGTGATAGATGCCATTATGGTCATTATCACGGATCGAAATATATTTAGCGGATTTTTTTAATGATTCTTTGCCATTACTCATCGCGACTGAATAATGAGCGTATTCAAACATTTCTTTATCATTTTCAGCATCCCCAAAGGCAATGATTCTTTCCTTAGGAATATTGTAATATTCCGCAATGTATTTAATTGAATGGCCTTTAGAAGTTTCTTTGAAATATAACTCAAAATAAGGTGAGCCAGTCCAGAATCTGGCGGCCATCTTTGGATAATCTTTCATCACCTTTTCAATTTCGTGAGTGTCACGATATTCAAATGGAGTTTGAACAATACATGTCATTGGATTCTTGTTAAGGGTGTTAACAAGATCGCCAAAGATAACGTTCATGTTTTCGTACCAGAAAAATTTATCAAGATATTTATCTTCTTTATCCACCCAAATGTTCACTTCATCTTCACACATCACATTCTTAATGTGGGGACGGATTTTAGAGATGACATCACAGATGATTTCTTTCGGGAATTCAAATTCAAGGGGTTTAAAGTTTTTATCACTTGGAGAAAAGACGTACGCTCCGTTATAGCAAACCATCGGAGTGGTTAAACCAAGCTCGTTATAATACTTCATCATCGCTCGAGATGGGCGACCTGATGCTAAAACAATTTTATGACCTTGTTTGGAAAGCTTTTTAAGATATCTTCTTGTTTTAAAAGAGATGGTTTTCTTCTCATTGAGAAGAGTGCCATCCATATCAAAGGCTATTAAATAAGGTTTTACTTCCATTATTTTGAATATAAACCAACCGCTTTTTGAACTCTCTTAAGAGTCTTTTCAGCGATTTCATTAGCTCGTTTAGCGCCTCTAGAGAGGACTTCATCCACTAAACCGGATTTGATAACTTCTTCGTATCTAGCTTTAAATGGCGCAAGTTCGTTGCAGACGACATCCGCGACAGCGCGTTTAAAATCGCCATAGCCTTTGCCATCAAATTCTTTTTCAATCTCATCAAAGGATTTACCAGATAGCGATGACATAATTGTCATAAGGTTAGATACACCTGGTTGATTAACTGGGTCATATTTAACTTTGCCAACCATATCGGTAACAGCAGACATAATCTTTTTACGAATAACTTCGAGATCATCTTTTAAATAGATGTCGCCTTTTGGATCAGATTTAGACATCTTCTTTGTTGGATCAGAAAGGGACATGATTCTTGCGCCGACTTTAGCAATTTCTGCTTTTGGCATCACTAAAACATCGCCATATCTATTATTGAAACGTTTCACTAAGTCGCGAGCGAGTTCAACATGTTGAACTTGGTCTTCACCGACAGGGATACGTTTGGAATCATATAAAACAATATCGGCCGCCATTAAGACTGGATAGGCAAAAAGACCTAAACCGATTGCTTCTTCTTTCATCTTTGCAGACTTATCTTTGAATTGGGTCATTCTGGAGAGTTCACCCATATAAAGATAATTTTGTAAGATGATGGCGAGTTCACTATGAGCAGGGACATCACTTTGGAGGAAGATATTGGCTTTCTTTGGATCAAGACCTGCCGCTAAATAATACGCAGCGATATCACGAGAATTATCGTGAAGTACGTTAGGTTCAATTGGTAGCGTTAAAGCGTGCAAATCAGCGATAAATAAGAATGTTTCGCCTTCATTTTGCACTTTAACGAAATTTTTAATTGCGCCAATATAATTGCCTAAAGTTAATTGGCCTGTAGGTTTGATACCTGAAAGAATATTGTCCATATCTACTCTCCAAAAATAATGACAACATTATAAGGTAATTAAATAGATTATGTCAATTTAGTTAACTAATTGACTTTTTGCTATTTTTACATACAATAAAGCCATGATTAAAATTTATGTTTCACCATCTTGTTCTTCCTGTAAAAAGGTCAAAAAATGGTTCTCTGACCAGAATATTCCTTTTGAAGAGAAGAATATTTTTGGTCCTTCCTTAAAAGAAAGTGAACTTAAAGATATTTTGATCAAGTCTGAAAATGGGGCGAGTGATATCATCTCTAAACGTTCCAAAGTTATCAAAGAAAACAATGTTGATATCGATGATATGTCAATCTCAGAGATGATTGCCTTTATCCGTGAAAATCCATCTGTGTTAAAAAGACCAATTATGGTGGACGATCACCGAATTCAAGTTGGTTATAACAAAGAAGAAATTACAGCCTTCATTCCAAAGGCGAGACGTTTCCAAGAAATATATTGTGACACCTGTGAAGATGTCGAAAATAATTAAAGAGTATCTAAGAATCTCCTAAGCTTGCTTTTAGGGGATTTTTTATATTCAATTTTAAACTTGTTAAGAAATTCTTTTAATTCACTGATAGCTTTATCCATCGAATCCGCTTCACATTCAATTTCATAATCTGTTATTGAGTGATACTGAGATTTATCAATGGAAATTTGACAGTTTTCTTTCTTGATATCAAAGCGATAAGTTACCAACTCTCCAAGACATTTTAAAGTGGTGGAATCTATTCCCAAATTAGCGGTGATATAATCCTTAACTTCGCCATCTGGAAAGACATTATCAGAAATGAACGAATTAAGTGATTTATTCGAGATTTGCTGATTAATTTCAAGTTTTCCATCACCAGAAGGAATCTTTAAAGTTAACTCATTTTCATCACCGATTGTGCGGATTCTTAAGCCACATTTTTTGGAAACAATATCTCTTTTATTAGAGTCGATATAATAATTGACCTGTTTATAAATATTTTCACTTCCAAAATGAGTAATCAACTTATCGTAATCTACTTTTGTAAGTAGGGCTTTCGCTTCGATTTCAAGATTTGTGCTCATAAGTTAAATAATATGATAACATATTCACATGGTTATACTCTCAAATTCACAAGATCCAACCAAAAACGGTTTCGTTGATTTCCTTCAAAACTATGGCATCTTTTTAGCGATTGGTGTCGCAGTTATTGTTTTAGGAGCAGTGGTTGCTGTTCTTCTTTTACAAAGAAATAAAAAAGAAGTCGCTCCAAAGAAAGAATATTCTTCAAACGAAGTATTCGACGCTCTGGGTGGAAAAGAAAATGTCCTTAGCCATTCTATCGCTGGATCTCGTATTTCTTTGACCTTGTCAAACTATGAAAATATTGATGAAAAGAAACTCAATGAACTTGGCGTTTCTTCAATAATTAAGATGTCAAATAAAATCACCCTTGTTGTCAAGGATGATCCAAATTCATTTTATAAGATGTTTAACTAGTTAAAGACATGAGCTTTAATGTCGTTAACTGGTAGTCCAATAACGTTATCAAAATCACCTTCGATGTGATTTACTAAATTAAATTCTTCATCTTGGATGCCATAGGCACCAGCTTTATCCATAGGCGAACCTGATTCAATATATTTGTTAATTGTCTCTTCACTTAGTTTATTGAAATAGACATAAGTTCTCACTGTGCGGGTGATTTCCTTATCTTTAGATATATATGTATATCCAGAAATAACTACATGCTTACGATTTGATAATTTTGAAAGCATATCGTGAGCTTCTTTTTTAGATTTTGGTTTGCCAAGAAGTTCGTTGTCGATGATGACGACTGTGTCACAAGCTAAAACTTCATCATTTGGATATTTTGAATAAACAGAATAGGCTTTCATCTTTGAAAGTTCTGCCGGTAAGTCATGGGGAGCGATATGAAGAAGGGATTCATCAATATTGCTTGGAATGACTGTGAAGTTAGAGGTGATCTTTTTAATTAGTTCTCTTCTTCGAGGAGACTCACTTGCGAGAATCAACATTGTTTTCATCCATGACCACTGGAACGATGAGTGGTTTCCTTTCTGTTTTGCGGTAAACGTATTTGGCAACTTCACTTTTGATGACGTTCTTAATTTCACTAAAAGAACCGTGATTTGCGATGATATTTTGAATTTGTTGTTCAGAAATTTGTTTGATACGTTCAGTTAATTTTGTGTCTTCAGTGAATGCTTTTGTAATGACGATTGGCGGAATAATAATCTTGTTTCGCTTATGAGAAATACCAACGATAACAGATATTAATCCATCGCCTTGCATGATTTCACGATCTTTTAAGACGGCTTCATTGATACCCTTGATATCTTTACCATCAATATAAATAGCAGATGCTGGATAAGTTAGACCTCGACTAATCTTATGTTTATTTAAGACAATCGAGTCACCATTTTCCATGACAAAGACATTTTCCTTTAGAATACCTAATGTTTGAGCAATTTCACCATGGAGCTTTAACATACGGTATTCACCATGGATTGGCATAAAGTATTTTGGGTTGATGAGTTTAAGCATCAATCTAAGTTCTTGCTTTGATGGGTGACCAGAAGAGTGAACAGCGAATAAGACGGAGTTAGTCATAACTTCCGCGCCTTTTCGGACAAGCTTATTAACAACTCTTTCGATTAACACTCCATTACCTGGAATTGCGCTTGAAGAGAAGACGACTGTATCGCCTGGAATAATGGATAAATCTTTATGTTCTCCATTTGCGATTCGACTGAGGGCCGCCATCGGTTCACCTTGTGAACCGGTACAAAGAACACATATTTCTTTGCCTTTATATTCACGGATATTTTCTACTGGAATAATTGAATTATCAGGAATTTTGATATAGCCAAAATCACGGGCGATTTGGACAACGTTTTCCATGCTTCGACCGATAATGGCGAGTTTCCTGTTATTTTCAACTGCAACTTGAACAATTTGTTGAATACGAGAAACGTTACTTGAGAAGGTTGAAACAATTAATCTACCTTGAGCGTTTTCAAATATTTCTCTGATTGATTTTAAGACGTTTGTTTCACTTGGAGTGTAGCCTTCAATTTCAGCATTGGTGGAATCACTTAAAAGTAAATCAACACCTTCGCTTCCGATTTGAGCAATCTTATTTAGTTCAATTTGTCTTCCAACAGGCGTTAAGTCAATTTTAAAGTCACCAGTGTGAACGATTCTTCCTTGTGGAGTATCGACGACAATGCCATAGGCATCAGGGATCGAGTGAGTTACATAGAAGAATTTGACGTGAAATTCACCGATATTAAGTTCAGTGTTTGAGTCATATTCAACAATGTTAACAACTTCTCGTATGCGCATTTCTTCTAATTTCTTTTTTATAAGTGCGGCAGCGAGTTTAGGTGCGTATATTACAGGGATATGAACATGTTGGACTAAAAATGGAATTGCTCCAATATGATCTTCGTGGCCGTGAGTGATTAATAAAGCTTTGAGCTTTTGTTGCGATGTTTTTAGTTTTTGATAATCAGGAATAACATAGTTTACTCCCGGAGCGGATTCACCAGGAAAACGCACGCCGGCATCGATGATGATTAAAGTTTCATCGGATTCGATACAATAGGTGTTTTTTCCGACTTCACAAAGCCCACCAAGAGCGTAAATTGAGACAGGAGACATATTAACGGCCATAAATCCTCCAACAAATTAAATGAATTATCTTCGTTTAAGTTTGGTTGTATTTATTATAAATACTTTAAAAATATATGTTAAGAAAAAAATTAGAGACGAATGGAATCTGGCAAAACTTTAAATGGATCTTTCTTATCGATGTGGTCATAGAAAAGCACACCATTTAGATGATCGATTTCATGTTGAAGAACAATCGCTTCATATCCGCGAGCAGTGATAACAACTTCCTTACCTTGGCTAACTTCATAAGCTTTCACTAAGATTTTGTAGTTACGGTAGACATAGCCTTTATGTTCATCATCAACAGACAAGCAACCTTCTCCACCAGAAAGATAAACTTTCTTCACTGATTCAGAGATGATTTTTGGATTGATGAGGCGGTGGTCAACAACTCTAATTGAGCCATCTTCATTTTCTTCTTCAAAATAGACCACTAAAGCGCGAATGTTTTTACCAATTTGAGGTGCAGCTAAACCAACTCCTTCACGGAGATGATGCTTTTCTCTAAATGATGTATCTTGGGATAACTTAAGATATTCTGCCATATCATTTACTAAAGAAATGATTTCCGGAGTAATCTCACTTACTTCAACGCTTTTTGAATGAAGCGATGTCGCATTATCTTTAACGATCTTAAATAGTTTTGACATATGGAAATTGTATCATAAAGGATACAAATTTGATAACATATATTTTATGGATGAGACCTTAGCAAGTTCATTATCTAACTTAAAGGAAGCGATTGAAAAAGATCCTCGCCTTTTAAGGCTAAATGAACTCGATAAAAAGCTTAACGAAAATGAAGAAGTAATGAAGCTTGCTTATAAAAAGGATATGGCGTTACTTCGCTATGAAGATATGGTTAAAAACTTTGGAGAAAATTCCAAGGAAGCAAATGAGGCTCAAAAAGCTCTTCATGAGGCTAAATATAACCTTGATATTCATCCGTTAGTAAAAGAATATAATCAAGCGTATAAAGAAGTTAGACATATCTATGATATGATTAACGAAGAACTGTTCAATAAATTTAAATAATATGATTCGCATTACTGGTGGTAAAAATCGTTCAAGACAGCTAAAGACTCCTAACTCTAACTTAACTAAACCAACAATGGATAAAGTTAGAGCGGCTGTTTTTAACGCGTTAGGCTATGACATCGTAAATAAGAATGTTTTAGATTTATTCTCTGGATCAGGAAGTTATGGCTTTGAAGCATTATCTAGAGACGCGAAGAAAGTAACGTTCGTTGATAATCAAGTTGAAGCGATTAAATGCATCAAAGAAAACGCCTCATCCTTAAAAGAAGATAATGTTGATATCCATTTTGAAGATGTTGTTTCTTTCTTAAATTCAACAAACGAAATCTATGATATTGTTTTCGTTGATCCACCTTATAAGCTTGATATTTATCAAGATGTGTTAAATATCTTGAATGAAAGATCGCTTTTAAGTAAGGATGCGATCATCGTGTTAGAGTCAGAAAAAGAACTTCCAATTGATGAATCCATGTATAAAAAAGTTAAGCAATATAACTATGGACTCGCTAAAATATATATGTTGAGGAAATAAAGATGAAGAAAGCAATCTATCCTGGATCATTTGATCCAATTACCAATGGTCATCTCGATATTCTTAAACGCGCTTTAAAAGTTTTTGATGAAGTCATCGTTTTAGTGGCCTCTAATCCAAATAAGAAATCTCGTTTCTCTGCTCCTGAAAGAGTAAAGATGGTATCCGAGGCAGTTAAAGGTTTTAAAGGTGTCTCTGTTGATTCCACAAATGAATTAACAGTGGAATATGCGAAGAAACATGGAGCGAGCCATCTAATTAGAGGTTTACGCGCGGTCACTGATTTTGAATATGAATTCTCTTTATCCGCGACTAATGAATTCATCGATAACTCAATTGATATGGTCTTCTTTATGTCCCATTCTGAAACCAACTTCATTTCATCTAGCTCTGTTGATGAGCTTTATCGTAATGGAGTGGATATCTCTAAACTTGTCCCACCTTCAGTTATGAAGATGTATAAGAGTAAGAAATAAATAAGAAAAATTGCAAAATAAAAACTGGGTCAACGCCCAGTTTTAATTCTAATAAGAATTAGCTATTAACGCTGAATTCGTCTGTATGATTCCAGCAGTGGAGAAGGAGTTCAGCTTTATCTTTATCTGAATCACCTTCGACACCAAACATAACTTCGGAAACACCTGGGTTTGGTGATGTGGCTGTAAAATCAATCAAGAGAATGGTTGGAGTTAAGAAGTTATCTGGATGAGCTTCTGCTAATGCAGCAATGTCAGAATCAGATAATTTTCCTAAGGCGTAATAGTCTGTGTTTTCAGCAGCTTCAGCGGAAAGTTCAAAGAAGGATTGGAAATGTTCCATATATTGAACGAACGCTGTCTTGTTTGAAGTAGTGTCTGATGTATACTCATCAGAGAAGACAGAGATAACTTTGAGGTCTTGTTTAACTTTGCCTTCAGCAGTTTCGATTTCTGGAACATAGAAACCACCATTTGGATTTGAATTGTTCCAATTCTTTTCTAAATAATCGAAACCATATTTTGCTTCAACACAGTTTGGGCAAGTATCAGAGACGAAGACAAAGAAGAACTTGGTCGCTCCGATTTCTTCCTTAACTGCCGCGACATTTTCATCGGATGGATTATCCATAGCTTTATAAATAACATCGGTTCCCTTATAAGCAGCGGAATCTTTGTTACCTTCCATGGATAATTGATATTTATGGTAGTAGTTTTCGGTAGCGTCGGCTTCTTCTTGTGCGGATTTAATAGCATTAACGATGGCTGGAATGGAGAAAATAACTCCAAAAATAATACCAACGATTAAAAGTGGTTGAATCCAAGCTGTTTGCTTGATCCAGTCCCAAATCTTTTTAAAGAAGGCTGCTATTGCTGTTAAAACTACCATAATTAATTCCTCCAAAGAGAATGCGTATTTGATTTTAGCACTATATAAATATAGATACAACCAAAAGATTTTGCAAGACATTAATGTCTAAACATAAGTGAGAAAACTCTACTCAAAAATAAAGAATAAGCATACAATATTGCTCGTAGATAAGACGATGGCAAAAAGAACTAGAAAACAAAAGTTAACTTCCTACCTATACGACCATATATGGCTCAAGTACGCGATTGACTATGGTGTAGCCTTTTTTATGTCGGTCCTTTCTGGAGCGATTTTCGTCTTTGGCGTTAACTGTTTCCTTGATCCTGCCGCTTTAGGTGGACCAATGGATGGTTCAGTTACTTTAGTTTCTGGAGGTTCATCTGGTGTGGCCCAGGTTTTCGTTCTTATCTTAGAGACCGCTGGTGTTAATATCACCCACCGATCCCTTGTCTTCTCACTTGCTTACTTAATCGTTAATATCCCGCTTATCATCTTAGCGTTTGTTGGTATTGGCAAAAGATTTGCATTCTTTACTTTAGTAAATGTTGGCTCAGCTTTCTTGTTCTCCAATATCTTCCATTGGGACTTTTTCGTGCATATCGCGTTATATGTTTATAACTATGGAGGCTTGCTCCCACGAGCGTTGTTCGCTGGTATTTGTACAGGCTTATCGAGCGCAATCGCGTTCAAGTGGGAAACGTCTGCAGGTGGATTCGATATTGTTTCTTATTATGTCTCGTTGCGCAAATCCTCATCAGCTGGTAAATATGGCGTTATCATCAACTCCATCATCATTTCCTTGTTCACATTGTTCACAGCGATCAAGGGTGGAAATCAACCACTTGTTGTTGGCGATATTATTCTTCAACCATGGGCGGTCGCAATCGGCAGTATGTGGTTCTCAATTGTTTACTTGTTAACAGTTATGCTTGTTATTGATGTAATCAATGTTCGTAATAAAAAAGTACAACTACAAATTATTACTTCAAATACCGACCTACCAAAATACTTACTCGCTTCGATTCCTCATGGTGCGACAATCGTTAAATCAACTGGTGCGTTCTCTGGTGAAGAGCGTTTGATGATTTATATGGTTGTCTCATCACTTGAAACTAAACACGTTGTGAAGACGATTCGTGAAATCGATCCAAAGAGTTTTGTTAATGTCACACCTCTTATCCAGGTGTTTGGTCACTTCTATTCTCGTCCAATTCGTTAATGAAAAAAGCAACGATTTTAAAATGGATTTTTCTAGCATTAACCGTCGCAGTTAATGTTTTTATTATTGTCAACGCTGCCACAAATGGTGCGACTTCTGCCGAGGAAAGTGGTAGATTTTCTCGTTTTATGGCATCAGTCGTAAATGCCTTTTATCCAAACTTTGTTACTGAGGCTAACTTCGATAGTTTTGCTTATATGATTCGCAAATTATTTGGACATTTTGGCTTGTTTGTTTTGAATGGTTTAGTTAGCACGGTTACGGCGTTTTTATTCTTGAAAGACACAAAACTTAAAAAGAACTACTCTGTATTCTCTATCGCTTTAGTGTTCGGTTTAATGATCGCGATAATTTCTGAACTAATTCAAATTTTCACTCCAGATCGATATGGATCGTGGGGCGATATCGGAATAGATTTCGGTGGATTTGTCCTCGGCAATGTTTTGATTTTTGCCGTTCTGTACTTCTTTGATTTCATTAATTTAAAAGAAGCTCAAAAATAGTAAATTATTCGAGTTTTGCTGATTTTCTTACCTAAAATAATTAATTTTTGATTATGATTTCAAACGGCAAAAAATCGAAAACTTACCCTAACTATTGCGTTTTTTGCCGATTGGTATATAATTTGAACTATGAATAAATTCATAAGTGTTAAAGAAACATCTATCAAATGGAATCTATCAGAAAGAAGTGTCCGTAATTATTGCTCGCTAGGTAGAGTTGAAGGCGCTAATTATTTTGGTGGTGTTTGGCTAATTCCTGAAGATGCTAAAAAACCGATAAGAAGTAACGAAAAAGAAAATAAAAACTATCTTTTGGAGAGACTTCGACTTGAAAAGAGTAGTCAAATTAAAGGTGGCATCTATCATAAATTGATGATTGACCTTACTTACAATTCTAATCATATTGAAGGTAGTGAACTTACTCACGATGAAACAAGATATATTTATGAAACGCGAACAATCGGCGTAGAAGGGAACTCTAGCAAAAAGATCGACGATATTATTGAAACCATAAACCATTTTTCTGCGATCGATCGAGTCATTGATTTCGCCAACTATGAGCTGAGCGAAGCATTTATCAAGGAATTGCATAAAATTTTGAAGTCAAACACGAACGATTCAAGACTTCCATATTTTGCTGTTGGTGATTACAAAAAGATGCCAAATGAGGTTGGAAATATGACAACTACTCACCCAAGATTAGTGGCAACTGAAATGAAAAAACTTGTCGATAATTACAACAAAAAAGACAATCATACTTTCGAAGAGATAGTTGAATTCCATGTTAACTTTGAAAGGATACATCCATTCCAAGATGGCAATGGCCGAGTAGGTCGACTGATAGCATTGAAGGAATGTTTAAAAAACAACATCGTGCCATTCATTATTTTTGATAGCAAAAAGGCCTTTTACTATCGTGGCCTTAAAAATTGGAAGCAAGAACACGGTTGGTTGATTGACACGTGCCTTGATGGACAAGATACGGTAAAAACGTATTTAGATTACTTCAATATCCGATATAAATAATGCTCCAAATGGAGCATTTTCTTTTTGATGGCGGAGGAAAAGGGATTTGAACCCCTGCGAGGCTTGCACCTCCTACCGGTTTTCGAAACCAGCCCCTTCAGCCGCTTGGGTATTCCTCCGGGTGAGTTAAATTATAGCATAGCCATTTATCTTTTGTTTAGATATTTCTATAGCCGTGAGTTAGCTATATAAATGAAGCCAATCTATGATTGTGCGAGGCTTATTTTTACTAACTTTAATTGTATAAGTATTCTAATCGTGTATAATTTATTTCGTGCGTTAAGTCGCTAGTAAAAACAATGGGACTAGATAATATCTTGATGATTGTTGGCTTTTCGATCTTGGGGCTAGTGCTCCTATTTTTAATTGTGACATTCTCAATGACTATGTCATTTAACGCGAAATACAAAAAAGATTTAGATGAAGCATCCAACTCTTTACGAGTCTTTATTGTCGATTCTAAAAATGACCGCGTCAGATATTTCAATCGTTCTCGTTTAAAACGTCAAAAGATTACAACAATCACTGAATTCTATAACCAATTCCCAGCGAATGAACGTGACAAGATCATCACCTGGATTGGTGAACTTCTTGAAGGAAATAAGGACACTCCAAAATTCTTGGAAATCAACGTTTTAATTAATAAGAACAAGAAGTCTTTCTTCTCAATCCTCCAAGTAACTAAAGTCGATTATGAGAAATCGGTTATTTATCTTGAGTCGTACATTCTTAAATACATGTACGCGCAAAAGAAAAACAATGCTCAAGTTCGTAAATACTTATCTAGAGATAAATTCGCTTCAGCATTACTTGCATCCCATTCATCTAAAGGCGTAACCTTTGCGATCAATTTCTATAACAAGAGAACACTTGAAAACGAAATTCCACATTTGATTTTTGCTCAAATTAAGAACGCTTTAGTGCCGTATATTGCTCCATATCGTCCGATGTTAGAGCATGGTGATAATCAACTCGTCATCTCTGATTTAAAAATAAATCAAAGAACAGGTATCCTTCTTTTCATCAACACGATGAAGAATGAAATCAACCGTTTATTAATGATCAACTCCAAAACCGATTCAATTGGCTATTCCTTTGGCGTAGCAGAGAATAAATATTTTGCGAATAATGTTGATGACTTGCTAAAAAATGTCATTGAACTTTCTAATGTTGCTAAAGATGATGGCAAAGACTTCCTCGTCTATGACGAAGCTCGTAAAGGAAATGATGATAGTGATGCCTCACACTTTAGAACCGAAGTCGAACGCATCATTCAAAATAAGAAGTTACGTTATACGTATTGTCCAATTTATAACGTTGCTAAGTCACGTACAATTGGCTATCAAGCATTCTTCGATCCACTTGATTCATTCTTTGATTCGATGGCAGAACTAAAGACATATGCGATTAGAACTGAAGATGATAAAGAGTTATTCGCGACTATCGCCAGAAACTCAATCACTCGTTTCATCCAAGAAAAAGATGGCGTATCTTTACGTTTATTCTTCCCGGTTGCAGTCAATGAACTTCCATATGTTAACCGTACATTCGCACATATATCAAACATCAAAGATGCAAATATCGTTTTGATTTTAAATGAAGATGAACTTCTTAACATTGATTCTGAAGATCATGCATCAATTCTTAACATCATCAAAAACTTCAAGTCAAAAGGATATGAAATATCCTTGTTAATCACTAATGATGAAGCAACACTTCCGCCTCATATCTATGAAATTTTTGATTTCTTCTTGCTATCTGTTTCATCACACATTACAAACCGCAAATTACAAAACCGTCAACTTCCATCATTCCAAGCATTGATCGAGAAGTTGCTTCGTTATCATAAGCCAATCATCGCGACATCCATTCCATCGATGTCCTTGGTTGAATATGTTATTAAGCTAGGAGTGGAAATTGTTTCTTCAGAAGCAATCGCTCCAAAAGATGAAAACATTTTACCTTTAAATAAGAAGGTAATTGCTAAATTAAAGAATATGAACTAGGAGGTAAGTTATGGAAAACAAAAATAGTTCAATCACCACTCAAGAAGTCGATTTCGCGCAGTGGTACACAGATGTATGTAAGAAAGCCGAATTAATGGATTATTCATCCGTTAAAGGTTTCATCATCTATCGACCATATGGCTATGCCATTTGGGAAGAAATTCAAAAATATTTAGACGCTAAGTTTAAAGGTGTTGGAGTTGAAAACGTCTATATGCCTTTAGTCATCCCTAGTTCCCTCTTCCAAAAAGAAAAAGATCATGTCAGTGGTTTCGCTCCTGAAACATTAATCGCCACCAAAGGCGGAAAGAACATTCTTGATGATGAATTAATCATTCGTCCAACCAGTGAAGTCTTATTCTGCGAACACTACAAAAACATCATCGAGTCATATCGTGATTTACCAAAACGATACAATCAGTGGTGTTCTGTTGTCCGTTGGGAGAAGACGACACGTCCTTTCTTAAGAGGTTCTGAATTCCTTTGGCAAGAAGGCCATACAATGTATGAAAGTGAAGAAGAGGCTCGTAAAGACGCTTTAAGGATGCTCGAGATCTATGACAAGATGGGTCGCGATTTACTCGCCATCCCATTTGTTAAAGGTATCAAAACTGATAAAGAAAAATTTGCTGGAGCAAAAGAAACATATTCAATTGAAGCATTGATGCCAGATGGCAAAGCACTTCAAAGTGGCACAACCCACTATTTCGGTGATGGTTTTGCGAAAGCTTTTGGTATTCAATTCCAAAATCGAGAAAACAAACTTCAATCACCATTTCAAACTTCATGGGGTGTTTCCACTCGTTTACTTGGTTCAATCATCATGGTCCACGGCGATGATAATGGTTTAGTGCTTCCACCAAAGGTCGCCCCAACCCAAGTCGTCATCATTCCAATTCAACAAAAGAACCCAGATGTTCTTAAAAAAGCCCATGAATATCTTGAAAAGATATCTAAACTCGGAATTCGTGTTAAACTCGACGATTCAGATCGTTCACCAGGTTGGAAATACGCCGAACATGAAATGAAAGGTATTCCAGTTCGTTTAGAAGTTGGTCCACGTGATATTTCTAATGGCGTCTGTGTCCTCGCTAAACGTAATGATGGAGTAAAACTCACCGTTAACGAAAAGGATATTGAAAAAGAACTTCCAAAACTTTTAGATACAATTCACGAAGAAATGTATAAGAAAGCGTTCAAATATCTTTTAGAACATACGACCGAAGCTCATAGCTTAGATGAACTCAAAGAAATCCTTGATCGTGGTGGTTATGCGAAAGTCATGTGGTGCGGATCGCAAGATTGTGAAGACAAAATCAAAGAATTATATCAAGCAACTGCAAGATGTTTACCATTTGATCAAGTTCCATTTGAACATAAATGCCTTGTTTGTGGCAAAAAAGCCGAGAAAGTTGTCTTCTTTGCAAGAGCATATTAATTATGATTTTCTCACTTATTTATCTCATTTTGTTAGTCGGTGGCTTTGGCTGCCTAATGTATTTTGCTGACTTGTACACCAAGTGGTATTTCTATTTCATTCCCCTCGTTGGTATTCCTGTAGGATACGTCATTTTATTTGGTTTAACTTTATTGTTCTTTGTTATCGTTGCGAAGTTCATCAACATTGACAAAGATGTTAGAAAGCCATCAAAGATTGCTAGATTCATTGTCAATCAAATGAATCACTTAACAATCGTTCTTTCTCTTACAAGAGTGAAATATAAAAACTTCAATGGCTTTAGCAAAAAGCAACCATGCATGATTATTTATAATCATATTTCTAACTTTGATCCAATGTTAATCATGAACAAAGTTCATCGTTTGATTTGTATCACTAAATACGGAAATAAGAAGATCCCTGGTGTTGGTGGAATGATTCACAAAGCGGGTTATATCACTATCGACCGCGAACATAATGATGAAGGTATTAAAGCAATTAACAAAGCGATTGAATATCTTGAAAATGGTGTCGCAAGCATCTGTGTCGCCCCTGAAGGCACAAGAAGTAAAGATTTAAAGTTGCTTCCATTTCATCCTGGAACATTTAATATTGCTAAAAGAACTGGTGTGCCAATCGTCTGTGTGCTTGTGAAAAACACCAATATGATTCACAAAAATTTCCCAAAGAAAATTACCAAATGTGAATGCAATATTATCTACACGATGAAGAGCGAAGAATATGCTGAATTATCAACTGTTGAAATCGCTAGTAGATTACACGATTTATACGCTCAATATATCGGCTAAGAAAAAATCACAAAATAAAGAAAATATCCGACGTTTGCCGGATATTTTTCATTTAATCTTTCATTTTTTGATATATCTTTTCGAAATCATTTGAGAGGAGATATTTGCTGATTTCATCTTCCTTTATGAAGAAGATTTCTCCTTCTTTTGAACTGGTTAATTTTCCCTCAAATTTCTTTGATCTAAATAACATTGCGAGGTGACGAACATTATCGCCAAATTCATTCCATTCGATATAGCCTCGAGGTTCAATCTCAAGTAGAGTTAGTCCAGTTTCTTCCTTCATCTCTCTTTTGACCGCGTCGACGATAAGTTCATCATCTTCAACGTGTCCTCCAGGGAAAGTTAGTCCTGGCCAATCCTTTTTAAGACGATTTTCCACTAAAAAGGAGCCATCATCTTTATAGACCATGCACATAACTGTGAGTTTGGTTCTTTTTTGTGAATGAGATTTATCCTTTTTAATAAAATCTTTATCAATCGGGGAATAATTCATGAATTTATTATCTAACAATTTAGATATTGAGAAAAGAATTATAAAATAATCTTGCTATGTCGAAGTTAACTCGTGGAGAAAAAGGTGAAGCAAAAGTAAATAAGCTTCTTTTAAGCATCAAAGGAAATAATGTACTTATCAATGATGTGACTTTTGTGAACAAGAATTCGGAGATGTCACATCAAATTGATCATATCTTCATTCATCCTCATGGAATCTTTCTTATTGAAACAAAGAACTATTATGGTGAAATCTTCGTGGAGAATAAGCAGTGGAAGCGAATAGTTAATAACAAAGTTGAAAAACTTCCCGATCCTCTAAGACAAAATAAATCGCACGCGATTACGTTAAATAAAATAGTAAAGAATAAGTATGAGATTATTCCAGTAGTGGTCTTTGTGAAAAATAACGCACCATATCTAGGGGATGAAAACATCATAAATATTGAAGATTTGCCATTATTTATCGATTCATATCCATATCAAAAACTTCTTTCAAAAAGCGATATTTCAAAAATCAAAGATATCATTATGTCTTCAGTGAAAGATGTATCCAAAGAAGAACATATCGAAAATATCGGCTATCTAAAAGCAGTGAAGAAAGAGTTAATTAAAGAAAAAGAATATGCAATCACTAGTGGAATGTGCCCACGTTGTAACGCAAAGCTAATTATTAAAGGTAACTCCTTCAAATGTCCAAATTGTGATTTTAAATTCTCATTATGAGATAGATAGAGTAATATATTCACCATGGAACAACAGTTAGAAAAAACAATTAAGAAATTTAATCGCATCTATTACATTGAATTATTTGTGATTGCTGCGATTGTTATCGTTTTAGCCTCACTTAAGTTAGCAGGCATCATTGGTACATCCCAAACTTCACGACGAGTTTTTAATATTATCACTCTCGTTGGAGCGACCTATATCTTAAGCGACTTTATTTGGTTATGCTTTTCAAAGAAAAGACAACGTCGCAATTGCTGGTTTGATAAGATTAGTTTATTACCATTATCATTCTATTTATATTCAATTGATATTTACGCGTTAATTAATTGGAACGCTGAAGTGGTGGAATATTGGAATATTCTTCTCGCTTGTGCTTTCTTCTATGTCGCAGCGGCGTATATCGCTCAAGGATTGTTCCATATTAAAAGACCCCTTCCAAGTATCGTTGAAGATGCAACTGAAGAATATAATGAGGCTATCAAACAAGCTGAACAAAAAGTTAAAGAAGAAGCCTCTAAAGAAAATAAGCCAGAATCTAAATAATCTCTTAAATATATTTAAAGTATCAAATAGCTTTCTTGTTTAAATAAATTTTAAATGAGAAAGTTTTTTGTTGACATTCCTATTTATATTGTTTTTAATATAGCAAATTTTAAAACCTCATCTATTTGCGAATAGATAGGAATAAGGAGGACCTTATTATGAATAAGACCCACAAAAAGTTGGCCCTCATCGCTATCTCGGCATTCGTCGTTGAAGCCGCGTTAGTGGTTGGAGTCGCCACAAACTTCAATGCAATGGCATTAAACCCAATCAAAGCTTCAAGCACAGATTATAGTGTTACTTTTTCTCGTTCAGCCTCAACGGTTGAATCGGGATCATATGCTAGCGGATCTGCAATCGTTTCATCTAGATTATCCGGTGGCACAAAAGTTTTTGCTCAAATTTCTGGTCAAGAACGTAACACCGGCTCACATTTTGTCAGATTCTATAATAGTGCAAGCGAATACGTGAAATTTTATTTCACTGGAAGCGAAGTAACACGTTTTAGTTCAATCAATTCTCTTGATTTCACTTATTCGGCTTATGGCATCGATGCCCAAGGCAATTTTGATATTTACTATTCAAGTGTTGAAATTGATTTCAATGATTCATCTACTTATAGTGTGATTTCCGTTAGCGATGCTCCAGCATCTGTTAATTTAGGAACTTCTAACGTTCACTATGTCGCACTTCATTCACGTGATGGAGTTTATGCTTATATTGATTCAGTTAAAATCAACTACACCTGTGGTGAACCAGTTCCAGAATCATATGGCATTTCATATTATGGTATGGATCTTGATTCCAACATTATTCCTTTGGAAGGTATCGATACATCTTCATTAATTAATGAAGCACAAGAAGGAAGTACAGTTGTTATCGAACCAGAAGCCTCAAGCGGATACACCTTCCTTGGTGGTTTCGGATATTCTGAAGCCGTTGAAGATGTCACTGATGTTGATGGTGTTATTACCTTCACAATGCCATCCGAAGACGTTGAATTTGTGTTGATTTCAAGACCAACAGTCCCACAATTATATTCAATATCTATTAGCGGTTATCAAACCGAATTTACACAAGGTGATTCATTCGTCTTTGGTGGCACAGTTACCGCTAGATACACTGATGGCAGCACTTCAAATGTCACCGCATCAGCAACATTTACCGGGTATGACATGGATGAAGTTGGCAGTCAAACAGTCACCGTTTCTTACACATATTTAGGAGTTTTAAAAACCGCTACTTATGGAATTACTGTTGCACCAGACGATCCAGGCACAGTTGTGTTAACTGGAACATATCAGTATGCTTCAAGATCAAGTCACGCAACCCCTGATTGGACATTACACAATATGACAATCACTTTCTATAATGATGGTACTGCAATGTGGAGAAATGTCCGAACCGATATTTTAAGCAATTCATTTGATTGCAAAGTTTATTTCACTTATGAAGCTACCGATAATGTATCAAATATAACTGTTGCTATGGCTTTAACATCTTACGACTTTAAGAAAAATGGCGCGGCCAATAATGAAGCTAAAAGCTTCAGCGGTGGTTCATACGACCGACCAGTCGATGGTGGTTTCACTAGCGCTACAGCCAAAAACAACAGCATTGTTATGGCGAGCAACCGTGCATCATTTACTGTTAATGTCTATGACCAATCTCATAGCTACGAAGTTTACGATACATTTACATTCAATTTAGTAAGTTAATATAGGAGACCAAGATTATGAAGATGCGAAAAGTATTGCCGTTATTCCTCGCTTTAGCACTTCCTCTTTCAGGCTGTTTCAATAACGGAGGTTCTTCTAAACCTTCTGGTACATCTACTTCATCAAGCAGTGAACCCACTCCAACAACAAGTGGTGAACCTGCTTCAAATTCATCAATTACCTCAGTAACTTTAAACAAATCTAGTTTAAGTCTTAAAAAAGGCGAGACTGCAACTTTAGTTGCAACTGTCGCTGGTACTGGTGATTATGATAGTAGTGTTACCTGGAGCAGCAACTCTGAAGAGATCGATGTTACAAGTGCGGGAAAGGTATTTGTTTCTAACGCAGCAAGCGTTGGCTCATCAGCAGTTATCGTTGCTACATCAAATCAAGATGCAACTAAGTTTGCAACTTGTTCAGTGGTTGTTGTTAGCCCACCTGTCACCCCAAGCGTCAATAGTGTCACTTTAAGTGAACATAACCTTCAGATCGAAGTCGGTGGTAGTTTCACTATCAGTGCGACAGTTGATGCTATAAACGGTGCGCCAACAACTCTAAATTGGACATCAAACAATCCAAAAGTTAGTGTTACTAATGGTCAAATTTCTGTTGCAGAGGACGCCACAGTTAACTCTGTTGCCTTGATCCAAGCAACATCAACATATGATCCGGGTAAATATGATATTTGTTCAGTTCTTGTTTTAGCAAAGTCCACTCCAGGAGTTGATCCAGTTGCTTTGAAAGCAAAGATGGATGCTTTTGTCAGTAATGTTCAAACAAATCATAACTACACTGTTTCAATGACATCTTATGATGAGGCTGAACCAACCGATGTTTTAACTCAAACTTTCTATAACATTGATGACAAAGCATTCTATTCTAAGAATGGCTATGGCAAGAATACTGGTTATATCTATCAAAAGAACCAAGGCTTCGTTGAATTTGAACAACTTAGTGATGAGAGCGCAATCTCAGCCGGTGACTTCTTATCCACCAACGTGGAAGCAGTGGTCTCTGAACTTGTTCCAATCTCACTTGAACAAATTCTTAAAGCCAGTTATACCCAAGTTAATGATTCTCCAAATCAATTTGAAATCAGTAATGATGTGGCGATTGCGGTCGCGATGAACCACACTGGCTATAATTTGATGAATGTCATCGCACCTGAAAAGATTTATTTAAGCGTCTCTGATAGCAATGATGAATTCTATGTCAGCGCTGATTTCCAAATCGTCTATGACATGAATTTCTATCCTGCCCACGCTTCATTTGTTATTTATAATTTAGGCACAACTGAAAACTCAGTTATCAGTGCTTATATTGAAAACCCAACTACAACATATATCGCCCCAACAAGTTATGGCGATTATGTCGAAAGTTTATTCAATCCATATTTTAATGAATATGTCCCACCATTTTTAAATGGTGCTACCTATACTTTTGAAATGCATGAAGGTGGTGAAACCCAACATTATGATGGCATGCACTTCTTCTTATCCGATTTAGCGTGTGGAGATAAGCGTGCCGAATTTGGAACGGCTCTTCTTTTAGAAGGCTTCGAACTTGTCCCAGATTCATCTTATCAATATAAAAAGAGTGTTGTCGTTGAAGAAACATCTTCAGTGGATAATTATTCAATCAATTTATATTACACTGATCCTTCATATCAAGAAGCTGGTCAAATCCATAACACTGGCTACTATAATCCAAACGGTATCTTCGAAGTTGAATTCCATTACGATATCTCTAGTGATGTCGATACAGTCGAGAAACTAAACGAATATATCGTTAAAAACGATTTACGTCGTTATGTCCCGCTTTATCCAGAAGGAAAATCAACTTCTGTTTATGGTTTTAGAGATCGAACCGAAGCCTATAATCAACTTTATGGTGGTTGCGTCTTTATAACCGCTGGTAAGAATGGAAACTTCTTTGATATCAAATATAGCAGTGTTGAAGATGCGAAAGCGGATGCTAATGCATATGTTTCACTTTTAGCGACACGTGGATTTACATTAACCACCAAGATGCAAGGGGGGGCAATCATCTGTGAAAATCCTAATAGTGCAACTAACGCTCCATCCAAAGTATGGATCTCTGATCCAGATTACATTACAACCGCTAATGTTCAAATTAGATATCAAATCTATGATTATGATGCTCTTCCAGTTGATCCAGATGGACCAGTTACCAGAGTCTTAAAATCAATTTCACTTAATACATCTGCTGTTCAAAAGACATTTGATGTTGGTGATACATTTAACTACGACAACTTAGTTGTCACTGCAAAATATTCCAATACCGAACAAGCGGTAGTTACCCCAACAAGTGTTTCCACTCCGGATATGTCAAGTAGTGGTGAAAAAGAAGTTGTCGTTAAATACCGTGAAAACGGTATAACCCGTCAAGCAAGCTATAACATCACGGTTATGGGCGAAGGCGATCACACAATTTCTTATAACGTTGTTGATGAAGGTGGAAACCCAATCGACGCGTTGGATTTAGATAATTCAACCCTTCCAAGTTCTGCCGCCATTAACGAAGTCGCCAATATCAGCGTCGTCGCTAAAGATGGCTATAACTATTGTGGATTTGGATTCCCTTCGGAATATTTCGATGATTCAGTCTTTATGGAATATTTCAATGAACACGATTTCGATTTCACTGAACCAGATTTCTCATTCATGATGTCTGACTTTGACGTCACGGTTAACTTAGTGTTCTCCGAAGTCCCACCAACCCCAACTCATTCAGTAACCTTTAACAAAGATAGTCACGTTTTAGCGATTGTCTCGACCCAAGACTTCTCGGAAGTCGAAGTTGGCGAGATTGTGAGTTTCGCTCCATCATGTGAAAATGGCTATGAAGTTGATCAAGTTACATCCGATGATGTTATGATCAACAAAGTTGGTAATCAATACACCTTTACGATGGTCGATAAAGATGTCGTTATTAACGTTACATCGAAAACCGCACCTGTAAGTGCGACTCACAAGATTACATTTATAACTGATGATCACATCGTCAGTGTGAACACTGCTACCTATGGTATCGATAAAGATGCAGTTGCAGAAGGCACCAAAGTAACCTTCTCTGTTAACTTTGAAGATGGTTATGAAATCAACACATATGATATCGATGTTGCCGGAACTGATTTCCATCAAAATATATTGGTTCCAAATTCGTTTGCGTTTAATATGCCAGATCAAGATGCCATCGTTACTTTAACAAGTAAAGAGAGTGGCGTCACTCCTCCACCTGTCGTGGATACATACTCTGTTTCCTTTGCAAATAACGATCATATTTCAAGTGTCAGCCACGTTGATTTAAGCGCAGTAAGTGCAGGTCAAACCGTTAACTTTACTCCTGCTGTCGAAGACGGTTATGAAATTGTTTCAGTTTCAACTAACCCATCTGTTGTTGTCACTCAAAATGGTGATTCATATTCATTCACCATGCCAAGCAGCAATGTAACAGTTAGTTTCGTCACTCAAGAAAGTAGTGGCGGAGGTGGAGAAGAAGAACAAACTTCTCTTGTTTATAGTTTAGTTGTACCAATGAGCAATCCGGCTTATTACAACAAATACACGATCTCCTTATCAAACGAAGATAATACAGGCGTGTATACTCGTACAACGGTAAATGCGAGTGGCACAACTGTTAAAGATGTTGTCCACTTCACCTATTCAATTAATGGCGATAAGTTAAATCTAACGCTAGTTAGTGGAGACATTACAGGTGCCGCAAGCGGATATAGATTATTCACTGGTTCCGAACCAGGAAACATAAATAATACTGGTGTGTTTGTGAATGAGAACACATTGTCCATTCAACTTTGTAAAGCCGATGGTTCAACAGTTGCAACTCCATATACATTTATAAAAGAATAATTGATAAGGTCTCTCTTCTAGTCGAGAGGCCTTTTCTTATATTGCAAATAATCAAAGAATACTTATAATATTGTTCATGACTACCGAACAAATTAATTCTCTTTTATCATCCGTCTTTAACGATGGAGCGAGCATCGAACGCCCACTTGTTGGAGGGATGATGAATATTTCCTATATTATCAAAGATAAGTCTAATAAAAGATATGTTCTTTATATTTCCACTGAACAAGCTAATGAAATGGTGGACCGTCCTTTAGAAAAGGAACATCTTGATATCATCTATAAACTTGGCATTACTTCTAAGAATGTTTATTTTGACACTGATAAAGGAATTAAGATTAACGAATATATTGAAGGCGATTCTTTGAATAACATTAAAGAATTCGACTATCAAAAAGTTGCTTCGTTATTCAAAAAACTTCATTCTTCAAAGACTTTATCAAAGCAAGATTATAATCCGTTTGTTCGCTTCGAAAAAGAATACGAATTTGAGGCCAAACAATATCAAGATAAACTTGATCCAGAATATGTCAAATTAAGAGATTTTCTATTTAAAAATAGAAGTTATCTTGAATCACAACAGAAAGTGTTATGTCACAACGATGGACAAAAATCGAATATCGTTAGAAGTAAAAATGATGAGTATTTCCTCATCGATTTTGAGTTCGTTGGCAATAACGATCCAATCTATGATATCGCGACATTTGGTAATGGATTAGTGGCGGAAGGAAGAAAACTGCTTGATTACTATTTTTCCAAACCATCCGTCGATGAAATTAAACGTTATTATTTATGGAGAATATACGTCTCTTTACAATGGTATAACGTCGCAATTGTGAAGCATTATCGTGGTGAAGGAAAAGCTCATGGATTTGACTTTTTAGCGGTCGCTTCCTTCTTCTTAGCTAACGCGATAGATGCCTTTGATGGCTATCAAAAAGAGATAAAATAACAAATTATTTATGGAAAAGGATAACATAGTTATCTTTTTTCTTTTGTAAACTATCCTTGGCACCTTATTAAAAATTTTATTTGCATTTATGAAATAAAACCGATAATTTATAGACAAATAAGCGAATATTCATATTCTGCTTAGCAATTAATCGCTTGCTCAGGATTAGAAAAGAGGTCGCTCTTATGAAATTAAAAACAATCTTTGCATCCTTAGGCTTAGCTCTTTCTGTCGCTGTTGGCGGTGTGGCTGCTTTTGCAAACAAACCTGAATCTGCTAAAAACGTTAACGCTGATTATAGTTCAACAATCCGTGTTTATGTTGATTTAGACTGGGGCAATATTGATTACGTTCGTTTAGGTACCGACCAACCTTCTGGTGCAGCAGTTTTATCCTCTTCTAATGCCAAGTACAATCAATCCTTAGGAAAATACGTTAGAGATATTTCCTCTGGAAGCACCTATGACAAGATGGGTTGTTTCTTCAGCCAATCTGGTCAATGGTGGCAATATCAGTATGATAATGGCTACATTTGGATTAGTGGTGGTTTTAAACCGGGCTACGAATATCAAATCAAATCAATTGGTTATGTTAGTGAATCTGGCGGCGTCAAATACTTCGCTGCTACTCCATATGAAATTGGTGAGATTACCGACAATGTTGTAAATCCAACTCTCTATTTCGTTGACGGCCATTCTTGGCATTCGTCCGGAAATGTCTATGTTCACTATTGGGGTGGAACAGCCTCCTCAACATATCCAGGTAGCGCGATGATCGACACTGGCTTAAGACTAAAAGCTTATGTCGGCGAAACCGAATATTCTGGACTTCACATTTACAAATACACAATTTCTGGCAGCGTTGCTTATGTTCAATTTAACAACAACTCGGCCAAGACCGGTGATCTCCGTCCAGTGAACGGACAAGTTTATTTCTATGGTGTCAGCGCAGAAACTTATGGTGTTGTTGCTAGCTTCTTAGTCGACACTCAAAGCAAGATGGGTTCATACATCTATGGTGGAAGATCATTTACAAAGTCAATTTGTGCGATGAGTCAATCTCAAGCTTCAAACTTTGTTAGCACCTACAATAATTTAGACACAAATTATGGTAGTGGTGTTGCTAGCTCAGTCGAAGGCTCTGGCATCGTCACATACGATCAACCAGAATTAAATAACACTCATACTGGTGAAGTTTCCCTTTCAGCAATTAAAGATTCACTTGTTAAGAAATATCCATCTATCTCTTCATCAAGCAGAGTGATCAGTATCGGTATGGCAAGTACCGACACTCCAACCATTGCAATTATTGTTGTGGTTTCAGTTATCGCTGTAAGTGCGGTCGCTGGTTATGTTTTCCTCAAACGTAAAGAGCAAAACTAATCTTTAACTAAATCTGAATAGCCAACTCGAAAGGGTTGGCTTTTTTGTTAAAAATATCGCTAAAACTTAACTATTTATTAAAAATAAGTGCTATGATAGTTAATGCTTGATGCAACCAATAGTTGACATCATTCAAACTACAGTTGGTGGTGGCAACCAAACAATAGATGCTAGATTAGTATCGTCAAAATGATTGGAGGCAAAAAATATGACTATTGAAATTGCAGATCGATTAATTAAATTAAGAAAGAAATACGGCTATTCACAAGAAGAATTAGCGGATAAACTTGGCTTATCTCGTCAAGCAGTAAGCAAGTGGGAAAGAGCTGAAGCTTCTCCTGATACCGATAATCTTATTTGTTTAGCCAAACTCTATGGTGTAAGTCTTGATGAACTTCTTTCTACCGATGAAGATGTCGATACCATCGTTAAAGAACAAGTTAAAAAAGATGAAAGCGCAGGTGTGCATATTTCTGATAAAGATGGTTCAAGAATCGATATCGATGATAAAGGCGTTAGACTCACCGATGATGATGGATCAACCTTAGTGGTGGATAATGATGGAATTCATGGTTTTGACAAAGATGGTAAAGAAGTCAAAAGACATCATCTAGATAAAACCTTGAAGATCATCGGCATTATTGAAGGAGGACTTGGAATCGTTTCTTTAGTAGCCTTCTTCTTGCTTGGTTCATTATTAGGCGCATGGTATTGGGCATGGACACTTTTCTTCGTTCCAGAAATTATTTGCTCATTTGCTAGAGCAATTCATAAACGTAACGCGAGTGAAGTTAATATGCCATTTATTGTTTTATTCACATTCTTCTTTGTGTGTATGGCGTTCCCAGGGCTTGAGGCGAACTTGTGGCACCCAATGTGGGTTATCTTCTTTGCAATTCCACTTTATTATATAAGTGTTAACTTAATTAAAAATATCATTCACTTTGAGGAGAAATAGTAATGAATAGATTATTAAAAGCTTTGCTTCTTCCAGTTTTTATAATTTCACTAAGCGGATGCTCAACTTCATCAGTTTATCCAAATCAAGAAAAGTATGTCTCTGGTAACCAAGTCTATGAAGGCACCTTGACAACTTTAAATGTTAATTATCAAAGCGGTGAACTCACTTTAGTGGAAGATCCAACTGCGAGTAATATTTCAGTTATTGAAGAAGGTGATTTTGACAGTAGATATCAAGTTCATTCCTACTTTGAAGATAACACCTTAAATGTTCAGTTTATGGCTAGTGGAGTAACTTATCGCGCTGGTCAATTAACTAAAAAGTTAACAATCACTTATCCAAGTGTTACTAACTTAGCGGTGGATATGACTTCTGGCCAATTTAATGCGGAGAATATTAACGCATTTAACGCGTCGATTGGACTCACTAGTGGCAAGATTGCTTTAACAAGTATTTCTGCAACCAATTTAGCAATGTCCATCACCAGTGGCACAACCGACATCAATAAAATTGAAGCGAGCAATGTCAATGTTTCAATGACTTCTGGTCAACTTATGGTGGGTTCCCTTTCTGCTTTAAAGGCAAACTTCTCTGGAACTTCTGGTTCAGTTTTAATGAATCTTGTTTATCTAGATGAAATGAATATTTCATTAACTTCTGGAAATATCGATTTAACTGTTCCATCTTGTGGAGCGAGCTTCAAAGTCGAAAAGACTTCTGGCTCATTTGACTCAATTCAACCGTATATGGTTGTGAATGATCGATATAACTATGGTGAGGCTCATGCATTAATAAACCTCACTATCACCTCTGGATCGATATTAATTAGATAAGTTAAATATAAATTGAGGATGGATAACCATCCTTTTTTGTTGTTTATATTATTAATAGACATATAATAGTTTTATGAAGTTTGTGAAATTATTATTTCTTCTAGTTCTTCCTTTGACTGCTTGTTCAGGAGAAGGTGAAGAAGAAAGCGGTGGCGGATATGTTCCTGGCACTGGAGTAATTACCTCTATAAATGAATCCACTTCATCAAGTGAAGAAATTTTTCACAATGTTGATTCAATTCAAGATGTTCCAATCTTACATGCGTGGAACTGGAAAGTTAACGATGTTAAAGCTCGCTTAGACTCAATTAAAAAAGCTGGCTATGGAGCGGTGCAATTATCACCTCTTCAACCTAAACTTGATGGAAACAATTGGTCCTCTGAATCCACTTCATCCCAATGGTGGAAACTATATCAACCACTTGGCTTTAAGATTTCTGAAGGAAATGAATCGTTCTTAGGTACAAAAGAAGATCTCGTGTCTTTATGTAACGAAGCAAAGAAATACGATATCAAGATTGTTATGGATATTGTCGCGAACCATTTAGCGAGTTCAAGCAATAACCCTAACGAGTATAACGATCAAGTTTATATTAAATATCCATTACACACCTTAGGAATTAAGACCGATGACAATAACGGACAAAGCGTTGTCCAAGGTCATATTGGGTTACCTGATTTAGATACATCGAATAAACAAGTGCAAAATGATGTTTTAGCAATGCTAAAGGATTATCTTGATTGCGGTGTCTCCGGCTTCCGCTTTGATGCGGCGAAACACATCGAAACTCCAGATGATGGAGATTATCGTTCTGATTTCTGGCCCACTGTTTTAGACGGCACGACTGCATACGCAAAAGAAAAAGGATATGCAACTCCTTATTATTATGGAGAAATCCTTAATACATGCGGAGCAGGACGAAGTTTCTCTTCATACACAAAGATGATGTCGATTGTTGATAACAAACAAGGAACATCAATCATTCAAGCGGTTCATAACAATAATCTTGGTGGAATTAAAACCACCTATGATACTGGTGAAAATCCTGATCACTTAGTTTTATGGGCTGAATCTCATGATACATATGCGAATACATCTGGCTATGATTTAACAACCTCGTTCCCAAGTAGTGAAATTAACAAAGCTTATATCATTCAAACATCAAGAAAAGATGCTGCTTCACTTTATTTTGCTCGTCCAAGCAATATGGGTGTGACCATCTGTTCTATTGATGATTATGGTGGTTGGAAGAATCGTGAGATTGCTTCCGTTAACGTTTTCCATCAACTTTATGTTGATCAAGATGAAAGCATCTCTACAAACAACAATTGCTTTGTCAATGTTAGAGGTGCTGGTGAAAGTGGTGGCGCGACGATCGTTAACTTTGGTTCAAGTGAATCAGCGAATGTTGAAATTAAAGGTCTTGCAAATGGTGTTTATACGGACATCATCTCAATGAAAGATGTCACTGTCAGTAGTGAGACCGCAAATGTTACGTTTACAAATGATGCGTGTATCATTCTTCCAAAGGAACTCGCGAAAGATTTAGATTTTGGTGATGTTACTTATGATTCAAATATTGTCATTAAAGGTGCTGATGCGACTAAATCATATTTAGCGTGGGCATGGACAAATAACACTGATGGAGCATGGAAAGCTTTTGCAGTTGACCACGATGCAATTGGACTTAATCTCGGTGTGAATATGAATTATGTTATCGTTGAATTCCCAAGTGGAACAACAGTGAGCAGCGCTGATTGGAATAATAAGATTAAACAAACATATGATTTGAAGTATAATGGTGGTCTAGTTATTCATAACTATTCGTCGTTATCTTGGAAATAAATTATGGAGTTATTATATAAAGTTAAAGATCGTCCTTCGCCTTTAAAGACGGTTCTTTTTGCTGTTCAACAAGTTTTAGCAATTATCGCTGGGACGATTACGTTACCTCTTATTGTTGGAAATGGCATGAGTCAATCCGCGGCTCTTTTTGGGGCGGCCGTTGGCACGCTTATCTATTTGATTTGTACCAAATTCAAAAGCCCGGTGTTCTTAGGATCATCATTTACTTTCCTTGGTTCAATGAGTGCAGCTTTTGCCGGTGCAGCAACTGCCTCAATTGGCTATATTGGTGTCATTATCGGCGCATTTCTCGCCGGAATTGTCTATTTAATCCTTTCAATCATTGTCAAATTTACTGGCACAAATTGGGTTGAAAAAGTGATGCCACCAGTCATCGTTGGCCCAACGGTTGTTATCATCGCTTTGACTCTCGCTCCAAATGCAGTAGTGAATCTTTCTTTAGGTGCAACTCTTGCTGATGGCAGTGTCTCTGCTAATCCATATATTTGTTTAGCGTGTGGTCTTATCACTTTAATCGTGGTCGCGATTTGTTCAGTTTATGGCAAGAAAATGGTTAAGCTAATTCCATTTGTGATTGGTATCGGCTCTGGTTATTTATTTGCAGTTATCCTCACTTTGATTGGCATGGGAAGTAACACTCCTGAACTTATGATCGTGAGCTTTGAACCATTTAAGAATATTTCTTGGGTTCCTGAATTTGCTTTTTTAAAAGCAATTAAGGGCTTTGGAGATTTTACTAGTGCTAATCAATTCTGGTCCTACTTTGGATTGATTGCTGTTTCATATGTTCCAATTGCGTTTGCGGTATTTTCAGAGCATGTCGCGGATCATAAAAACATTTCCTACATTATTAATACGAACTTATTAGAAGATCCTGGTTTATCACACACCTTGCTTGGTGATGGACTTGGTTCAATGGTTGGTGCTTTCTTTGGTGGATGTCCAAATACCACCTATGGTGAATCAGTTTCTTGCGTTGCTTTTTCAAAGAACGCTTCAATTATCACAATCATTGTGGCGTCTTTCTTTGCGATCATCATTTCATTCTTTGGTCCATTTATGACTGTAGCCTCAACGATTCCGCCTTGTGTGGTTGGAGGTATTTCAATCGCATTATACGGCTTTATTGCCTTAAGTGGTTTCCAGATGTTAAAGAAAGTTGATTTAGGCAATCAAAAGAATATCATTGTTGCTTCAACCATCTTTATTACTGGTGTTGGTGGACTAGTTGTACGCATTAACCATGTTGAATTTTCACCGATTGCTTGTGCGTTTGTCGCAGGTATTCTTATGAACTTACTTGTGAACATCAAATTTAAAAAGAAAAATGATTCTGGTGAATCAGAAGTTATAATAAAACCAAATGAAGGAGAACAAAAATGAAAAGAATAGTAGCCTTAGTTTTAGCAAGCGGATCTAGTTTGATATCACTTACGTCTTGTGCTGATCCAAAGTATTTCAAATCCTGGAATGATTGTAGTGCGCTTAACGAGTTAAAAACTTACGTTAAAGAAGTGACAAACATCAATTCCAAATATTACATTCCTAAGGAAGACCGTATTGCGACCTTTGATATGGATGGCACTTTTCTTGGGGAACTTTATCCAACTTATTTTGAATATAACTTACTTGAATATCGTGGTTTAGACGATCCAACATACACTGAAAAAGATCCAAGTGTTGTTTCAGCTGCCCAAAACATCCGTGACTTCGTTAGATATGGAGTTAAACTTCCAGATCATTTTGATATGGTGCACGCGTATGCTGCTGCAAAAGCGTATTCAGGAATGTCGGTCGCTGAATTTGACAAATATGTTAAAGACTTCGCGAAACAAGCTCCATATGGTTTTACTGGTATGACATATTTAACAAGTTTCTATAAACCAATGTTAGAAGTCTTTGATTATTTAGAAGAATACGACTTCACATATTATGTGGTGTCTGGCTCAGATCGATTCATCTGTCGTTCACTTACTGAAGGACTTGGTATTCCATCTAATCGCGTGATTGGAATGGACGTCGAACTTAAAGCGTCTAGTCAAGAAGGCGAAGGTGTCGATTACACAATGGGTGTTGATGAATATTTAGTTAGAACCGACAACTTGTTGATCAAAAATTTAAAAACTAACAAAGTTAAACAAATCGAACAAGAAATTGGTAAGGTCCCAGTTCTTTCATTTGGTAACTCCAGCGGTGACTGTGCGATGCACAATTACTGTATGAGTAACCAACAATATAAGAGCAAAGCTTTCATGCTTGTCGCTGATGATGATGTTCGAGATCACGCTAATTTAATAGAAGGCGCTCGTCGACAAGCTCTTTGGGAAAAAGCCGGCTATCAAATCATTTCGATGAAAAATGACTTCAAAACCATTTATGGTGATGGAGTAGAAAAAGTCGACTTTGTCTTCTAAATAAATCCAAAACAAAAGCTCCCAACAGTGTTTGAAGTGTGTCCATTTTGGGGTTCACTTCAGTTTCTGGGAGCTTTTTTATTTCTAGTGGCGGAGCAGGAGGGGTTCGAACCCTCGCACCAGTAAACCCGATCTAACGGTTTAGCAAACCGTCCCCTTCAGCCTCTTGGGTACTGCTCCAGTGAAGTAGATTATATCATTATTCAAATAACAATGTATAATAAAAATAAGAAAGATTTATTATGCTAGTTGATGCCTTTTCTAAGTTATCAGTAGCGAGCTATATTTTGCTTGCTCTATTTATAGTCGCTTCAATTATTCAACTTGTTTTTGCTTTTTTAGAGAAAGAAAAATATCGTCGAATTGAAAAACCATTTTGTTTAGGTTTATTAACTGCTTTTGTGGCGGTGACTTTACCTAATCATCCAGCATTATATGTCGCGACATTTTTAGGAATGCTAGGCGATATCTTTGTTATTCTTCCAAACAAGAAGTTCTTCTATCTAGGCGCCTTTGCTTTCTTCTTAGGATTTGTTGCCTACGCTTTAGAAGGATTTATTCGTCTTGATCCAGATCCAATTCCTTTATACATGATTGTCGTTATGGCGGCGACTTATGTAGTTATGGTAGTGGTCTTTGGTTTCTTTATTGGTCCAAAGCTAACGCCTAACACAGGTGAAGATATTGGGATTGGTCTATATTTATCACCTCTAATTACATTAGTACCAATCTTTACTTACTTTACTGCTCATGTGCAGTACTTCATGTTTATATCTCTTATTGGAGTGGTGTTCTTCTTAACTTCCGATTTAACAATTACATATACGAAGTTTATTAAGAAATTCAAAAGATATGACTTTTATGTCATGGGTACATATCTAATTGCCCAGTTCTTAATTATAATGGGCTTTGTGTTCACCTATTTCGCAAAATAAAAGGAACTAAATTAGTTCCTTGTTTTTTAGATATTTGATTAATTGCTCAACGGCTTTCGCACGGTGTGAGTATTTATTTTTGACTTCCGCAGGAGCGATACCAAACGCCATCTTAGCTTCATCGCTATAGAAGATTGGGTCGTAGCCGAAGCCACCTTCACCAACTGGCTCATCAAGAATTCTACCTTTGCAGATACCTTTAAATTGAACTGGTTTATCTTCGACATTCATTAATGTAATTAGGCAAGCGAAGAACGCACTTTTATCTTTATATGGTTTTAATTTTTTGATTAATTCGAGGTTAGCAACTTTGTTTCCTCCGAAAGAATCAGCATATCGAGATGAATAGATGCCAGGGAAGTTATCTAGGGCAATTACGTTAAGTCCAGAGTCATCAGCAATAACTGGAAGCTTAGTGAGTTTTGCTAATGCACTCGCCTTAATTAAAGAATTCTCTTCATAAGTTGTGCCATCTTCAGCAGGATCACATTTAATGCCTAAATCTTTCATTGAATAAAACTTAATGTTATAGCCTAAAAACATCTCTTGATATTCTTTGACTTTATGAGCGTTATTAGTGGCAACGACAAGTTCAAACATAACTATTCTCCTACTCTAAATGGGGCAAATTCTATTCCCAAATTGATATTTGAAAGCACTAAGAAAGTTAAATATGAACCAACGATTAAAATTGCGGAACATAAGAATAATATTCGGAATTTGACGTTATTTTTGACTTTTCCTTTAAATGAAAGTAGAAGAGTTGGAAGAAACACGAGCATTGAAAACGCACCAGTGATGATGAGCAAGAATGCTGATTGATCCATTTGATAAAGTGGGACAGGACAATTAAACGAAAGTAAGTCCGCTAATGAAAGAATGACAAAGTTAAAAACACAGCTACCTAAGATATTGCCATAAGCCGCATCGAAGTTTTTCTTCTTACATAAGTTAATTGTGGATGTAAGTTCCGGAAGAGAAGTTGCAACACCAAGGAATAGGGCGCCACCAAAGGTTTCACCAAATCCAAAGGTATTAACAATCCAGTTTGTGTGATAGGTGATACCAACAGACATTGCGATTAATAACACTGCAAATAAAGTGAATAAAACCGCAATTTGTTTAACAGTTAACTTAGAAGTGTCTTCTTCTCTATCTTCACCTTCCTCAATTTTTGGAGTCTTGAGAATCGATAAAGCGTATATTACAACAATGAGGATGGATATTGGGTTAAACCAACCCCAAAGAATATGATTGAAGTTAAAGACAAATCCTGCAACTGTGACGGAAATATAAAGTAAACCAATAAACACCATACTGAAGAGATGAGATTTATTAACTTTAGAAGTTGCGAGTTTTACAAAGAAGAATGTGTATGGCACTAAGAACAAACACATATTGAAGACGTTTGAACCTAGGATATTGCCAACAACATAAGAATTCTTATGAATGAACAATGTCGATGATAGTGAAGTGAATAATTCAGGAAGTGAAGTGACGGCAGCTAAAAGAATGCCACCAAGCAAAGCTCCTGAAAGATTGGTCTTCTTATCCAACAAGTCAACATAGTCGCTGAGCTTCATTGAAGCAAAGACAACTACACCAGCAATAATTAGATATGTGACGATCGACATTATTTCTGCGTACATACTAAATAAATTAGCACATTAATAATGTGTGTCAATTATTTATAAGTAATAAAAAAGTTCCTAATGCAGGAACATTTTCTTTGAAAATGGAGCAGGCGACGGGAATCGAACCCGCATAATCAGCTTGGAAGGCTGATGTTCTACCACTGAACTACGCCTGCTTGATGGCGGATCATACGAGAGTCGAACTCGTCTCGCCTCCGTGACAGGGAGGCATCATAGCCGATAGACCAATGATCCATCCAAGCGAGAGAAATATTAACACATGTTATTTTAAAAATAAAGATAACAAATTAGGAAATAAGGGCTTTTAATCTTTCAAGTGGCATATAGCCCATTTCTCTTTTGATCATCTTGCCATCTTTAAAGACGATGAGAGTTGGAATTGACATCACTCTAAATTGACGAGCGATATCGCTTAATTCATCAACATCAATCTTTAAAATTGTAACGCCAGTTTGCTTTGATAAATCTTCAAGATGTGGAGCGAGCATTTGGCATGGTCCACACCATGTGGCGAAGAAGTCGACAAGGACTGTTCCTCTGGCGATTTCTTGATTGAATTGGTTAACTGATTCGATGTGTTTAATCATAATTAGACTCCTGTAACTAATGTGAAAATCAAATAGATAATAACTAAATGAACTGGGAAATACAAATATGATGCATATTGAAACCACTTCGCATTATAGCCGCGTCTACCTGTATAGAATAAGACAATGAGAATTGAAGCTAATGCCCAGGTTTCAGAATAGATTTCTTGGTTAACACCATATAAGTCGCAACCTGGAATTTTTGCGAGGAAATAGATGACAACAACCGCGAAGAAGATTGCGAATGAATATGCAACATTAAGTGAGAATTGGAATGTTTGAGTTTTTTCATAATCTTTAACGTCCATATGATATGATTCAAAAAACTTCTTAAGAAGTGGGTAGGAATAATACATTATGACTGCCATAATTAGACCAAAGATTGAATAACCACTTCTAAGGAATACTGGGAACCATAAAATATTGATGTCGTTTGCCTGTTCAATCGCAGTCGCGACAAATGAACCAACAACAAGAGTGAATGGAATAATTGCTAGGAATGAGAATTTATCTTTTCTTGAAAGTAGATATAGGAACGTTCCATAGCAAAGTAAATCAAGTAGTGGAGAAAACGCTCCATCGACAGCATTATCAAAGAAGAAGTAAATAATTACTTGAGCGAACAATATGATTGAAGCAACAATTCCTAGTCTTAACGCGTATTTTGCAAAGCTTTTCGTGTGACGAACACCTTCAACAAGCATCAAAACAAATAATGGGAAAGCAAAGCGACCAAATAAGCGGAATATTTCGCCAGTCAAAACTGCGCTTTCAGATTCCATTGCTTCTAAGAAGATGCCGATGTGATCTAAAGTCATCAAGAAAAAAGCTACAAGCTTTAAGATAAAACCGTCGATAAAAAGAAAATTCTTTTTCATACAACTATTATCTTATAAATTTTTATAAAAAGATACGACAAAAAGAAGCAAAAGCTTTGCTTTTTTTAAAAATAGAGATTTTAGCTTCAATTA